>CALUIZ010000004.1 GCA_944320815.1 uncultured Phocaeicola sp. | reverse complement strand
AACTTCCGCGATTTTCTCCTAACTACTTAATTCACAGATTACATTGCGTTAATCTGCCGAATTTTGGAGGTTTTTCCGCAGATTTGCCGTATTTTTGTCCTCCAAAAGTCGAAATTAGAACAATGTGAGGTTTTTATAATGGCTAGATATAAAGTATTAGATACATTTGCTGGTGCTGGCGGCTTTAGTTTAGGCTTCCAGTTGTCAGGGTTTTATGATATTGTAGGAGCTATTGAGATTGATGAATGGGCTGCTGCAACTTTTAAGTATAACCATCCGAATGCCAATGTACTTATTAAAGATATAGCAAAGATTCCCGATGAAGAATTGATGGATAACTTTAAAGGAGTAGATTTCCTTCTTGGAGGTCCTCCATGTCAAGGATTTTCTGTTTGCAATAAAAACGCAGGAGATCCTAAAGACCCGAGAAATTCTTTATTTAAAGAATTTATTCGAGTCGCACGTGTACTGTCTCCAAATATGGTTATAATGGAAAATGTTCCTAATTTAGTCAAAGCTAAGACTGAAAAGAAAGAGTTAGTTATTACAATAATTAGAAAAGAATTAGAAGCTCTTGGATATAACACGAAAACTGCAATATTGGATGCCACAAATTATGGTGTGCCACAAATACGTAGAAGACTAATTGTTATAGGAAGTAAAAAGGAAATTGAGAATTATTTCCCAAAGCCGACACACACTTTAAGTTGTATGAATGGTAATTTGTTTTCCGAAGAAGACTTGAAAACATGTCCTACTTTATGGGATGCAATTTCAGATCTACCCCAAATACAAGCATGTGAAGGAGATGAAATTATGGCATATGACCAGTGCGCTCAAAATGACTATCAGAAATGTCTTAGGGAAAATTCCGATTGCATATTTAATCATACAGCAATGAAGCATTCACACCGAATGGTAGAAAGATTTGCCACCATGAAATGTGGAGAATCTACAGAAAATGTACCTGATGAGTTTAAACCATTAAAGCGGAATGGTAATGGAGAACGTTCTTCTACAGTCTATGGACAAAATAATAGACGTATGTTCCCTGATAAACCATGCCATACAATTGCTGCATCTTTTTATGCAAATTTTGTACATCCATATTTAAACAGGAATTTCACACCTAGAGAAGGGGCGCGAATACAAAGTTTTCCTGATTGGTATAGATTTTTAGGAAAACCTACGACTCCAAGTAAATCCCTCTTAAAAAAAGAAGGTCGTTTAAGTGACATTCATTTATGCCAATACAATCAAATAGGAAATGCCGTTCCACCTTTTTTATCCAAAGCTATAGCCACTCATTTATATAAAGAATTATGTTAGTACATGGTGATAATATTGCTCAGAAAGAGCTTAATGTCGAATCTGGCAGTAAAAATGAAAAACTATTGAAAGCGATAAGAACAAAATATGATGAATGGCGGAAGGCCAATGAAACTCTTATAGGACCAACTGTAGAATATACAGATAATGATCACGCAATAATTGAAAAGCGGACTTGTTTATTGAACGAATATAAGGATTTTATAGATCAACAGGTATATGCTGAAGCTTTTGATTCAAGAAGCAATCTACATTCTAGTGTTTTGGAAGAATTTGTATACTACCTATTTAGGGATCTTGTTTCCAGCATTTCATCCAACGCATTGATTGGAAAGTCGCATGCATATAAAGATATTTTTTATAGTTCTCTTTCTTTTTTAGATATGGTGAAAAGTCCATGTTTCCATATTGAGAAGAAAGACCATGACTTCGTAATTGGAGTAGATATTACCGCAACTTTTAAATGTAGAGGAGAAAATTCTGAACAGATAGAAAATTTGCAAATTCCCGCAGTTGCAATAGAATGTAAAACATACCTTGATAAAACTATGTTGGAAGGAGCATCTAATGCCGCTGCGCAATTACTTGCTGTTAATCCTAACGCTTTATACATAGTTCTTTCTGAGTGGTTAAAATTAACAGATGATGTAAATTTAAAAAAGTATAAAGTTGATCAAATATATGTATTACGAAAGCAAAAGAATACGGATCGGAAATTTCGCTTTCTTCCTACATATCAAAAGAATCCCATCTATTCAGATGTTGTAGAACATTTATTCAATACTGTCAGACAGCATTTGACATCTACATGGAGTAATACAAATGTAAATGGTTTAAATAGAGGATATTTATTGTAAATTATAGAAGAAGTTTACCCTTTACCATTTTTTGCTCTAGAATAATTTTCGGTTCGTGATCACTCCGCGTTTCATCGGCAGGTCGGAGATGTCGATGTGCAGGGGCTTGCCGCTGATGCGGTCCGCCATGCGGATGCCGAAGGCGGACGGAGAGTCCTTGTAGTTGGTCTCGCCCGCGAAGAGGCACACCGCCTGCTCTATGAACGTGTGGAACGACTCTTCCGCCGGGAAGTCCGCCGCGTTGCCGGGGATGCCCGCCCAGAACAGCGTCGGGCAGTCCGTCGTGTTGTGGCGCGGCACACAGCCCATGCTTGCCATCTGGCTGCCCACGTCGTTCTTGATGCGTTTCAGCTCCTCCGCGTCGTCGCTCCACGCCATCACGTTGAAGTGGGCGCGGACGGACTTCAGCCCCTGCGAGTGCGCTTCGTTCAGGTATTCCTCCACCCACTCGCTGTTTATCGCGTTCTGGCGGCTGTACCGCGAGAGCGACTGCATGTTCCTCGCCGTTTTCTCGAAGCGGCGCAGTTCCTCGTCGCTGTTGCCGATGAACACGTACTGGTTGTAGATATGGTTGCAGGGAAGCAGCAGGCCCACGGGAGCGGCGAACGACAGGCGGCAGTCCGAGCGGTCGGTGGAGAGCCGTTCGTAACGGCAGTCCGTCGCCACCGCAGCGGGCAGGTCTTCCGTGTCCGACAGGGTGTGCAGGCACAGCCGGTTGTCGCCGATGCGCATCTCCCTTGCCGTCATTTCCATGTCCTCCAGACAGTCCACATTGCCCGGCGAGAGCGCGAAGTACCTGCCTATGATGCCCGTTTCCTTTTCCGTGCCCGTAAGCTCGTCATCGGAGAGCCGGCGCAGCCGGATGTGCCCCGAATCGTTCAGGATACGCGCGAACTGCTCCACCGCCTCGATGAACTTCACCGCCGTTTCCTTGTCCTGCATCTCCTTCGGCACGATGTGCCCCCGGCACAGGGTGTTCCAGTTGCTCTGCTGCCTCATGCGCTCCTTCGTCGTCTTCGTCAGGAACAGGTAGCACTTGTGGTGCAGGAACGGGCGCTCGTTGAAGTGCATCTCGTAGCTGCGGGCGAGGAAGCCCATGCCTTCCCTGCAAAGGTCGGGGCGGTACCGCTCCTTCACGTACCAGTCCTGCTTGTGCAGTACCGAATGATGGCACAGAAACAAGAGCAGAAAACAAACAAATTGGAATGGACTGTAGAACCCGGCTTCATGTTCGGTGTGGGAGAATGGACTTCTACCAACGCTTTTACAATCACGACGGGTGTGGGTACGTGGCTTACTCCGCAACTGTATGCCGGCGCACACGGCGGTGCCTGGATACCGACTACAGACATCTCCACATTTCCGCTCTTTGCCCGGTTGGAATATAAACTGGATGGAGAAAGCATGGAAGGACTGTCTTTGCAGACAGACTGGGGATACCTGTTCAGTGCCGGAACCGGGCTGATAGGAATAATGCCGACCTATACCTTTGCACCTGCCGACTGGTGCAATCTGAAAGTAGGAGCCGGATATAATGTTTCTTTGGACGCCTATGGATCAGCTCATTTTATCGGCATCCGCATAGGATGGCAACTAACAAGTAAAAAACCCTAAGAAAGTGTCTGTATGCAACAGCGGGTTGCATACACTATAGCAGGTGGACTTCACAAGTGAGCGAAAAAGGAGTCAGTATTAGCGGCTGCATGGGTTCAGACAGGGAGATGTCGCCCCATTTGAAATAATCCCTTGCTTACAAATACGACCCGCGCATCAGCTTCGGCTTTGAGAACAAGCCAAAATCCTTTTTCGTCACTCCTGCCATCGGAGCTTCCCTGCGTTCGGCCAATAATTCTTATTGGGAAATCAAGCTGGGATACAAAATAGGAACCAAAGCAACGATCAAAGAAGATAGTGGCAAGTACATATATACCGGCGACGTGAAGAATACCGGTATCTTCCTAAGCATCGGCTGGACACATACTTTAAAGTGGCTGCAACGCGATTGAGCAAATAGCAATGTCACCGGACATTCGACTCACGGTGAAAAACGATAAAGGAAAAGGCGGGGAATGATTCTCCGCTTTTTATATGTCCATCCCCCGCAAATGCCCTTGCAACTCCTTTCCATAAACTTCCGCGCCGCCAAGAAAGTTTTTTTTCAAAACATGTTCAACAACATGCCTTATTATTAGTGTAATTTTACACTTATCCGTAATATTGCACCCGATAATCAGAGCGATAAGCAGCTGAACCCAAAAAGACAACCGTTCATCAACCTGAAATCAATGCGTATAATTTAAAATAATAGAAATTATGAACTGGAATTCACAAGAATTTGTTTGGCTTGACTGGGCCATCATCGCAGTCGGAATCGCTTTAATAGCATGGGCCGTCTATCGTGCGGTACAAAAGGACAAACGCCTGCAACAGGGCGCGAACAGTGAGGACTACCTTTTCGGCAAGGGAGAACCCTGGTACATCATCGGTGCCGCCATCTTTGCGGCGAACATCGGTTCCGAACACCTCGTAGGCCTGGCGGGAACCGGAGCAAAAGACGGTGTAGGAATGGCGCACTGGGAAATGCAGGGATGGATGATTCTGATTCTGGGATGGCTTTTCGTTCCGTTCTACCAACTTCTCAACAACAAGCTGGGCAAAATCATTACCATGCCCGACTTCCTGAAGTTCCGCTACACGAAGCGCACCGGATCATGGCTTTCCATCATCACCCTGATAGCCTACGTGCTGACCAAAGTGTCCGTAACGGCCTTCACCGGAGGTATCTTCTTCGAGTTCCTGCTGAACATCCCGTTCTGGTACGGTGCCATCGGCCTGATTGTGATCACCGCCGTGTTTACCGTATTCGGCGGCATGAAGGGCGTGATGACCCTGTCCGCCATCCAGACTCCGATTCTGATTATCGGTTCGTTCCTCGTGCTGTTCCTCGGTCTGAACCTGCTGGGCGAAGGAAGTATTGCGGAAGGATGGTCGCAGATGATGGCCGCATGTAACGCGGCGCACGAGGGCTACGGAACCACACACATGTTCCACACCGACCCCGCAGACCCCATGTACCCGAAATTTCCGGGTTATGTAGTGTTCCTCGGTGCGTCAATCATCGGCTTCTGGTACTGGTGTACCGACCAGCACATCGTACAGCGTGTGCTCGGACAGACCAAGGGCGAAAGCAATGCGGCCGTAATGGCGCGCGCACGCCGCGGTACAATCGCCGCCGGCTACTTCAAGCTGCTCCCCATCTTCATGTTCCTTATTCCGGGAATGGTGGCATACGCACTTTCTCTGAAGGCGGGCAGCGGCATCGAAATGGACATCACCAACTCACATGATACGGACGGCGCCTTCGCCATGATGGTGAAGAATATCCTCCCCGCAGGCGTGAAAGGTATCGTGACCATCGGTTTCGTCTGCGCGCTGGTAGCTTCACTGGCCGCCTTCTTCAACAGCTGTGCCACGCTGTTCACAGAAGATTTCTACAAGCCGATGAGAAAAAACAAGAGTGAAAGCCACTATGTGTTCGTAGGCCGTCTGGCCACCGTAGTAGTCGTTCTGCTCGGTCTGGCATGGATGCCAATCATGATGAACATGGGCAATCTCTATTCCTACCTCCAAGACATCCAGTCACTGATAGCTCCGGCCATGGTTGCCGTGTTCGCACTCGGTATCTTCTCGAAAAAGATCACACCGAAAGCCGGTGAATGGGGGCTGATCGGAGGCTTCCTGATCGGTATGATCCGCCTGTTCACCAATGTGGTGACCGAATCAGGCACGAAAGTGATGGAAGGCGCGTTTTGGGAATACACTTCATGGTTCTGGCAGACCAACTGGCTGATTTTCGAGGTATGGCTGCTCGTTTTCATCATCCTCATGATGGTTGTCGTTTCCTGCTTCACCCCCGCCCCGTCCAAGGAACAGGTGGAAGCTATCACTTTCACCAGCGACTACAAGAAAGCGATACGCGAAAGCTGGAACAAATGGGATGTCATCGCTTCACTGGGCGTTGTAGCTCTCTGCGGCGCGTTCTACTACTATTTCTGGTAAAAACGGATTACTGAAAACGAGCCGCTCCGGCGGCCGGAATCCTCAAAGAGGTTGTTTCAAAACAGAATGACACTGTTTCACGACAGTCGATTTCTATTTTGAAACAGCCTCTTTTTCTTTTTCTGAGAACTCCGACAAAAGCTATATCCAAAATTTAAACAAGCTCTCATTCATATTCCAAGTAATTTTATATCTTTGCCAATCTTTAACCTCGAAATGTAAACTATATGAACATACGAAACCTGCTGCCGTTTCTTTTCTCTCTCCTTTCTTCCATGGTCTCCGCCCAGTATTTCAGGAAGATAGGCATAAAGGAAGGATTGACACAACCTTCCGTTCTCGCCATTTACGAAGATTCTTTAGGAAGAATGTGGTTCGGCACGCGTGAGGGTATCAACATCTATGACGGGAACAAGATTCGCAGCTTCAAGCCGGACATACTGCAAAAACAAAAACCTACCAGCCGTTTTCTTGTAGGCAACGAGGTAAACCAGATAACAGGCGACGCACAGGGGGATGTGTTCATACGCACTGAAAAGTCACTGATCAAATATGACATCCGCAAAGAAACATTCAATCTGATACGAAGCAACGGTGTCGGGGCTTTGACAACGTCAGAAGGAGAAATATGGTACACAGCCTACGATTCACTTTTCAGACGTACCCCAGACACCAACAGAGAAATCTTTGTCCATAAGCTGAAACTGCGCGACATATATTGTCTGCTGATTGATGACAGGAAAATATGGATAGGGACACAACGGGGACTGTATCTTCTGGAGAACGGCGGTATGCAATGCGTCTTGCCGTACACTGACATCTACAGAATATTCAAAAGCAGCCGGAATGAAATATGGATATCATCAAGACTGCAAGGACTGTATTCCATCAAGAGAGACGGAGTGCTGCGCAAAGAGCCTATCGCAAAGAACAAGGTAGTAAGCAACCAGATACGCGAATTCGCCGAAGATGAGAGACAAAACATCTGGTTCGGTACATTCGAAGGACTGCAGGTCTACAATCCCTATTCTGACACATACCGTCTCATCAGGGCCGAGAACCGTCCGGGAGGGCTCTCACATTCTTCCGTGTTTTCTCTATACAAAGACAAGAAGAACACCATCTGGGTAGGGACGTATTACGGAGGGGTGAACTACTTCAACCCATCACAAGATATATTCACTTATTACGGCGCAGACGAGCGGCGGGATGATTGCCTGGATTTCCCCATCGTTGGACAAATACTGGAAGACAAAGAAAGGAATCTGTGGATATGCACAGATGGCGGAGGCGTCAATTGCCTGAACAGAAAGACCGGGACATTCACCTATTATACAGCTTCCGGCACACAATCCATCCAGCACAACAACATAAAGGCCATAGCATATGATGAAAAAAGAGAACAAATCTACATCGGGACACATACCGGAGGACTCAGCCGTTATGACTGCAGGAAAAAACAATTCCATAACTATCCGACAGTAAAAACCGGAAACAACCGTCCTGATGCCATCATTTACGCGCTGTTGTTTCATAATGACAGGCTATATGTCTCTTCACGGAACGGGGTCTGGATTCTGAATCCCGATACGGACCGTTTCATCCAACTGCTCACAAACGGCCCTTATCTCACCTTCAACATTGACTCAAGAGGGTATCTCTGGCTGGCCAACCGGACGGAACTTCTGCGCATGAATCTTCAAAAGGACAAAAAGCCCCGGTGCTTTATGCCGGACAGCATTGCTCCGGAATGCCGCATCACCAAAATTATGGAGAGTTCAAACGGACTTGTCTATATAGCGACATTGGGAAACGGAATAAAGACTTATGACTACAACTCCGGAAAATTCGCGTCACTCAGCAAAGAAAAGAACAACCTGTTGAGCAATTATTGTTATAACTTGCTCGAAACGTCACGCAACAACATTCTGATAACGACCGACAAAGGCATTTCCATATATTCCCCTTTCTCCCGGCTCGTACAGTCTATAGAAAAGAATGACATTCTCAGCACCTCGGACGGAGGCGGGCTTTATGAAACCATTGACGAGCAGATCTTTATAGGCGGAACAGACGGAATGGTCTCGTTCTCCGAAAAAGACCTCTACCGCAGCAGCAACAGTATGGCCAATTCAAACTTCCACTTCACCGACCTATACATCAACAACACGAAAGTCTTTCCGGGAGACGGGACCGGCATCTTGACTTGTGCCATGCCCTTCACACAAGAACTTCGCCTGTCACCCGCACAAAACAATCTGAGCATATTCTTCTCGGTCTCGGACTATGCCTCCAGCCTGAGAAACTTCAAATTCCAATACAAGCTGGAAGGATTTGACCCTAACTGGATTTCCACAACAAAAAATGACATAAACTACACCAATCTCCCTCCTGCGCATTATACGTTGAAAGTACGGACTACCGGAATCTATCCGGACGAATACATCGAAAAGGAAATCAAAATCATAATCCGGTTCCCATGGTACAACACATGGTGGGCATGGCTGCTTTATGCCATTTGCATAGCATGCTCCGGATACGGAATATACAGGACAAAAAAGAACCGGAAGGCATTGACAGAATCTCTGAAAAAGGAGAAAGAAGAGAAGAAACGGATAGAAGAGCTGAACAAGATAAAGCTACGCTTCTTCACAAACGTGTCGCACGAATTCAGGACTCCGCTCACTTTGATAATAGGACAGATTGAGAATCTGACATTGTCTGATGAATTTTCCCCGTCCGTTACCAAAAGCCTGCGCCGGATACACCGCAATGCTATGCAACTGCGCCACCTGATAACAGAACTCTTGGATTTCCGCAAACAGGAACAGGGATTCCTCAAGATGAAAGTTGAACAGACGGACATCGTCAACTTTACCAACGAAATCTATCAGGTGTTTGAGGAACGTGCGAAAATACGACACATCTCTTATCTGTTTGAACCGGTAGAACAACGGATAGATGTCTGGTTCGACCCGGTACAGATGCAGAAAGCCATTTTCAACATTCTGTCAAATGCATTCAAATACACTCCCGACAACGGGAAAATTGGAATCAAGATAAGCAGGCAGAAGCAACTGATTGAAATCGCAATAACCGACTCCGGATGTGGAATACCCGAAGCAGACCAAGCCAGGATATTCGACCGATTCTATCAAGTGGGGAATAACGAGTCAAAACCGGGTACAGGCATCGGACTGGCACTGGCCAAAGAAATCATTGACGCACACAAAGGACAGATTGAAGTGACAAGCACTGCCGGACAGGGGTGCACGTTCAGAATCTATCTGCAAACCGGATGTAACCATTTCACGAAAGAAGAACTGGAACACGAGAAGAGCGGTTACTCCATAGAGAACTCGGACATCTTTGCATCGGAAAAAGAAATAGAGAATCTGGAAGAGAATACAAAAGAAACTGAAACCACACCTGCAGACAGAGACAAGCCTACCATTTTGCTGGTAGAGGATGACAAAGAAATACTGGAAATGCTGGAACAGATTTTCTCGCCTACTTATAACGTATGCAAAGCATCCAACGGACAAGAAGGCTTCGATATGGCTTCCCACATTCTGCCGGACATCATATTGAGCGATGTAATGATGCCTGTCATGTCGGGAAAAGAGCTCTGCACAAAAATAAAGAACAGTCTGGAGCTTTGCTACATACCGATCGTACTGCTGACGGCCCAAAATTCTACCGAACAGATAATCGGGGGTTATATGTTTGGTGCGGACGCTTATATACCCAAGCCGTTCCATGTCAGACTGCTACTGGCACGCTGCAACAGCTTGATAAAGAACAGACGGTTGCTGATGAAGTGGCAATCCGGAAAAATGCAAGACACAATACAGGTAAATGAAGGGCTGAACGCTTCAGACAGAAAACTGATAGAAAAAGCTACGGATATCGTAAAACGGAATTTCGACAACCCCGATTTCAATATGGATATGTTGGCGGATGAACTTAGCCTGAGCCGCACAAAAATGTTCAACATCTTCAAAGAGACACTGGGAACAACTCCGAATGACTTTACGCTGAAACTGAAAATGGAAGAAGCTGTCCGGATTCTGATAGACGAACCTCAATGCAACATTTCTGAGATTTCCTACAGGATTGGCTTTTCTTCACCGCGCTATTTCAGCCGCTGCTTCAAAGCCTTCTACAACATTCCGCCACAGGACTACAGAAAGGCCAAGGCAAATCCTGCCCAACAATCCTGACCGGACAACAAATAACATTCTGAAAAGACACGGACATTCCAAGTAAAAACAACAGGGCATTTCAATCCAAATGCCAGTGTGTCACAAGGCCCGCTTCGACAAGAAACGTGCCATACACTCCATCACCAGTCCGCCGCATGTGCACATATTTTCCCGATACAGGCACATTTTGTACAAGACATTAACTTGCCACCATATATGTATTATATGCAATCTGTTCCACACATTAAGTAACTTAACTTCGCATCAGCTTTAACAGCTCACAGTATTTGACAACGTAACATTAAAAATTCTGCACACATGAAAAACAAAGTATGGTTGCTAATGGTAACTTTATTTGCAGTCCATCATGGAAATGCCTGGGGGATTCCCCATATTCCTCAAAGCATGGGAATGGAGCAGCAAGTAAAAGGGAAAAAAGTTTCCGGCATCGTCACTGATGAGGAAGGACCTGTTATCGGTGCTACGGTGAAGATAAAGGATACATCTGTCGGAACAATTACAGACATGGACGGGCGTTTCGTCTTAAACGCCCCAGTCGGAAGTGTGATTGTAGTGTCATTCATCGGTTATGAAGACAAAGAAGTAAAATTCAAGGGAGAAGAAGAGCTGAAAATCCATCTTAACGAATTGGCTATGGCATTGGATGAGGTACAGGTGATAGCTTATGGAACCGCAAAGAAAGTAACGATCACCGGTGCCATCTCTTCCATCAACTCAGACGAAATCCTCAAGACTCCTTCGGGAAGTGTCACCAACGCTTTGGCTGGAAAGATTTCCGGATTGTCAAGCGTACAGTCTACCGGACAACCCGGAGCTGATGATGCGAAACTTTATGTGCGCGGTGTCGGTTCAATCTCAGACAATCTATCCTCACCTCTGGTGTTGGTAGACGGTGTGGAACGTTCGTTCTCACAGCTTGACCCGAACGAAATAGAAGACATTACCATACTGAAAGACGCATCGGCTACAGCCGTGTTCGGTGTGAGAGGAGCAAACGGGGTAATCCTTGTCACGACCAAACGCGGGGAAGAAGGAAAAGCAAAAATCAGCTTCTCAACCTCGTATGCGCTTCAAATGCCGACACGCATCCCTGAATTTGCCAACAGTTACGAGTATGCCACCACATACAACCGGGCAAAAAAGGCAAGCGGACAAGCGGAACCTTTCACCCAGGAAATGTTGGAAGGTTTCAATAACCACACGAATCCATACATTTATCCGGACGTAGACTGGGCAGATTTCATGATAAAGGACGTGGCTCCACAAACACAGCACAACCTGTCCATTTCCGGAGGTGCAAAGGCTGTCCGCTATTTCGTTTCTCTCGGTGTATTCACACAAGACGGACTCTTCAGAACCTATGAGACAGACTACAACAGCAATTACCGGTACAACCGGTATAACTACCGTATTAATCTCGACATCGACGTAACCAAAAGCACGTTGATGAAAATCAACCTGGGCGGCATACTGAGCAACCAACGGACACCCAACTACAACAACGGAACAACGACCGACCTCACGAAACTGTTTCAGGAAGTGTATAATTCGACACCTTTCGGCAGTGCAGGAATCATTGACGGGAAATATGTCAAAGCTGACCCGGCACGACTTCCGGCAGAAATCACCAATGCCGACCCTCTTCAAAATGTATATGGTAAAGGATACAGGACAGCCATAGGAAACACGCTGAACTTCGACTTCGTGCTGGAACAGAAACTGGATTTCTTGACAAAAGGACTGAAAGCTTCTGTAAAGGCATCGTACAACAGCGGAGTCACACAGACAAAAACCCGCGCAGGAAACGGTGACCTATATGAAGCGGTACTGGACGAAAACGGTGAAGTGCACCTGAAGAAAAAACAGGAAAAGACCACATTGAATTATGCCGAATCGTATGCCAAAGCCAGAGATTGGTATATAGAAGCCGCGCTGAACTACCAAAGGAATTTCGGACCGCACCATGTTTCCGCACTGGCCATGTATAACCAGTCAATGAAATATTATCCGGCAGGGTCTTATCCGGGCATTCCACGGGCATACATCGGTTTTGTAGGACGTGTCACATACGACTTCAACACACGCTACATGGCTGATTTCAGCATCGGATACAATGGTTCGGAGAACTTTGCGCCAGGCCGACGCTTCGGACTTTTCCCGGCCGGCTCCGTAGGATGGATCATCTCAGAAGAGAAATTCATGCAACCACTGAAACCTTGGCTCAGCTATCTGAAACTGCGCGCTTCATATGGTATTGTGGGAAATGACAGAGTAAGCGACAACTCTCGGTTCCTCTATCTTCCGGATTCCTATGCCATCGCCGGTGATGGGAAAGGATACAACTTCGGACTGAACAACTCATCAAACGTACCCATATCGTCTGAAGCGAAAGTGGGGAATCCGAACGTGACATGGGAAACAGCCGCAAAACAGAACTATGGAATCGACATGTATCTGCTGGATGACCGTCTGAAAATGACATTCGACTACTTCATCGAATACCGCAAGGACATTCTCATCTCTCAGAACACGCGTCCGAGCTATCTAGCAATGACACTCCCCACCATGAATCTGGGAAAAGTGAACAACAAAGGATTCGAGATCAGCATGAAGTGGGCGGACAGAATAAAGGATTTCTCGTACTACGTGGGAGTTAATCTGTCATATGCAAAAAACACAGTGGTGTTCAAGGATGAAATACCACAGCCCTATGACTATATGATGGAAACAGGAAAACCGGTAGGGCAATATTTCGGATATGTGTCTGACGGATTCTTTACGGAAGAGGAAGCGCAAAGGTATCTCACAGAAAGGGGAAAGACCATGCCGGATTATGGTGCAGGCATCGAATTCAATGCGGGCGACGTAAAATACAAGGACCTTAACGGCGACAATGTCATCGACTACCGCGACAAGGCTGCAATCGGCAATCCTCTTTATCCGCTGCTCACAGGCGGCTTCAATCTAGGCTTCTCATGGAAAGGTTTCGACCTGAGCATGACATGGGCGGGTGCCACCAAGACATCACGCATGTTGCAGCAGATATGGCGTGAACCATTCGGAGAACTGAACAACCTGTCCCTTCTCTCCTATCATCTGGAAAATGAATGGACACCTGAGAAAGGAAATTCGGCCAAAGCTCCGCACATTTCTTTCGAGAACAAGAAACATAACTATCAGGATTCCGACTTGTGGCTGAGGGATGCATCATACCTCCGCCTGAAAAATATAGAAGTGGGCTATTCGTTCCCGCGTAACATGATAGACAAGCTCCATCTGAGCCAGTTCAAGATTTACCTCTCCGGATACAACTTGCTGACATTCGACAAACTGGATGTACTTGACCCAGAAGTCACCGACACATATGGAGGAACATACCCATTGGTCAAGGTTGTGAATTTAGGATTGAAACTTAGTTTTTAAAAAAAGGAAACATGAAAACACTGAAGAATTATATCATAATGACGGGAATATCCCTCTCTTTGATTGCCTGCGAAGATTTTGCGCTCGGCGACAAATTTCTGCAAAAGCCTCCCAGCGCAGACATCACCATCGATACCATTTTCTCCAATGCCGAATATGCACGGAGGGTATTATGGAACAGCTACGACAATCTGCCATTCGGATTGCCCATCACAGGCCGGCGCACCGTGATGAACAAAGGTACAATTGAAGGACTTACCGACTTGGCGAATACCTTCGTAAATGACTCCGGAGAACGCCAAGTGTATTATCCGGGGAAATACAATGCAGACATCGAAAACGGAAGCATCAGCACAGAACGTGTCACAAAATACCGCTTTTCTGAATTTGGAGCATGGACGGGAATCCGTCACGCATGGCTGTTCTGTGAGAACGCAGACCGCGTTCCAGATATGAACGAAACGGAAAAGAAGCGTCTGAAGGCGGAAGCGAAAATACTAGTGGCAATCTTTTATTCCGACATGTTCCGCCATTACGGAGGGCTTCCTCTTTTAGACCATGCGATGGACATCGATGAAGCGAATCTCCCCGTACGTGCCACCGTAGAAGAGACTGTGAATTTTATCGTAAAACTGCTGGACGAAGCCATTGCCTGCGAAGAACTTCCCTGGACACTTCCGGAAGACGATCGCACGAACTGGAACGGGCGGCTCACAAAAGCATCAGCCATGGGACTAAAAGCCAGAGTCTTGTTATTCGCTGCCAGTCCGCTGTTCAATTCTTCCGAGCCTTTTCTTCAAGGAGAAGCTGCTGACAAGCGTCTGACGTGGTGGGGAGATTATCAGGAAAGCCGCTGGCAGGACGCAGCGAATGCAGCGGAAGATTTTTTCAGGAAAATCGATGAGAACGGCTATTACCGTCTTGTGCAGAGAGAAGACACGGAAGAAGGCACATACCGCCAAGCTTTCCAAGATGCCTATTACGAACGTGGAACTACGGAGATTCTGATTTCTTCGCACAGAAATTATTACCTGATGACTGCAGAACCCTTGTTCATGCAGAGCTTCCGCTGGGGCGGGTTCTGTCCGACCAAAGAATATTTTGACATGTTTCCGATGGCAGACGGTACAGACTTTGACTGGAACAATCCCACACACAGCAAAAATCCATTCATCAACCGCGACCCGCGTCTGGCTGAGACAATCCTGATGGATGGAGAAAGCTACGGATCGGAGAAGGTGGAAACATTCATCGAAGACCCGAACGACCCAACCAACTACCCGAAAGGCAAACATATCGGCAATGCACCTTTCGACGCAAGCAGCATGCCAAACGGATTCGCCATGTTTAAATTCGCTCTCAACCGCGGAGCCATGTACAATAACCATAAATGCCAATGGCCTATCCTTCGGCTTGCAGAAGTCTACTTGTCGTATGCCGAAGCGCTGAACGAACTAGGAAGAACAAACACACCGGACAGCAGGGGAATGACAGCATACGATTATATCAATGCCGTACGTGCCCGCGTCGGACTGCCCGAGCTGACTCCCGGATTAAATAAGGAGCAGTTCCGCGAAGCCGTTCTCCGGGAGCGCGCCTGTGAATTCGGATGGGAGGAAGTGCGTTTCTTCGACCTGATTCGCTGGAAAAGGGAAGACATATTCAGCAAACACCTTCATGGACTGAAAATCTACCGCAACAAGACAACCAAAGAATACCGATTCGAAGAATACCAACTGGAGGAGCGAGCTTGGCAGAAACCCGGAGGATTCACCCCCGCCTATTATCTGAGTGCTTTCCCCTCGGACGAGGTAAACAAAGGATACGGACTGATACAGAATCCCGGATGGGAATAAACAATACCTCAAACTAATCGTAAAAAAGATACTGACATGAAAAATAATATAAGACTTTTGATTCTGGCAGCCTGCGGGACTTCGCCCGTACTGGCACAAACACCGGACAGCCTGTCTTCTGCCATGATATCCAACGAAACAGAATACGGACGCGGCATTCTCTACAGCCAAAAGGAATCGTCCGCCGCCGTCTCCACCACCAATCCAGATGCTCTGAAACACAAGACAAGCATCAACCCGTCAAACCTTCTTTACGGACTTATCCCCGGTTTGCAAGTCCTGCAAAATGCCGGAAACGCATGGGACGATGGTGCCACCCTCCATGTCAGAGGTATAGGTACATCAAATTCATCGGCACCACTGGTGTTGGTAGACGGATTTGAACGCCCGCTGGACAATCTGAGTTCATCAGACATTGAATCAGTCACGGTTTTCAAAGATGCAGTCTCCACCGCACTGTACGGAATAAAGGGAGCCAACGGAGTCATTCTGGTCAAGACAAAACGGGGTACAGACAGCACACCGGAAATAGGCTTCTCTTATCAGTTCAACATGGGAACACCAAAAGACTTGCCATTGTTTGTCAATGCCTACACTCATGCCCACGCATTGAACGAAGGGCTGACAAACGACGGTTCCTCCCCGCGCTACAGCAATGCAGAGTTACGCGCTTTCCGTGACGGCACCTATCCGGACTTCTATCCGAATGTAGACTGGACCAACGAAGCACTCCGCAAACACAGTTTCGGTGACAATGTTTCATTCTCCGCACGCGGTGGCGGTGAATACGTGAAATACTATACCCAGCTGAATTATATGGACGACCGGGGAATCCTTAAACCGACCGACTGGAACGACGGTTATTCCACCCAATTCAAATATTCGCGCATGAACATCCGCACCAATCTGGACATCAAGCTCAGCCGCACGACGAAAGCAAAGCTTAACATGTTCGGAAATTTTTCAGAGCAGAACCGTCCGGGACAGACCGCCGACGCTATCTTTGAAGCACTCTACAAAGTACCATCAGGTGCATTTCCCGTCAAGACATCAAACGGAGTCTACGGCGGAACCACCATTTACGGGAACAATCCGGTTGCCTATATCGCAGGCTCCGGATACGTGCGAACGCAAGGCCGTGTCCTGTATGCGGACCTTGGAATTGAGCAGGATTTAAGCTTCCTCACCAAGGGGCTTTCCTTCGGAATCAAGATAGGATTGGACAACTATACAACCTATATGGACAACAACACAAAATCATTTGGCTACGAATCCGCCATCATGGACATGGCAAGCGGGAGCCAGCGATACACAAACCTACGCAACGAAGGTACGCTGAATTTCGGCAGCAGCGTGGAAACATCATCCAACCATTTCAATCTGGAAGCCCGTGCAGACTACCGCAAAGAATGGAAGGGCGGACACAAGCTGGCCGCTACCCTTCTCTATGCAATGGACAAGAATACGGTGAAAGACCAAAATAAGTCGCGCGCGTTTATGGACATTGCCGCCCAAGCACATTATGTATACAAAGACCGCTATGTCATCGACTTTTCATTGTCCGGATCAGCAGCCAGCGTATTGGAACCGGGACACCAATGGGGGATATTTCCGGCAACAGGAGCCGCATGGATACTTTCGGAAGAAAGTTTCCTGAAAGGCGACTGGCTGGACCTGCTGAAAATCAGGGCATCATATGGCATATCAGGCCGTGCGGATTACGACATGAATCTGTACAAGCACCTCTACGGAAGCGGTGGAAGCTATATTTTCATGAACAATCCCCAAAGCTTTGCCGGACTTAAAGAAACGCTTCTCGGTGTGGAAGGGCTGACATACGAGAAATCGCATAAGGCAAATGCAGGCATTGACTTCTCGGCATGGAGACGCTTGTCGATAAGTATAGACGCATTCTACGACCATCGTACCGACATTCTGACTGACGCTTCAGGAACCGTTTCCTCCATACTGGGCATCAGTGTTCCAAAACAGAACAACGGAATCATCGACAGCTATGGGACAGAACTTTCCGCCCGGTGGAGCGACCAGATAAAAGGCTTCACCTATCATCTGGGAGGAACATTTTCTTTCACACGGAATAAAATCATCCGAATGAACGAGCAATACCGCCTGTATGATTATTTAAAACGCACGGGAAACCCCGTCGGACAAATATTCGGCTATGAGGTAGTGGGCATTTACCAGAACCAGGAACAGATAGACAGCCGCGAGGTGAAACAGTATCTCTCGGAAGTCCGCCCTGGCGACCTCATGTTCAAGGATCAGAACGGTGATTTGCGGATAGACGAAAACGATATGGTTCCGTTAGGTTACAACGAGACTTGCCCGGAAATATACTATTCCTTCAATCTGGGCATGGAATACAAAGGATTCGGTGTCTATGCACTGTTCCAGGGAGCGACAAACTACAGCAAGATACTGAGCGTAAACAGCGTGTACCGGCCACTGGTGTATAACAACACGGTATCGGCACACTATTACAAGAACAGATGGACACCGGAAAATCCGAACGCACGCTATCCCCGTCTCACTTATGCCGGATCGGCAAACAATTACAACAACAATTCTGTATGGGTGGCGGACGCCTCGTTCCTGAAACTGCGGACATTGGAAATGTACTACCAGATTCCGACTTCCATCTTAAAAAAGACAAAAGCAATCAAAAGCACACGCATTTTTGCCCGCGCGCACGATCTGTTCTCTTTGAACGGCCTGGAAGTAATGGACCCGGAAGCGGTGGAAGACGGACACCCGCTTATGACCCAATATACATTCGGAGTTAATTTCAGTTTCTAAAACACATAACCATGAAAAAGATGAATTTTAAATACAGCCTCATAGGATTGACCGCCATATTGCTGGCCGGATGTAACTTCATGGACTGCGACGAATCGTCAAACTACACGAAGGAAGACATATTCACAAGTTACACGCGTACCAAACAGATGGTGACCAACATCTACAGCTATCTGCCTAATGGATTCTGCAACATTGACGGTGCAATGCAGGACGCTGCTACAGATGATGCCGTACATGTTTATGAGACATCAGGCATATACCGCTTTATTGACGGAACATGGAGTGCGGACCACACCGTAGATGACGTATGGCAGAACTACTACAACGGCATACGAGCAGCCAACCTGTATTTGCAGGAAGCTACCGGACTGACTTTCGATGACTGGAAATACAACGACAACTATGAGGCATGGATGAAAGAATTCGCCTACTATGAATACGAAGTCCGCTTTCTAAGGGCTTACTTCTATTTTGAACTGATCAAACGTTACCGCAATGTTCCGCTGGTGACAGAAGTGCTGAAAGTGGAGGAAGCGAACAATGTAAAACCGTCATCTTTTGATGATGTGGCCCAATTCATTCTGGACGAATGCAATTTTCTGGCTGAAGAAGGCAGGCTTCCTGTCAACTATATCAACGGGCTTTCCAGTGAAGAAACCGGACGCATTACCCGTGGAGCCGTACTTGCACTGCGTTCGCGACTGACTCTCTACATGGCCAGCCCGCTTTATTCGGCAGACAACCACCTGAAATGGAAAACTGCCGCCAAGGCTGCATACGATCTTATCGGAAAAGCATCTGAACTGGGATATGGCTTGTCTCGCTACGCAGAGCTGTTTGGTGCCGAGAACAATACAGTCAAAGAAAACATACTTGTCCGCCCTGTCGGAAATACCGGAAGTTTCGAGCAAGCGAACTTTCCCATCGGTGTGACAGGTGGAAAGACAACCACCTGCCCTACGGAGAATCTGGTAAGCTGCTATGAAATGAAAACCGGAGAAACGTTCGACTGGTCAAAGAAAAGTATGGCGGAAGACCCTTACACAAACCGAGACCCACGCTTGGGAATGACCATCGCCTACAACGGAATGAAATGGCCAAAAAACGAACTGGAGATATGGGAAGGAGGTGCTAACGGACTCCCGCTCACCAATGCGACTGTAACCGGCTATTACCTGAAGAAATACGTGAACAGCGACATCAGTTTCGACGCGGGAAGCACCGCTACCGCCAAACAGCACAACTGGATTTTGTTCCGCTACGGGGAGATTCTCCTGAACTATGCCGAAGCGATGGCACATGCTTTTGACTCACCGGCTTACACCGATGCAGAATTCTCGATGAGTGCGCTTGATGCAGTCAACCAGCTCAGAGCAAGGGCAGACGTGAATATGCCGCCCTACCCTTCAGACATTTCGAAAGAAGATTTCATCGAACGGCTGAAAAATGAACGCCGCGTGGAACTGGCATTCGAAGGACACCGCTTTTGGGACGTGCGCCGCTGGAAAGAGCTTGACGAAACCGCCGATATATATAAGGTACAGATAATTAAAGTGGACAACGAATATGCCTACAACCGGCAATTCTATGAAAGACGTGAGGTAAAGGACTGCATGTATTTCTACCCGATTTCCAACACGGAACTATACAAAAACCGCAATCTTGTACAGAATCCCAACTGGTAAAGCAACGGACCGATGAAAACAAAGATTATCTTACTATCGTTCGTAATAAGTCTGTCCTGCGGATGTCGTCCGGCAATGTCCGAAAGAAGCCCAATGATAGAAAACGGATTCCGGCTGGCGGAGCAGCAATTAAGCCGCCAGTCAGAAAGAATCCCAAATTGCGACCGATTTCCAAGAACAATAAAGGACGGGGAGCTCTACACTACCCGAATGACAGACTGGACAGAAGGCTTCTTTCCCGGATGCCTATGGTATGTTTACGAATACAACAAGGAAGAAAGCTGGAAACAGGTGGCTATCCGATGGACAGAACCCCTGGAACCGCTGAAAGAACTGACAGGGCAGCACGACATCGGTTTTCTGATATACTGCAGCTTCGGAAATGCCTACAGGCTGACAGGCGACTCACGCTATAGAAACATACTGATAGAAGCGGCGAAATCGCTGGCCTCACGTTTCGACGAAAAGACCGGATGCATCAAATCATGGAACTACAAGAAGTCATGGAATGGAAAGGACGAATGGCTCTTTCCGGTCATCATCAACAACATGATGAATCTTGAGCTTCTCTATTTTGTCTCGAAAGAAACAGGCAATCCCCAATATGCCGCAATAGCGGACAGCCATGCCGAAACAACGCTGCGCAACCAGTTCCGCACGGACTATGGTTGCTATCACGTGGTGAACTACAATCCGGAAGACGGGACAGTCCTTCACAAAGCGACTTATCAGGGATTCGCCGACAATTCAGTCTGGGCAAGAGGACAGGCATATGCCATTTATGGATACACAATGGCATACAGAGAAACGAAGAGAAAAGAATACCTCCGCACGGCGATGCATGCAGCCGACTTCTGGCTTTCGCATCCCAACCTGCCGACGGACGGGATTCCATACTGGGACTTCAATGCAGGAGAAGAAGGTTATATTCCGAACTGGAATTATGACCCGCAACGTTTCAAGTCCGTTCCGCGCGACGCTTCCGCTGCAGCCATAGCTGCATCAGCGTTTCTGGAACTGTCTGCATATGCTCCCGAAGGAGAGAGATACTTCAAGGCTGCCGAACGTATCCTGCAGTCCCTTTCGTCACCCGCTTATCTGGCACAGCCTGGCACCAACGGATATTTCCTCCTGAAGCATTGTGTAGGAAACCTTCCGAACAACGAAGAAGTGGACGTACCACTAGTATATGCTGACTATTATTATCTGGAAGCTTTATTGAGATACAAGAAATATAAAAACTGAAGATATGAAAAGAATTGTTTTTACAACCGCAATGTTTGCCTGCATTGCTTTATGCACGGCATGTGAGAAAGAAGAGAACGTAATGGCTCCGCCACTGGAAGAACCGGAAAGCTACGGGAACTACGAACTAGTATGGAGCGAAGAGTTCGACTATACAGGTCTGCCATCCGAAACGTCCTGGGTATATGAAGACGGATATATGCGAAACAATGAAAAGCAGGATTACCGTGTACGGAACGAAACCTACTCGCGTGTGGAAGACGGGAAACTGATATTGGAAGCGTTCGTCGACCCGCATGAACGTGAGGTAAACGGGAAGACCTACACCTTCGGCTACTCTTCCGCCTCCGTCACCACGAAAGGAAAAGTTTCGTTCCAAAACGGCAGAATGGACGTTTCCGCCAGAATCCCGAGAGGGAAAGGAATATGGCCGGCTATCTGGCTCCGTCCCACCGAGAACCGCTTCGATGGTGTATATGCAGAACTTGACATCATGGAATATGTATGGGGTGATGACCTCAACCACAACATGATCCATGCAACCGTCCACAACCAGGACTCACGAGACGGGAAAGTGCCGGAATCAGAACGCACAGCAGTCATCAGTTCGGAAACCCTCGACACTGAATTCCATCTTTATTCAATGGTGTGGACCGAAACTCAGATTGACTTCCTTTTCGATGACCAGCTTGTACTCTCTTTCAAGAAAGAAAGCGACTCTTACACCCACTGGCCCTTCGACCAACCCTTCTACCTCATCCTGAACGTAGCGGTAGGCGGAAGCTGGGGAGGACAATGGGGAATTGACGACAATATATTCCCCTGTCGCATGGAGGTAGATTACGTGCGCTTCTACAAAGAAACAGGACAAACCCAGAAATAAAAGACATACATACCATGAACCGACATCTCATCATTTTATTACGCGGTCTTGTCTGCTGCCTGCTACTCGCATCTGTCGCACAGACAACACAAGCCTACACGGAACGCGACCTGCTGCAAAGATGTGCCCAAAGCAGAGAACATCTGCGCGGACTGCTCGCCGCAGACCAGTCGTGGGTTTCTTTTCCTGATTATAAAGACCGGGCCGCATGGGATTCTCTCTTAGGAGAAGAAGGTAAACGGCAGCTTGTTATGGCGGGAGAAAAGCTGCTTGACTACAAATGGAACCTTATCCGTGCCACAGACTATCTGGAATACGGACGAAGCGGCGACATTTCTGTCATGGAAAGGCCCTACTTCGAGAACCGCACTGCACTCGGCACACTGATGATGGCGGAACTGGCAGAAGGGAAAGGACGTTTCACCGATCAGTTGCTCAACGGTGTGTTCTACAGTTGCGAAATGACAACCTGGGCCGTATCCGCCCATCTGAAATACCAGGTACCAAGATGTGTGCTGCCCGACCACCGGACACCGCTCATTGATATTGCCGCCGCCGACTATGCATCGCTTCTTTCATGGACATACCATTTCTTTCGGAAAGAATTCGACCACATCAACCCGGTCATTTCCATACGGCTCCGTCAGGTACTGGAGGAACGTGCACTGAAAGCTTACATGAAAAAGGACGAATGGTGGATGGCGACAAAAGAGTGGAAACCGGGCGATGTCATCAACAACTGGAACCCCTGGTGCAACGCCAACATGCTGCAATGCTTCCTTCTGCTTGAGGATGACCCTGAAAGGCTGTCTGAAGCAGTCTGGAAAAGCGTGAAATCGGTAGACAAGTTCCTCAACTTTGTCAGTACCGACGGTGCATGCGAAGAAGGTTCAACCTATTGGGGGCATGCGGCAGGAAAGCTGCTCGACTATCTCCAGCTTCTCCATGATGCCACCGGAGGAAGACTTTCCATATTCAATGACCCGATGGTACGCCGGATGGGCGAATATATCAGCCGCACCTACGTGGGAAACGGATGGGCAGTGAATTTCGCGGATGCCTCCCCACGCTTTGCGGGAAAC
Organism: uncultured Phocaeicola sp.; assembly: GCA_944320815.1. Taxonomy (GTDB): domain Bacteria; phylum Bacteroidota; class Bacteroidia; order Bacteroidales; family Bacteroidaceae; genus Phocaeicola. Next base: position 99,926 of record CALUIZ010000004.1, on the reverse strand, counting down.
CCTCCCCTGATTTACCGTTACGGGAAAGAGACCGGAAGTGAAGAATTGATGAAATTCGCGGCATTTCTTGCGGAAGACAGGGGTGTCTCCATCGTCCCGGAACGTGGTGACGTGTACCGTGCCCTGCAAGCCATCCTGTGCAGGAAAGAACTGGAGAACACGGAACCCCGCCACGAAAAGGAAGCGTGCACATGGTATCCCGAAACCCAAGTCTGCTACCTGACCAACCACGCCGGATGGTTCCTTGCGGCAAAGGGAGGGCACAACAACGAAAGCCATAACCACAACGATGTGGGCACATTCTCCCTCTACATACACGGAAAGCCTGTGCTGATTGATGTGGGAGTGGGAACATACACCCGGCAGACATTCAGCAAGGAACGCTATTCGATATGGACGATGCAGAGCGATTATCACAACCTTCCTCTCATCAACGGTGTTTCCCAACATCAGGGGGCGGAGTTCAAAGCGACAAGCCCCACATGCAGACCGGAACGGGCGACTGTTTCATTCGACATCGCTTCTGCCTATCCGGACAGTGCCGCCGTAAAAAAATGGATACGCTCATATGAACTGAAAACAGAAAAACTGACTATCCGCGATCAGTTTTCATTCAGAAAAGCGTGCTCCCCCAACAGTCTTCACTTCATGACATGCGGAAATGTGAATCTGTCTGTTCCCGGAAAAATAAAAGTGGATTCGGACGGAGAATCCGTCACAATGGAATATCCGGGCACAATGGAAGCATCCGCAGAATTCATTCCGCTGACCGATCCGAAACTGCAGAGCGTATGGGGAGACAGCGTCTGCCGCATCGTGCTGACGGACAAGACGCTAAAGACAAAAGGAGAATATAATATAAAGATTTACTGACCCGATTAAAAACTTTTGAGACATGAAGACACGAATTTTATTATGCGGCATCGGGATTGCGGCCGCCCTGTATGCCTGCACTCCCGAAGAAAGCATGACAATCACGGACACGTCGGCCGGACAATACCCGATGACATTCGCTGCTTCCGCCGAGAACTGGGGTACCACGGAAAGCGGAAGTGTCTGGAACGGCGGGGAGAGCGTGATTGTCCGTCTTGACGGAACAACCAAAGAATATGTACTGACCGATGCGGAAAAGGGACTTCTTTCTGCCGGAGACGAAGCGTTCCGCTGGGAAGACAACAAAGACGTCACCATCGACGCATGGTATCCGGCCTCTGAAAACGGGAACGGGGAAATGCCGCCCGTAATTGTCAAGGCAGACCAAAGCGCGCTCGAAGCCTACCATGCAAGTGACTTCCTGATAGCGGAACAAGAAACGGTGAGCATGTCGCCCGGAGCCTCTCCACTGAGTCTCACACACCGCACGGCCAACATTCTTGTCCGGCTGCAGGTGGAAGCGGATCTCGGACTCTCTGATGTAGGCATCCGCCTGCTCAACCTGAAAGACGTGGAAGGAGGAAACCCGGAAATTATTCCGCTGGAGGAGGAAAACACCTACAAGGCAATGGTATCACCGCAGGATATGCAGGGAGTGGAGTTCATCAGTGTACTGGCAGGTCCGAAATACTCTACCGTCTACACTCCCGGAAGTTTCCGCGACGGTTATCTTCGTGCCGGACACCGCTACACATGGGACATTGTCATTGAAAAGGAAGGTGTAAAAGTCATCCGGCACACTGATGAAGGAGACGGAATGAAATGGATATACGAGGATGAGACTGTCATTGAAGCCCAACCCAAAGGATAAAGAACTAAAGTATTTGAAAATTTTAAAAACTCAAGACATATGAAAACGACATACATTTACATACAGACTTTGATTTGTTCGCTTGTAATCTTTCTGGCAAGCGGATGTGCAGAAGAATTCCGGATGCCGGAAACGGAAATCAATGCCGGCGGCAGACTGCTCAGCATACAGGCTACAGCCCAAGGGTTCACCGACACGGACAGCCGGACTTCCGATGAAGGCGATGCCACACAATTCACGGAAGGCGATGCCATCGGCGTGTTTGCCGTCAACGCTGAAGGGAAGATCGTAGCAAGCTGCTGCAACGTGAAGTGCACCTATTCTGAAGCCGACGGAATATGGAACGGAAGGGTATATTATTTCGAAAACACGGAATATTTCGCCTATTATCCTTATGACGGAAGTCTGACCACCGCACAAAGCGTAGATGACATCATGAGTGCCTTTACCGGCAGACTGGAGAAGGAAACAGACCAGAGCACACATGAACTATACACGCAATATGACCTGATGACAGCGGAAAACACAGCCCCCAATGACAATATGGAACTGACTTTCCAATTCACCCACCGCATGTCGATGGTGGAGATTGAACTTCCCAATCTGGAGTACAAAGAGTCGGAAAGTGCCGCTCCGTATTACATCACTCCGATAGCCGATCCTGTATTTTCCATAAACGATGTGCCCGTCAAGCCGCTCATGGTCAGTCCGGGCGTTTACCGCTGCATTGTTCCTCCCTCGGAAAGCACGCTGGTTTATGCCGAATTTGAAACGGATGCGGAATCGCTCGATTACGGACAGGCCGACCTCGCTTTCAATGCGGGGAAATACAAACGGCTGAAAATCACTTCAGACAAGACATCCATTGTCCACACGCTTGCTATAGGCGACTACTTCCTGAAAAGCGGCGCGCTGGTTTCAAAGGAAGCCACACTTACCGACAGGCAGAAAGAAGATTGTATCGGAGTTGTGTTCTATGTAGGAAATCCCGCTGTAACAGACCTTACATTAAAAACAGACCATCCCGACTGTACACACGGACTGGTGGTGGCACTAGATGAGATGGAGAACATAAAATGGTGTGCCGAAACCAATGTCACGGTCAACGACTGGCTGCGGGATAACACCTCTTATCTTTCCATCAACACTGTCGGCGATGACGCAAACACAAACAACATTGTGGGATACAACAACACAATGGCATTGGACTACTACAATCTTCATGGTCTGGCAGAAGATGCGGATATTGTGGTGGCGGCAAACGAAACGATGGCTTACCGCCGGAACAACCCCATGAAATGCAATGCCAGCGGATGGTATCTACCGTCTATCAAGGAACTTTCGCTGATGTTCAACGCCGACGGAAGCATTTGGGCAGGAGGAACACAATTGAGAGATGAACTGAACATCTATATAAACGCAGCCGGAGGTACGGAACTGACCGACAGCTATTGGTCAAGCACAGAAGCAGGTACCGGCAGTGCACATCTAATGGTAAACACCGGAAAGCCACAAGGCACACGGGTGTTCAACAATCATAAGGTCAGACCAGTCCTCGCGTTCTGACAAGTCTCCGTACATTCCAAAAGAGTTCTAAAAACACACCGTGTTCTTTTTAAAGAATATCCCGTTGTTCTGACCAAAACGTCCCGTCGTTTCACCGAAAATGACGGGACGTTTTTTTTCGGCCTTCACAGACACCTAAAAAACGTCAGACATCCGCTTCGTCTGAACAAACCGGCCAGAAGTTTTGTTAATGAGACAAGAAGTGGAGGACAAGAATGTTCCGGCCTCCATAAACTCTTATCGGGACAGATCCATATTGTATCATTAAACAGAACTGATTATGAAAAAAGTAGAAGAAAAGAAAGAGAGCTATGTCAGACCTGAAGTGAAAATAATTGAAATGGAAGTGGCTCAGGTCATAGCCGCTTCCACATTAGATGAAAAAGATTTCCAGAACGGAGGCTATTACGGACGCGGAAGCATGCGAAGCAGTTGGCCGCAGTCGAACACGCAGGATGATTTATTCACCCCCTAAAAATCCATATATGAAGAAAACCCCAAAGATAATATGGCTGTTTTTATTGATCATTGGAGTGTCCGGATGCAAGGATGAACTGAAAGAAATGCATCCGGCACCCCAAAAACCGGTCGTGGGCATACAGTTCAAGGGAAACATGCCGGCAGACGGGAAACAGACACGCGCTTATATAGACGGTAAAGGAGGTTTCTTCTGGAATTCTCTGGACACCATCTACGTAATCGACAGCTATTACAACAGCTTCGGAGCCATGTTTACGGCTAATTTCGGAACTTCACCCGAATCGGAAGGAAAGAAGACGGCTGTATTCCAATATAACTTGGCGGAAGCGGACCCCTCTGACATGACCATCTATCTGATGGACCACCTGCTGAACAAAGCCAACGACTATTATGCATTCTACCCCCAACCGCACAGCCGGGGGGACGACCCCAAACTGGGGGGATATTACGAATACCATTTTCCCTCAACCCAAACCCAGGAAGGAACCACAAGCCGCCACCTCAGCCAATACATGCTGATGACTTCGGGAAAAGTGGACATAGTGAGAAACGAAGGCAGCGGACTGATTCAGGAAGACGGCTATGTAAAACTGCCCGACTTCACTCTGACTCACCGGACCAGCCTCATGCGCTTCCGGATACTGAACAGACAACCCAACCCCGTTCAAGTGAAACGCGTCAGTGTCAGTGCCCGAAAAAAGGACGGAAACACATCCTATTTCCTGCCGTCGTGTGCATATTATGTGGCTAACGACAGTGTAGACCTGCACACAAGCGGTGCCTATAGCACACTTTCGGTACAGGTAAAGGACAACGGAGCTGCATACTGCACCGTTCCGGCTCAAGGAGAATTTACGCTCAACGCAACTTTATTGCCCAACTCGACCGAAGATGTAGAGTTTATGTTCACTGTAGAGACGACAGATGCCCAATACAAAACATTGGCCTTTTCCGGGAACCAGATCCGGAACGGCAAGTTTGAGGCCGGCATGTACTACACCTTCGAACTGCTTCTAGACCATAGTCTCACTGTGCAAAGCTGGGAAGAAGACCGGCTCGATGCCATCCAGTTCGGACAGGAAGCGTTTTCAGTCAGTGCAAACGACCTCACCATACCGCTGGAAGGCGGACATGCCACCTTGCGGATAGATGCCACGCATCCTGCAGGGTGGACATTGGCAGAATGTCCGGAGTGGCTGGAAACTGACATCACTTCGGCACCCCAAGGCACAACCAACGTGCTTCTGACAGCCGAAGCGGCCACAGCGGAACGCAGCGGCACAATCTGCTTCATTGCCGGGAACCTGCGGAAATGGATTACCATACGCCAGACTGCCGTGAAAGAAGAAAAGGATGACGCGATAAATGTCACGGCAGAGGAAATGAATGCGCAGGAAAATCAGCGCATTCTGCAAGACGATGAACCGGCTTCCATCTATTGCGACAAGTCTGTAAGAAGTTTCAACACTGCCCAACCCCTACAAGCAAATGTAGAGGACGGACAACTGCACCTTCGGTTCTATTCTCCCCGTAAACTGGAGCAAGTGGAAATATGGGCAAAAATTCCCGGCTTGTCGGAAGAAGAGTTCCTGCTGGCACGATTTGAAGAAGTGGCACCTTTCATTGACTATTATAAGGAATTGCCTTTCCTGACGAAAGACTGTACATTCAGGACCGCGTCGGGGAAGTCTGTCACGGTCCGGCAGAATCCTTATTTTCCTGATGACATGCTCAGTCTTCGTGCCGTTTCCTACTGTGAATACTGGCGCAGACTCCAGCAAATCAAACACGGATGGGACATCAGCTTCAGCCTGTTTGGAGGAGACCCGACCAAACCGGACGGCGGTCACACCACCAACTGGATGGGGATACGGCCTGTGCATTGCCGCGAAGCGGTTGCCGTCTTCCTGAACCTCTGCTACATCACCGACATGAAAGAACATGAAGAGCTTATAAGGGCCAATGAAAATCTGCTTTATGGAAACGGAGGAACAGGAGACAAAGTAACCGCAGACCTCGTCTTGTCTCAAATGAAACAGGAACGCAGCATTGCCATAGGCCTGGTATGGCCGGGATATGCATTTGGTCTGGGAGGCCCTGGAGTATTCGGGCTCTACCAAAAAGGATGGCTCGAACACTATAACTCGCTTAGTGACTGTATAATCATGTTTCATGAGTTGGGGCATGTGCTGGGGTATAACCACAGCAGCAGCTTTACCAACGGGCCGTGGGCACATGAACTGATGAGCAAATTCTATCTTGAGAATCTGCACAGACTCCCGATAGATTCACCGGATTATCTGAACAGCAAAAACAACCCGAACCTATACAAATAAGAAAAATGAAAAAGAACAGACCTGTTTACAGACGTTTCATATATTCGCTTCTGACCGTCGGCCTGTTTTTGTTCGGCTCATGCCAGACGGACGACTTTTCTGCACCAAGCATGCCGAAAGGGGATGCACTGGTTTTTGAAGTGAAAATTCCGCAAGCTGAACCGACGGCAGCACAGTCACGCGCCACGGCGGTACTGCGGGAAAATCTTATCCAGACTCTGGATGTGCTGGCCTTTGATGCCGACGGACTTCTCTACCGCCATTATCCGGCAGAGGAACTGTACTCCATTGACGGAGGAGGAAAGTGGCTCTACCGCATTCCGCTGACGAAAGCCGAAGCGCAGGGCCTGCGTTTCGTGTTCTTCGCCAACCTGCATGATGAAGTAGTTCAGGCCGTACAGGAGGGGCGTATTACAAAAAAGGACGAGCTGTACCGCGAGATTGAGTTCACAAACTCAGACTGGGCGAATAATTCCGATCCCTTTCCTATGTGGGGAGAAACGCCTTCTGCCTATGACAGTGCGTCTCCACATCAGGACATAAACAGGATAATGATGCTCCGTGCGGTTTCAACCGTCGATGTGGTATTGAACGGAAACTCTTTCGAAGCCGTGGGACTGGAAAATTTCCAGTTGGGCTGTGTGGAAGTACGTGACGTACCGTCCAAAGGATTCGCGGCACCGGCACCCGGAAACTTTGAATGGACAGAACGACAGACAGGTGCACAAATAGGCAACGAATACACGCTGAAGAAGGCTACAGTAAAAGCGGATGCCGAACGGATGTCTCTCACTACGGAACTGGCCTCACCTGCCAATGCCATCCGCGGGAAAATAATCGTCCCGGAATCGGATGCCGACGGAACATGGAACACGACTTTCCTTATCGGAGGATATTTCGAGAAAAGCGACCGGCTCTCATGGTATCGCGTGAATTTCTCCGAACAGGATAAGGAAACGGGATATATGTGACCTGTCGACCTGCTGCGCAACAAACACTACATTCTGAACATCATCAGAGTGACCCAGTCAGGCTATGATACGGCGGAGGAGGCCTACAGCAATCCTTCGGTCAACATACATGCCACACTGGAACTGCGCCCGGAAATCGGGAGTCTGACACAGGTGGTGTACAATGCCACTGATTATCTGGCCGCCGACAAAGCGGAACTGAGAGTGGCGGAACAGAAGGCAGACCAGCTTCAGATATTGGCCACAGAATCAGGAGGATGGAATCTGACCGACATGCCTGAATGGCTGGACGTGTCGGAGAATCACGGCGGACAGGGGACACTGGGCACCGTCACGTTCCGCCTCAAAGACGGCTATCAGGGAACGGAGGAAGCACCCTCTACGATTACGCTGCGTTCCAACAGTTTGAAAATGTCGGTAAAAGTGTATCCGTATGATGAAAACATCATTGAATACGAAACGCCCTATGTCCGCAAAGTGTGGCAGGCCGCCGACTTCGGATATGCAGAAGAAAAGTTCGTCCCGGGAGGAAGCCTGGTATTTATACAGGACCGTTATCTGTTGTTTGCCAATAACTATAATGCTGTAACGGACGGCACATTGACATCCTTCCCTTGCATATTGATTTATGACATGGAACAGCAGCAAGTGGCGGAAAGACTGTCTGAATGGACTTTTGAAGGACAGACACTGAGTTTTCGGGGCACCTCGGACAAGCTCGATCTGATAGACGATCTGGCTGTGGACGAACAGACAAACCGCTTGTATGTGATGCGCCGACAGTCCTGTGTGGAGGTGTTCGACATCTCCGACCCAACCCGCCCGGCGTATGTGACCCGCATAGGCAAGCTTTTCGAATCGGGAGCCTATACACGGAACCGCCTGAGCGGAAGCGGGGCTATGCTGGCCACCACACAATATCTGTTGCTGCGCGACAATATAAGTTTGGACACATACTTGAGGAAAGACATTGTCTCTGAAAAATTTCAGGAAATCACTTGCGTAACCCGCGACAACCAGAAAATGACCCATTCAGACTATCATCCCACGCAATGGGCGGTGGACCCGACGGACGGAAACATCTATATGACCGAATACGACAATTCGTTCAAGGGCATCTACAGTTTCGACCTGTCAAAGGCTGACTCTTATGTACAGTCCGGGAAATACTGGCAGCAACAAGACCTGCGAAGCCGGGCTCTGCCTCTGACATACCAGCCTACGGGACTGCTGATCACAGACAAGAAAGTGTATGTGACGCGCCTGGACGGCTCGCTCGACATATTCAGCAGAAAGATACTGGAAAGCGCACCGGCAGTCCGTACGTTCGCACCGGTTGAGAAAGCGGAGAACATCCGTCTGCGCACCACTACCGGCAAGTTCGGAAAACTGCAGAAAATCTATCTGGATCCGAACGATACGGAAAGTTTCTGGAGCATAGATATAACGAACCATACGCTAGTGCAACTGAACATGTTCAAGTCCAGCATAGAGATACAGCCCTGACTGTACCAAGCAAAAAGATGAGGGTGGCCAATTTTGAAATGGTCACCCTCATCTTTTTACCCCGACACGCAACATTCCGCCTTCACACAATTTTTTCTCCGCAAAAGAAAGAAAATATCTGTTTTATGTTGCATAACATAGCAAGTTCATATCCAAGTTATCAAGTTAAGTGTTACTTTTACACCATATTAAAAACATACAATCATGAAAAGCATAAAAACTTCTATTTTAGGGATGAGTGCAGCTCTGGCACTTCTCGCAAGTTGCGGTACAAAGGAAGAAAAACCGGCATTGACCCTCTCCGGACTGAATCCGGCCAACTTTGAGACAACCGTCGACGGAACCAAACCTGTCAAGCTCTATACACTGAAGAACCATAACGGAATGGAAGTGTGTGTCACGAACTTCGGCGGACGCATCGTTTCAATCATGGTACCCGACAAGAACGGCACGATGACTGATGTGGTGCTGGGATTTGACAGCATAGCCGATTACCAGAACATACCGAGTGATTTCGGGGCCTCTATAGGACGCTATGCCAACCGCATCAACAAAGGGCAAATGAAGATTGAAGGCACTCTTATCCAGTTGCCTACAAACAATTTCGGACACTGTCTGCACGGAGGGCCTACCGGATGGCAGTATCAGGTATATGAAGCTAACCAGACAAATGACAGCACAATCGTGCTTACAATGAAATCGCCCGACGGAGACAACAACTTTCCGGGAAACGTGACGGCAAACGTGACTTACTCACTTACGGCCGACAATGCCATCGACATCAAGTATGATGCCACTACAGACAAAACGACCGTCATTAACATGACTAACCATTCTTATTTCAACTTGAGCGGCGACCCGTCAAAACCGGCCACTGACCATATTCTTTATGTGGCTTCCGACAGCATCACACCCGTTGATGATACATACATGACCAACGGTACGATGATGGCTGTAAAAAATACTCCGTTCGACTTCAACACTCCGAAACCTATCGCTCCCTCGGTAGCTGATTTCAGCAACGAACAGGTGAAATTCGGCAACGGATTTGATCACAACTGGGTACTGACTACCAAAGGTGACATCACCAAACCTGCGGCCAGTCTGACCTGTCCGACAACAGGAATCAGCCTGACCGTCTACACAAACGAACCGGGCATCCAGGTCTATACCGGCAACTTCCTTGACGGAAAAGTGAAAGGGAAAAAAGGTATAGCCTATCCGCAACGTGCCTCTGTCTGTCTGGAAACCCAGCACTATCCCGACAGCCCCAACAAACCGCAATGGCCTTCAGTCGTACTGAAACCGGGGGAAACTTATCAAAGCCATTGTATCTTCAAATTCGGCGTAGAAAAATGACGACACGCTTTTTCCCGCCTGTAACATCATCAACGACATGACAGATTATTATAGTAAAAATCCTAAATTCTATGTAGGCATTGACTGCATCATATTCGGATTCGAGAAAGACCATCTGAACCTGCTGCTCCTGCAAAGAAATTTCGAACCAGCCAAAGGCCAATGGTCTCTCATGGGAGGGTTCGTGCAGGAGAATGAAAGCGCAGACGATGCCGCAAAACGTGTTTTATATGAACTGACGGGACTGAAAGACGTATATATGGAACAAATCGGGGCTTTCGGAGAAATCCACCGCGACCCCGGTGAAAGAGTCATCTCATTGGCCTATTACGCGCTGATCAACATCAATGAGTACGACCGGGAGCTGGTGAGCCGGCACAATGCCCATTGGGTCAACATCGATGAACTTCCCGATCTGATTTTCGACCATAACCAGATGGTGGAAAAGGCAAGGAACATGATGAAGCAAAAAGCCTCCCGCGCCCCCATCGGCTTCAACCTGCTGCCGGAGCTGTTCACGCTCACGCAGCTGCAGAACCTTTATGAAGCTATTTACGGAGAGCCGATGGACAAGCGCAATTTCAGGAAACGCATTGCGGACATGGGATTCATAGAGAAAACAGACAAAATAGACAAAACCGGGTCAAAACGGGGGGCCTGCCTCTACCAATTCAATGACAAGGCCTACCGGAAAGATCCAAAATTCAAACTTTAATACATCATGCTAGAAAGTTTAAAAGAAAAAGTATTCCATGCAAACCTCGACTTGGTGAAGCATGGACTTGTCATCTTCACTTGGGGAAATGTATCGGCCATTGACCGTGAGAGCGGACTGGTTGTCATCAAACCGAGTGGAGTATCATATGACGAAATGAAAGCGGAAGACATGGTGGTGGTCGACCTTGACGGGAACGTAGTGGAAGGAGACCTCCGTCCTTCGAGCGACACCCCTACCCATCTGGTGCTCTACAAGGCATTCCCCGAAATCGGCGGTGTCGTACACACACACTCCACTTATGCCACAGCATGGGCACAGGCCGGATGTGACATTCCGAACATCGGCACCACTCATGCCGACTATTTTCATGAAGCTATCCCCTGCACGGCCGACATGACAGAAGAGGAGGTGAAGGGAGAATACGAACTGGAAACAGGAAACGTCATCGTAAAACGCTTTGAAGGGATGAATCCGGTACATACACCGGGGGTACTGGTAAAGAACCATGGACCATTCGCATGGGGAAAGGACGCACACGACGCAGTGCACAATGCAGTGGTGATGGAGCAGGTTGCAAAGATGGCGAGCATAGCCTATGCCGTCAACCCGCAACTTACCATGAACCCACTCCTGATAGAAAAGCATTTCAGCCGCAAGCATGGACCCAATGCGTATTACGGACAGAAAAAATGACAAGACCAACAAACTTTTAAAACAATCATATCCATGAACACATTTGACCAATATGAAGTATGGTTCGTAACAGGAGCACAGCTTCTGTACGGAGGCGATGCTGTAATCGCAGTAGACGCACACAGCAATGAAATGGTAGCCGGACTTAACAACAGCGGAAAGCTGCCGGTGAAAGTTGTATATAAAGGAACCGCCAACTCTTCGAAAGAAGTGGAAGCCGTAATGAAGGCAGCCAACAACGACAAGAAGTGTATCGGCATCATCACGTGGATGCACACATTCTCTCCTGCCAAGATGTGGATTCACGGTCTGCAGCAACTGAAAAAACCGCTGCTCCATCTGCACACTCAGTTCAACAAGGAAATACCTTGGGACACGATGGATATGGACTTCATGAACCTCAACCAGTCGGCCCATGGCGACCGTGAGTTCGGACATATATGCACCCGCATGCGCATCCGCCGCAAAGTGGTTGTAGGCTACTGGAAGGACGAAGAGACCCAGCGCAAGATTGCCGTATGGATGCGGGTATGCGCCGCATGGGCAGATGCTCAGGACATGCTGATTATCCGTTTCGGTGACCAGATGAACAATGTGGCTGTAACCGACGGTGACAAGGTGGAAGCTGAAGTGCGCATGGGTTATCACGTAGACTACTGCCCGGCAAGTGAACTGATGGAGTACCACAGCCAGATAAAGGATGAAGAGGTGGATGCACTCGTCCAGACTTATTTCCAGGAATATGACCACGATGCTGCTCTGGAAGACAAGTCAACGGAAGCATATCAGAAGATCTGGAATTCGGCCAAGGCTGAACTCGCCCTGCGCGCTATCCTGAAGGCAAAGGGTGCAAAGGGATTCACCACCAATTTCGACGACCTCGGCCAGACGGACGGCAGCCATTTCGACCAGATTCCGGGACTGGCATCACAGCGTCTGATGGCTGAAGGATACGGATTCGGCGCAGAAGGCGACTGGAAATCGGCCGCTCTCTACCGCACCGTATGGGTGATGAATCAGGGACTTCCCAACGGATGTTCGTTCCTGGAAGACTACACATTGAACTTCGACGGAGAAAAGAGTGCCATCCTGCAGGCTCACATGCTGGAGGTTTGCCCGCTGATTGCGGCGAAGAGACCTCGTCTGGAAGTTCACTTCCTCGGCATCGGCATACGCAAGAGCCAGACTGCACGTCTCGTGTTCACATCAAAAACAGGCATGGGATGCACGGCTACCGTAGTTGACCTGGGCAACCGCTTCCGTCTGATTGTGAACGATGTGGAATGCATCGAGCCGAAACCGCTGCCCAAACTCCCGGTTGCATCTGCACTGTGGATTCCGCAGCCGAACTTCGAAGTGGGTGCAGGCGCATGGATTCTGGCAGGCGGAACTCACCACTCCTGCTTCTCTTACGACCTGACCGCAGAATACTGGGAAGACTATGCCGAGATTGCAGGCATTGAAATGATACACATCAACAAAGACACCACCATCAGCGAATTCAAGAAGGAACTTCGCATGAACGAAGTTTACTACATGCTGAACAAGGCACTCTGCTGATAAAACAGAAAAAAACACAGAGACACAGAAAGACGACATCATCCGAGAGCTTGTCCTTCGCGTCTCTGTGTTTATTTTTTTAATCTTTAAATTTCACGTTATGAATTCGGACGCTAAATCAACCATCGAGGCAGGGAAAGCCATTCTGGGAATTGAATTCGGCTCCACTCGAATAAAGGCCGTTCTGATTGACCGGGAAAACAAGCCCATCGCACAGGGAAGCTACAGCTGGGAGAATCAATTGGTCGACGGTCTCTGGACATACAGCATTGAAGACATCTGGAAGGGGCTGCAGGACTGTTATGCTGACCTCCGCGCCGATGTCAGAAAACAATATGACACGGAAATAGAAACGCTGGCCGCCATCGGCATCAGTGCCATGATGCACGGCTATATGGCATTCAACGACAAAGAAGAGATTCTTGTGCCTTTCCGCACATGGAGAAACACGAACACGGGCATGGCGGCGGCGGCCCTTTCTGAGGCCTTCGTCTTCAACATCCCGCTCAGATGGAGCATTTCTCACCTGTATCAGGCTATTCTGAACGACGAGCCGCACGTAAACGACATCACCTATCTGACCACGCTCGCAGGCTATGTGCACTGGCAACTGACAGGAAGAAAGGTGCTGGGCATCGGCGACGCTTCAGGCATGCTCCCCATCGACCAGAAGACCGGGAACTATTCGGCCACGATGGTTGAAAAGTTCGAGAACCTGATTGCCCCGAAGAAATTCAGCTGGCATCTGACCGACATCCTTCCGGAAGTGCTGCTGGCCGGTGAGAACGCAGGTTTCCTGACACCGGAAGGCGCAAAGAAGCTCGACATTTCCGGACATCTGAAAGCCGGGGTGCCTCTCTGTCCGCCGGAAGGTGACGCAGGCACGGGAATGGTGGCGACCAACGCCGTAAAACAGCGCACAGGAAACGTTTCGGCCGGCACATCCTCCTTCTCCATGATTGTACTCGAAAAGGAGCTCTCAAAACCTTATGAGATGATAGACATGGTGACAACCCCCGACGGAAGTCCGGTGGCCATGGTTCACTGCAACAACTGCACGTCCGACCTCAACGCATGGGTCAATCTGTTCAAGGAATACCAGGAACTTCTGGGCATTCCGGTAGACATGAACGAAGTGTTCGGCAAGCTATACAACCATGCGCTGGAAGGCGACACGGACTGCGGAGGACTCATCTCCTACAACTACATATCGGGTGAGCCCGTCACCGGCCTCGCCGAAGGAAGGCCGCTGTTCGTGCGTTCCGCAAACGACAAGTTCAATCTGTCCAACTTCATGCGCGCGCATCTGTATGCATCGGTCGGAGTGCTGAAAATCGGCAATGACATACTCTTCAACGAAGAAAAAGTCAAAGTCGACCGGATTACCGGACACGGAGGCCTGTTCAAGACCAAAGGAGTGGGCCAGCGTATCCTTGCGGCAGCCCTCAACTCTCCGATTTCCGTAATGGAAACGGCCGGAGAAGGCGGCGCATGGGGCATCGCACTGCTAGGTTCCTATCTGGCCAACAACGACGGGAAACTGTCCCTCGCTGATTATCTGGACAAATGCGTATTCGCCGGCAACACCGGTGTGGAGATCTCACCTACTCCGGAAGACGTTATGGGATTCAACGCATACATAGAAAACTACAAGAAAGGACTGCCGATAGAAGAAGCCGCCGTACGCTTCAAAAAATGACAGGAACCGGAAGCGGAACGCTTTTCCATCAAAAGGAAGCGACGAATGTACGCATCCATGAGGCCGCCTCAGAACAAGACTCAAGCAACGAAAAACGATGTCATCTCCGCCATGTCTGTCAGGGCGACAAGGTGAAAGCTGATACCCGTTTTGAAACAGCCTCACATCATGCAGAAAACAGCGGGGTGTTCCAGACAAAACACCCTGATGTTTTCAAGCATCTGATTTATCGCCGGAAAAATACGGACATTCGCATAAAAAAAGCTACCTTTGTCGTGTTGAACAAGAAAGCGGGAACTCCCGCTTCATTATAGTAACATTCAAAACAAATTTTACCAACATGAACAACAAACGAGTAATGGACCATGCAGCCGACAACATCCGTATTCTGGCTGCCTCAATGGTCGAAAAAGCAAAATCCGGTCATCCGGGAGGTGCCATGGGTGGAGCGGACTTCATCAACGTGCTCTACTCCGAGTATCTGCAATACGACCCGCAGAATCCCAAATGGGAAGGGCGCGACCGTTTCTTCCTCGACCCCGGACACATGGCGCCCATGCTGTATTCACAGCTTGCCCTCATCGGAAAATTCTCTTTGGACGAACTCAAGCAGCTGCGCCAATGGGGCTCTCCCACTCCGGGCCACCCCGAAGTGGACATTGAGCGCGGAATAGAAAACACATCCGGCCCGCTGGGACAAGGACACGTGTTCGCGGTAGGCGCAGCCATCGCGGCCAAGTTCCTCGCTGCCCGCACCGGCAACCCGACTTTCTCGAAAGAAACGATTTATGCATACATCTCTGACGGTGGAATCCAGGAAGAAATCTCTCAAGGCAGCGGACGCATCGCCGGCCATCTCGGACTGGACAACCTGATTATGTTCTATGACTCGAATGAAATCCAGCTCTCGACGGAGACAAAAGACGTGACGGCTGAAGACACCGCCATGAAATACCGCGCATGGGGATGGAACGTGCTCGAAATAAATGGAAATGACTGCGACGAAATCCGCAAGGCACTCGATGCCGCCAAAGCCGAAGACAAACGCCCGACTCTGATTATCGGACGTTGCGTCATGGGGAAAGGCGCACGCAAGGCAGACAACACTTCCTACGAACACAACTGCAAGACTCATGGAGCACCGCTGGGCGGTGACGCTTACAGAAACACTATCATCAATCTGGGAGGAAATCCTGATGATCCGTTCGTGATTTTCGATGACGTGAAGGAAATGTATGCCAACCGTGCCGAAGAGCTCAAGAAGATTGCGGCAGCCCGCCACGAAGAAGAAAATGCCTGGGCGGCAGCCAATCCGGAAAAAGCTGCGCAACAAAAAGAATGGTTCAGCGGAGCGGCTCCGAAAGTCGACTGGGAACACATCCAGCAGAAAGCCAACGACGCGACACGCAACGCTTCGGCTACCGTATTGAGCGCACTGGCACAGCAGGTGCCCAACATGATCTGCGCATCGGCCGACCTGTCGAATTCTGACAAGACCGACGGTTTCCTGAAGCAGACCCATGCATTTGTCAAAGGCGACTTCAGCGGCGCATTCTTCCAGGCCGGTGTGGCCGAACTGACAATGGCCTGCTGCTGTATCGGTATGGCTCTTCACGGAGGTGTAATCGCTGCATGCGGTACGTTCTTCGTGTTCTCCGACTATATGAAACCCGCTGTCCGCATGGCTGCCCTGATGCAATTGCCCGTCAAGTTCATCTGGACGCATGACGCGTTCCGCGTAGGTGAAGACGGACCTACCCACGAACCGGTAGAACAGGAAGCCCAGATCCGTCTGATGGAAAAGCTGAAGAACCATCACGGAAAGAACTCCATGCTGGTGCTCCGTCCTGCAGACGCGGAAGAAACTACCGTCTGCTGGAAACTGGCCATGGAAAACACGGACACACCGACCGCGCTTATCCTTTCCCGCCAGAACATCAACATGCTTCCTGAAGGCACCGACTATACACAAGCCTCCAAAGGTGCATACATCGTTGCAGGCTCTGACGAGAATCCGGACGTGATAATAGTTGCTTCCGGCTCTGAAGTTTCCACACTTGCAGCGGGCGCAGAACTGCTCCACAAAGACGGCATCAAGACACGCATCGTGTCCGTCCCGTCTGAAGGATTGTTCCGCAGCCAGAGCAAGGAATACCAAGAAAGTGTCATCCCGACAGGAGCGAAGGTGTTCGGACTTACAGCCGGCCTGCCCGTCAATCTGCTGGGACTGGTAGGTGCCAACGGAAAAATCTGGGGACTGGAATCATTCGGCTTCTCGGCTCCCTACAAAGTGCTTGACGAAAAGCTCGGCTTCACCGCAGAGAATGTCTACAACCAAGTAAAGTCGATGCTCTGATGAAGGTGATAGGACTGGCTTCCGACCATGCAGGGTTTGAGCTGAAACAGTATGTAAAGAAATGGTTGGAAGCGAAAGGATGGGAATACAAGGATTTCGGCACATACACTTCCGACAGTTGTGATTATCCCGATTATGCACATCCCCTGGCCATAGCCGTGGAAAAGGGAGAATGCTGCCCGGGAATCGCCATCTGCGGAAGCGGAGAGGGAATCAGCATTACGCTGAACAAGCATCAAGGCATACGGGCGGCTTTATGTTGGATTCCGGAAATTGCCCGTCTGTCACGTCTGCACAACGATGCGAACGTGCTGGTCATGCCAGGACGGTTCATTGACGCGGACATGGCCGATAAGATTATGACTGAATTCTTCAGCACGCAGTTCGAAGGAGGACGGCATCAGACCCGCATCGACAAGATTCCGGTGAGATGACCCGACCTGACATGAAATGAAAGGTCTGTATAAAGACTGACAAGACTATATCAAAAGCAGATTGACGCAAACAGTCACAGATATTTTTGTTTAATCTGTGAAAAATTGCGTTAATCTGCTTTTTTTGATTTGCCTCCTTTTACTATGTTTGCAAAGAAAAACTCAAGACAACATGAAAAAATATTTATTGATTCTGCTGGCTCTTATTCCTCTTCTGGGATTTGCCAAAGAAAAAAAGGACAACTCCGACCCGAAATACCTTGCCGGAGCCATCACGCTGAACGAAGAAGGAAAAGTCTGCTTCAGCAAAGAAATAAAAGTTCCCTCACTGTCGAAGGCGGAACTCTATGACATCATGCTCAAATGGGCAGACAGCCGCTTCAAGACTGAAGGAGAACTGACAAGCCGGGTAGTCTATACCAATGAAGAAGAAGGCGACATAGCCGCTGCGGCAGAGGAATACATCGTTTTCTCGTCGTCAGCACTTTCACTTGACCGCACAAGAATCTACTACCAGTTTTACATCAAAGTGAAAGAAGGCGTATGCGATCTGACAATGACACGCATCCGCTACTGGTATGACGAGAACCGCGACGGAGGACAGAAATATACTGCGGAAGAATGGATTACCGACGACATCGCGCTGAACAAGAAAAAGACCAAACTGGCTCCCATCTGCGGCAAGTTCAGAAGAGAGACCATCAATCTCAAGGACGCGCTCTTCAAGTCTGCATCCGATGCAATAGGCGAACGGACAATATCGGGCACGTCATCTGTCATCACCGTACCCGCCCAAACAGGAAAGCCGGCCATTTCCGCAAACGGAGAGCTGAAGGAGGTCGGACTGGAACAACTTCCCTCCAACCTGAATGAAATCGCTTCCAAAGGAAGAATCACCCTCACCGCCAATGGCGAAGAAGTGGAAATCAAAGCGGAAAACTGGGGAGGTTTCGGAGAGCTCTTCAACAAGGATGTCGCCTATACACTGATAGACCAGAGCAAGACAGCCGTCAGCGCATTGGCTGAACATGCCGACAGTTACACGATTTCCTTCTATCTGCGTGGAGCCGCTCAGGCCAGCGTAGTCATCACATGCAAGAAATCCATGTCGAAAGAAATGAGTGCCGATGAACTGAAATCGCTCAACCAGTCAATCGACACGTCGAAATCATACAAAATGTATATCGGTGAAATCACTGGAGTACAGATGAGATAAGAGTCAACCACCATTCTCAAAAAGAGACGTGGGTGAGCCAAAACAAAATTCGGCTCACCCACGTCTCTTTTCTGTCTGCTGCGTCATTTATCCACGCAAACGCTTGTCCATAGCAGCAGCGGCATGTCGTCCGTCACCCATCGCCAGAATCACCGTAGCGCCACCGCGCACAATGTCACCTCCGGCATAAATGGTCGGAATGGACGACTGCATGTCCTCATTGACCGCAATCGTACCCTTACGCCCCAGTTCAAGTCCTTCGATTGAATTCGGGACAATCGGATTGGGCGACACACCCACACTCACGACAGCCATGTCAATGTCAATGGTTTCCACTGCTCCGGGAATGGGAACCGGGCTGCGTCGTCCGGAAGCATCCGGTTCACCCAATTCCATCTTCTGAAGCACCACCTGCTTCACGCGGCCCTGCTCATCGGCCTTATATTCAATCGGATTATGCAAAGTGAGGAACTCCACTCCTTCTTCCTTGGCATGTTTCACTTCCTCTATACGTGCGGGCATCTCAGCCTCCGAACGACGGTAAATGATCATTGCCCTCTCTGCCCCCAGACGCTTGGCCGTACGCACGGAATCCATCGCCGTGTTTCCACCGCCAATGACCGCCACACGTTTGCCGAACGGCACAGGAGTGTCCGAATCCTCACTTGCCGCGTCCATCAAGTTGACACGGGTAAGATACTCGTTGGATGACATGATGTTGATGGAGTTCTCACCCGGAATGTTCATGAAATTCGGCAGACCGGCCCCTGAAGCCACGAATATGCCCTTATACCCTTCCGCCTCCAGATCGGCCACGCTGATGGTTTTTCCTACGATGCAGTCCTTCACAAAAGTAACCCCCATCTTGGAAAGATTCTCAATCTCCACATCCACAATCTTGTTCGGCAGGCGGAACTCCGGAATACCATATTTCAGCACACCGCCAATCTCGTGCAGAGCCTCGAACACAGTCACATCGTAGCCCTTCTTCGCCATATCTCCGGCAAACGAAAGCCCGGCAGGCCCGGATCCGACCACCGCAACCTTGATGCCATTCTTCTCCGCAATCTCCGGCACAGAAATCTGTCCGCTTTCACGCTCATAATCGGCTGCGAAACGCTCCAGATAACCGATAGCCACCGCCTCGTATCCCATCTTCAGATGGATACACTTCGATTCGCACTGCTTTTCCTGCGGACATACACGACCGCATACGGCAGGCAACGCACTTGTCTGTTTCAACACTTTGGCCGCATTGAGGAACTCACCCCGCTCAATGTTCTTGATGAATGCAGGAATGTTGATTCCGACCGGACAGCCTTCCATACACGACGGATTGACACAGTCAAGACAACGCTTCGCTTCTGTCAATGCCTGCTCCTCGTTCAGGCCCAGATTCACCTCTTCCCTGCGACTGTGTGAACGATATTCAGGGTCAAGTTCATTCATCTTCACACGCGGGATAGCTGTCCGCTCTTTCGCCTTCATCTGCTTGCGGAGAGCTTCGCGCCATGGGGAGTTACGGTCAGTGAGACTGTCTTCCGCCTTGCAAGTCTGCGGATGCCCGTCAAGCTTATGAATTTCCTCACGCTCCACATCCCTGAACGCCCCCATACGTTTCAGCATCTCATCAAAATCCACCTGATGACCGTCAAACTCCGGTCCGTCCACACAAACAAAACGAGTCTTCCCGCCTACCGTAATCCGGCATGCGCCGCACATACCCGTTCCGTCCACCATAATAGTGTTCAGAGAAACATCAGTAGGAATATTGTATTTCTTCGTAAGCAGACACACGAACTTCATCATGACAGCCGGGCCGATAGCAAAACATTTGTCCACTTTCTCGCGCTTGATTACAGCCTCCACACCTTCAGTAACCAGACCTTTCTGCCCGTAAGAGCCGTCATCGGTCATAATCACCACTTCATCGGAGCTTTCACGCATTTCCTTTTCAAGAATGATCAACTCTTTCGTGCGTCCGGCAAGCACCGTAATCACACGGTTTCCGGCCGCCTTCAAAGCCTGTACGATGGGGAGCATCGGAGCCACCCCCACACCTCCTCCGGCACAAACCACTGTTCCGAAGTTCTCGATATGCGTAGCCTTCCCCAACGGGCCCACCACATCAGTAATGTAATCCCCCTCGTTCAACTCACACAGCCGGGTAGATGAAAGGCCAACCTCCTGCACCACCAGCGTGATGGTTCCCTTTACAGGGTCTGCCTCCGCAATGGTGAGCGGCATACGTTCCCCCTTCTCACCCACACGTACTATCACAAAATGTCCCGCCTTGCGCGACTTCGCAATCAAGGGAGCTTCAACCACAAGTTTGAAGACCTTTTCCGAGAAATGCTCTTTTGAAAGAATTTTATTCATTTTCTATTAAATAAGTTAGTTATTTCAAGATTTGTCAGATTGACCCGCACAAAGTTAACGCAAATAATGACATTTTCAAACAACTCCTCCCACAAGATTAAAATCTCCGCAAAACAAGATACACGGTAGAATAAATCTTTCTGAAAAAAAACCTGACCTCCCCTTTCCATCTTTACCAGATATTAGGGACATGCCACCGGGACATCCCGATAAAAGCAAAGAAACAGGAGCGGCGAAATGCCGCTCCGCAAAAAATAATCCAATACGCGCAAAATCTTAAAAAGATATATTCCTTCTCAATTTTAAAGGTATCGTTTTCCCGTTTCTATCCTTTACAGCCATAGCCGCTACTGCACTTACATCTATAATTTTATAATTCACATATTCAGAAATATCAAATTTCCGAATATACTTCGCACCTGATTCAATCCTTATAGCACACTTATCTACATCTAAAAAATCACTCCTTCTTTTATTGTCACATTCATAATTAACCAAACAATAAGATCCGCCACTAGGATTAATATCGCCTGTATAAAACAACATCAAATAATAAGGAGTATCATTTTCCACCTCATAAATTATAACATCACCTTCCTTCTTTATATTAAAATTGACATCCTGACCTTTAAGGCACAAGACAGGAAAGAAACCGAACACACAAAAGCATATTAATTTTAACTTTTCCATAATTGTGTACATTTAATTTAGAAACCATGTTTTCTTGCTACTCGAAATCCTTCTTCATATACCCAAGTCAGACTTCCACCAGCCCTGCCACGTCCGTCGGGACATCCCGATGGAAACACATCAGCAGGCAGAGAAGAAGGAGCGGCATTTCGTCGCTCCGCACTATGAAATGATTACACATTCTCACCACTAAAACTTTCATAAATAAAGAAGCAAAACATCATTTAAAAGGTTATGCTTTTGTCAAATCTTTTTATACATGGTTTGTCATGCTCATCCGTCATCATTACCGCTGCCCGGCAAGAGATTCGCACAAGCCTTTGCCTGTCAAATTCAGAAATATCAATATCACGGCTGAAACAAGTGCCGGGCTTTATTAAAAAGGCCATTTTTTCGATTAATACAAATGACGCCTCACCGACATATCCGCCTGTATCCTTATAGTAAACATAACAATGCGAACCCCTATCCGGATTGAAGTCACCGTATTGCACCAAATATATATCATTTGGAGTATCATTGACAACCGTATAATTCAATGTGGTACCTTTAAGAACAATATCAAACTTCACATCTTGAGCTTTCAGCCCAAAAGAAACGCACAACAATAAAAAGACGACTGAATGTTTGATAATATTTTCCATATTTCTTAACAACCAATAAAAACCATTGTCTAAAAATAAGACTGCTCATCAAAACACAAACTCCTTTTCCTGAAACAAGTGTTCAATTTTACCGTCCTTCTCACAAAACATTGTCAAACAAACATTTGCTTTTCTAAGGATATGTACCCTCTCTAACGATAAATAAAAAGTACGTTCCAGCTTCCCATTAGGAGGAAGAACCTTCAAAACAACAGGTTCCCTATTCACTCTATCATACTCGAACAAACTGAATGGGATATGTATCGAATAACCGTCTTTCGTTTCATAAAACATCTCCACCAGACTGCCTGACCATTCATCCAGCGAAGACTGGTTGCGCACCCATAGTTCCTTATCACTCTTGTTGGTCAAGACAAGAGTCAGTTCATTCTTGTATCTGTCGTATGACATGTCTATTCCGACCTCTTGGGCTATGCCGTAACCGGAAATAAGAACTAACATCAAGACTATTGCCAAATAACACTTCTTCATAATCACTTTTCTGTATTTCAAACAAAATAGCACACCTAAAAAACGAACTCCTTATGCAAATGTTCCAACTCAAAATGATCGTCCTTCCAATAAGCTACTGCCAAATAGACTTGAGCCTTTCTTGCATTCCACGCAAGTGCCTGAGTCAAATTATATACCTGTATGAACTGTTGCCCGGCCGGCAATTCTTTCTGAATAATCCGTCTGCGATTTTCCGAATCATAATCTATCAACGGCAAAGTTCTTGAAGCAGAAATGCCATCAAATGTTTTATAATACAAAAAAATATGACTGCCGGCAGAAGTACCCCGATCTTGATTAATCAAAAAAACATCATTATCCCCCATATTGGAAACCGTCAAAGTCATCTCGTTTTTCGACTTGTCATATGTCAAGTTAAAGTCGATTTTCACTTCCTGCGCTTTGCTGATACTGCAAATTGCGCTCAAAGTTCCAAGTATAATTGTCAAACAAAATTGTTTCATTGTAAAAATCACACGTTCAATCAATACATATCATATAACATAAACCTTTGCTTTTCCAAAACCTACCGGGCAGAACGACAGACGGAGAAATAGGAGCGGCATTTCGCCGCTCCACACCATACCTATACACCGCAGGCTCATGGAATCTCTTTTTCCATTCTGACAATCTTAAGTTTGCCTTGTGCATCATCAAAGCAAACATTAGCTACGGCACTAATTTTTTCTATTGTTCCATCTGAAACATAACGAGATATATCAATGGTACGGAGATAGCTTTCCCCGGATTCCACTTTTACGAGATGCTTGTCCTGCACCGGCAAAACATAATTACAAATTTTACCGTCCGGCTTTTTACATTGTATAAAAAGGTGAGAACCAGTACCTAAATCCACATAAGTTTCATACAACAATATAAATTCGTCCATCTGATTTACGACTTTATAAATTACCTTGTTCCCCTCCCTTGTAAGACTGAAATCTACATCCTGACCTTTAAGGCACAAGACAGGAAAAAACAGAACATACAGAAACATATTGCCTTCAACTTTTTCATATTACCATTGATAAGATTTGTCTATTACTTCCTTGTAAACATCTTTCTTGTCCTCCAAAGATACAGCTTCTATCTGAATATGAACATCCACTTCGTAAATATCATTTATATTACCCTCATATAATTTCTCCAAGTTGTAAACATACTTATTTTCATCGTACTTGAAAAGGAATTTGCCTTTTGTAGATTCAGATATAGGCAATTGCTCAGAAACAAAAAACGACCTTCTAAAAAGCACTTTTCCGCTCACATCTTTATATTGTAAGATCACAAAAGAAGCACTTCCCGGTTCATAATAATCTTGCCCAGGGAAAGGACATAAGCGAAACAATTTACCCGTATTATTTTTTACTAAAAGAGTAAGCGTTTCCGTACTCGAATCATATAACGATTGTACGTCTATTTGTGCAAAACCGGCCAACGAATAAAGGACAAATATTAAAAGCAATATCTTTCTCATAAAATCTTATTTTATTTCCTTTGATACATCTTCCAATTGTTCATACTTCCACCAGCCATCCACACCCACCGAAACATTCCGATGGGAACATGTTGGCACACAGAGAAGCAGGAGCGGCATTTAGCCGCTCCGCAAAATAATCCCTATCACCTATCCTTTTCCACAATCAATCTACAGGCTGCTCATTGCCGTCCCATAAATTGTAAGTCTTTGAAGATAATTGCGAATAAGTATAGACCTTCTCCTTATACTTACGTGTAGAAACAAGCGCAAACTTGCCGTTCACAACTTTATAAGTTTCGTCTATACGCTGCCCCGTAAACTGCGTAAATTCCAGCATGGACAAGGAAGCCGAAGATACAGGCTTCAGTGTGATTACCACTATACTTCCATCCTCATTGATATAATACTGTTTTACAATCGTACCGGGAAAGGCATATACTTTCGCTACCAGAGCATCCGTCACGTTGTAGTTCTTATCAACCAAAATTAGTTCATCAGTCAGATTATCAATATTCCCGCCCAATTCTAAAGCCACCAATGTATAGCTGACATCCGAAAGCCTGAACTTGACATAAGTAGCCGGCATCGTGTCATAATCATCCGCAAGCATATACTCCGTACATTGCACATTCGTGTACAACTTATTAGGAACAAGATTTTTGCTATTGTCTATCATACATCCGAAACCTGTGCCCCCAATTTTGTCCTCTTATAAGGCAAGTCAAACACTTCCGTCATGTCCACAGCTTCTTTCATTGAAGACTGGGCAAACATATTTATACCATTGACTAAAACAAGTAACATAAAAAGTACCTTTAAACTACATTTCTTTTTCATCTTTTATAGTTTATAAGTTTATACTACACTCAAAGCCCATGTTTCCACACCCCGGAACATCCCGATAGAAACATGCCGGCAAACAAAGAAGCAGGAGCGGCATCCTGTCGCTCCGCGCAATTAATGGAATGATCTATTTCACTCCTAAAAAACGACCGGACCATTATCACTTGTAATAAATCATGCCGCCTTTCAATATCAGCGTATGCAAATCCGGTGAATTAATCGGTGTATTACTATCCAGATACTCCAAGGTATTTGACTGCAATTTAAAGTCTATTGCATCACCGTTCTTTTCTATCTTATTTATGTAGGAAGGCTCGTTAAAAACCAACGTTGCCTTGCCATCTTTCAATACTACCGCCGTTAAAAATGGAGGCTGACTCATGATGATAATTCCTGTAAAAAACAAAACCACAGCATCATCCTTTAAATTCGTGTACAAAAAAGCATCCGTAAACGAAAGTAAAGAAGACTTTACCTCATCATCAAGATAACACCAGCCGTCAGCATACTCTGATTTTAAGATTACATGACCGTCATAAAGAATCTCAAAATAATGCCAGTCGCCCGGTTCATTCTCCCACCCTTCATTCTTATAGCATTTTACTTCATACTTCTTACCGGATGGAGAAGATACACCATAACTCTTCTGCAACACGTGTGATGTGATATTAACAAATTCTCCATTGGGGAAAGGAGACACAAACTTGTCCTTAGCCACAAGTCCACTATTTGAATAACTAAAGACCTCTTCCTGCGCATAAAGCATCGTGCATAAAAAGCACATAATAAAAAGAATACACTTTCCCATCTTCATTTGTATTTATAGGCTTTGAAGCAGGCGGCTTCATACTTCTCCCTGTCTCCGCCGTCCCTGTAATGTTCCAGAAAACGGGAAAGCTCGTCGCCGTTGGTTGCGGAAGTCTCGGCAACCTCCCATGCCCTGTCCTCGTACCTGTTCGACGTGCAGCCGCACACCAGCAGGACGGACAACAGAATAAAATTCCAGTTTCTCATAGATTAGTTCTTTATTATGCATAGCAAAGAAAAACTAAAAACTTCAAACAGCCAAAAAATGCGTTCTTTTTTTGCCGTCAATTTAACACACAATAAACAATTTGAACTACACTAAGACACATAATTGTAACATTTACTGACACACATCCAGTAAACTTTCTTCAATCCGGAACCGATTCCTTAACAAAGCTAAAACATCCACCCCGCTCAGAAGACTCCAGAAAGGGGTTGGAGTCTTCTGAGCGGGCACACAAATTTTCCGATTCGCCCCGTGAAACTCCACAATTTCCCCCGACAAGTTGCGGGAAACATGCCAGAAAACAAACGCTTGTTCCCGCCAAAGTTTCCAGATTCCTTCTTCAAGCTCTCCCGAAGCCCTCTTTTTCTTCCGGATTGCATGCGGAAAAGGACAAAACCAAACGAGCAAATCAAAAGCGGTTCTCCACATATCACATCAAAAAGATACACTTCCCTGAAAGGCACGTCCGTTTCAAAAGGGAATGCCCGCAACAACAAACAAAAGGACAACACCCCGACACGTCTCCCTGCAATTTTCAGGACCGTCCCCTCCCCTTGCCCGAAATATGGGACTCCCGACGGACGGAATTATCATTTTGTCAGAAAAGACATCCGAACCGGCATCTTGATTGCATCTGCAACCTTTTCATCCGCAATCATCCCTTCCCAAGCCAACATACAGAAAAACAAGGAATTAGAATCAGAAGGCGGTTCAATTCCTCCGTCCCGCGAATGATTTGTTCAAAAAAATCGGCCGTAATATCAAATTAAAGACTATCTTTGCGGGGATACAATATAACTGAAAACACATGAACGAATTACTGGTAAGCATCAAACGACAGATCAACAGCGGGGATACGGACGGGGCAATCAGAAGACTCCGGGAGCTCATGGACGCGTTTCCCGAAACAAAAGCCGAAGCCTATTATCTTCTGGGCAATGCTTATCGCAAACGGGGTGACTGGCAGGGAGCACTGAACAATTATCAGGAAGCCATTTCGCTCGATCCGGAAAGCCCTGCGGCAGAAGCGCGGGAAATGGCGCTCGACATCCTCAACTTCTATAACAAAGACATGTTTAATCAATAAAGATACGAAACTTATGGCTAAAATGAAAGGTGTGGTGATAGTGAACACAGAGCGTTGCAAAGGCTGCAACCTGTGCGTGGTGGCCTGTCCGCTTCATGTGCTGGCACTCACCCCGAAAGTGAATCAGAAAGGATATAATTTTGTCCAGCAGGTTGTGGAAGACACCTGCAACGGATGCTCTTCATGCGCCATCGTATGTCCCGACGGCTGTCTGACCGTCTATCGGGCAAAGTGTGAGGAATAAAAGAATTGACATTCAGAAAAAGGAAAAGATTATGGCAGAAGAAGTCGTTTTAATGAAAGGTAACGAAGCGATTGCACGTGCGGCCATCCGCATCGGCGTAGACGGTTACTTCGGTTACCCCATCACTCCCCAGTCGGAGGTATTGGAAACTCTTGCCGAACTGAAGCCGTGGGAAACCACCGGCATGGTGGTGCTCCAGGCGGAAAGTGAAGTGGCGGCAATCAACATGGTATACGGAGGGGCCGGAAGCGGAAAAATGGTGATGACCTCGTCATCCAGCCCGGGTGTCAGTCTGAAACAGGAGGGTATCTCCTATATCGCAGGGGCCGAGCTGCCCTGTCTGGTGGTGAACGTGATGCGCGGCGGACCGGGACTGGGGACCATCCAGCCGAGCCAGGCCGACTATTTTCAGGCGACCAAAGGCGGCGGACACGGTGACTATCATCTGATTGTGCTCGCCCCGGCTTCGGTGCAGGAAATGGCCGACTTCGTGGACCTGGCGTTCAAGCTGGCGTTCAAATACCGCAACCCGGCGATGATTCTCGCCGACGGCGTAATCGGACAGATGATGGAGAAGGTGGTTCTGCCAGAACCGCGTCCGCGCCGCACGGAGGAGGAAGTGATAGCACAATGTCCGTGGGCCGCTACTGGATGCAAAGGCCGCAAGCCGAACATCATCACTTCGCTCGAACTTGACCCGGCCGTCATGGAACAGCGCAACCTGCATCTGCAGGCAAAATATGCCGAAATTGAGGAGAAGGAGGCGCGTTATGAGGAAATCAACTGTGAGGACGCGGAATATCTGATCGTAGCCTTCGGCTCATGCGCGCGCATCGCACAGAAGTCGATGGAACATGCCCGTGAAATGGGCATCAGGGTGGGTCTGCTGCGTCCCATCACTCTGTGGCCGTTCCCGACTAAAGCGATAAAGGAAAGGGCCGGACAGGTGAAAGGCATTTTGGTTGTGGAACTCAACAGCGGACAGATGATTGAAGACGTGCAGCTGGCCGTGGAATGCAAAGTGCCGGTTGAACACTTCGGGCGTCTGGGCGGCATCGTGCCCGATCCGGACGAAGTGATTGAAGCCATACAGGAAAAACTGATAAACAGATAAGCCATGAACATCGAACTGATAAGAAATGTGCTGAACATATTGTTCATGATCGGGGCGGCCGCTTCCGTGGTGCTGTTCTTTATGGCAAGCGAAAGCAATCCTTTCCTGTACATTTATGTGTGTATGGTGGCAATCGTTATCAAGATGGTGGAGTACGTATTGCGTTTTTCGCAAAAAAACAAACATAACAAAAGAAGAAGAACATTATGACCAAAGAAGATATAATGAAGCCTGAGAATCTGGTCTACCAGAAGCCCAGACTGCTGAATGACAATCCCATGCACTACTGCCCCGGATGCAGTCATGGAGTGGTGCACAAACTGATCGCTGAAGTGATCGACGAAATGGGCATGGCCGAAAAGGCCGTTGGTGTCAGTCCTGTGGGCTGTGCCGTATTCATGTACAATTATCTTGACATCGACTGCCAGGAAGCGGCCCACGGACGCGCTCCCGCACTGGCGACGGCCATCAAGCGGCTGTGGCCCGACCGTCTGGTGTTCACCTATCAGGGCGACGGCGACCTGGCCTGCATCGGTACGGCGGAAACCATCCACGCGCTGAACCGCGGCGAGAACATCACCATCATCTTCATCAACAATGCCATCTACGGAATGACGGGCGGACAGATGGCACCGACCACCCTGCTCGGCATGAAGACTTCCACCTGCCCTTACGGACGTATTCCGGAAGTGCACGGGTATCCGCTGAAGATGACGGAAATCGCCGCCACGCTCCAGGGCACCTGCTACGTGACGCGCCAGTCCGTACAGTCGGTTGCAGCCATCCGCAAGGCGAAAAAAGCCATCCGCAAGGCTTTTGAATGCTCCATGCAGAAGAAAGGTTCGAGCCTCGTCGAGATTGTTTCCACCTGCAACTCGGGCTGGAAGATGAGCCCTGAAAAAGCGAACAAATGGATGGAAGAGAACATGTTCCCGTTCTATCCGCTGGGCGACCTGAAAGACACAACTGAAACCAAATAAATCCTGAATCGTATGAAAGAAGAAATTATCATAGCGGGCTTCGGAGGGCAGGGAGTGCTTTCCATGGGAAAGATTCTGGCCTATTCGGGACTGATGGAAAACAAGGAAGTGACATGGATGCCGGCCTACGGACCGGAACAGCGCGGAGGTACGGCCAACGTGACTGTCATCATCAGCGACGAGCGCATCTCTTCCCCGATTCTGAGCAAATACGACACCGCAATCATTCTGAACCAGCCTTCGCTGGCCAAATTCGAGAACAAGGTGAAGCCGGGCGGCGTGCTGATTTATGACGGGTACGGAATCATCAATCCTCCCACGCGGAAGGATATCCATGTCTACCGCATCGATGCCATGGACGAGGCGAACGAACGCAAGATGGCGAAGACATTCAACATGATCGTGCTGGGGGGACTGCTGAAAATCCGCCCCATCGTCTCCATCGAAAGTGTAGTGAAGGCACTGCGGAAGACTTTGCCCGAACGTCACCACAATCTGATTCCGATGAACGAGGAAGCCATCAGGATAGGAATGGAAATCATCAGGGAAGTGAAGGAATAAATCATACAGAGCAGACAAGGCTGTTTCAGATTTGATTCAGACTTCAGGAGAACAATGCATTCTGGACGGAGTGAAGAGTCTCGCACACATCAGCTTGTGCTTCCGGGATTCTTCACTCCGTTCAGAATGTCAGGATGATGGGTTTTTCTGATCCGGTATCTTCTCTTGTCTCAGACTTAACGTGTTTTTTGGTTGCCGGACTTATCTTTTCCCATTTTTATTGTATCTTTGCCCCGTTATGAAGAAGATACTTTTTGCAGCGATACTTGCCTTTCTGTGCGGCACACTGGCTGCACAGAACATGATACAGAACCAGTACAGCCAGTTCGGCACATCCGCTTCCGGCCTCAACAGCAACCAATATGACCGGAACGGAAATCCCATTGACACGACTTCCGTCATCGATGCCAATACGATTCCTATCGGGCTGCATGCATGGAAGATAGAAGAAAGGTTCGGGGAAATGATTCCCGTGCCGGTCGATACTCTGCAGCATGGATTCCAGAACTCGAACGATACGGGAGGGCCTACCGGACACTACACGTTTCTGGGAAATCTGGGCGCGCCGCGCATATCGCATGTGTTCTTCGAACGGAAGGACCCGACGCAGTTTTTTTTCACCGACCCCTACGACTTCACGGTACGCAAGCCGGATGACATCGTCTATACCAATACGAAATCGCCTTTCACCAACCTCACTTACTACAAGCAGGGTGACGGGCGTTACGGGGAGGAACGCTTCAAGGCTTACTTTGCCGTGAACGTGAACAAGCGTCTGGGATTCGGCTTCGACATTGACTATACTTACGGACGAGGGAAATACCAGAGCCAGTCGACGGCCTTGTTCAACGGAAATCTTTTCGCCTACTATCATGGCGACAAGTATGACATGCATTTCAGCTTCATCAATGAGAACCTGAAAGTGGCGGAAAACGGCGGTATCACCGACGACCGGTACGTGACGGATCCACTCGAAATGGCTGAAGGTGAACGCACTTACGAGACGTATAATATCCCTACCAACCTGATGGACATATGGAACAACAACACGGGCTATCATGCATTCCTGACCCATCGCTACAATCTGGGATTCTACAAAGACGTGACGGAAGAAAACGACACGGTGAGCAGACAGGTGTTTGTGCCCGTCACCAGCTTCATCCACAGCGTAAAGGTGGATGTCGACCGCAGGAAATATGTCTCCTACGATGTGCAGCAGAACAATAATTATTTCGAGCATAACTATCTGGGAACCGATTCACTCGACATCACCAAGCATTTCTCCGTCAAGAATACGGTAGGTATCGCCTTGCGGGAAGGCTTCAACAAATGGGCAAAAGCCGGACTCACGGCCTTCATGAGTTTCGAGCACCGTAACTTCACGATGACTGATACCATCACGGGAAATCCGGGGAAGCGCGTAGCCACCTCACACAAGGAAAATGTATTGTCGATTGGAGGACAACTGAGCAAGCAGCAAGGAAAGACTCTTCACTACAACGTGATCGGTGAGATAGCCATGCTGGGTGAAGACGCGGGACAATTTACCGTGGAAGGAAACGGCGACCTGAATTTCCGTCTGTTCAACGATACGGTACGGCTGGAGGCCAATGCCTACATCAAGAACTTGAATCCTACATTCTATTTCCGCCACTTCCATTCCAAGCATTACTGGTGGGACAATGACTTGTCGAAAATCATGCGTACACGCATCGAAGGGAAACTCAGCATCGACAAATGGCGCACACAACTGAAGGCTGGTGTAGAGAACATCACCAACTATACATACCTGGACAACGCTTCCGTAAAATATACGGACCAGAATGGGAATGTGAGCTACAAGAATGACATGGCTGTCCGGCAGCACTCAGGAAGTATTCAGGTGTTCAGCGCGACACTGAAACAAGACTTCAAACTCGGAGTCCTTCATCTGGACAATGAAGTGACTTACCAGAAAACCAGTGATGCAGATATACTTCCTCTGCCGGAACTGGTGCTGTATCACAACCTATATCTTAAGTTCGCGCTGGCCAAAAAGGTACTGAAAATAGAGCTGGGTGCCGACCTGCGGTATTTCACCCAATATTATGCGCCCGACTATGCACCCGCCATTGGACAGTTCTACCTGCAGAATCATGAGACACGATACAAGCTGGGGGCCTATCCGATGCTCAACGGATACCTTAACCTGCACCTGAAACGTACCAGAATCTTCGTACAGATGTACAACATCCTGCAACGGGGAGGAGACAAGAGCTATTTCTACGCACCGCATTATCCGCTGAATCCGCGTATCCTGAAGGTTGGACTCTCATGGAACTTCTTTGATTAACTTCATTCATACCGACTATGCCAAAAAAACACAGACTTTATCTGATTGGAGGAGGAATATTGGCTCTTGCCATAACATTCTTCCTGCTTCCCGAAGAAAAGGCGGAAAAGGAGAAAACGGCCCCAAGAGATTATCCTGAGATTGTAGAATCGGGAACGCTGAATGCCGTAACGGAATACAATGCAATCAGTTATCACGTGAAGAAAGACACAATCGAAGGATTCGACTATGAACTGCTGCATGCCTTTGCAAAAGAAAAGAATCTGAATCTCTCCGTCACTCCTGAGATGAGTTTTGACAAACGGCTTGAAGGTATTATCCATGGAAAATATGATGTGCTGGCAACAGGGACCGTCGTGACCACCCAATCCAAAGACTCGCTTCTGTTCACGAAACACATTCTTCTCAGCAAACAGGTGCTGGTGCAGCGGAAGAAGGAAAAGGGAAAAGACAGCCTTTATATCAACAGCCAGTTGGAATTGGGGCACAAAACCCTCCACGTCGTCGAAAACTCCCCCGGACTGATGCGCATCCATAACCTCATCAATGAGATAGCTGACACAATCTATATTGAACAGGTAAAGGACTATGGTCCGGAACAATTGCTCGCCATGGTTTCAGGAGGCGACATTGACTATGCCGTATGTGATGAAAACATCGCACAGGCATCCCTCGACGCATTCCCCAATCTGGACATCAGCAAGGACATCAGCTTCACGCAGTTCTATGCATGGGGAGTGAACAAAAACTCGCCCATTCTTCTGGACACTCTCAACCTTTGGCTTGACCGATACATGAAAACCAAAGAATACAAACTTCTATACAAAAAATATTTCAACTAAATTCGGGCTCATGAGAATACTTGAAAATGTAAACTGGGGCTTCATCGGATGCGGTGAAGTGACAGAAAAGAAAAGCGGTCCCGCGTTCAACATGATTGAAGGATCGAAAGTCGTGGCGGTAATGAGCCGCGATGAAGAAAAGGTAAAATCATATGCCATACGTCATAACATACCGAACTGGTACACCGACGCACAGGAACTTATCGGCGATGAAGACGTGAATGCAATCTATATAGCCACTCCCCCCTCTTCACACGCCACATTTGCCATCATGGCCATGAAGGCAGGGAAACCGGTATATATAGAAAAACCGATGGCGGCAAGCTACGAAGACTGCGCACGGATCAACCGCATTTCAAGAGAGACGGGAGTGCCGTGTTTCGTGGCCTACTACCGGAGATACCTCCCTTATTTCCAGAAAGTGAAACAGCTTGTGGAGGAAGGGGAAATCGGTAATGTCATCAACATTCAGATACGTTTCGCCCAACCGCCACGGGCACTCGACTACAACAGCACGAATCTGCCATGGCGTGTACAGCCGGACATTGCCGGAGGAGGTTATTTCTACGACCTTGCCCCACACCAACTGGATTTGCTTCAGGATATGTTCGGATGCATACTTGAGGCGGAAGGATACAAGAGTAACCGCGGAGGGCTGTACGAAGCGGAAGACACCATCAGTGCCTGCTTCAAATTCGATTCAGGTCTTCCCGGCTCCGGCTCGTGGTGCTTCGTGGCCCACGAATCCGCCAAAGAAGACCGCATAGAAATCATCGGCGACAAAGGAATGATCTGTTTCTCTGTCTTTACCTACGACCCGATAGGTCTCCACACCGAACGGGGAAGAGAAGAGATTCTTCCTCCCAACCCGCCTCACGTACAGCTTCCCCTGATAAAGGCGGTCGTGGAACATCTGCAGGGAAAGGCGGTCTGCACCTGCGACGGAATCAGTGCGACACCGACTAACTGGGTCATGGACCGCATTCTGAACAAACTGTAAAAACGAAGAGCCGGACACGGAAACATAAAGATACATCATGTTTCTGTGTCCGGCATATTTCTAACGTCCTGCTTCCCCAATCAGAACCGAAGCCCTAACGTCAACAGAAGCTGATGGCGGTCATTGTCCACCTTCGCTGCGGGCAGAGCCACATCATCAAAAGGACGGAACTCCGACTTATACATATTATATTTATATGCCATGTCGGCATAGAACATCTTTCCCCGATATCCCATACCCAAAGTCACCGTATGCTGGTTCTGGAGGTTCTCGTATTCAGTGTCGGTTCTTGTCTCATAATAAGCCATCGGTTTGAATGCATCATCCTTAAACGCTGTGGTCGTGTAATTGTATCCTCCACGGATGGCGAACTGGGGTGTCAGGAACGATTCAATTCCCAGACGAACCGTATGCACTCCCTTCAGATTGTTCTCTATCTCATCCGTCGACGAATAGAACTCATTCCCGTCCATGTCTGCAAACCTGCACGACGAATAATCCTGATACTCATATTCAGCCCCAACGGCCACAACCCCACCGAATGTCGTACCCACATTGACGTTGAACAGCCAAGGAGTAGAGAACTGATAATCATATATGCAGTCACCTCCCAATGCCTCAAAAGTGTCCTGATAATATTTCGCCCCATTATCCACTGCCTGAATGGCTGATTCCAGCCTTGAAGAATAATGATAAGTCAGATTGTACCATGTAGGAGTATGCACGGCGAATCCGATGCGGAACGGCGAATACGCAAACGGACGGACAATCGCACCCAGTTTCAGGTTCACCCCTGAACCGTCTGCATGAAAATAATTGTCCAGCCGATAACCTCCATTGTCAGTCGTTCCATCATCCATCCACAAGTCTTCAATGTAATAAGAACTTTTCGAATAGTTCACGTCATACACTCCGAGAGTCAGTCCGAAATAGAAGCGGTCCTCCACATTAAACGCCACATTAAGGTCATACTGATTGATGCCGCCTTCCTCACGGCTATAATATTCATTCGCCTTTCCCAGCCATCCTATAGCCTCATTGTCCACACTGCTCCATTCCGTAACTCCCGTACGCACACCCATCTTCGTCAAGGTAGAGACATCCCCCCACGAATAGTCCGTATAGGGATTCGAATGATTGATCAGATCATAATAGCTGTTCTCATCAAAGCCGTTGACACTATAGTCCGCCACCGCATTGGTCATCGAAGCTATCTGAAACGTCTGGGAAAAGCCGTCAAGATTTCCTCCCATATTGAAAAGCCTGTTAAAGTTCCGGCTCTTGTGATAATTGAAAGCAAAGTTCACATAACGCAGCGGAGTCCTGTTTCCGATTTTACTTGAATATACGATTCCCGCCTGATCCAATGAGGCGCGGGTCCTGTCCTGCTTCATATTCACGCCATTAAATGTAGAAGAGGCGGACGTGTTGTTGAACCCGAACGATATTGACAAGTCGTGGCTACGATAGATCCCGATACCGGCCGGATTGGTTCCTATCACCGAAATGTCTCCTCCCAACGCACCCATCGCGCCACCCATGCCTACAAAACGGGCAGTACCATTCAACTCACTTCCAGTCAACAGGGCGGCATCATAGGAAGACTGCCCAGCCAACGGCAGCATACCTGCCACCGCCAGGCCTGATGTTATAATAAATTTTCTTGCATCCATTGTCTTTTCCTTAAATGATTAACTTTATCTGCGGCCTCCGCCTGCCGAGCGTGCCGAACCACCTCCGGAAGAACGGCCTCCGCCGCCATATCCTCCCCCGCTACTGCGGAAAGAAGAACCGCCGCTCCGTCCGAATGAACTCCTTCCGGGATTGGTGTAGCTCCTTGTAGACCGGGTTGTATTCGGACGGTTTACATTAGACCGCGTGCTGCTCGGACGAGTATATGTAGAACGGCCTCCACCTATGCCCGAAGATGTCCGCGGACGAGTGTAAGAATTCGGCCTTGTATAAGAAGAACGGCCATTCCCTGCCGTACCCGGCGAAACGTTCCGCCTCGGATCAACCCGTCCACCGGAACCGACCGTAGATGTCGCACCGTTTCCACGGATCGGACGGACACCGGCATTTACATTCGAGGAAGGATTGACCACGCGACCAATCGAACGGACTCTTCCTGTCTGGTCCGTCCGCGCAGGGGTATATCTGATTCCGTCTGTAGTATGAACGGAAGAAACATTGCCTGCCACATTCCTGCCCGGGCGGGAAGAAACACCGCTTCCGGCATAACGGGTCCCGCCGGAAAGTCTGCGGCTGTCCGGACGGGAATATCCGTCCAATCCGCGATAACGTCCCCCCGGATTGCGAACCGGCCGACCTTGCCAGCCACCCCATCCATAATAAGGATAATGGTGATGCCAGCCGCCCCAGTAACCGGCGTACCAGCCACCATACCAACCGCCCCAATAGCCACCGTACCAATACGGAGAGTACCAGCCACTGTAATACCACGGGGAATGCCAGTTCCAACTCCACCCCCAGCGCGGACCCGACAGACTCCAGTTCCAACGCCAGTCCCACCACAGCGGATTGGAGTAAGTGGGGAACACATAGGCATACAGCCCGTCGTCATATACGTTCCAGTCCCACGACGGGAAAGCCCCATAGACCACATCCCAATAAAGCGGACTGCTTATCGGGATGGCATATGCCGGACTGCGGAAGCGGACGATACGCATGGCATATTCATAGTCATCCTGCGAGCCCTCGAAACCGTTCACCCATTCACCGCGTTCACCCGCAGGCTTCTCCTCTATATATAAAGTGTCATTCTGCATGCTGAACGTATTGTCGCGCGAAGTGTAGCGGCGGTTGTACTCATCCACGTCACGCATCTTGCCTGCCGCATCCTTCACCACCACCGTAGAGCCCGGAGCCGCATATACTGTGGTGCCCGGTGTCTGAGAAGTCACAGTCCTGCGGACCGGAGCGGCCGTCGTCTTTTCCGTCTCCACCTTCTTCTTCGGAACGAAGTAAAGGTCATCGTTGCTCTGAGCCGCCACCAGCCACGGAAGGCCAGCCAGCAGCAGGGAAGCCAATGTTCTGCCTTTCATATTCCTGTCTCCTTTCATTAATGAAACCATCTTTTTATTCTGATACAAATTTAGAAAGTTATCAGGAGTCTGCAAGCAGGAAATCCCTATTTTCATATAGGGATTTCCCTAAAAACTTCCCGGAACCGGGATTACGTCCGTTTATTGTCGTATCTTTGTCTCCATAACAAGACACCAGCATATGAAATATTTTGAAGTAACCTTTAATGTGCAGCCGTGCAGCGAAACGGCTACCGATGTACTTTCGGCCCTAACCGCCGAAATCGGGTTCGAAAGTTTTGTGGAATGTGAAGGAGGGATGAAAGCCTATATCCAGCAGCCGCTGTTCGATGAGGACGCGCTCAAGCAGGCCATCGCCAATTTTCCTCTTTCCGGCACCGGGATAACCTACACCATCGCCGAACCGGAAGACAAGGACTGGAACGAGGAATGGGAAAAGAATTTCTTCCAGCCCATCGTCATAGGCGACCGGTGCGTCATCCACAGCACCTTCCACAAGGATTATCCGAAAGCGGAATACGACATCGTCATCAATCCTCAGATGGCCTTCGGCACGGGGCATCATGAAACCACAAGCTCCATCATCGCAGAACTGCTCGAGGCTGACCTTAAAGGCAAGTCGGTGCTCGACATGGGATGCGGCACATCCATTCTCGCCATCCTCGCCAGCATGAGGGAAGCCGACCCGGTGACGGCCATCGACATCGACGACTGGTGCGTGAACAACTCGCGCGACAACATCGCGCTCAACCGCATATCCAACATTACGGTGGAGCTTGGCGACGCGTCTCTGCTGAAAGGCCGGCAACCTTTTGACATAATCATCGTCAACATCAACCGGAACATTCTGCTCAACGACCTGCCGGCTTATGCGGCATGCATGCACCCCGGTTCGGAAATCTATATGAGCGGATTTTATGTGGAAGACATTCCGGCCATCCGTGAAAAGGGTGAAAGCCTTGGAATGGAATTCGTCCACTACCGCGAAAAGCACAACTGGGCGGCCGTGAAGCTGGTCATGAACGCGAACCGGTAGCCGGAACGTTTTGTCTGGGGCGGATGTACATCCCATGTTTCCATGCACATCCGCCCCTCATCATTTTATCTTTACATACATTTATAAAACAAACGCCTGTTCCGGCCAAAGCAGAGGCTTGCCCGAAACAAAACAGGCCGTTATTCCGCCCGGAACATTATGTCAGGAGAAACGGGCACCGAGTCATTCTACTACATATATCACAAAGGCACACCGCAATCCATGTAACAATTTTATAACAGAATGTAAATCTCTCTGAAACATCCATAAAATCTTCATGTAACACTCCAAGCGTAACTTTGCAGCGTCATAAAATCATAAAATAAAACAATCTTATGCAAAGTAAACTAATGACTAACAAGCAGACGCTTGGCAAGCTAATTTCATTAGCTGCATTTCTTTTAGTAAGTACTTACGCATTTGCCCAGAGCGCAATCACCGGTACAGTGACCGACCATACCGGAATGCCCCTGATTGGAGTAAGCGTAGTGGAAAAAGGAACGACAAACGGCAATGTGACCGACATCGACGGCAAATACTCCGTAAAAGTGGAAAAAGGAAAGATACTGGTGTTCTCGTACATCGGCTACATGACTCAGGAAATCGAAGCCAACTCGGACGTGATCAATGTGGTCATGCAGGAAGACAACCAGATGCTGGAAGAAGTGGTCGTAATCGGTTACGGCAGCATGCAGCGCAAGGATGTGACCAGCTCAATCACTACGGTCAAGGCAGAAGACCTGAACGTCGGTGTCTACACCACTCCGGCCCAACTGCTGCAAGGCAAGGTTCCGGGACTGACCATCGCCAACACGAGCGACCCGAACGGCTCCCCGTCCATCTCACTCCGCGGCGCATCCTCACTCCGTGCCGGTGAAGGAATGGAGCCTTATTATGTGATCGACGGTGTGCCGGGCGTAAGTCTCTCACTGGTTGCTCCGGAAGACATCGAGAGCATCGACGTGCTGCGCGACGCTTCCGCGACAGCCATCTACGGTTCGAAGGCAGCGAACGGTGTGATTATCGTGACGACAAAGAAAGGGAACAAGGACGGACGCGTGAGCGTGAACTACAGCGGCTATGTGGCATGGGACAAGACGATGAAGACATTGGACATGATGGACGGTCCCCAGCTTTTGTCGTATATCGAAGAGAACGGAATTTCCATCTCAAACAAATATGACGTAAACAATCCCGCGAACGTGGACTGGCAGAAAGAAGTGCTCCGCACAGGATTCAGCCACAACCATAATGTTTCCATCAACGGAGGAAACGAAAAGACATCATACAACGCCTCCATAAACTTCCTTGAACGTCAGGGTGTTGTCCGCGGCACAGGAATGGACCGCCTTACAGCCCGCTCCTTCCTCCAGACGACAGCACTGAACAATCGTCTGGACCTTTCGTTCAGCGTCAATGCCAGCATAGGCAACAGTGAAAGCGGACCTACAGACAATGAAGGAAGAAGCGCACTGGACGCAATGAACTACTATCTGCCACTCAATCCCATAAAGAATGAAGACGGTTCATGGTATGGAAGAAGCGACTCCCAATATTACAACCCGCTGTCGATAATCAACGAAGACAGATACAAGACAGAGCACAAACTGCTGCAAGGCATCGCCAAGGCAACGGTCCATATAACAGACGGTCTGGACTGGAACCTGAACCTGTCATACATGAACGAACAGTACATCTACAACAACTACCATTCTTCAAAGTCGCAGATTGTTGACTATGCATCCCGCCACGGACAGGCTGAACGCAGCACAGTGGAAAACATCAAAAAACAGATGGAAACCTACATCAACTGGAACCACACTTTCGCAGAAAAGCATAAGGTGGATGTCATGTTGGGCTACTCCTGGGAACAGTCGGACAACAACGACGGATTTGGTCTGAAAGTCTACAATTTCTATGACGACGCGTTGAGCTATTACAACATCGGTCTGGCCAACAACATGAACATCAATGAAATCATCAGCAACCAGCTTTCCACATTGAGGATGATTTCATTCTACGGACGTGTCAACTACAGCTTCAACAGCAGATACCTGCTGCAGGCCACTCTGCGCCGTGACGGTTCTTCCGCATTCGGAACGAACAACCGCTGGGGTACCTTCCCTTCCGTATCCGCCGCATGGCGTATCATCGAGGAAGACTTCATGAAAGGACAGGACGTGTTCGACGACCTCAAGTTCCGCATCGGTTATGGTGTCAGCGGTAACTCACTCGGGTTCGACGCGTTCACGGCACGACAGAAATACGGCACCACAGGCTGGTTCACTGCCTCGGACGGCAACAGCTACCGTGTGCTGGGAGCGACGAGCAACACGAACCCCGACTTGAAATGGGAGAAGACCGGAATGTTCAATGTAGGTCTGGACTTCGGATTCTTCAACAACCGCCTGACCGGTACCATCGAATATTACGACAAACGTACCAGCGACCTGATTTACAACTATAGCGTGTCAACTCTCCGCTATCCGTACAACTGGATGACCGCAAACGTGGGAGACATCAGCAACAAAGGTATAGAAATCACAATCAATGCCGTTCCTGTACAGACCAAAGACTTCACATGGAGCACTTCTTTAACGCTGTCGCACAACAAGAACAAGGTGGAGTCACTGTCGAACGCCGCATATACCGCAAACTTCATAGACCTTGCAGACCCGAACATCAACAACTATACAGGCTGCAATGTACAGCGCATCATGGAAGGTTATCCCATCGGACAGTTCTACCTCTATGAATGGGCCGGATACGATGAAAACGGAGTGTCTGTGTTCAATGACTACGACAAAGACGGGAACCTTGTAGGAACGACGGGGAACCCCGATGACACAGACCGGCGCATCGCCGGTTCGGCACAGCCCAAAATCACTTATGGGTGGAACAACGACTTCCAATGGAAGAACTGGTCGCTTACCGCATTCTTCCAGGGAGTTGCCGGCAACAAGGTTTTCGACGTTCCGCACGCAGCCTACAATGACCCCTCTCTGCTCAGTGGATTCGGGAAGAACATTCTGGCGGAAGTGGCCGAACATCCGCAAGACTCACGTGCACAGGCACCGTCCACACGTTATCTGGAAAACGGTTCATATCTCCGTCTGTCCACGCTGACACTGGCCTACAACTTCGGCAAGCTGGGCAACTGGTTCAACAATCTCCGGGTTTACGCGACATGCAACAATGTATTCACCATCACAGGATACAAAGGCATCGATCCTGAAGTCAATTTAGGGGGCCTGACTCCCGGCATGGACTGGAGAAACAGCGTTTATCCGCGTACTCGCAGCTTCATGATTGGTTTAAACATGAATTTCTAATCTAAAACGAGAATCAACAATGAGAACAAAAAACATACTTACCTGTGCCTTACTGGCATTGACGGCCATAGGCTGCACAGACTTGGACGTAGACATCAAGTCGCAATATACAGAATATCCGATAGATTCAGACATAGCCATGGAGGCAAGAATCAACAATGCCTACTATGCATTGCGCGCGCCTCTGAACCGCCGCTATGACGAACTGCTGTCTCTGAGTTCGGATGAATACTCGGCAGTGTGCTTCGGCGGGGCATGGCTGGACGACCGCCAATATTCAAACTGCTCCACGCATTCATGGAACCAGTCGGCCAACAACAACCAGTTGAATGTATTCCAGGACATTCTGGCAGGTGTCACGAACTGCAACCAGCTATTGCAGGATCTGGGCGAGAGCAACGTGGAGATATCCGCTCCCGTACGTGCGGCACGCGCATTCTATACGTTCCTGCTGATGGACAATTTCGGCGACACTCCAATAGTGGATTACAAGCTGTTCGATGAATCAGGGAACATCGACCGCTCTCCGCGCGGAGAAGTGGCCAGATGGATTGAATCGGAACTGCTCGACGTGCGTGATGACTGCCCCAGTGAAGTAAGCGAAGCCACTTATGGCACACCGACCTGCTGGATG
Source organism: uncultured Phocaeicola sp. (assembly GCA_944320815.1). GTDB lineage: Bacteria > Bacteroidota > Bacteroidia > Bacteroidales > Bacteroidaceae > Phocaeicola. Next base: position 57,479 of record CALUIZ010000004.1, on the reverse strand, counting down.
GTAGACGCACTGCTGGCCAAACTGTATATAAACTGGAATGTCTACACGCAGGATGTCACCAGCGCAGACTGGTCGGCGACAGCCCCCAACGAGAAGCTGAACGACTGTATCGCTGCCTGTGACCGCATCATTAATGCCCGCCTCTTTGACTTGAGCGATGACTACAAGACAAAATTCATGTACACCAACGGTCCGCAAATCAAGGACTTCATCTATGCTGTACCTTACGAAGCGACCCTCAATCAGGGAATGGCATACGCACGCTACCGCACATGGAGATATGGAGGTGCCAACGGATTCTATACAATCGTGCTGACTCCCAGTTGCGGAGGTAACTTTGCAATGAACCCAGAATTTGCAGAACTGTTCACACTTCCCGGCGACCGCCGCAATGACGTGATTGTAGGCGACCCGTTACAGGAAACGACACTGATTTATGAATACGACCCTGAAACAGGGGAAAAGACAAACATCCCCCACATGTATGACGACGGAAAAGGCAACGGAGCACAGCAGGTTGTTTTCACCAAGAATATTACTCTCATCAAGGAAGACGGAGACCTTGACGTAGGGGCAGACGGAACGAGACAGGGCTACCGCTCCATCAAATTCTTCCCAGACCCCAACGACTACAACAACTACAGCCGCAACCAAGACAATGACATCCCTATCTTCCGCTATGCCGACATTCTGCTGACAAAATGCGAAGCCATCGTACGTGGAGGTGCAGCGACAAACGGTGACACTCCTATGAGCCTGTTCAACCAGATCCGTTCGTATGTAAATGCTCCCGCCATCGATGCCGCACCTTCTCTGCAGGATATTCTGGACGAGCGCGGACGCGAATTCCTTGACGAGCACTGGCGCCGCAACGACCTCATCCGCTTCGGGGATTATGAGCGTCCATGGGGATTCAAATACATCAATCCTGACAACGCCGAACTGACAAGACGTATCTTCCCGTTAAGCCAGGATGTGCTGAACGCCAACACAAACTGGGAACAGAACCCGGGATACTAAATTCCGAATGATGTACATTCATTTCTGAGCTTCTGTATTCGGACCTTGCATTGCGCCGTTTTCATTCTGAAAGCGGAATGTGATGCAAGGTTTCGTTTCATCCCTCCAACGACAACGGACAACCTCAGCTAAAACCAAAAGCATTTATGAAGTTACACAGACTGTTTTATTCAAGCATCACCTTTTTCTTTGTCGGAGCGATGTATGCCTCCGGCACAATCCGACTTACCGACTATGTCGACCCCCGCATCGGTTCGGAGGGTCTGGGACGTGTGTTCATCGGTCCCTCCTGTCCCTTCGGAATGGTAAAGCCTTCACCCGACTGCACCCCTTCACCGAACAGCGGATGGCTGCCCATGCCTGAACGTGTGGACGGATTCTCACAGGTGCACGTAAGCGGGACAGGCGGCGGGCCAAAATATGGCAACGTGCTGGTCACTCCGTTCTGCAGCGGCATGGACCGGACCGCCCATCACGACTGCCGCGAATACGAAGACATACGTCTGGGATACTATGACACGCGGTTCAGGAACAGCGGAATACGCACACAGATCACCACTGCACAACGGGCTTCGTTCTATCGTTTCACCTATCCGGAGGACTCTCTGAAATCACTCGCCATTGATGCGGGATTCTTCCTTGGGGAAAGTCCCGTCCCTGATGAACGGGAAGCGCAACAGTTTGTCGGCTCGGAGATACAGATTCTGTCCGACCATGAAGTGAGCGGATACACACGCATCCGGGGCGGATGGAACAATGGACGCGCCTATACGGTCTATTTCTATGCGGAGACAGACAGGCCGTTTGTCAAGTCGCTTACATGGAAAGGAAAAGACATCAGCGAAAGCCGTTCCCAGTATGACACCCACGAAAAGACAGGAGCCCTGCTGCAATTCGCGGACACGGACACCACCCTGCAACTGAAGGTCGGCATCTCGTTCCTGAGCAGCCAGAAAGCAAAGGCCAACGCACACTCATGCATCCCTCACTGGTCGTTTGAACAAGTGCACAATGAACTGCTTGCCGCATGGGAAAGGCTGTTCGGAGCCATTGAAATCGACCCGAAGACTCCGGAAAAGCAGAAACGCATGTTCTATACGGCTCTCTACCACACCATGCTGATGCCCGTTGACCGGACCGGAGAGAATCCGCTATGGAGTGACCCGGAACCTTATTACGATGACTTCTATGCCATATGGGACACCTACCGCACCTCATCACCGCTCATCACGCTCATCGATCCGCTCCGCGAAGCTGACATCGTACGCTCGCTTATCAACATCTACAAACGCGACGGCTACATGCCTGACGCACGGAGCGGGAACTGCAACGGACGCACACAGGGAGGTTCCAACGCGGAAATCGTCATAGCTGACGCTTTCGTGAAGGAACTGAAAGGCATCGACTATGAACTCGGACTGGAAGCCATGCTGAAAGACGCGACTGTTCCTCCCGGGGGAAATGAAGAGGCGGAAGGACGCGGCGGACTGATGCCTTATCTTGAACTGGGTTACATCCCTCACGGCATTCCCCGTGCCGGCAACCGTACGGTGGAATATTCATACTGCGACTATGCCATCGCGCTTGTGGCGAAAGGGCTGGGGAAAGACAGCCTCTACCGGAAATACCTGAAACAGTCGGGCAACTGGAAGAATCTGTGGCGTGACGACTATGAGCATGCGGGCGCAAAAGGTTTCATTATGCCGCGCGACAAGAACGGAAACTGGCTCGACCGGCTTCCCTTCGGAAACTCCAAAGTGCAGAGACCGACCTACACTTATACTCCGGTTACTTTCGAGGGGCCATGGTACACCCCATGGTGGAACATGTTCTTTTATGAAGCAAGTTCCTGGGAGTACTCACTGAGCATCCCGCATGATATTCCCGGTCTGATTGAAAAATGCGGCGGACCGGAAAAGTTTGAGGAACGTCTTGACATTTTCTTCGACAAAGGATTCTACAATGTCAACAATGAACCTTCGTTCCTCAGTCCTTGTCTCTATCACTGGCTTGGAAAGCCCTGGCGTTCGGACGACCGGATACGTGAAATCATCAAACGGAACTACAGCGACACCCCGACGGGGCTTCCCGGAAACGATGACTCTGGTGCCATGTCATCCTGGCTTGCCTTTCACATGGTAGGACTTTACCCGAATGCCGGACAGGACTATTATCTTATCCATGCTCCGATGCTCAGAAGTGTCACTTTCCATCTGGAAGACGGAAAAGAGTTCCGGATCATCGCACAGGGACTTTCAGAAAAGAACAGATATATCCAGTCGGCCACGCTCAACGGAAAGAGTTATCCTTATTCGGCACTGCGGCACAAGGATCTTGTAGCGGGTGGAGAACTGACACTCCAAATGGGGGCCAAGCCGGGGGACTGGGGAAAGGAACTTTTCGAGGCCGAGAACTGACACGTAACCGTTGAAAACAAGCAAAAAGATAAAAATTCAAAGAAAATGAAAGCAAAACATATCATCACATCTCTCCTCCTGTGCGGAGCCTGCACTTTCAGTCTTTCCGTACAGGCCGTCCTTCCGGACACTCTGCTGTTCGTGTTCAAACTGCACGGACAGACGCGCAAGTATCAGATGTCATTCAATGAAAAGAATGATACGCTGCGTCTCGACTGGAAGATTCTCCGGAATCTGCATTGGCAGAAAGGAAGCTATCTCATGACACACGCTTCACTGAAAGCAGGAAAACGTCTCTGCTTTCTCCAGCCTGAAGACGGAGTAAACCGGTTGCTTTCTCCGGACGAAACAGCATATGTCCTTTCAGAAGAGGCATACGACAAACTGAAGAAAGACGGAACGTTCCGGTATAACCAGACAACTTACAAGAAAGAAGAACAGCGGAGCGAAGCGTTGGGATGTCCGCTCATCCATTGCACTGACCAGACAGAAGGGGGTGAAATGTGGATTCTGGACAATGCAGACCTTCCGGTCGTATGGAAGATGCAGCATAATCCGCTGAACGTGGACTGGCAAGTCGACCATCCCTCCGCCATCTACCGGGAACCGATTGAAATCGTCGTCCACCGCGGCGCGAACCGTCTTGCACCGGAGAACACGGTGGCTTCGGCTTATGCAGCCCTTGAACATGGCGCGACATGGATTGAACTTGATGTCCGCAAGAGTAAGGATAATGTGCTGTACAACCTTCATGACGAAACATTGGACCGCACAACGAACGGGAAAGGCCCCATCGCGGACATGACATCAAAGGAAATAGACAAGCTGGATGCCGGAAGCTGGTTCGGCAGAAAATACGCAGGAACGCATGTTCCCCGCATTGCGGAAATGCTCGACTCACTTTACGGAAAAGCCAATGTGTTCTTTGATGTCAAACGTGGCACCCCTGTGGCCGATCTTATAGAGCTGGTCCGCCGCAAAGGATTTGCCGCCAACAGTTTCTTCTGGTTTGCCGACGAGACTATGCTGAAAGAGTTTGTGAAGCTTGCTCCTGAAATGAAGATTAAAGTAAACGCTTCCGATACGACCCGCCTCCTCCAATGGATGAAGGTGTGCAAGCCTTCGTATGTGGAAATCGACCCACAACAGATTACGCATGAATTCAAGAAATTCTGCAAAGCGAACGGCATACGAATTATGGCCGCCATACAGAATGCTTCGGAAGAAGCCTACCGGGAAGCGATTCTGAAAGGACCGGAACTGGTCAATCTCGACCAGCCGGAATTATTTGAAAAAGTCCTTTCCGGAATGGACAAGTGACCCTCAAGGCAAAGAAACAGAAGATGTAGCGAAACACTGCCTGAACACAAAAATACGGAAACACAAGGTTTGCAGATACACTTTCAACAACCCTGTGTTTCCGTCTCCTCCATATTTCCGCTTCTGTAGCTATACTTCTACCTCAAAGTGCATTCTCATGGTAACTATTCAAGCGACACGATGCGGTCCTCCGCCAAGTCAATGCGGAAATTTCCGCTCGGCTCCCCATGAAGGAAACACTCGAATATATCGGCTATCTCTTTCAAACGGACAATCAGTTCATCGCTCGCGTCCGACTTACGCACCACATCAAACAGCCGACGATATTCCTCCAGCCTTTTCTCCGGAATCAGTCTCAATGCCAGCTTATCGGCATAACGCAAACGATAAAGGTCCAATATCAAATCAAACCCACTCCAACCGTTCCAGTCAACCTTTTCCTTGCAGACATATGCCATCAACTCCGCGCCACTCATTCGCACTATTTTTCCGGAGACAACTTCTGGAAGATCCTTCGGAATGAAACGCACACGCACCAAATCACGGAACTGCCAGTCGCACCATTCGGCATAATCTTCCGAACTTAGCGCATCCCTGCTCCATATCGGTCTCTTGCCTGCTTTGCTGTCCGCTTCATACTCCCTTGCATACAAGCTGAAAAAAGTGTCGTAGGCCGGAACCGTATCCAACAGGACCGTCTCGACACTGAAGTGTTCCGCATCTTCCACCGTCAGAATCTTATAAGCCGGAATACAAGTCGCAATTGAAGGAACCTGTATGTTATACAGACATTTCCCATCTTTCCCCTTCATCACTCCCGTATCGTTCACATGCATATGCCCCGCCACATGCAGACGGATACCTGCGTCCAGAAATGCTTCCGTCACCTCACGGGAGGGCACACGGTGCAAATCAAACTTCTTGCTTCCCCAAGCTTTCCTGACAAAACCGGAGGCTCCGTCATTAAAGTCAGCCAGAGGATAATGAGAGAACGCAACCAGAGTCTTGTTCCGTCTTGCGGCCTCATCCGCGACCTTCCGCACCCATGCCAACAGAAAAGGTTTATGGGCCAATACATTGTTATATCCGACACTCGACCCTTCATAAGTCTGCACCCCATCCTTTACAGGCCCGGGCAGATATACTCCCCCGTCAATGGCAAGTAGCCAAAGCCCCTCGACCGGTTCCACCAGATAGCTTGCGTCAACGGCCAGCAGCGAATCACACAGCAAATAATGCCGGTTCTGCAACCCACCCTCTTCAGACGCAAGTTCATAATCATAATCTTCATAACCATAAGATGTGAAAGGGGTTTCCCAATAAAGATACTCCGGTTTCGGATAAAAGCCGAAAGCCGCATAACATTTCATTTCATCTTCATATCCGGCACACCGGTTCTCATAAGCGGTCCGGTTTCCATCGGGGCGGAGAAAGTCATGCTCCATGTACTGCATACCGAAAGGACGGACCGGATCATGGTTTCCCGTCGTGACGAAAAATCTGACACCATGCTTCTCCGTATAGTCGTCAAGTATATCCCTCACCTTCTCCTGATTCACATATTGCCCGTTGTCCGTAAGGTCACCGGGAAGAACAATCAATGACACGCCTTTCCTTACGGCATCATCAAGAGCGGCAACCAACGCGAACAGGTTTTCATTGAACAACCGGGTAGACTGTACCTGAGCTTCCATGGAGCGGACCAGTTCCGGATGGTCCGCCACATTCTGTATATGAGCATCAGATATGAAAGCAATCCGCTGCCCGAATGCGGATGCCAGACTTCCTGCAGAAAAAGCCACAAGAAAGATGAAACGAAAAAAGGACTTCATAGACACAGTTATTTAACGTGTTTGATACAACATTCAGATTGTCTTCCGGGACATGGAAGGCATTGGACATCCAATTGCGGTCCCATGTTCTCAGAGACTAAAGTTACGGACATTAAACTATGTGACAGACAATCTTTGCAGGAAATCTTCCAGACGACAGAAAAATAACCTTTTCAAAGGCGAAGATGCTTCATCCACGTTTCATTTTTCTCGCCCATTCTTTCGCTTCAGCCGGAACCCTGTCCGACTCAATGATCTTCCTCAACGCTTTATTATATGTATCATTGTCCAGACAGGAACGCTCCAAATAAGCCATCGTCCGTTCCGGAAATCTGACGAAACAGACCGAAAGTGCCCATGCCACGGCCATCTTCACATAATATCCCTCATGACGAATTCCCTCGAAACAAGTGAACAGTTCCTCGATGTGCGCTTCATCAATGAAATGTTCCATCATGCGCACCACCCCGAAACGCACTTCATACTCGCCCGATGACTTCAGCCATTCTTTGAGATATTCCCAGAAACGCGCCTCATGCTTCCGGAAATATGTCTTTCCTCCGGCAAACTTGAACGTGTCGCACTCCGACCAGCTCCGAATAATCCACACGAACTTCGTGACACGGTGCAGATAGGTTTCTATGTCCTCGTCGGGTTTGATATAGCCCAGCACCAGTCCCTGAAGCATACGTTCCTCCAGATAATCATCGCCGACATCTTCCAGACAGGTCTCCCAGTCTCCCTTGGCGATGCGTTTCGCCAATTGCCTCAAGTCGGGCACGCGGATGCCCAAAGTATGTTCCACTCCGGGATGCAGACTTTCGGTGAATTTCCGGTTTCCTCGTTCAGCCAGTTCCAACAAATGTTCACGTACGGTCAGACCGTCAATCTTGAATTCTTCCATTTGAATACTATAAAAATACACAAAAATAATCTTCTCCGATGAAATTACAGCGGTCCGCTATCTCCCAAACGAGAAGCCTTCTTCAATTGTTGCACTACATTCTCAAAACTCGAACTTTGATTCAAATCTTTAAAAAAATCATTCTTCCTGAGATATGTATAATAATTTTTCTGACGCTCCTTGTTAACCAATCCCTTTTGTCCGAAATAATAATATTCGTACTGATTAAGCAAATAACAAATCAATTCATAATTATTCATTTGAGCCTGAATAAGAAGAACATATTTCTTCGCAATTTCTCTTGTCAGAAGCCCCGACTCCTCATTTTCGCGGATAATGCTGACTTCATGATAAATATATTTGAAATAATTCTTCAGATTCTCATATTCAACAAGTTTGTCGCTATTATTTTTAAGACAACCCCATACCTCATGGATGTCATTTTCATCATTCATCTCTCCGTCATTAATTCTCTCCTCAAGCTCTTTATAATAATCTAAAAAAATTCTGCCCTCATCTTTTTTAGAGATTTTCTCATACAATTTGATATGATGGGCAAACAGTTGGACAAAAATAGAATCAAATGAATTTCTTCTCAAGGCAAGCTGTTGGCTTTTAAACGCATTGAATGCCAAGAGAACAGAAATGAAAGTAAAAATTCCCGTCACACAAGTGGCGAAATCACCCCAATCGCCCATATCTGTAGAGAAACGGCCGAAAGGAAAATTTATTTTATGGAAATCAGCAAATCCGAAAGTCAGCAAGAATAAAGCAACTGCTATCACAGTAGCAATAGCAACAATCCAAAACAAATCTTTTTCCAACTTATTGAGACTGCTTACTCTTCTCATTTCTATAGATGCCGCATGAAGGAAAGCAAAGAAAAAACCTATAACGGCAAAAACCAACAACATTATTCTAAAAACATCGGCCCTGCCAATCGATATAATCTCTTCCATAAATGTTCATAATTTATAAATCTAAAAGTTACCGATATCCCCCCAAGCCTTATATGACATGATGTCTAATAAGTAAATCCCGTATTCTATTCAGTCTACCTCGTAACCTTTCTTTTTCAGTTCCTGACTTAGTCTGCTTTTCATCCGGTGAAACATCCATAAAAGATAAAAATTCCTTCAGTTTGTTATGCTCTATAGCATATGTTATAAATTTATCCTTACCCTGAGATTCAACATATTCCTTAAGAATTTTCTTCTTTTCCGGAGGCAAAGAACAATATGTTTCAAGATTCGAAAAAAATATTTCTACTGCCCCATCATGACAATGGCAACAGGCAAAACACACTGCAGCAAGCACTATTATTATAGATGCTATTATAATAAATATATCGGTAGCATGACTCTTCAGTTGATCTATAGACCAATTGTTATCACTACATAACAATGCAATAAACACCAAAAATATCAATACGAGCATTACAACTTTACATACATTTGTTTTCATACAATAAAATTTTAAGGTTCTGACAAAAGCAATCCGCATGCTAAAATAGTATAATCTCTGAAATTTGCAAAAAAAAATCCACGAACAAATTTTGATTTATCATTTTTATCACTACATTTGCCACGAAAATAAAACGAACAATCGCATTATCATGACACTTTCAATGGTAAATACATTCTTCTGGTGGCACTTCTGCAACTTCAACAGTCGTAGAGGAGACCAGTCGTGTGTATAGGTGCCATCATCAAAATAAAACGGAAACCAATAGCAGAAGGGCTGTCGTACTTTACGGCAGCCCTTTTTGTTTGTGTCCAAACCTGAATATTCACTCATTAAATTACAAAATACATCATGAAAACTTATCAAGTGAACCAAGATGGTTATTACGGAGAGTTCGGAGGAGCATTTGTACCCGAAATACTTCACCGTTGTGTGGAGGAACTCAGAAACGCGTATCTGCCCATCATGGAAAGCGATGATTTCAAACAGGAGTTCAACAACCTGCTCCGCGACTACGTGGGACGGCCTTCACCGCTCTATCTGGCCAAAAGACTGTCGGACAAATACGGCTGCCGCATCTATCTGAAACGCGAGGACCTGAACCACACGGGGGCACACAAAATCAACAATGCCATCGGACAGGCACTTATCGCACGGCGTATGGGAAAGAAACGAATCATCGCTGAAACGGGAGCGGGACAGCACGGGGTGGCCGCAGCCACAGTCTGTGCCCTGCTGGGCATGGAATGCATAGTCTATATGGGAAAAACCGATGTGGAACGGCAGCATGTCAACGTGCAGCGGATGAAGATGCTGGGAGCCAAGGTAGTTCCCGTCACTTCAGGCAACATGACACTCAAGGATGCCACCAACGAAGCCATCCGCGACTGGTGCTGCCACCCTGCCGACACGTACTACATCATCGGCTCCACCGTGGGGCCTCATCCTTATCCCGACATGGTGGCCCGCCTGCAGTCTGTCATCAGCGAAGAAATCCGGAAACAACTTCTGGAACATGAAGGACGGGACTATCCCGACTATCTCATCGCCTGCATCGGAGGGGGAAGCAATGCAGCCGGAACCATCTATCACTATATTGATGACGAACGGGTGAAGATTGTGCTGGCCGAAGCCGGAGGGAAAGGGATTGACACTCCTCTTTCGGCGGCCACCATCCATCTGGGGCTGCCGGGCATCATCCACGGCTCACGCACGCTGGTGATGCAGGATGAGGACGGGCAGATTCAGGAACCATATTCCATCTCCGCAGGACTGGATTATCCGGGAATCGGCCCCATGCACGCGAATCTCGCAAAACAGCGCCGTGCCACTGTACTGGCCGTGAACGACGATGAAGCGGTCCGTGCGGCCTTCGAGCTGACCCGGCTGGAAGGAATCATCCCGGCACTGGAATCGGCACATGCACTCGGCGCACTCGAGAAGCTCCGTTTCCGCCGGAACGACTTGGTGGTGCTCACCGTATCGGGACGCGGAGACAAAGACATTGACACTTATCTGAAATTTATGGACTAAACAGAAACAGATGACATGAAGACTTACTCTTATCAAACAGAATACAAGCTGCTTCCGGGAGATCTCCACACGCCGGTCACCACTTACCTGAAACTCCGCGACCTGTTTCCGCAAAGTGCACTGATGGAAAGTTCCGATTATCACGGTGCAGAAAACAACCGCTCGTTCATCGGACTGAATCCCATCGCAAGCATCAGCATCAGTCATGGGAAGGCCGTCATGACCTATCCGGACCACTCACGGGAAGAACACAGCCTCAATGAAAAGTTTCATCCGGCAGATGCCGTCAACGAATTTCTGGCCTGCTTCAAGGTAGAGGGAGAATATTCCCGCTATTGCGGTCTGTATGGTTACACCACATTCAACGCTGTGCGTTATTTTGAGCATATCCCGATAAAAGACAGCACAGACCCGAAAAATGACGCGCCGGACATGCTGTACATTCTCTACAAATACCTGATTATATTCAACGACTTCACAAGCGAGCTGACCCTCGTGGAAATGAAAGGCGAGAACGAGCCGGGCCATATCACCGAAGTGGAAAAAGCCATCGGTAACAGAAACTACACGACATACGGATTCCGTGCCGCAGGTCCCGTGACAAGTACGCTGACCGATGAAGAACACAAGGCGAACATCCGCAAAGGAATCGCCCACTGTCTCCGGGGAGACGTGTTTCAGATTGTGCTCTCCCGCCGTTTCACCCAACGATATGAAGGAGACGATTTCCAGCTCTACCGTGCGTTGAGAAGCATCAACCCTTCTCCCTATCTTTTCTATTTTGACTTCGGAGGATTCCGCATCTTCGGTTCCTCGCCCGAAACGCACTGCAAGATTGAAAACCGGCATGCCACCATCGACCCGATTGCGGGAACGGTACGGCGGAACGGAGACAAAGAGACCGACACACGGCTGGCCCGGAAACTGCTGGATGACCCGAAAGAAAACGCGGAACACGTGATGCTGGTCGACCTGGCGCGCAATGACCTGAGCCGGAATTGCCGGAATGTACAGGTAGAGTTCTACAAAGAGCCGCAATATTACAGTCATGTAATCCACCTCGTAAGCCGGGTAAGCGGAGAGCTTGAAGACAAGGCCGACCCGATAAAAACATTCACCGACACTTTCCCGGCAGGCACCCTGAGCGGGGCACCCAAAGTGAGGGCCATGCAGCTCATCAGTGAGATAGAGCCGCACAACAGAGGAGCCTACGGAGGATGCATCGGATTCATCGGACTTGACGGGTCGCTCAACCAGGCCATCACCATCCGCACATTCGTAAGCCGGAACAATGAACTGTGGTTTCAGGCGGGAGGAGGCATCGTTGCGAAAAGCGATGAAGAAAACGAACTGCAGGAAGTCAACAACAAACTCGCGGCCCTGAGAAAAGCCATTTCTCTGGCCGAAAAAATCTGAATCACCATGCATACCGTTATCATTGACAACTACGACTCGTTCACTTACAATCTGAGTCACCTTATGAAAGAATTGGGGACTGAAGTGTCCGTATTACGCAACGACCGATTCCGGATAGAAGAGCTCGAAGCCTATGACAAGATTCTGCTTTCGCCGGGACCGGGAATACCGGAAGAGGCAGGGCTTCTTCTGAAGACAATCCACACTTATGCCGGGAAAAAGCCCATTCTGGGCATATGCCTGGGAGAACAGGCCATAGGCGAAGCGTTCGGTGGGAAACTTGCCAACCTGAAACAAGTGTACCACGGAGTGCAAAGCCGGATTTCCATTGTGGCGGACGACCCTCTCTTCAAAGGGCTTCCCCGCGAACTGGAAGTGGGACGCTATCACTCATGGGTGGTTGACGCGGAAAGTCTGCCAGATTGCCTGGAAGCCACCGCATTCAGTCCTGAAGGACACATCATGGCCTTACGGCACAGGACACTGGACATACGGGGGGTCCAGTTCCATCCCGAATCCATCCTTACCCCCGAAGGCAAACAAATGCTCCACAACTGGATAAATCTGTAAAAACAAACGCAACCATGAAACAAATACTAAAAAGACTGTTCAACCACGAAGAGCTTACACGTGAAGAAGCCTGCGGACTGATGTCCAACATAACGAAAGGAATGTACAACGACACACAGACGGCCGCCCTCCTCACCGTATTCCAGATGCGCGGAATCAAAGTGGACGAACTGATCGGCTTCCGAGAGGCATTGCTCGCCTCGCGTGTTCCGGTTCATCTGGAAGACTATCGTCCGATTGACATTGTAGGGACCGGAGGAGACGGGAAGAACACTTTCAACATCTCCACCTGCGCCTGCTTTGTTGTGGCCGGAGCGGGCTATCACGTGGCCAAACACGGCAATTATGGAGCCACCTCAGTGAGCGGAGCAAGCAATGTCATGGAACAGCACGGAGTGAAGTTCACCGACCGGCAGGACAAACTGGAACGGTCTATGGCGGAATGTGGAATAGCTTATCTCCATGCCCCATTGTTCAACCCTGCCATGAAAACCGTGGCGCACATACGCAAAGCGATGGAAGTGCGCACGCTCTTCAATCTGCTCGGTCCGCTGGTCAACCCGTGTCTGCCTCATTTCCAACTGCTTGGCGTGGCCGACCTGCCACAGATGCGGCTCTACACCAACACACTGCAGAAACTCGGAGCGGAATTTGCCGTAGTGAACAATCTGGACGGCTATGACGAAATCTCGCTCACCGACGAGTTCAAGGTGATGACCAATCTCTATGAAACCATCTACCGACCGGCCGAACTGGGCTTTTCGCTTGCAAGGCAGGAAGATCTGTACGGAGGAGACACTCCACGGGAAGCCGCCCGGATATTCGACCGCGTACTCCAGAACGAAGCCACGAAGGCGCAGACCGACTGTGTGCTCATCAACGCGTCGTTCGCGGTCCAGGTGATGGAACCGGAAAAAACGATTGGGGAATGCGTGGACATAGTCCGCGAATCGCTCCAAAGCGGAAAAGCACTCAAGACATTCAGAAAATTCATCGAACTAAACAGTAACTGACATGCATAAAGACATCTTACAGGAAATCATCATGAAGAAACGCAAGGAAATCGCCCGGCAGAAAGAAGCGGTTCCCGAAGCGGAACTGGAAAAAATGCTCGACGGGAAGACGGACCGGAACCTCAGCATGAAAGCCGCAATCATGGCATCGCCTACAGGCATCATCGCGGAATTCAAACGCCGCTCCCCTTCAAAAGGGTGGATTCACCGCAACGCAGAACCTGAGAAAGTGGCACACGTCTACCGGCAGGCCGGAGCTTCCGCTCTTTCAGTACTGACAGACGAACCTTTCTTCGGAGGGGCATTGAAAGACCTCCACAATGTGCGGAAAACCGTATCCGACCTTCCTGTCCTCCGGAAAGACTTCATCATCAGCCGATACCAGTTGCTACAGGCCAAACTGGCGGGAGCTGATGCGGTGCTGCTCATCGCCGCCGTCCTCACCCCGGAAGAATGTCTCCGGCTAGCACAGGAAGCCCACCGGATTCATCTGGAGGTGCTTCTCGAACTGCACAGAGAGGAAGAGCTGCCGGCACTCAACGAGTTTGTGGATATGGCAGGAGTGAACAACCGGAATCTGGGCACTTTCCAGACAGACGTGGAGAACTCGTTCCGCATGGCGGAAAAACTGCCCAAAGACCTCATCCGCGTGTCGGAAAGCGGCATCTCATCGCCCGAAACGGTCCTCAGACTTCGGGAAGCGGGCTACCGGGGATTTCTCATTGGAGAGACATTCATGAAAACGCCTGAACCGGGACAAGCTTTGTCGGACTTCCTCAAACGGCTGCACGTATGATTATAAAAGTATGCGGAATGACCGAAGGAGAGAATATCCGCCAGACAGAAAGTGCGGGAGCGGAATGGATAGGGTTCATCTTCTATCCTCCCTCGCCGCGGTTCGCCTCCCGTATGCCCGACTATCTCCCGGAACATGCCAGGCGCGTGGGCGTGTTTGTCGACACTCCCACAAAAGACATTACAGAAATCGCCCGCAATTGGGGACTGGACCTCGTGCAACTGCACGGAAAGGAACCGCCGGCACAATGCAGAGAACTTCAGGAAGAAGGGCTGGAAGTCATCAAGGCATTCTCCGTAAGAGACCGTGCGACGCTGGATGACACGGCGGCCTATGAAGACGTATGCAGCTACTTCCTCTTCGACACCCCCTGCACGGGATACGGCGGGTCAGGCCGGTCCTTCAACTGGAACCTGACAGAGCACTATCAGGGCCGCATTCCTTTTCTGCTGGGCGGAGGCATCACTCCCGGAAGTCTCGGGAAACTGGCCGCCTTCAGTCATCCGCAATGGGCAGGAATCGACCTGAACAGCGGATTTGAACGGGTGCCGGGAATCAAGAATCCCCAGGCCATCGCCCGGTTCGTCAGAATGCTCGGAACGCTCCACAAAACAACGGGACATTCCGACTGAAAAAACGGGACATTCCGTCCGGAACAAAAGGCTGTTTTCCGGAGAACAGCATCCATTCATGTCACACCATTAAAAAACTATCACCATGAACCGTATCAACAAATTATTCAGCGAAAAGAAAAACCATATCCTGTCCGTATATTTCTGCGCCGGAGACCCTGTGGCAGAAAACACCCCCGATGTTATCCGGGCACTCGAAAGGAAGGGGATTGACATGATTGAAATCGGCATCCCGTTCAGTGACCCGATGGCCGACGGTCCCGTCATCCAAAATGCCTCCACACGAGCCCTGCGCAACGGGATGACCCTCCGCAGACTCTTCTCACAACTGGAGGGCATTCGGAACGACGTGCGCATCCCTCTCATCCTGATGGGCTACCTCAACCCCATCCTGCAGTACGGATTCAAGAATTTCTGCATCCAATGCCAGAAATGCGGCATCGATGGCGTAATTATCCCCGACCTCCCTTTCAGGGAATACCGGAAAGAATTCCAGTCCACCGCAGAGGAATATGGCATCAAGGTCATCATGCTCATCACTCCTGAAACCGACGAGGAACGTATCCGCCAGATTGACAGGCACACCGACGGATTCATCTATATGGTCTCGTCGGCTTCCGTAACCGGGACACAGAAAAACTTCGATGAACAAAGACAGGAATATTTCCGGCGCATCGACAGCATGTGCCTCCGGAACCCCCGCATGATAGGCTTCGGAATCTCCAACCGGCAGACGTTCGAGTCCGCTTCCTCCCATGCCGCGGGATGCATCGTCGGAAGCAAGTTCGTCACCCTGCTTGAAGAAGAGAACGGGAACGCGGACAAAGCGGCCGAAAGACTGCTGGAAGCCCTGAAAAACTAAGGAAAACGACAGAATACAATACATTTTGCTGTTTTCGTCCCCGGATTCTTCCTTATTATACCGGAAAACACTATCTTTGTGGCAAAACTCTACAGACAACATGATAAGACCTGATTATCCTTCCGTTCTGCTCATTTACACAGGAGGTACAATCGGTATGATAGAGAATCCGGAGACGGGAGCCCTGGAAGCCTTCAATTTTGACCAGCTTCAGGAAAACGTGCCGGAGCTGAAACGGTTCAACTACCGCATCTCATCGTATCAGTTCAATCCGCCCATCGACTCGTCGGACATGGAACCTTCCCTGTGGGCCAAACTCGTGAAAATCATCGAATACAACTACGACAACTTCGACGGATTCGTGATTCTCCACGGAACGGACACGATGGCCTACACGGCCTCCGCACTGAGCTTCATGCTTGAAAACCTGAGCAAGCCGGTCATTCTCACGGGAAGCCAGCTCCCCATTGGTGTGCTGCGTACGGACGGGAAGGAAAATCTGATTACTTCCATCGAAATAGCCGCGGCCAGACACCACGACGGAACAGCCATCGTGCCTGAAGTCTGCATCTTTTTCGAAAACCACCTCCTGCGGGGAAACCGGACCACGAAAATCAATGCCGAAAACTTCAACGCTTTCCGTTCGTACAACTATCCGGCTCTTGCCACTGTGGGAATCCACATCAAATATGAATACGACAAGATACGGAAGGTAGACCCGAGCATCCCGATGCATGCGCATTATGCGTTCGACACGAATGTCGTCATACTGACGCTCTTTCCCGGCATACAGGAAAACGTCGTGAGCAACATACTCCATACACCGGGACTGAAAGCTGTGGTGCTCAAGACATACGGGTCGGGAAACGCGCCGCAGAAAGAATGGTTCATCCATCAGCTGTCAGACGCCACCCGGAGGGGCATCGTCATTGTCAACATCTCGCAATGCCAGACGGGCATGGTGGAAATGGCACGCTATGAAACCGGCCTCCAGCTGATTGACGCGGGAGTGATAAGCGGATACGACTCCACCGTGGAAAGTGTGCTCACCAAACTGATGTTCCTTCTGGGACACAACCTCACACCACGCGAAATCCGCAGTGAACTGAACCGCTCCATTGCCGGAGAATTCACACGGCCCAAATTGTAACGCAATTGTAACAGGTATTTCATAAGGGAGAAACAAGATCCGGCCATTTTTGCAGATGATAAGACAAATATGTACAAACTAGAAGGAAGCAACTATGAATGAATATCGAATACTGGTCGTGGACGATGAAGAAGACTTGTGCGAAATCCTGAAGTTCAATCTTGAGATGGAAGGATATACGGTGGATACTGCCAACTCGGCGGAAGAAGCGTTGAAACTCGACCTTTCCCAATATAACCTGTTGCTGTTGGACGTGATGATGGGAGAAATTTCCGGCTTCAAAATGGCCAGCATGATTCAGAAGAACAAGGACACGCAGAACATCCCCATCATTTTCATCACTGCAAAGGATACCGAAAATGACACGCTTACCGGGTTCAACCTGGGTGCTGACGATTACATATCCAAACCGTTCTCACTGCGGGAAGTCATCATGCGGGTGAAGGCCGTACTCCGCCGCACGGCCGGAGTGCAGACACAGACTCCGGAACAGCTGGTCTACAAAGGACTGGTGGTCAATGTTCCCCAGAAAAAGGTGACCATCAATGGAGAGGAAGCACCCCTGACAAAAAAGGAATTTGAGATTCTGCTTCTCCTGCTCCAGAACCAGGGACGTGTCTTCTCGCGCGAAGACATTCTGGCCAAAGTGTGGCACGATGAGGTGTATGTGCTCGACCGCACCATCGACGTGAACATCACACGTCTGCGCAAGAAGATAGGAGAATACGGACAGCGTATCGTTACGCGTCTGGGATATGGGTATTGTTTCGAATGCGAATAAAAGATTGAGCTGCACAACTGCTATGACTAAATTTTCTTTTCGTTTCCTGTCGTTCAGCCAAAAGCTGTTCCTTTCCGTCGTGTTCCTTTTCCTGAGCTATGCCGTCTGCTTCATTCTCTTCCAATACCAGAGAGAAAAGTCGTTCAAGTCGGAACTGCTGGACACGCAGCTGCAAAACTACAACAACCAGGTATATGACTTCATTTCGGACAACAAAGGCTTTACCACGAAAGCCATGCAGAATTATGTGACTACGCACATGATTCCGAACCTGCGTGTCACTATCATCAAGCCTTCCGGACAGGTCATCTACGACAACACAAACTCAAAATGGGAGACATTTGAGAACCATGCGGACAGAGAAGAGGTGCAGGAAGCCCTGATGTACGGGAGCGGCTACTCCATCGGACGCCGTTCGGAATCGAACGAAGGGGAAGAGTATTTCTATTCGGCACACTATTATCCCCCTTACCGAGTCATCATCCGCTCCGCTCTGCCTTACAACGTGAGTCTGGCCGAACATCTGAAAGCCGACTCCGGCTACCTCTGGTTCGCCTTCGTCATCTGTTTCCTGCTGCTTGTCATCTTCTACCGCTTCACTCACAAGCTGGGCGTATCGGTCACCAAGCTCCAGCAGTTCGCGATGAAAGCCGACCGCAACGAGCCGATTGACATGGACATACTACAGACATTCCCGAAAAACGAACTGGGTGAAATCTCACAGCACATCATCAAGATATACAAACGTCTGCACCGCACGAAGAGTGCGCTCTACATTGAACGCGAGAAACTGATTCTGCACCTGCAGACTTCACACGAGGGACTCGGGGTGTTCACGAAAGAACGGAAAGAAATCCTGGTCAACAATCTGTTCACCCAATACGTCAACAACATTTCCGACCGGCATCTGCATTCCACGGAAAAAATATTCTCCGTACCTGAGCTGCAGCCTATCACCGAATTCCTTTCACAGAACATCAGTGCAGAGAAATTCAACAAGGAAGAAAAACGTTTCTCGATGCACATCAACAAGAACGCACGTTCGTTCATGATAGAATGCATCATCTTTCAGGACATGTCGTTCGAGATTTCCATCAATGACATGACACAGGAAGAGGAACAGGCGCGACTGAAACGCCAACTCACGCAAAACATTGCACATGAGTTGAAGACTCCGGTAAGCAGTATCCAAGGATATCTGGAAACCATCATCAACAATCCGAACATTCCTGAAAAGAACAGACAGACTTTTCTGGAAAGGAGTTATGCGCAAAGCAACCGGCTGACTTGTCTGCTGCGCGACATTTCGGTATTGACCCGAATGGACGAAGCACCGGAAATGGTAGAGAAGGAAACAGTCAACCTGAGCAAGATTGTAGAGAACATTCTGAACGAAGTGGCACTGGGACTTGAAGAAAAGCATGTTACGGTCATCAACAAGATACCGGCCAATCTGGCCGTCACCGGCAACAGTTCGCTCCTTTATTCCATATTCCGCAACCTGACAGACAATGCCATCGCATATGCCGGAACAGACATCAAGATTACCATCAGCTGTTTCCGTGAGGATGAGAAGTATTATTACTTCAGTTTCTCCGACACAGGAGTGGGAGTTCCGGAAGAACATCTGAACCGCCTGTTCGAACGTTTCTACCGTGTGGACAAGGGACGTTCACGCAAGCTCGGGGGAACCGGTCTGGGACTTGCCATCGTGAAAAATGCAGTGCTTTTCCACGGAGGAACCATCTTTGCAAAAAATGTACCGGACGGAGGACTGGAGTTTGTCTTCACACTGCTGAAATGCACGAATCCCAGCATCCGGGAATGACGCGGACAGAAAGCTTATAAAGAGAAATATCTACAGCGGTCCGTTTCTGCCGGGTGTACCTTTAACAGAAGGCACACCCGACGGAAACACGACAAAGAACATCCCGACACTTACAGGGGACTGATCCGCAACTTATAGTTCATCGGTTTTTCAGGCACCCGATACTTCGGCAAGGTATCCACGTCACGCCCGCAGCTGGCATTCCCCACCCCGCGCAATGCCGCGTCAAGATGAAGCACAATATAGGGTCTCGGCTGCAATTCCCATGCATGTTTGCAGTTCATCAGGTCGGCATCCGTGTAGCGTAGCGCGGAAAATGAGACATTGCCTTCCGTGCGTATACATATACCTTTCCCGTTGTCATCGGAGAGAACCAGTTCGCGCAATCCCTCACGGTTTCCCATCGACTGAGGCTTCATATATTTCTCCACCATATCATCCACGGTGGTCGAATACCTGCCTACAAAACAGGACTCTTTCCGGTCGACATAGTTTTCCCACGGTCCGTGTGCATAATATTTGACATTCCTCATCGTGGAATCAATGCCACAAACCAGTCCGCAACGCCGCAAAGCGGAGGTATGCGGCAAGAAACGGACATCCATATCGAACGCTCCGTCGGGGACAAACGTGTAGACAATCTCCGTGTCGCACAGCTTGCCTGAACGGGAAGTCCTCACAATGACCGATTTTCCTTCTTTCTCCACTTCACATGTCCCGAGAGAATCAAGACCGTTTGAAGTATTCTTGAACAGATCGTTCTCAATCCAGCGATGATTGTCATACAAGAATCCCTCACCCCGGGCGATGATGTTCTTCCCGTCCATCACCAAAGCGGTCATACGTCCGGTCTTCCTGTCGAATACAGCTTCTATCTTTTCATTCTTCACCGTAACCGTTTCATCGTCTCCATCCACTTCCAGTCTGCCTTTTCGTGATTTCGTCAGTACAGGCAACCCCACATATGGAGTCAGTTCATATTGCATGCGCGCCACCTCATGACCGGCATCCGCCCACAATGATGCTTCATTCTGGCATACATAAAGATTCAACATGACTTCATCCCCTTCTGTTTCCGCTTGTTTCAAGTCCACACCTTTCAGACCGAGTGCCACCACAACAGAATCTCCAGGAGCCACCCGACTCAGCGGCATGCTGTCAACGGCGGCCACATGTCCGTTTTTCACCGTCTCCCAACGCAGGTAAAAATCCGACAACGGAAGGAAATCATACTTGTTGCGCAGCATCACCTGCACGGCACTTTTACCTTTATCCTGTTCCGCCAAACGGAAACCGATATACTGGTAAATCCGCTTCACCTGCTTCAGCTTGGGACTCTCGTCACGCGTGGAAGGCACAATGCCGTTGGAACAGAAATTACCCTGATGCGGTCCCGGGAAATCATATCCTGTGTGCAGACGATAAATTCCTTCCTTCATCTCACGAGGTTCGTATATAGACTGGTCCACCCAATCCCATATTGCCCCTCCGACAACGGAAGAACTTCCTTCGATACTCTCCCAATACTCCCGGAGGTTGCCAATGGCATTACCCATGGAATGAGCATATTCACAGATAAACATCGGCTTGTCGAACGAATTGACATATTCGTCCATCCACGTCATGCCCGGATACATCTTTGAATACATGTCGCTGAACCGGTTGCCTCCGAAGGGTTTTCCATCGCGGGTACCCTCATAATGCACCGGACGAGTATCAAGCCGTTTCGCCGCATCATAACAAGCCTGGAAATTGCTTCCTCCCCCGGCTTCATTTCCCAAACTCCAGAAAATGACACTCGGATGGTTGCGGTCTCTCAATATCATCCGGTCAACACGGTCGACAAAGGCTGGAATCCACGACGGCATATCGCTGATTGACTGGTTGGCATGGTCCTCCAAATCTGCCTCATCCATTGTATAAAGGCCATAATAATCAAACATGGCATACATCTTGGCCGCATTCGGATAGTGGGATGTACGGATAGTATTGATATTGTTCTGCTTCATCATGAGCACATCCTGCAACATTGATTCGGTCGTAACGGCACGACCATATTTGGGATGTGTGTCATGACGGTTCACTCCCTTGAAGAATACACGCTTGCCGTTGACATAGACCAACGAACCTCTTATCTGTATGTCACGGAAACCATATTTGGTGGAAAATGCCATTTCATCCTTCCCATTCTCGCGCTGCACCACTTCCACCGTATACAAATTCGGAGTTTCCGCAGTCCAAGGCAACAGCCCGGTCAATGAGAAAGACATGCAAACATTACAAAGAGTGTCTTCCGGCGTATATTCCACCGCCGCACGACGTTTTCCCACCAGATTGCCGGAAGGATCAAGAAGTCTCACTTCAAGCTCTTTCTTTCCACTCATGCGGTCGCGGTTGTCAAGGGTCAGTTCTGCTGTCATTTTGCCACTGGTGTAGCCCGATGAAGCGTCCAATGCAGAAGTAATGTAATGATCGCGTACACTTACCTTAGGTACATTATACAAATAAACATCCCGAAAGATGCCGCTCATACGGAACATGTCCTGACATTCCAGATATGAACCGTCACACCAGCGGAACACCTGTACCGCCAAACGATTCTGTCCCGGACGAAGATATTTTGTCAGATCAAACTCTGCCACATTGTTCGAACCTTGACTGTATCCTACATAATGCCCGTTCAGATATACAAAAGCTGCACTATAGATGCCACCGAAATGAATGAATGTACGCCGGTTCTCCCAACCCTGAGGAAGCTCAAAGAATCTCACATACGAACCGACCGGATTAATGCCGTAATTCTTTCCTCCATCATTGAAACCTTTGCGCGCATTGATATACGGGGGAGTATTCGAATGAGGATACTCTACATTTGAATAAATGGGACGGTCATAGCCTTGCATCTCCCAATTGGAAGGTACTGGAATCTTGTCCCATCCGCTTACATCATAATCCTCCTCATAGAAACCGGAAGGACGCAGAGAAGGTTCGGGAACAAAATGAAAAAACCAGTCACCATTCAACAGGCTGAAAGCTGAACTTCTGGCATAGACCCAAGGAGTATGGTAATATTCTTTGTTTGCACGCATTTCTTCTCCGGTACGATACGGCATATATGTGGCATGCGCCTTCTCCTTGTGCTCCTCGAAACGGGTTTCGTCTTCCCAATAAACTTTCTCACGCACAACCGTCTCCGCCTGATAAGAATCCGGCACCGGCATGGCACTCTCTTCAATGAGAAAAAGAGATGCATCCGAACCTTCAGTCTGTTTCCTGTCGGCCAGCACCAACGTTCCGTCTTTTCTGCATACCATCACTCTGTCAGGTGTATTGGCCGGCACCAGACGGACATATTTCCCTTCAGGCTTTACCAACCATAACTGAGACTCATCAGAACCATTGTTTTCTGTCACTCCCACATTATTGTCAGAACGGGCATGCAGACTCATATTTACAAACGGATTGATAAAGCGGCGGCTTCCGGACAAATCACTTACAGCCCACTGCTGCATCTTGTCAGTCTTGTCACGGGAAATCAGCGCCGCCGGCTGTCCGGAAACACGACACCCCAACACTTTCCCCGACTGAGCGACAGGAGAAAGCACATACAACTTATTTTTGTCGAATGTAATCTGGGCCATTCCCTTAAATACACAGACAAACAAAAGAATAAAGAACAAACGATACTTCATGGTTAAGGTTTTTATAAATAAACAAACGAATATCCCGACACGTCATCATTCAGCCAAAGTCACACCTATCTCATCCACCTCCACAACTGCTTCAGAGGAGGTTGGAGTGGTGGCCTCCAACTTGATGAAACGAGCCTCGACCGGCTCTACAAAAGTAACGGTCTGAGGAAGCGGATTGTGCATGACATTACTGAACTCCCCGTTTGCAACGACCTTCTTCCACCGACGGCCATCCGCACTGACAGAGAAACTATAGCGGAAAGCCATAGTCGGCTTGGCCGTCTCGTTCAAAGGAGCATATGTGAAGGCACGCAATCTGACGGTCCGTCCCAAATCAATTGCAAGCGGCTGACTGCCCACCACTTCCCATTCATCACGCGACAAATCATTCCATTTCACATGGCCGACATTTTCGGCCACCGCATCTGCATAATAAGCAGCTACATTGCATATGTTCGCCACACGGCGGGCAGACAAGACCGTAACCCTCAATCTGTCGACTTCAGCATCGGGGAAACGCAGCATACGCTTATACCCCACAGTGGTGCCTTCTCCCAGACATTTCCATATGCCATTCTTCAGACCTTCCACTTTGAACGACTCTACACGCTGACCTTTGGCGATGTCCTCCTGAAGAAGAAGCACATTGATTTTCGCACCCGGCCTCAACGCATATTCCCGGGATTCTCCTGACGCTGCTTTCCAAAGAGTGTTTCCTTCCTCCACATAATCAACCGCAAACATCTTTTCGCGATAGGCGGCAAATTCTTTCAAGCGGGCCACGTCGTTCTCATGAAGCCGTCCGCGGCGGTCGGGAGGAACGTTCAACAGCAAAACCGAATTATATCCTACAGACTGAAAATAGATATCCGTCAACTGTTTCAGACTTTTCACCTTACCGTCTTCCTCCGCATGATAAAACCACCCCGGACGGATGGACACATCAACCTCCGAAGGATACCAGAACAGCTCGTTCGCCTTAGCCAGAACCTGACGGCTTCCAAGGTCCTCCGACTTCCCGTTGATTCCCAAAGCCTTGTTGTTCTTCTCCGAACGGGCATAAATGCCGGGAGTAAGCACCGTGCTGCTCCATTCGGTTTCACGTCCCAGCCCTTTTTCATTTCCGACCCACCGCACATCATCTCCCATAATCGCCATGGTGGCTTTCGGCTGAAGACGCTGGATGGTCTTGTAAAAAGCATCCCAATCATAAATCTGCTTCTTTCCGTTCGGCCCTTCTCCGTTCGCTCCGTCGAACCAGACTTCATGCACTTCTCCGTAATTGCTCAACAACTCAGTCAACTGGTCGATAAAGAACCGGTTGTACCGGGGAGAATCCCCATAACAAGCCGCATTACGGTCCCATGGAGAAAGATACACACCGAACTTCATGTCATATTTCGTGCAGGCATCGCGCAGCTCTTTTACCACATCGCCTTTCCCTCCCCGCCATGGAGAAGAAGCCACCGAATGCTTTGTGGTCTTCGTGGGCCACAAGCAGAAACCGTCATGATGCTTCGCCGTCAGAATCACCATTCTAAAACCAGCTTCCTTCAGATTCCTCACCCACTGTTCCGCATCCAGTTCCGCAGGATTGAACCAGGCCGGATTTTCCGTCCCGTCCCCCCATTCCCGGCCGGTGAAAGTGTTGATTCCAAAATGCAGGAAAGCGGTCAGTTCCAGCCGCTGCCATTCCAACTGCTGCGGCGAAGGCACCAGACAGGCAGCCATGTCAATCTTCCGCTCAAGCGAAGTGCCGGGAGGAAACTCCAGATGCTTCACATAATGCTGTGCCTGTCCCGAAAGACAAGTGAAATACAAACAGGCCAACATCACCAAACGATTCGTATTTTTCATATTACAAACAGATTGTCAGATTTCAAATTCCCATCAATAAAATCAAAAAGAGC
Source organism: uncultured Phocaeicola sp. (assembly GCA_944320815.1). Classification (GTDB taxonomy): domain Bacteria; phylum Bacteroidota; class Bacteroidia; order Bacteroidales; family Bacteroidaceae; genus Phocaeicola. The sequence goes on along the minus strand of CALUIZ010000004.1, from coordinate 32,339 downwards.
CGCCAGGGATTGAATCACCCTTGACGGCTTTCCTTTCATTCGTATTCTTTATAAGATGTCACTTGGCCACACGCTCAAGCCATCTCACCATCGACAGCATCACAATCATGGAAGCACCCGTAGCACCTACAAACACCAGCCAGCAAGTCCAGATGGGCACTGTTGTATAAAGCAGACCTCCGATGAACAACAGCGAGTTGCCCACAGCCGTAGCGGCCAGCCAGCAGCCCTGCATCAGTCCCTGAAGATGAGGAGGAGCCACCTTCGACACAAACGACAGTCCAAGCGGGGAAATGAACAGTTCGGCCACGGTAAGGATGAAATAAAGCCCCACCATAATCCACGGAGTGACACGAACGGCATCAATCTGCTCGGTTGTCATGGTGGCAAGCGCATCCTTTGCCGGAAGAGTGAGCGAGAAGAACATCAGGAACAAATAAGCCAATGCAGCAATACCCATACCGATGGCTATCTTCATCGGAGTGGAGGGTTCCTTGCCTTTCTTCTTCAACGAGCCGAACATCCACATGATAATCGGAGTGAGGAACACCACAAAGAACGGATTGACAGCCTGAAATATTTCCGCGCCCTTAATCTGTGTGAACCCCAAGTCGATGTTGATTACGCTCAGGTCTACATAGTCGCGGGCGAAATATGTCAGCGAATATCCGTTCTGATGGAATGAAAGCCAGAAGAAGATGACCACTCCGAACACAGCAAACAAGGCATAAATGCGCTGGCGGATTTCCGTCGCGCTGATCTGTATCTCCTCTTTGCTGACAGCAGCCCGTTCCTGCCCGCCTTCAGCAATCTTCTTTCCCGGATCCGGGAAGGAGCTTTTATTTTTCAGATAAATCACCAGCGAAATGAGCATAGCCACAATGGCCGCCATGAAAGCATAATGAAACCCGCGGTTGAACACATCCAGATAACTGTTGACGAAAGCCGTCATGTCGGTGACCTGACTGCCGTCGAGCATCACTTTATTGGCCAGAGTAGCGAGTTTTTCCGTTTCCTGCGGAAGCATGGTTCCGGCACCCTCCAGATATTTATGACAAAGTTCGGGCAAAGTGGCGTCATAGTCAAAACCGTTGGCCTTCAGCCACCAGTTGCGCACTCCGATGGCTATAAACGGAGCAAACACTGCACCTACATTGATGAACATATAGAATATCTGGAATCCGGCATCGCGCAGACTGGAATATTTGGGATTGTCATACATCTGTCCCACCAGTGCCTGAAGATTTCCCTTGAACAGACCGTTACCGAAAGCGATGACAGCCAGTCCCACACATGTAAATCCCAGGAACAGAGGCAGATTGGAAACGGGAGTCGGAGTCGGGATAGCGATAATCAGATAACCCAGAGCCATCAGAACCAGACCGGCGAGGATTGTCCCCTTGAAATTCTTGGTCTTGTCGGCAATGATACCTCCCACCAACGCCAGAATGTAGATTGAAGCGTAAAACGCAGAATAAATGTATCCGGTTGTCGTTTCCGACAGACCGAACTTCGCGGAAATGAACAGGGTCAGAATCGCCATCATGATGTAAAAGCCGAAACGCTCTCCCATATTTGCCAACGCAGCGGCAACCAACCCCTTAGGATGTTTGTTGAACATAAGTTAATGAAGATTTAATAATTAATGGTTAATGTTTTTATTCTCTTAGGGGCAAATATACAACAATTCTACGAACATCCAAAAAACAACCGTCCATTCAAGACAGAACAGCCGGCCGTTTTTGTCCCGTTTTTGTCTGAAACAGTCTCTTCTCCCCCACCGGGACAGACACCCGCAGTGCCGTTCAAACGGAACGGACACAATATGTGCAGACAAAATCAGGATGAATGAAATAATGAATCCGAAAAGAACGCCTCTCTTCCGAACGGAATTCTTCGCCCACAAAAGTCCCTTTCTCCGCAAAAGGGAACGGACGGACACGCAAATGGCGGCAGAAATCCACCTCATCAAGTTCCATCACCTTATACATTGACTCCTTCGCCGACCAGTGCAGCAGCAGCCGGTACAATGACTCATTCCCGTCCATCCGTTCCACACCCGGCATTTCATCCGGACGGACAAAACGGGAAGCCACCTTCCTGACCCTTTCCCCGACATGCTCTATGTCAATCCCCGGAAGGGACTCTTTGTGGATTCCAACGGCCACATATCCGCCGGTATGCGAAACCGTTATCTGCCGCCCGTCATCCTCAAGACAAGGCCGGCCCGACGGCAGATGGGCCATCCGCTTCTCCTCTCCCAGCAGAGTTTTCAGCAGTACCCGCGTCGCCAACATCTCCAGCCGCCGCTTCGGAGCCTTCACCGACTCAAGTTCCGGCATGAAAAACGACTTGTGGCACAGCATATTCTCCAGTTCCCCGGCAGTTTCGATCACTTTCCAGATGCCCCAAAGCCCCCCTTCCTCACTCCAACGGCTAAACAACGGCATCTCAATCCTCCTTCTTGTCGTTTCTGGAAGAAGAGAACACCGTAACTTTCACTTTCAGAATACGGCGGCTGTTCATCTCAAGTATTTCAAAACGGAAATTCTTGTAGTTAAGAATCTCATGAGGGAAAGGAAACTCACCCTTCAGCTCCAACAGAAGTCCGGCGAGAGTGTCCGAATCGCCCGCCACCTCCTCGAACTCATCCGAATCAACCTTCAGAATCTTATAAAAATCGGAAAGCAAAGTCTTTGCCTCGAAGATATACACGTTGTCCGTCAGCTTCACGAACGTGCGCTCGTCATCGTCATATTCATCGTTGATTTCTCCTACAATCTCTTCTATCAGGTCTTCCATCGTCACGATGCCCGATGTTCCCCCGAACTCATCCACCACGATGGCTATATGAATCTTGTTGGTCTGGAAGTCGCGGAGCAGGTCATCTATCATCTTCGTTTCCGGCACAAACAAAGCGGGACGGATCAGGTTCTGCCATCTGAATCCGTCACCCTTGTCAAGATAGGGAAGCAAATCCTTTATATACAGAATCCCCTTGATGTTGTCGCGGGAATCTTCATAAACCGGAATGCGCGAATAGCCGTTTTCGACCACACACTTCAGCACATCCGCAAAAGAGGTCTTGATTTCGATGTCCACCATGTCAAGACGGGAAGTCATCACTTCCTTAGCCGTCTCTTCACCGAAACGAATGATACCTTCAAGCATGTTGCTTTCTTCAGGAGTGTCATTGATGTCTGTCAGTTCAAGAGCCTGCGACAGGTCGTCGACCGAAAGATTGTGCGCCCCCTTGTTCCGTTGCGCCACTTTTCCGACAAAAAACGAGGAGCGGACCAGCATGGACGACAAAGGGCTGAACACAAACCGGAGCACGCACACAGCCGGAGCTGCCCTCCGCACGAAGGCCAGCGCATGCTGTGCCGAATAAATCTTCGGAATGATTTCACCGAACAGCAGCAGGAGGAATGTAAGCACAACGGTCAGGACAAGAAATCCAAGCACCTCCGCGCCTCCCAGGTCAACCGCCGAGAGAAACACATAATCCAGCAGCACCACGACAGCCACATTCGCAAAATTGTTCGAGACAAGAAGAGTGGCCCACAAATAATCGGAATCATCCAGCAAAGCCTTCACTTTCCTGTCGGAAGGATGTTCATCCTCCTCCATTTCCTCCCTGTCGGAAGGGGACAACGAAAAGAAGGCCGTTTCTGACGCCGACACCAGGCCGGAAAGATACAACAACACAAATGCCAGAAGCAACGCGACCAGCGCGCCCGAAGAAAGAGGGGCGACGGTCATTCCATTAAAAAAATCCGCCAAGCGGCATAAATACGAATCCGGGTCCATTCAGTAATTTATAATTAAACAACCAAGTCTTCTTCCGAAAAAGGCTCATTCACATCAGAAAGGCAAATCATCGGAAGATGCCGTCTGCTGGGGAGTCTGCGGAGCGGACGGACGCGCGGGATTCTGCGCAACGCCACCCGGCTGTGCAGCCGGAGCCTGCGCGGGCCGCACAGTCAACAGTTCCATATAACTGCCAAAAATCTCCACGACATAACGCTTCACTCCCTTCTGATCATCAAAAAAGCGTGAACATATTTTACCTTCAATATACAGTTTGTCACCTTTCCGTACATATTTTTCAGCCATTTCGGCCAGGCCACGCCACAGCACGATATTGTGCCATTCCGTGCGGTCGGGAACATGAGTGCCGTTGGCCAGCGTATAACCGCGCTCCTTTGTTGCCAGCGTAAAAGAAGCAACAGCCATTCCGCCATCCAAATACCTCACTTCTGGGTCTTTCCCTACATTCCCAATCAACTGTACCCTATTCAATGACATAAATAATCTTTTTTAAATTTCCGGCTTCAAAACTATAGAAAAAAAACGAGATATCAAACGGGAGACGGGGAATTTATCAAAAGCTTCCACGGGGATTTTCCGGAAACCCGGCATCTGCGCTTCCTCGTCTGACAATTTTATTTCATGACAGCTCGCATAAATCACACGGTGTGACAACACATGCTTCACCCCTCTTTCTATCAGACGGACAGAAGAAATCCGCTGACTTCCGAACAGCGAGCGGAAATCCGGCAAGGAGAAAAGGGCTTCCTCCTCCACCTCGCCGGATGTCTCTATCAAAGGAAACTCATAAAGATTCTGCCATATGTCGCCCGGCCCGCGCCTGCGGATAAAAGTGTACGCACCTGCGCACACGTACATATAGTGGAAATGACGCTCCGTCACCTTCGTCTTGCGGGCTTTCCGTGGAAATGCCTCCACCATCCCTTTCCGAAACGCCGCACAACTGTCCGACAAGGGACAGACGCTGCAGTCCGGAGAAGAGGGCACACACTGCAAGGCACCGAAATCCATTATCGCCTGATTATATTCCGCCGGACGCTCACGGTCGAGCATTTCGTCAGCCAGAGCTGCGAAAACCTTTTTCCCGGCTCCTGTATCCACCGCCTCATCCACGCCCAGATAGCGGGACAGCACCCGATAGACATTTCCGTCGACAACTGCACAGGGCTGGCCGTACACAAACGAGCAGATGGCGGCGGCCGTATAGTCGCCCACCCCCTTCAGTGCTTTCACCTCTTCCAGTTCCGTCGGGAAAGCTCCGCGCTCCACAATCTGTCTGGCCGCCGCATGAAGGTTCCGCGCACGCGAATAGTAACCCAGTCCCTGCCAGCATTTCATCACCTCATCCTCGCCGGCCCCGGCAAGTGACTCCACATCCGGGAAACGGGCCACAAAACGCCGGTAATAGTCGTACCCCTGCGCCACTCTGGTCTGCTGGAGAATGACTTCCGACACCCATATCCTGTAAGGGTCGTCCGTGTCCCTCCATGGCAAGTCCCTCCCATGCTCCCGATACCAGGAAAGCAATGTTTCAGAAAATCCGCTCATTCCATCCATATTTTCTGCAAAAGTAAGCTTTTTCCCCGACATGCACACCTCCGCAGGCCCTGTCGTCCGGCAGAAATCCCCGGAATCCCTCCGGACCCGGAAGTTTCCGCGCATTCCAGACAAAAATATCCGCATGTTCCGCTCCCGGCAAGCCGCTGTTTCCATCAGAACAACCCGCTGTTTTCCCTCCGGAGAAAAAACGGGAAATGCAGTCATCCGCATGCATACCCCAAAGGAGGCGAAAAACGCACAAATCAGAGGCTTTACCCAAAAAATGTCGTCCAGAAATTTTCTAGAGAGCGAGAAAAGCTATATATTTGCAATCCAAAAATTTAAGAACTAGTATAACAATAATTATTAGCGAAATGACAAAAGCAGATATTGTAAACGAAATTGCCAAAAATACAGGAATTGACAAGGCAACAGTATTGGCTACCTTGGAGGCGTTCATGGAATCAGTGAAAGAATCTTTATCGAAAGATGAAAATGTCTATCTCCGTGGTTTCGGTAGTTTCATTGTAAAGAAAAGAGCGCAGAAAACTGCCCGCAATATTTCTAAAAATACAACTATCATCATTCCGGAACACAACATTCCGGCATTCAAACCGGCAAAGACGTTTACTCTTTCAGTAAAAAAATAATAATTAACTTTAGTATTAACCCATAAAAAATTTGAAGCTATGCCAAGCGGAAAGAAAAGAAAAAGACATAAAATGTCTACTCACAAGCGTAAAAAAAGACTGAGAAAGAACAGACATAAAAGCAAAAAATAATTGTTAGTCTGTCCGACTTCAATAAAGAACAAACTTGTAAAGCGCTTATCAATAGTCTTTCAGGTTTGTTCTTTGTGTATTGTTCCAAAACACGGAAAATGCAGCACATGCAGGTTTCCAGGTTTCGATTTGAATTATTAATCAAAAAACCAAGCAATCAAAGTGACAAGCGAATTAGTAGTAGACGTACAGCCCAAGGAGATTTCAATCGCGCTCATGGAAGACAAGGATCTGGTGGAATTCCAGAAAGAGGCGCGCAGTCTCTCTTATGCGGTGGGCAACATGTATCTGGGCAGGGTCAAGAAACTGATGCCCGGACTCAATGCCTGCTTTGTGGATGTAGGCTCCGGAAAAGACGCTTTCCTTCACTATCTGGACTTGGGACCACAATTCCATTCGTACGAGAAGTACCTGAAACAGGTCACGAGCGACCGCAAGAAGCTCTATCCGATGTCAAAGGCTTCCATGCTTCCCGACATCGAAAAAGAAGGCTCCATATCAAGCGTACTCAAACAAGGGCAGGAAGTCATTGTGCAGGTCGTGAAGGAGCCGATTTCGACCAAAGGGCCGAGACTGACCTGCGAACTCTCTTTCGCAGGACGCTATCTAGTGCTCATCCCTTTCAACGACAAGGTATCGGTATCACAGAAAATCAAGTCGAGCGAAGAGCGCGCACGACTCAAGCAGCTTCTGCAGAGCATCAAGCCGAAGAATTTCGGTGTGATTGTCCGCACGGTGGCCGAAGGCAAACGGGTGGCAGAACTCGACGCAGAACTGAAGGTTCTGCTGAGACATTGGGAAGAAACGATCAACAGAGTGCAGAGGACGACAAAACCTCCTTCACTCGTCTATGAAGAAACAAGCCGTACCGTGGCCATGCTGCGCGACTTGTTCAACCCTTCATATGAAAACATTTATGTAAATGATGAGGATGTTTTCAATGAAGTAAGAAATTATGTAGCGCTCATCGCACCCGAACGGACGGGAATCGTGAAACGCTACACCGGACAACTTCCTATCTTCGACAACTTCGGCATCACCAAACAAATCAAGTCATCGTTCGGACGGACCGTATCCTACAAGAGTGGAGCGTATCTGATTATCGAACATACCGAAGCACTCCACGTGGTCGACGTGAACAGCGGAAACCGTTCAAAGGCGGCCAACGGACAGGAAGCCAACGCGCTCGATGTCAACCTCGGAGCTGCCGATGAACTGGCACGCCAGTTGCGGCTGAGAGATATGGGAGGAATCATCGTCGTTGACTTCATCGACATGACACTGGCGGAGAACCGGCAGAAACTTTATGAACGGATGTGCCAGAACATGCAGAAAGACCGCGCCAAACACAACATTCTGCCCCTGAGCAAATTCGGGCTGATGCAGATTACCCGCCAGCGCGTGCGTCCGGCCATCGACGTGACAACCGACGAGGACTGTCCTACCTGTTTCGGAAAAGGGAAAATCAAACCATCCATCTTGTTTACCGACTCTCTCGAAAGCAAGATAGACTATATGGTCAACAAGCTGAAAGTGAAGAAATTCACCTTGCACATACATCCGTATGTAGCCGCATATGTCAATCAGGGCCTTGTTTCCATCAAACGGAAATGGCAGATGAAATATGGGTTCGGCATCAAGGTCATCCCTGACCAGAGCCTGGCTTACCTCCAGTACAAGTTCTTCGACATGCACGGACAGGAACTGGACATGAAAGAGGAACTCGAAATGAAATAAGCCCGGAAAAAACAACCCGGTTGTAAAAAGAGATGCTTATCTTTGCAAAAGAAGACAAGCATCTCTTTTTATTATGAGAACAGCAAACTACATACCGATTCTTGAGGATGCGGGCATACGTCCTACCTCCACACGCCTCCTCATCTATGACGCAATCAGCAGAATGACCGACACTTTCAGCCTGACTTCACTCGAAAACGAGCTCCAGAGCATAGACAAGTCTGTCATTTTCCGCACACTCACACTATTCCATGACCATCATCTCATCCATAGCGTAGACGACGGAAGCGGTTCGCACAAGTTCTGCCTCTGCCACAACCACGGGCACTGCAGTTCAGAAGAGGCGCACTGTCACTTCTATTGCGAGAAATGCCATAAGACTTATTGTCTGAATGAAGATGCAATCCCTCCTGTCCGCATTCCTGAAGGATTTGTAGCCTACAAGGTGAACTATATTGTAAAGGGAGTCTGTGCAGAATGCGCAAGAAAGAAACAGCCATGAAAGAGCAAAAAATTACCCCGCAGCAATCAGATGACTACTGCGGGGTAACAGAAGAGCCACATTGCATGGCGGCTCAGACGATATTGTCAGAATATCGGCCGGATTATTCACCAGCCTCTTCTTCCTGTTCCTCTTTCTTCTCCACAAATTCAGTTTCACCGTTTGCGACCAGCAGATTATACCACTGAATCAGTTTCTTGATGTCGCTCGTATGTACCCGGTCGCGGTCGTAATTGGGAAGCACTTCGGCCATGAAAGCGTTCAGTTCTTCAGCAGAAGCCTTCTTGTAATCGATTGATACCTGTTCACCGTTTGCTTTCTGCCTTACAGATTCAAGCACTTCACCCAGCGGAACCTCGTCCGCATCCGTGTACATGGCAATGTCTCCCAATGAAATTACTTTGTCACTCCCATAAACAGGCATTCTTTTTTTATCTGCACTCACTGATTCAACAATCAGCATGTTTCTTGCCTGAGAAACCAACTTATACAAACCGGGCTTGCCGGAAATTGCCAGAATAGTCTTCAACATAATCGTTTAATAAATAATATATTTAAAAGGTTAGTTCATTTTTCGGAAGACAAAAATACAATGCCTATACGACATACACAAACTATTGGAGGCATTTTCTGCCGACAAGAGACAAAAGGAGCCGGTCAATCTGGACATCAAGAGCAGACACTTCATCGTTGACAATAGTGAAGTCTGATCTTCTCCGCTTTTCCTCATCGTCCATCTGAGCCGTCATGCGTGCACGGACCTGTTCCTCGGTCGAGTTGTCACGCTCCATCGCCCGACGGACACGCAACGATTCAGGAGCATAGACCATCAGCACTTTGTCAACGATTTTGTCAAATCCGGATTCAAAGAGAATGGCACTCTCCATTCCCACAAGCAGATGCCCTTCATCTTCCATCGACACCGCCCAACGCTGGAAATCATCACGCACACAAGGATGAATGATTGAGTTTACCTTACACACATGCTCATCAGAACCGTCAAAAAGGAAAGAAGCCAGCAAAGATTTGTTAAGTCTTCCATCGGGGAAATAAACCCCGTCACCCAGAAGAGCCGTAAGTCCTCTGCGGATAGAAGGATGAGATACGGTCAGCAGCTTCGCCTGCCTGTCTGTATCGTACACAGGTATCCCCCTTTCTTTCAGAAGGGAAGACACATATGACTTTCCGCTTCCGATACCTCCGGTTATACCCAACCTAATCATCAATCGAATCTCCTTTCTCATCTTCAGGAAGCTGCTCTATCAGATAATCCACAGATGTGGGAGTCATGCGAACATGAGTGGCAAGCTCAGACGACTTTTTGACAGTCAGTTCTATCTTGTCCGAATTGTTCTTAAGCAGCTCCTCATAAGACACACAGATGAAGAAATCGTCAGCCGTCACCTTCCTGAAATTCTTCAGTCCCACCTGAAAAGTCACCTGCACCTTCGACGGAAATGTTCTGAGAACCTTCCCCGGAGGAAAGTTCAAGCCTACGACCGGTATCTCAAGAGTCTTTTCAGAATACATGTCCGTACATACCGTAAGGTCAACTGCAGGAGGGACAAACTTCACCCCTCTCACCTGCTGAAGAGGCAGATGACGCTTCACCGTGTCTGAAACACTTTCCAGACTGAAGGAAGACGTATATGCCACAGGAAGAGCCTCCAGCAAATCCTTCGGTGCATAAACAGTCACGGAATCGGGAGAGAGACGCATCTCGCTCACATAATACTGGCGTTCAGGAAGAATCTTCCCGTTCACTGCCACCGGAATCTTCTTCGCTTCACCCCAAGAATAAATGAAGCCGACAGTATCCGGACGGACTGCCACCAGACGCGTTGTGTTATTCAGTTGGGAGGTTATCTTCTTCACCACATCGGCCATCGGGACATACACGTGCCCGCCGTCCTCCTTATAGTCGTTGAAGCTGAACACAAGCGGGAAGAACGTGCGCCCGAGCATATAGTTCAGAAGCACCGTACCCCTGTCCTCCACCTTCACTTTAATCTCATCCGGAATCTCTGAGGTCATCACCACCTCCTTGGGCACATCCTTCAGACGAAGAGGAATCTTGAACACAGCCTGATACTTGTCGTTCATCGTCTGGAGGAGCCAGAAGCAGAACGAGACGAACACAAAAAACAAAAAAACCAGAAACTCCCTGCTCTTGTCACTGAGCAGAAAGTTTCTGATTCGTCTGTAGGCAATAAGATAATACCTCCTTATGTCCTTCTTGTCGAACATGTCAAAACGGCATTATTTACCGGCCTGAGCCTGTGCGTCAGGATAAATGGAATTCTTGTCTATCTTGATTTTCACGCTCGGAGCAATCTCCACGACTACCGTGTTGTCCTCTATCTCTTTGATCTTGCCATATATTCCGCCGGCAGTAATCACCGACTGTCCCACTTCAAGGCCCTTACGGAATTTCTGTATTTCTTTCTGCTTCTTGTTCTGCGGACGAATCATAAAGAAATACATAATGGCAAAAATAGCCACCATCATGATGAGAAAAGAATAATCTCCACCCTGTGCCTGCAACAATACAGTTAATGAACTCATACTTTTTTCTTTATTTAAATTAATACTGGTCTGACCCTATCTCAATTTTTTGTCAGCTTGTTTTCTTTCTTCAGCCGTTTGACGATTCCGTCCAGCGTGCCGTTGATGAAGCCTCCGCTTTTAGGAGTGCTGTAAAGCTTGGCTATCTCCACATATTCGTTCAAAGACACATTTATAGGAATGTTCGGGAAGCTCAGGATTTCAGCCAAGGCAATCTGCATGATTACCACATCCATCACCGCCACACGGTTCAAGTCCCAGTTTCTGGAATTTTCACTGATGAGATGACGATAATAATCCGCGTTCAGAATGGTCCGGCGGAACAGACGGCGCGCGAAATCCTGATCCTCTTCATCCTTGAACTCAGGCAGCAGTTCCTGATTTTCTCCATTCTCCGGATTGAAGCGTTTGATGGTTTTCAGCACGAATGTATCCACGATTTCCTTATCATCATTCCAATACAGGCTCTGGTCCTCCAGCACTTCATCCAATGCCTGATTGTTGAAAACGAACTTCTTGTAAAGTTTTCTCCACAACTCCCGGTCTTCGTCATATGAAGAGCTTTCGCTGGCCATATACTCCTTATATATATCGCTCTGCATTATCTGTTCACAAAAACCTTTGATGAAGTCCACTTCATTCTCCCAGCTTTTCTTCTGGGAAGAAGAAAATTCCTTCAGTGTCTTGTTCACTTCCAGCTGGGCCACAAAACGATTTTCCACAAACTTCATGTTCGGTGCCAGATCTTCCTCCGTCGGAGCCAGCTTATGCTTGGCGGCGTCAATGCGTTTTGCCGCATACCGTGTCACCTCCACCATCAGAAGCAACAGATAATTATACAGATCGTATGCCTTCGACATGCTGAAGAACAACTCCTTTTCCGCTGTATCCAAGTTTTTACCACCATTCTGATAATACGCGTATATTATCTGAACTATTTTAAGACGAATAAGAACTCTATTAATCATACTAAATTAAATATAATTTCAGGACTGCAAAAATAAACAAATTTCCCATACGCGACATCTTCCAAAGGCATATTTTTTCTTTTTTTTAGAGATTTGAGTTTTTTAGCTGGCATACGTTTTGCACTTATCGAAAAAATAAGCAATTTTGGAGCGATTTTATAAGCATATATAACTATGGAAGAACTGAGAAAGAAAACCACAAGCAATGAAGCAGACAAGGAAATAGTCTTTTCAAAAGCAATCAAGGCGGGGAAAAGGATTTATTATCTTGACGTGAAGAAGAACAGAAAAGACGAAATGTTCCTGGCCATCACTGAAAGCAAGAAAATCGTATCCGGCGAAGGCGACGATTCACAGGTCAATTTCGAGAAACACAAGATATTCCTGTACAAGGAGGACTTCGAGAAATTCCTGAGCGGACTGAAGCAGGCCATACAATACATTGAACAGGAACAGGGACCCGCATGCGGGAAAGTCCACATGGCCGACAACAAGGAACTGGGTGAAAATGCACTGGCCGCCGACACGAACGAATTCAAGATAGACATCGATTTCTGAGTCTTCACTGCTATGCGGAAAGCATCCGCAAACCCAATGCAAACCACCCGCTTGTTTTCTGACGAACAGGCGGGTGGTTTGTCTGAAATACCCCGATATTCTAACCAAAGGAAAAGAATCCGGAAAGAAAAGGAAAACCGCACACGTTTTCTGGAGGAAAATGTTTGAAGAATAAAAATAAAAGGCTAACTTTGCACCGCTTTTTTTAAAAACACATTGTGTGTACACCACATCGTGTGATGGCGAATTAAGCACAAGTCAACTTAATTTAGAGTAACACAAATTTAAAAGAAGATGAAATCAATTGAAGTAAAAGGTTCTTTGAGAACAGAAACAGGAAAGAAAGCAACCCGCGAACTGCGCAAGAGCGACGCTGTACCCTGCGTATTGTACGGCGCACAGAAAGATGAAAACGGCCAGACTATCGCCACTCACTTCTCTGTAACAAACGACAACCTGCGCAAGCTGGTGTACACTCCTCACATCTATGTCGTTGACCTGAACATTGACGGCAAAATCACCAACGCTGTTATGAAAGACATCCAGTTCCACCCGGTAACAGACAAGATTCTGCATATCGACTTCTATCAGATTGACGAAACGAAGCCTATCGTAATGGAAGTGCCGGTTCAATTGGAAGGTCTGGCAGAAGGTGTGAAAGCCGGTGGTAAGCTGTCATTGCAGATGCGCAAGCTGAAAGTGAAGGCATTGTACAACGTCATTCCGGAACGTCTTACTGTCAACATCACGAACCTCGGACTTGGCAAGACCATCAAAGTGGGCGAACTGAGCTACGAAAACATCGAACTGATGAACGCAAAAGACGCTGTGGTTTGCGCTGTCAAACTGACTCGTGCTGCCCGTGGTGCACAGGCTGCCGCTGCCAAGTAATGTCATCTCCTAACAGAATCCTTGCTTGATGAAATACTTGATTGCAGGACTGGGAAACATCGGTGAAGAATACCGGGATACCCGTCACAACATAGGATTTATGGTATTGGACGCCCTTGCAAAGGCGTCCAATATTGTTTTCAGCGACAAACGTTACGGAGCTGTGGCAAACATGTCACTGAAAGGGCGTCAACTGGTGCTGCTCAAGCCTTCCACCTACATGAACCTGAGCGGCAATGCGGTGCGCTACTGGATGCAGCAGGAAAAGATTCCGCTGGAGAACCTTCTGGTAGTGGTCGATGACCTGGCTCTTCCTTTCGGGACAATCCGTCTGAAAGGGAAAGGCAGCGATGCGGGACACAACGGACTGAAACATATTGCAGCGACACTGGGCACACAGAACTATGCGAGGCTGCGTTTCGGCATCGGAAACGACTTTCCAAGAGGCGGCCAGATTGACTATGTGCTGGGGCATTTCAGCGAAGATGACATGCACACGATGCCCGAACGGCTGGAAACGGCTGGCGAAGCTGTCAAGGCTTTCTGCCTTGCCGGACTCAATAATGCGATGAATCAATTCAACAACAAATAAGACACCGGATTATGCCTGAAGCAAGAATCGACAAATGGATGTGGGCTGCACGAATCTTCAAGACACGGACCATTGCAGCCGAAGCCTGCAAAAAAGGGAGGGTTTCAATCAACGGAGCGCAGGCTAAAGCGGCCAGGACCGTCAAACCGGGCGATGTGATACAGGTACGGAAACCGCCTGTCACCTATTCGTTCAAGGTGCTGCAGGCCATTGAAAAGCGCGTAGGGGCGAAGCTGGTGCCTGAAGTCATGGAGAACGTAACGACTCCCGACCAGTATGAACTGCTGGAAATGAACCGGATCAGCGGATTCATAAACCGGGCGAAAGGAACCGGACGCCCTACAAAGAAGGACCGCCGGGACCTGGACGAATTCTTCACACCGGAATACACTGACGACTTTGATTTCGACTTTGACTTTGAGGCTGAAGACGAAGAAGAAAAGGATGACTGATTTGTTCTTCTCCACACAAAAAGAACAAACGACATAAGAACGCGAATCCGCACAGCTCATGCCCTTCCGGATGTCCGGATGCCGGCAGACGAGGTTTGTGCGGATTCGTGTTCTTATGCGACTAAAGATTCTTGCGGACAGCCTCAACCAGTTCCTGATATTCCGTGTCGGCAAGATATACCTTTCCCGGATTCATCTGGAACACGCCTCCATAATCAGGACCGTCCACATACTTGGGCACAAGATGAAAATGCAGATGGGACAACTTGTCGCTATACGCGCCATAATTGATCTTTTCCGGGTGGAAAGCCCGGTCCATCGCACGGGTCACACGCACCACATCTGCCATAAATGCATTACGGTCCGCATCGTCCAGTTCGTTAAGGTCATTCACATGGTCCTTATATGCAACCAGACAACGGCCTCTGTAAGTCTGTTCCTTGAACAGAAAGACACGGGAAACGCTCAACGGAGCAATTTCAATCATCAAATCGTGTAAAGTCTCATTGTTCTGACAATACAGACAATCTTTCGGGTCACTCTTCATAGTTTTCTTCTTTTTCTAATATCAATGGTTCATTGGTCACAAACAATTTCTTCAAGTCGTCCTTTTCTCCCACCACCCATACGATGTCACCTTCACTCAGAGGGAGATTCACATCCGGTTTGTGGAGAGAGTCTTCCGACCTCAGTTCAATACCCACCACCAGACAATGATATTTGTTCCGGATGCCGGACTCACGGATAGTTTTCCCCAAAAAGGGAGAGCCGGACACAATCACGAACTGCTTGAGATACATTTCACGCTTCACGAAATCATCGTCCGAGTAATAACCGGCCACCTCATCCGCATGTGAAGCGAATACAGACAACTGCTCGTCCGTTCCGATGACCTGAAGCATGTCGCCCGGGAAAATACGGCAGTCGCCTCCCGGTATGTTCAGCCGATGGGTGCCGCGCACGATTGAAGCCACATGCACCCCGTATTTCTTTCCCAAATCCAGTTCTTTCAGCGTCTTTCCGCTCCACAACGAATCAGACGGAATATGGAAATCCGACAGATGAAGGTCCCGGTCAAGCAGACGGCCCGCATATTCCGGCTGGCGTTCGCCCAAGTAAACCTTGCGTACATCCTTGGAACGCAGATTCTGCACAAAAGTCCTTTCCAGACCGATTGACTGCTTCTTCAGGAAGCGGGAGAAAATCATCAGCAATATCAGCACAAGTGCGATGCCCACCACCAAGGCGGTAGAAGTCTGGAACAAATGCTCCACAATATAGACGATGAAACCTATTCCGAGAACAATCCTCAGCAGTATTACGGAAATCAGCGGAGCGTGATTGTAACGGCTGTCGGCCCATAACGCCTTGAACTCGACGGAATGGTTCTTCTTCATAATCATCGCACGGAGGAAAGGCGATATCAGTGCAATCGTGACCACGGCCCCCGCCACGTTACCCCAGAACTCTCCCGCAGCAGCCACGAAAAGCGGCAGGAACAGATTGAACGAAAGCACCATCACCGCCACGGAAAGCACCGAATAGACCAACACTATCCGAAGAATGGCTGTCAGCAGTTTATGCCAGTTGTTCTGATGGTTCACCGTGCTTGTACCGGTTGAATAACGCTGGAGAAGTTCTTTCCAGAACCGGGGAAGATGCGCGTCGATGAACCTGTAGGCTGGCCCTGACAGACGAATCATATAAGGAGTGAGAAAAGTGGTGATTACGGAAACCGCCACCACAATCGGATAGAGGAAATGGCTGGTCACATTCAGGCTTACCCCCAGCGAGGCGATGATAAAGGCGAACTCACCGATCTGCGTAAGGCTGAACCCACACTGCACGGCTATCTTCAGCGGTTGTCCGGAAAGGAGCACACCGCCCGTGCCGAACACTGCCTGACCAACCAGAATGGCCAGCACAATCACCACAATCGGACCGATATATTCCACAATCATGGCCGGATCGACCATCATGCCCACCGACACGAAAAAGATGGCGCCGAACAGGTCCTTCACCGGAGTGACCAGATGCTCAATCTGTTCCGAATCGACCGTTTCCGCCAGAATGGAACCCATCACGAAAGCGCCGAACGCAGGAGAAAAACCTACCTGGGCCGCCAGTACCACCATGCCGAAACACAAGGCCAGCGACACGATAAGAAGCGTCTCCCTGCTCATCAGTCTGCGCACTTTCCGCAAGAAAAGAGGAATCAGATAAATGCCCACCACGAACCACAATATCAGAAAAAACGCCAGCTTCACGATGCTGTAGGCCATCTCCCCTCCCTCAAAGTTCTTGCTGAGGGCCAGCGTGCTCAACATCACCATCAGCACAATGGCAAGAATGTCCTCGAGCACCAGAATGCTCAGTACAATTCCCGCAAAACGCTGCTGGCGCAGCCCCATGTCGTCGAAAGCCTTATAGATGATGGTGGTGGACGACATGGCCAGCATACCGCCCAGAAACAGACAGTCCATATGTTTCCAGCCGAACATCCACCCTACGAACATGCCGATCATTATCATGCAGAAGATAATGGTACAGGCCGCAATGACCGCCGACGAACCGGCCTTCAGCATCTTCTTGAAACTGAAATCAAGTCCCAGCGCGAACAACAGAAAAATCACACCAATCTCCGACCACACCTGCATGTTGACCTCATCGGTCACTGAAGGGGTGAACTGGAAATGGGGACTGCAAAGAAAGCCCGCCACAATATAACCCAGCACCAACGGCTGCTTCAGTTTCTTGAACACAAGCGTAGTGATGCCGGCACAAATCAGAATCAGTGCCAGGTCGCTGATCAAAGGAGCCAAATGAGACATGTCCGTGTTTTTCTTTATCGTTTATTTTGGACAAAAGTAATCAATTATCACAAATGTTATAACAAAACTTTCGTATTTTTGCCCAATATTAGGAAGTAACATGAATGTCCGTCGCATTCCGGATTCCTCACCGGAAAACAGCGGGCTACTTTCACAAGAACAACGGCCTGCCTGGAACGGAACAGGCGGACATTTTTAAAATCAAACTACATGGATATGAATGAAACGACAAAAAAGACATTTCCTGTACTGGAAATGAGCTGCGCGGCCTGCGCCGCACGCGTCGACAAAACACTCAACAAGCAACCGGGTGTATGCCGGGCCAGCGTGAACTATGCGGCTGCCACTGCCACCATAGAATATGACCCCAAGATATGTTCGCCCGAAACGCTCAAGGCGGCGGTCGTGGCAGCCGGATATGACCTAGTCATCGAAAGCGACGAAAAGAAAAGCAAGCAAGAAGCGGAGGATGCGCACGAAAAAAAATACCGGGAACTGAAGTTCCGTGCCACATGGGCCATCATCCTGTCGCTGCCCGTGGCCGTCATCGGAATGTGCTTCGCGGACATGCCTTATGCGGGGTATGTCATGTGGGTTCTGTCCACTCCTGTCGTATGCTGGCTGGGGCGGGACTTCTACATCAACGCATGGAAACAACTGAAGCACCACACTTCCAACATGGACACGCTGGTGGCCAACAGCACAGGCATCGCCTACCTGTTCAGTCTGTTCAACCTGTTCTTCCCCGAATTCTGGCTGCGCAGAAGCATCGAACCACATGTCTATTTCGAAGCCTCCAGCGTCATCATCGCATTCATCCTTCTGGGCCGTCTGCTGGAAGAGCGTGCCAAAGGCAACACGTCGGCCGCCATCCGGAAGCTGATGGGCCTGCAGCCCAAAACGGTCACACTGGTTGCAGAAGGAGGTGAACTGAAACAGATCTCCGCAGAGCAAGTGCGCATCGGTGACCGGCTGGCGGTGCGGCCGGGCGAACGGATTCCCGTAGACGGCACTGTATATGAAGGTAATTCGTATGTGGATGAAAGCATGCTCACCGGCGAACCGGTCGCCGTGCTCAAGGGACAAGGCGCGAAAGTGTTTGCCGGGACCATCAACCAGAAAGGCAGTTTCCGCTTCACGGCAGACAAGGTAGGGACTGAAACCATGCTGTCCCACATCATCCGGATGGTGCAGGACGCGCAGGGAAGCAAGGCTCCCGTGCAGAAGCTGGTGGACCGCATCGCGGCCATTTTCGTTCCTGTCATCATGAGTGTCGCAGTCCTTTCGTTCATCCTGTGGATGGTTCTTGACCCGGCCGACGGATTCACCCGCGGACTGCTGGCCGCCGTAACGGTGCTCATCATCGCCTGCCCGTGCGCGCTGGGACTGGCCACGCCGACGGCCATCATGGTCGGCATCGGGAAAGGAGCCGAACTGGGCATACTGATCAAAGATGCGGAAAGTCTGGAAACGGCACGCAAGGTGAATGTCATCGTACTCGACAAGACAGGAACCATAACCGAAGGGAAACCCACAGTGACCGACCTGACAGGCATGGCTGGTGAAGGCAGACTGAAGGACATATTCTACAGCCTTGAAAGGATGTCGGAACACCCGCTGGCGGAAGCCATCACCGGAAAGCTGAAAGGAAAGCCGCTGCCTGTGGAGCGGTTCAGAAGCGTCACGGGAAAAGGTGTCAGCGGAACCATAGAGGGAACGACCTACCATGCGGGAAATCTCGCCCTGCTGGCAGAAAACGGAATCCGCCCTTCCGAAGCATTGCTGAAAGAGGCGGAACGGCTGGAGGCCGAATCCAAGACGGTCATCTGGTTCGCCGATGAATCGCAGGCTTTGGGGCTGGCCGCCATCACCGACCGCATCAAGGCAACGTCGCGCGAAGCTGTCAGAAAGTTGCAGGAAATGGGCATCGACGTGTATATGCTCACGGGCGACAACGAAGGGTCGGCACGGCATGTCGCACAGGAAGCGGGCATCACGCACTTCAAGGCCGGAGTGCTTCCCGACCAGAAGGCTTCGTTCGTGAAGTTGCTGCAGAAGGAGGGGAAAACCGTGGCAATGGCCGGCGACGGAATCAACGACAGTGCAGCACTGGCCCAGTCTGACTTCAGCATCGCCATGGGACGCGGCAGCGACATCGCCATGGACGTGGCGAAAATGACCATCATCTCATCCGACCTGAACAAGATTGCCGACGCGGTCCGCCTGTCACGCATGACGGTAAGGACAATCCGCGAAAATCTGTTCTGGGCATTCATCTACAATCTTGTCGGAGTGCCAATAGCCGCCGGTGTGCTCTATCCCGTCAACGGCTTCCTCCTCAATCCGATGATTGCCGGGGCCGCAATGGCGATGAGCAGCGTAAGCGTGGTAACCAACAGCCTGAGGCTGAGAAGGAAAAAACTTGGAAGCTTGTCCGCGGTTCCCCATGAGTCCGTTTCTCCAACAACGGAAAACGACAAAACGAAGCAGACCTACATCGTGGAAGGTATGATGTGCGACCACTGCCGTACGCGCGTAGAAAAAGTATTGAACTCCATAGAAGGGGTCAGTGCCAAAGTAACCCTCACGCCACCGGAAGCGATTGTCGAATTCAGCGGAGAGAAACTTCCGCTGGAACAACTGCAGAAAACAGTCGACGAAAAGGCGGGCGACTACAGACTCACGGAAAAGGACTGAAAAGAAAATGTATCGGAGTGATTTGACACAATCCCTTCCCGAAGAAGATTTTTGGATTTAAGAAAAAATCCGTATCTTTGGGGAAATAACATCATATCAGACACAAATGAACATCAAACAAATTCTCATGTCCGCCATTCTGGCGGCAATCACAATCGTGTCCGTCTCATGCGGAAAAAACGACTACAGCCCCATCTATCTGGTTGATGCGGACACACAGACTCCCATTGAAGGCAACCGTCTGACACTGAACATATTCAGTGAAAGTAACAAATATCTTATCCGGGGAGGCAAGGGAAACTATACCATTTCCGTAGCCGACAGGAACGTCGCTGATTTCCGCTATGACGGAGACACATTGGTTTATCTGCCCGTCAGTGCCGGAACGACGGAATCCATCATAGCCGACCGTTCGGGAAACAGCTATGTGCTGAACGTAAACGTAGGGAATCCGCAATCTGTCTATACCATAAAAAAGATCGAAGCATCGATAGAAGGCGATGACGACCTTACGTTGGGAGACATAAAGGAGGTGGAAGCCAGCATCATACAGGAAAGTCCGGCTGGCGAAGGAGGCCGGTTCGAATTCACTTATGCCGACGAGAACTATTCTTCCGGCGATATCAAGATTTATCCGGAAGCCACCGGAAGTTATCAGGTGGGCATCTTCACGGCATCCCGCAAACAGGATACGGACACGGAAAAAGAAGTCCTCCACATCAAAGCAGTCATGGCCGGCACGAATGAAACCTATACGTTCATCGTCACATTCGGAAGCCCGGAGGGAAATTATATTTTCCAGGAAGAAGTGACCGACCGGTATAAGGGAGAATATCCGGAACTGACAAAAGCATACCGGATATATCAGTTGCAGAAGCAATAACAATAAAGACAGGGTATGTCTTTGGAGAATCTCCGCATTGCACTGCAGCCGTTCGACCTGTTCGACCGGATTGAGCGTATCCATCGCCAACCGGCGGCCAGCCCGGAAAATATCCGGGCTAAATATATCCAGCTCTATAAAGTGCTGGAGGAGGCGGCTTATGAACTGACCTCCCATGCGACAATCGCCTTCGCCAATCTGTTCTCGCGGCTCGACTTCATCGGGAAAGAGAAAAAGATGACTCCTTCCGACCGCTATGCCATCCAGACCATGCGCCGCAACTGTAACAAGGCGATGGGCGACCGCTTCCAGCCCGACATGCAGGAATATCAATATGACCTGCGTGCACTGGTGCGTTTCATCTCATTGGGGTTCGAAGCGGACATTCCCGCTTCACTGCTGCCGGAAATTCCCCATTCCAACCGTCCATACTCAGGAACACGGCTCTCACACGTGCCATATGTACGCGCCTACGTGACCAGTTGGAACGATTCGCTGATCTTCGCTTCTTGCGACAGTGAGGAAGAACCGTTCATCGCCATCAATTATGAAAAGGCCGGCTATGAGGGAGACTTGCTTTACATCCGGAATCTGCTGAAGGAGAATCTTCCGCTGAACCTGCTTGACGTGAAGGTGGATGAAGAGAACCACTATATTCCAGGACTCATCATAGCCTATCCGGACTATCTCGTCGACATCAGCTCACTGGCCACGTGTTTCCGGGAGTACGGCCATCATCCGCTCAACTATTTCATGAACAAAGTGAAACCGAGGGCCAACACAGCACCGATTCTCATGGGTAATCTGGCCAGCCAGCTGCTTGATGACTTCATCAACGAAAAGCCGGAAAACCCTGTCAGTTATGCCCGGTCTGTCAACAAATTTTTCGCTTCTTCGGCTCTTGAGTTCTGTGCCTGCGACCTGCCCGCCGACTTCCATGCTTCCGCACAAAGCCAGATGATGAATATCCGCTCGTTCATCCACGACATTCTCCCGCACAACATCGCCGGATTCAACAGAAAGAATACATTGCTGGAAGCATCGTTCATCTGCGAAAAGCTTGGCTTGCAGGGACGTGTGGACATGCTGCAGAAGGATTTCAAGATTCTGATAGAACAGAAGTCGGGAAAGCGCGACGAATACAACCGGCGGCACAAGGAAGACCATTTCATCCAGATGATGCTTTATCAGGGAGTTCTGGCATACAATTTTGGGAAGCAGACCCAAGACATGCAGACTTTCCTGCTCTATTCCAAGTATGCCGACGGACTGATGATAGAGCACTTTTCCGAAAAGCTTTTCCGCGAAAGCATCCGTCTGAGAAACTATATTGTGGCACAGGAAATGGACTTCGCGAATGGAGCCGTCACACAAACCGTCAAGAACCTCACCACAGACATGCTCAATGAACTGCAGACACACAGCCGCCTGTGGAATGATTACCAGGAACCGGAACTGCAGACGACCATCAACACTCTCAAACGGTGCACTCCGCTGGAAAGGGCCTACTTCGACCGCTTCTTCACCTTCATCTCAAAAGAAACGGTATTGGGGAAAACCGGAGGAAACAATGACGCATCAAAAGGATTCGCCGACACATGGCATATCCCGACAAAAGAGAAACTGGAAGCGGGGAACATCCTGCCGGGACTTTCCATACTCAGCAAGCGGAGAAGCGCACCGGAAAAAGGATATGACCTCATCGAGTTAAGCATCCCGCAACTGGAAGACGATTTTCTCCCCAACTTTCGCATAGGCGACATTGTGATTCTTTATCCGTATCAGAATGAACCGGATGTGAGGGAACAGATTCTGATGAAAGGAAACATCGTCAGTCTCCAGCCGGGACGGGTGAGCGTACAGCTTCGGAACGGACAGCAGAACAAGGACATCATAGGGGACGAAACGTATTGCATAGAGCATGATTCGTCCGACATCTCATCGGCCAATGCCATACGGGGACTGTACACATTTCTGAAGGCCACAGACAGACGCAAAGCATTGCTGCTCTGCCAACGTATGCCCGACCGGGGCACACAACGGAAACTGAACGGCCACTACGGACGTTTCGACGGACTGGTTCTGAAAGAAAAACAGGCCGATGACTATTTCCTGCTTGTCGGACCTCCGGGCACCGGAAAGACATCCTGCGCGCTGCGGTATATGGTGGAAGAGGCACTGACGGAGCCGGACACTTCCATTCTTCTGCTCTCTTATACTAACCGGGCAGTCGACGAGATATGCGGCATGCTGGTTGATTCGGGCATTGTAAAGAAGGCTCCGTTTATCCGTATCGGACATGAGCTTTCGTGTGATGCCCGGTTCCGTCCGTATCTGCTCAAACATAGCCTGAACGACTGCCCCAAACTGAAAGACATCAGGCAGCGGATTGCGGAAACACGGATTTTCGTGGGCACCACCACAGCTTTGAGCAACCGCCCTTATTTTTTTGGAGTCAAACGCTTCGACGTGGCTTTCATCGACGAGGCATCGCAGATTCTTGAGCCTGACCTCATCGGGATTCTGTCTGCACGGAACGGAAATCGGAACGCCATCGACAAGTTTGTGCTGGTCGGCGACTACAAACAGCTCCCGGCAATCTCTCTCCAGAGTGAGGAAGACGCGGCGGTGAACGAACACATCCTGCAAAGCATTGGTCTGAATGACTGCCGCAACTCTCTGTTTGAACGGCTATACAGACAATGTCCCGCCGAATTTCGCAGCGTATTGCAAAAACAGGGACGGATGCATCCAGCCATATCCGAATTTCCCGACCTGACATTCTACCGCCATGAACATCTGGAGCCTGTACCGCTGCCGCACCAGAAGGAAGATTTCCCGTATCCTGAGGCAACGGAGGCACAGGACTCTATCGACAGACTGCTGATGGGCCGGCGAATGGTTTTCATTGCTGCCGGAACCCCTGAGGATTCGGCCATGCGGTCTGACAAGACCAACATAAATGAAGCACGCATCGTGGCCACGCTGCTGAAACATATCTACCGGCTCGCATCCGACTCGTTCGACCCGAACAGGACGGTCGGAGTGATTGTCCCCTACCGCAACCAGATTGCAATGATAAGGAAAGAAATCGCCCGACTGGGAATCCCGCCACTGGAGGCCATATCAATCGATACGGTGGAAAGATACCAGGGAAGCCAGCGCGACACAATCATCTATTCGTTTACCGTGAGAAATTTCAGCCAACTGAATTTCCTCACCGCCAACACTTTCCGCGAAGGGGAACTGCTGATTGACAGAAAGCTGAACGTGGCGATTACACGCGCACGGAAACAGTTGCTGCTCACCGGAAACCCGCAGGTGCTGGGAGCCAACATCACGTTCTACAAACTGATGGAATATATCCGGATGCACAACGGATACATTGACATCCCGGCCGACGCATTCCTGAAGGGGGACTTCCCGATTCCGGAATACAGTTTCCAATGGGACCTGAGGGAGGACACCTACAGCCTTCCCGACGGATTCGGGCATCTGTTCAGGACGCTGACGGACAAGCTGAAGAAAAATGTTTCGGAGAACGCTGCGGAGGATGCGAAAAGCAGAGAGCTTACCGCCTACGGGCGGATGGACTTCCTGCACATTGCGGATACGGACCGGGAAACAGGCATACAGACCTACAGCCTGTACTATATGCGGAAACAGTTCATGGCTGCACGGGCCGCATTCGAAGCCTGCGGGAACTGGCTGCGGAAGGCTGCCGAAAACATATCGGGACGGATTGTTTTCTGCGACTTCTCGTCCGAACCGGGAGCTTCCGCACTGGCTTTCGCCGAAACATGCAGAAACATGCCGCATGCCGACCTAACCGTCGTGGGGATTTATCCGGCAAAGGAACTGGCGGAAATGTCGGAACTCTTCTTCAAGGAGCTGTACCCACAGATACAGGTCTGCTTTCCGTCCACACTGGCATCCGTGGACCGCAGCTTCTGGGAGGCGCATTCCAGACTTTCAGAACTGGTCATCTTTCATTTCGGCAATGCATTCGACCGGATTCCGGCGGAAGAGGCGCGCGACATCGCACTGCAGATCAACCGGCTGACGCATATGCACCCGCTGAACCATTATGTGACATTCTTCCGAGACGATGCAGGGCCACGGGCTAACACACACGCCTACCGGAGTTTCTGCAGGCATCTCACGGAGGAGCTTCAACCGCTGCACCCGAAGATGCCTTTCTGCGGGAAACTTTTCTATCCGCAGAAAGGAGACATCAGAAGACCTGTCAGCGAAGATTTTCTATATGAACTGAGAACAAACCAAGATTGACGCCCGCATCCATCCTGCCTTTTCACACAAGAAAAATCCCGGAATTTTCGCGCAAGAACAACGGGCTATTCCGGCCGGAACAACGGGGTATTTCCAACAGAACAGGCGGATGACTACGGAGCTTTACAGAAAATGACTTATATACCATGAAACGAACACAAGACAAACGCGCCGTCATCGTAGGAGCGACTTCCGGCATCGGATATGAAACGGCCATGCGGCTACTGAAGAAAGGATGGAAACTGGGAATCGCCGGACGGAGAATCGGGAAACTGAAGGAAATACAGGCCATATCGCCCAACCAGATTGTGATCCGCCGGATTGACATCTGCCAGGAGAATGCGGAGAACGAACTTCTCCAGCTCATCGGCGAACTGGGTGGCATGGACCTTTTCATCCAATGTGCAGGCATCGGCTATCAGAACCCTGCACTCAACATGGAAACCGAACTGGATACCATAGACACAAACGTGAAAGGCTTTGTGCGGATGGTGGACACGGCATTCCACTATTTCGCCGAAAAGGGGAAAGGACATATCTGCGTCATCAGTTCCATCGCCGGAACAAAAGGACTGGGAACGGCTCCCGCTTACTCAGCCACCAAACGTTTCCAGAACATCTACATCGACTGTCTGGAACAGCTTGCCCACCTGAAGAAACACCGCATCCGCTTCACGGATATCCGGCCGGGATTCGTGGCCACTGACCTGCTGGACGACGGCAAACGCTATCCGATGCTGATGAGTCCTGAAAAGGTGGCGCGACGCATCGTGTCGGCCATCAGACGGCACAAAAGAGTGGCTGTCATCGACTGGCGTTACGGGGCACTGGTCTTCTTCTGGAGGATGATTCCGCGCTGTATCTGGAAACGGCTTCCCATCCGCAACTGACACACGGTCTATGCGGCGGCACGTTCTCTTGAGACAATGGCGTGAAGACGGCGGTAGACATAAATGAATGCCGGAATCAGGAACAGATTGGCGAAAAGCCAGGCGGTAGGATCGCCGAAACAGACTCCCCAGAAGCCCCAGACGGGAACGACAACGAGGCTGACAAACACACGCGCCACCATCTCCGACACGCCTGAAAACATGGCGAGTTTCGTGTAACCGGCTCCCTGAATGGAATAACGGAAGATGCTCAACGAGCCTAACAGGATGAAGAACGAGGTGTTGATATGCAGAAACAGTGCCGTATCGGCTATGATTTCGGTCTCGTCCGGAGCGATGAAAAGCAGGGCGAACCTCTCTGCCCCCAGCCAGATAAGGGCAGCCACCGCCAGTGAATAGGCCACCATCATCCATGTGGCCGACTTGATGCCGGTCCAGATACGGTCGGGCTTTCCGGCTCCGTAATTCTGGCCGGAGTAGGTGGCCATGGCCATCCCGAGACTGTCAAGCGGACACATCACGAACATCTTGATTCGCATGGCGGCGGTAAAGGCTGCCACACAGGCCGTTCCCAGGGAATTGTTCGCACTCTGAAGCATAATGCTGCCAATGGCCGTAATCGAAAACTGAAGTCCCATAGGCACACCGATACCGAGCAGTTGTCTGGCCAGTTCGGGCCGGAAGCGACGGTCGGAAGGCTCGGTTCTCAGCACTTCAAACTTGCGGTACATATAAAAATAGCACAGAAGGGCGGACACTCCCTGCGAAAAGACCGTAGCGATGGCGGCTCCGGACACTCCCCACTGCAATACCAGAATGCAGAAAAGATCGAGGAGGATGTTCAGCACGGCTGAAAACAACAGGAACCAGAACGGTGTCTTACTGTCGCCCAGCGCACGGATGATGCTCGACAGAAGGTTGTAGAAAAAGGTGCAGGGAATGCCGATGAAGGTGATGAGCAGATAGGAATAAGCACCGTCAAAAATGTTGTCGGGGGTCTGCATGGAACGCAGGATAAAAGCGCACAACAGACTGGTGACGAGGGCTATTCCTACCGACATGACGGCGGCCAGCTTCAGACTGACCGACACGTAACGACGGAGAGTCACATAGTCGCGGGCTCCAAACTTCTGTGCCACAGGGATACCGAAGCCTCCACAACAGCCGTTACAGAATCCCAGAATCAGAAAAACCACCGAAGTGCTGGCTCCCACCGAAGCCAATGCGTTTATACCCAAGAACTTCCCTACAATAGCAGCATCGGCCAGCGAATAGGTCTGCTGCAACAGATTTCCCATCAGCAAAGGGAAAGTAAAGTTAAGAATCAACGGCAGGCTTGGTCCCGACGTCATCTCCTTCGTTGTCTGTGCCATAAAGTTTGCGTCTGTAAAATCGTGCGAAATTACAGCAAAACGACGAAATGACGGAGAACGAAAAATAATAAATCAACATTCGGACCCTTTTCTTGCTTTATATCAAGAAAAAGGAGCACCGCCACATTTGGCGATGCTCCTCCTTCGCATTATTCTGTTAAAAATTATCCTCCGATACAAATCACTTCTCTCGGCTTGATATCTATCACTTCATATCCATTTATTGTACGAGTCGGTTTTGATGAACGTGAATAATTACTTGATGCAGTATCACCAAGACCAAATATATTTTTCAAATCACGCACATCAAAAACTGAAATCAAATAATGAATATAATTCTGTTCAGGATAAACATCTGATCCATAACTTGTTTCATGATAAATCTTTGTAATCGGATTTCCGTTATTCTTATAGGTGAAGAGTATATAAACATCCAAAAGATTGTCCGTCTCACCATTTATAACAGGAGTACATAAATATTCGGCATCTGTTGAAGTCCCAAAACCATAATATGATGCACCTCCGGTAACTTCCTCTCCTTCACCGCCACCGCCTTCAACCCAACTAGTCTGGTTAAAGGTCTTATATTCATCTTTTGATGAGACATAATATCCATAATTTTTATCTCCTGCTGGCAATGCATTATTTCTCAAATCATATTCCAACGGGAATTTTCCCAGATATATTTTCGCAGACCAATCACTCACTTCCGTTCCTAACAAACTTTCCCACTCATTGCCATCAATCTCATATGATGTGGTTTCCCCCGTATGATTGGCATTCTCAAAATCCGTAAATATAACCAAAACGCGATATCCTCCGACAATACGATCCATCGCCAATGTCGTCATACCTTCCAATTGGGCTCTACCAAATTCCATGTTAGAACGGAAAATCTCTCTCCAATTTCCTTCCTTAGTTCTGTCTTGTATCCACATAAGAGGATAAGACGTATCGTCAAAATGAGAGAAAGTAATATTTTTAGGTTTTTCACCGGTTGGACGTTGACATTCCCAAACATTTTCTTTCCACGACGAAAAATAAACTTTTTCACCTGCTCCAAACTCTAATTTATTGGAAGAATCATCAATTGCCTTATCCACATCGCCAGAAATAACATAAGAATCATCCTCATTAATTCTCATACGATAAGAAAAAGAATTATTTCCCCCATTCTTATCGATTGCCAGCGTCACATATCCATCTTTTTCACTTGAAAAAGAATGAAGATATATTTCAGTCGGGTCAAAACCTGTAAATCCAATTCCTTGAGCTGTCGCTCTCGAAGAGTTATCCTGTGTTTCGGTTTTAACCGTAACTACAAATTCATCAGAATTAGTCAGTTCTTCTTCCGGTAACTTTATGTCTTCCGCATCAGAACAAGACACCATTAATATTGATGCACCAAACAAGGCACAACCTATCACATTATAAATCAATTTATTCATCCCTTCAGCATTTTAATTATAAACAAAATCAGACTTAAAGCCTATCATTCACCTGCAGGCCAATCACCCCATCGATCTGAATCTGTCGGCTTTGAGTGCACATTAAGAGAGGGATTTCCAAAACCTGCAGGAGCACTTACGTTTCCACTTACATCAAGAGAATTACATACACATTCTCCCATTTCCAGATTCACAATGCCTATCTGCGGTTTTTCATAAACAGATTTTCCACTTTCATTCACAATCTTCATTTTCATAATAATATAACATTAAAATATATTAGCACCTGAGATTCAGCGGCAAAATTAAAACAAAAATCCTGATTATGAGTGGACAAAACCATAAAATGATTTCTGGAAGCCGTTATTTAACATTTAAAAACACTTCAGAGGTGAACAAATTGCATTTTCATGACATAAAATACAAATGTATGAGAATCAAACAGTAACGGAAGAAAAAGAACTGTCCCCCGACTCGCGTCGGAGGACAGCCACAACACAAACACAAAATAAAACACGACAAAACTACTGTGCGCGCGCACCCTCCGTCCTCTTCTGAAAAACAGATGACACCCTATGTATATTCACATACCCACAACGTGTCCAGGTGCGCCGCATCCATAAAACGTAAAAATCACGTCTTATGTTCACCAATAAATAAATATCTCAGAATTTACATGATTCCTTTTTCACGCAGATGCACCTGCCACTTCCATGCGGAACGCAGCGTATCTTCCAGCGTCGCTTCGGCCTTCCAGCCCAGTTCCGTGTTGGCATATGCCGGGTCGGCCCAAACCTTCACGATGTCACCTGCACGGCGGTCCGTAATCTGATAGTTCAGTTTCACGCCCGTAGCCTCTTCAAACTTGTTGATCAGCTCGAGCACGGAAACTCCGCGTCCCGTACCCACGTTGAACACTTCCACCTTGTCTTTCTGCTTGTCCTCAAGAATGCGGTTCATCGCGATTACATGCGCTTTCGCCAAGTCGACCACATAGATATAGTCGCGGATGCAGGAGCCGTCGGGAGTGTCATAGTCATCACCGAACACGCTCAGTTTCTCGCGGATGCCCATCGCCGTCTGGGTAAGATACGGAATCAGGTTCTGCGGAACCCCGTTGGGCAACTCACCGATCAGTGCCGTAGGATGCGCACCTATCGGGTTGAAATAGCGGAGCATGATGGCATGTATCGGCGAACCGGAAGCCACCGTGTCACGGATGATTTCCTCGTTGATCTGCTTCGTGTTTCCGTAAGGAGATTCCGCTTTCTTGATCGGAGCTTCTTCCGTCACGGGCAGTTTGTCCGGCTGTCCGTAGACCGTACATGAAGAAGAGAAGATGATTCCCTTCACGCCATGCTTCGGCATCAATTCCAGCACGTTGATCAGTGACACCAGGTTATTGCGGTAATACAGCAAAGGTTTCTGGACCGATTCGCCCACGGCCTTGCTTGCAGCGAAATGGATAATCCCCTCAATGCCCGGATATTTGGCGAACACACCGTCCATGCCTTCATAGTCCAGACAATCCACCTTTTCAAATGCCGGACGGATGCCCGTGATCTGCTCGATGCTGTCCACCACATCCGCGCGTGAATTGGAAAGATTATCCACAATGACCACTTCATAGCCACTGTTCTGCAACTCAACTACCGTATGCGAACCGATATATCCGGTTCCTCCTGTCACAAGAATTCTTTTTTTCATAACACAAAGCTCTTTCTTAAATTTATCCTATTCATGAAGTTTTATAACATATAGCAAATATAAGGAAAAAAACTGAGAAAACGCGCCATGTATAAATAAAAAAAGTAAAAACGGCGGCCAAATATTCCCGTCTGCAGAATATATCTTCCGTCTATGCGGAAGAATAAAAAAATATCCCGTCATCCGATGAAGAATGACGGGATATTTTCCCAAGAACAACAGGGTATCACAACCCGAACAAAGCTCAGCCCACTCCGAACAGTGCGGCCAGTCCCTTGTCCACTCCGGAGAATCCCATGAAGGCCATAGCCAGCAGGCCGGCGGTAATCAGTGCGATGGACATTCCCTGCATGCCTTTCGGTATGTTCACCATACTGAGCTGTTCGCGGATTCCCGCAAACACGACCAGTGCCAGCGCGAAGCCCAGTGCCGTGGAAAAGGCATAGACCACTCCGGTCAGCAAATCAAAATCCTTCTGGATAACAAGGATGGCCACACCCAGAATGCAGCAGTTGGTCGTAATCAGCGGGAGAAACACGCCCAATGCCTGATACAGGGCCGGCGAAACCTTCTTCAGGATGATTTCCACCATCTGCACCAGAGCCGCGATGACCAGAATGAACGCGATGGTCTGCATATAGGCAAGTCCGAAGGGGTCAAGCACGAATTTCTGTATCACATAAGTCACGATTGTAGAGAGCGTGAGCACGAACGCCACCGCCACTCCCATCCCCATGGCCGTCTCCACCTTCTTCGACACCCCGAGGAAAGGACAGATGCCAAGGAACTGCGAAAGGACGATGTTGTTTACAAATATCGCCGTGATGAATATCAATACGTATTCCATAATGTCATTTTTTTAAGTTTATGCTTTTCTCAAGCGGTTCACAATCGCTATCAGATAGCCCAGCGCGATGAACGCTCCGGGAGCCAGCACGAATATCAGCATACCGTAGTTCTCCGGAACGATTGCCAGACCGAACACTTTCCCCGTGCCGAGAAACTCGCGCACGGATCCAAGAAGAGTCAGGGCGATGGTGAATCCCAGCCCGATTCCCAGACCGTCGAAGAAAGAGGCCACCGGCCCGTTCTTGCAGGCAAAGGCCTCCGCGCGCCCAAGCAGGATACAGTTCACCACAATCAGCGGAATGAACAGTCCCAGAGTGGCATACAACGCAGGCACATAAGCCTGCATCACCATCTGCAGCACTGTCACGAAAGTGGCAATCACCACCACAAAGATAGGGATACGCACCATGTCGGGCACCAGATTCTTGATGGCGGATATCACCACGTTCGAGCAGATAAGCACAAACATGGTGGCCAGCCCCATACCCATTCCGTTGAGTGCCGACGAGGTCGTACCCAGCGTGGGACACATGCCCAGCAGCAGCACGAATGTGGGATTTTCCT
The DNA here is from genome assembly GCA_944320815.1 of uncultured Phocaeicola sp. Classification (GTDB taxonomy): domain Bacteria; phylum Bacteroidota; class Bacteroidia; order Bacteroidales; family Bacteroidaceae; genus Phocaeicola. The sequence continues at coordinate 390 of CALUIZ010000004.1, read as the reverse complement.
TGACAATCCCGTTAAGCAATACTTTCAGATTATTCATAAGTCACCTCCTTTCTGTCCGTCGTCTTCCCCATCCGCAGGCTGTGCGTGCAGAGTCGCCCCGCTCGCCGAATCCACTCCGGCCACATTTTCTCCGTCTTCCGTTTCCGCCGAAGCTTCCGTCTGCCGCGACGCGCCGCTCGAAGCGTCCACTCCCTGCTTCATATATACCGAATAGGCATTGTTCACCGCCTGCAGAAAAGCGCGTGAAGTGATGGTCGATGCCGTGATGGCGTCAATCTCCCCTCCGTCCTTCGTCACCGCCAGCGGAGATTTCCCCGGATTCTTTCCGGTGATATCACCCTTTCCGCCCTTCTTGAACCAGTCGGCAGCCTTCGAACCCAGTCCCGGAGT
>CALUIZ010000003.1 GCA_944320815.1 uncultured Phocaeicola sp. | reverse complement strand
TCTACTGTACTTCGATTAAGCAGCGAGAGCATAGTTTTCGTTGCCAGATAATTGTTCAGTAACTGAGATTATAGTGCCAATCACCGACGCACTGCATGCTTACATAACACCTCTCTCGCTGTCAAAACCAAACAAGCCCAAGAGTATTATTCAAGGTGCAAAATTATCCATTTTCATCGGATTCACAAAAAAAATCTGCAATAAAAAATTCACCGCACAACAAAATCCTTGTCCTGCGGTGAATCTGTCTACACCTCTATATGGAATAATTCATCAATGATGGAACAGGCGGATTCCTGTAAACGCCATCGCGATGCCATATTTATCGCACGTCGCAATCACATGGTCGTCACGCACAGAGCCGCCTGCCTGAGCGATGAACTCCACTCCGCTCTTGTGCGCACGTTCAATATTGTCACCGAAGGGGAAGAAAGCGTCGGATCCCAGCGACACACCTTTCAGCGACTTCAGCCATTCACGTTTCTCCTCACGCGTCAGCACTTCCGGCTTTTCTGTGAAGAACTGCTGCCATACACCATCAGCCAGCACGTCGTCATAATCATCGCTGATATACACGTCGATAGTGTTGTCACGGTCGGCACGGCGGATTTTCTCCACCCAAGGCAAATTGAGTACCTTCGGATGCTGGCGGAGATACCAGATGTCAGCCTTATTGCCCGCCAGACGGGTACAGTGAATGCGGCTCTGCTGTCCGGCACCAATACCGATAGCCTGACCGTCTTTCACGTAGCACACGGAATTCGACTGAGTATATTTCAATGTAATCAGCGCAATCATCAGGTCGCGCTTCGCTTCCTCCGTGAAATGTTTGTTCTGCGTAGGAATGTTCTCGAACAATTCCGGACCGTTCAGCTTGATTTCGTTACGTCCCTGCTCGAAAGTGACGCCGAACACATCCTTGCGCTCTATCGGGTTCGGTCTGTATTCCGGATTGATTCTGATGATGTTGTAAGTCCCCTTCCGTTTGCTTTTCAGAATTTCCAGTGCCGCGTCAGTATATCCCGGAGCAATGACACCGTCAGACACCTCACGATGGATGAAACGCGCCGTCTCTTCATCACACACGTCGCTCAGGGCGATGAAATCACCATACGACGACATACGGTCGGCACCACGTGCGCGCACATATGCGTTTGCCAACGGAGAAAGCGGCAAGCCGTCCACGAAATAGATTCTTTTCAGCGTCTCGTCCAGTTCCAGGCCGATGGCGGCTCCGGCAGGACTCACATGCTTGAACGAAGTGGCGGCCGGCATTCCGGTAGCTTCTTTCAGTTCTTTCACCAGCTGCCATCCGTTCAGCGCGTCCAGAAAGTTGATGTATCCCGGACGGCCGTTCAGAACCTCGATGGGCAGCTCTCCCTCCTGCATAAAGATGCGGGCCGGCTTCTGGTTAGGGTTACAGCCGTACTTGAGTTCGAGTTCTTTAGCCATATGTTTTTTCTGTTTAATAGATTTTTCCACAAAAATACGAATTTTCCGGCATCCCCGGTGAAGAAAGAGGAAAGATTATGTATTTTTGCCACAAAAGGAACCTCAAATATAAAGTATCATGATAGACGAACTGCTCAAATTCAACGGCTCTTTCGTGGAGAGCAAAGGATATGAAAAGTACATCACCAACAAGTATCCCGACAAAAAAATAGCCATCGTCACCTGCATGGACACGCGGCTCACGGAACTTCTTCCTGCCGCATTGGGCATAAAGAACGGCGATGTGAAAATGATAAAGAATGCAGGAGGAACCATCACCCATCCGTTCGGCAGCGCGATGCGGAGTCTGATGGTGGCCATCTATGAACTGGGAGTGAAAGAAGTGATGATTATCGGACACACGGACTGCGGAGTGCAGCACATGGACAGTGAGATAATGCTCCGGCACATGCGCGAAAGGGGAGTTTCGCAAGACCATATCGACATGATGGAATATTGCGACGTAAACCTGCGGCAGTGGCTCAGTGGATTCAGTGACACGGAGGAAGCGGTGCGGAAAAGCGTTTCCATCGTGCGCCATCACCCGCTTGTGCCGCAAGACATCACCGTAAGAGGATTCATCATGGATTCCGTCACAGGAAAACTGACAGAAATCATGTCGGAATAAAAAGAAACGCCACGGATTCCCCGACATTTCATCGGTCAGGGGAACCCGTGGCGGGAATCATATCATTCACATGCCGTCATTTCTCTTCGGCCAGCGCAAGCTGCGGAGAATCCTGAGGCACATAGTCGGCCTGGAAGAAACGGCTCGCACGAAGCAGATGACGCCAGATGCTTACCAACTCCTGCGACTCCTGAAGGATGTTCAGATAAACCATGTTGGCTTTCAGAAGCGTCGTGTCCGCTTCCTGAATATGGTTCATCTGCTGCTTGCGGAGGGCTGATATGCGATTCTTCAAATCGTCTCCTTCCTTCAGAATCAGGTCGGCATCCGCATAATCATTGTTCACCACACAAGCCTTGGTGCGTTCCATCAGACCGCACAACTGCTCGCGTACTGGCAGGAATTCTTTCACATATTCTGCCGGAACAGGATTGAAATTGTTGTCCACATGTTCCTTACACGGCTCACAGATACGCTTCAAGCAGTAAAGCATCTCCTCGCAGCTGTTGCTTCCAAGGTGGAACCAAGTGTTCTTCTCGATGGCCTGGGTCATGGGCAAACGGCGCAGACCGATGATTTCCTTACGGCGGAGCTTCTTCAGCATCTTCTTTTCCTCATCGGTGGCATTCATCGCCTTACGCAGGCTCTTCAAGTCTTCATTTATGAATCCGTCGGTCACTTTCACATAAGTCTGTTCGGCAAAATCCACATAATGAGCCAGCGTACCCTTCACATGCTGACGGAGCAGATCCAGAATCTCGGCCTTGTCTTTGCTCGACACCATACGCTTGAACGTGTTGTCCTGGTCTTCCAGCTTTTCTTTCTTGCTGAAGCGGATATTGCTGCGCACAAGCAGATAGACAGCCAGAGCGATGAAGAGAAACATGCCCACAAAACTTGTATAGAACATGACGAATGTCACTACAGCACAGATGGTGAATGCGGTGAACGCAGTGATGAACCATCCGCCGATGACTGAAAGCACTCCGGTGATGCGGTACACCGCACTCTCACGGCTCCATGCACGGTCGGCCAGCGAACTACCCATCGCAACGATGAATGTCACGTATGTAGTGGAAAGCGGCAGCTTCATTGTCGTACCGATAATAATCAGCAGACCGGAAAGCACCAGATTGACGGAAGCGCGTACCATATCGAAGGCGGCTCCGTTTTCAAGAATTACATCATCCTTGTTGAAACGGCTGTTAATCCAGTTGCGCATGCCCACCGGCATCACACGTATGATGAAGTCATTGATATTCGTGGCACGGCGCACAATCAGACGGGCCAGTCCCGAAGAGCCGAACATTTCATCTCCTTCTTCCTGACGCGCCAGATCAACGGATGTCTTGATTACATTCTGCGCCTTCTTTGATGTGGCCAGCGCATACACCATAACCAGTCCGGCTGCAATCAGAAAAATTACCGGAGTCTTGGCGGACGACATCAGCGAAGTCATCATGAAGCTGTGAGGGTCGGCACCGTTTCCGTTGGCCACATAGTCCGTATAAGAAGAAAATCCTGCCAAAGGCACTCCGATGAAGTTCACCAGGTCGTTTCCGGCAAAAGCCAGCGCCAGTGAGAAAGTACCCAGCAGGACAATGATTTTAAACACATTCACCTTGCACCAGTGGAGAACCTGCATCAGTATGGTAGATGCCACGAAGCAGATGCCGACCAGTGTCCATGTATTGTCAAGCACCCACTGCATAGACTCCTTGGTCATGAACGACGCACTGCTCAATCCCTGGATAATGATGAAATAGCTCAAGGCGGTCACCGCAATGCCTCCGAATATACCGATGGTCCACGTGAGGTGTTTCTTATAATTAAAGGTAAAGATGATACGGGAAATATACTGCACAATCGAACCCGCCACGAAAGCGATGGCCACCGAAAGGAAAATCGCCATGATCACGGAAAACGCCTTCTCCGTATTCATCAGGTCGCCCAGCCCGAGCATCCCCGTCTCGTCACCGACAATCTTCAGAATGGCCAGGATAAACGTACCTCCCAGCAGCTCGAACACCATCGAGACGGTGGTGGAAGTAGGAAGCCCCAACGTGTTGAAAATGTCGAGCAGCACCACATCCGTCACCATGACGGCCAAAAAGATACACATCAAGTCATAAAGACTGAAATTTACGGGATGGAATATTCCATGACGGGCAATATCCATCATTCCGTTACTTGAGACCGCACCGACAAATACCCCCAAAGCGGCAATAATGACGATTGTTCTGAACTTTGCAACTTTCGCGCCTACGGCGGAATTCATGAAATTGACGGCATCGTTGCTGACACCCACCAGCAGATCGAACACTGCCAGCATGAATAGGAAAATGACAATTCCTAGATAAAGGGTTTCCATAAGTTAGTTTTTGATTCACTATGTTTTTTCTGGGGGACAAAGTTAAGTGTTTTTTCTGAAACATGAATGTTACTCATATTACATTTGTGTTACAAACTGAATCCGCGTAAGAAAACGACCGGAAAACCGCAGAGGAAACAGCCCGTTGCCTGACACAGGACAGCGGGCTGCTTCATTCTGAACAAAAGGATATTTTTTCTTTCGCCGCAAGACAGACGCAGGAAACGGCACTTTGCAAAAAGAAAATATTTTTCACGGGTTTACCTGCAATTTATCGCCTGAAAATTTGTAATTTTGCAGCCGAACCATAAAATGCAAAAATATGTCGGAAACTAAGAGAATAAAGACTGCGTTAGTATCCGTTTACCACAAAGACGGACTGGATGCCATTCTGGCAAAACTTCATGAAGAAGGTGTAGAATTCATGTCAACGGGCGGAACCCGCAAGTTCATCGAATCGCTGGGCTATCCCTGCAAGGCTGTGGAAGACATCACCACTTATCCGTCAATTCTGGGCGGACGCGTAAAGACTCTCCACCCGAAAATATTCGGAGGCATCCTCTGCCGCCGCGAACTGGAAAGCGACCAGGAACAGGTGGCCAAATATGAGATTCCGGAGATTGACCTGGTGATCGTCGACCTGTATCCGTTTGAGGACACTGTAGCCAGCGGCGCTTCCGAACAGGACATCATCGAAAAGATTGACATAGGCGGAATCTCGCTGATCCGCGCAGGGGCCAAGAACTTCAACGATGTGGTGATTGTGGCAAGCAAGCACCAGTACCAGCCGCTGCTCGACATCCTGAACAAACAGGGCGCAGAGACCACACGTGAACAGCGCCGCTGGTTTGCAGGGGAAGCGTTCACCGTATCGTCGCACTATGACTCGGCAATCCGCGACTACTTCAAGAAGTGACCGCCGACTTATCAAACCGTAAACTATCAACTGTCAACTTATAAACAGGAATGGGCTTATTCTCATTTACACAAAACATAGCAATGGATCTTGGCACGGCCAACACAATCATCATCAGCAATGACAAGATTGTGGTGGACGAACCGTCTGTTGTGGCGCTCGACCGCCGCACGGACAAAATGATAGCCGTGGGCGAACGCGCCAAGATGATGTACGAAAAGGAAAATCCCAACATCCGCACCGTGCGCCCGCTCCGCGACGGAGTGATTGCCGACTTCAATGCATGCGAACAGATGATGAGGGGACTCATCAAGAAAGTGAATCCGGGACGACACCTGTTCACTCCTTCCCTGCGCATGGTCATCGGAGTGCCGTCCGGCTCCACCGAAGTGGAACTGCGTGCGGTACGCGACAGCGCGGAACATGCGGGCGGACGTGATGTCTATCTCATATTCGAGCCGATGGCTGCCGCTCTGGGTATCGGCCTCGACGTGGAGGCTCCCGAAGGGAACATGGTTGTCGACATCGGCGGAGGATCCACCGAAATTGCCGTCATCTCTTTGGGTGGCATCGTGTCGAACAACTCCATCCGCGTGGCAGGCGATGAACTGACTGCCGACATCCAGGAATATATGAGCCGCCAGCATAACGTGAAAGTGAGTGAGCGTATGGCTGAACGCATCAAGATTCATGTGGGATCCGCCGTGACCGATCTGGGCGAGGATGCTCCCGAGGACTATGTGGTGCGCGGACCGAACCGTATCACAGCCCTGCCTATGGAGGTGCCTGTGGGATATCAGGAAATAGCGCACTGCATGGAAAAGACTATCGCAAAGATAGAGTCGGCCATACTCAGCGCACTGGAGAACACTCCTCCTGAACTGTATGCGGACATCGTGAACAACGGGATTTATCTGGCGGGCGGAGGTGCGCTCCTGCGCGGACTCGACAGAAGACTGACCGACAAGATAAACATACCCTTCCACATCGCAGAAGACCCTCTGCTGAGTGTGGCGAAAGGAACGGGAGTGGCACTGAAGAATGTCGACCGCTTCTCATTCCTGATGCGGTAAAGAACCTTCATGCTGCCCCGGTATGCGGAATCTGATCAATTTTCTGATAAAATATAACCACTGGCTGCTTTTCGTGCTGCTGGAGACGGTGTCTTTTGTCCTTCTGTTCAGATTCAACAATTACCAGGGCAGCGTGTATTTCACTTCAGCCAACCGTCTGTGCGGTGCCATATATGACATGACAGGCCAAGTGACACGCTATTTCGGATTGGCAGACGTCAACCGCGACCTTACCGCACGCAATGTGGAACTGGAGATTGAGGTGGAAAGGCTCACGGAGGCATTGGAGCACTACACACAGGACACGACAGGGATAGCCAGACTGCGCCGTGAAGCACTGGCCGAATATACGCTCCATGAAGCGCGGGTAGTGAACAACAGCATCACCCGCCCCAACAACTTCATCACCATAGACAAAGGGCGCGCCGATGGTATCAGGCCCGAAATGGGAGTAGTCTGCGGGAATGGAGTGGTAGGCATTGTCTATCTGACAGGGGCAAGCCATTCCATCGTGCTTCCTGTACTCAATTCACGAAGCAACATCAGTTGCAAGATAAAGAGGACGGACTATTTCGGCATTCTGAAATGGGAAGGCGGGTCGCCTCAATATGCATACGTAAAAGATATGCCGCGCCATTCTGAATTTTCTCTGGGCGACACGATTGTGACGAGCGGCCACAGTGCGGTGTTTCCGGCAGGAATCCCGATAGGCACGGTAGACGACATGACAGACAGCCACGACGGGTTGTCCTATTTGTTGAAGGTGAGGCTCTTCACCGATTTCGCACGGCTGAACAATGTACAGATTATCAGTTCGGCCAAGGGAACCGAACAAACCGCATTGGAAGACAGCGCAAGAATAGCACTGGAGCGATAAAACGGCAAGCATCGAAAAAACGAACGACTTATGCAGCATTTAACGAGAATCAAGTGGTTTGTCCTGTTGGTGATTCTACAGGCACTGGTGCTCAACCATGTCCACTTCGGACGGTTCGCCACACCACTCCTCTATATCTATTTCATCTTGAAATTCAATTCGGACACGAACACAAAGAGCCTGATTCTGTGGGGGTTCTCACTGGGAATCTGCATTGATATACTCAGCAACACCCCCGGACTGAACGCGGCGGCGACGGTATTTACCGCATTCTGCCGCCCCAAGCTGCTGCATGTCCTTTCCACCCGGGATCCTGACGACAAATTTGAACCGGGAATCCGGATTATGGGACTCGCGGCTTTCTCCCGGTATGCGCTGGCCGTCATCTTCCTCCATTCAGCCGCACTGAACATTATCGACGCATTTTCTTTCGTGAACTTCAACATACTGATTCTAAAAATCCTGAGTGACGCTCTGATGACACTGGTCTGTGTGTTGTGTATAGATTCGGTGAGGAGGGAAAGATAGTGGAACACGACTACAGACTGGAAAAACGGAGATTCGTAATCGGAGGAGCGGTAATCGTTGTCGTCATCGTGTTTCTCATCCGGCTGCTTTCGCTTCAGATCATGAGCGAAGACTACAAGAAGAATGCGGACAGCAATGCGTTTCTGAAGAAGATTCAGTATCCGAGCCGAGGGGTCATCTATGACCGGAATGACAAACTGCTGGTCTACAACCAGCCGGCATATGACATCACCGTCATCATGAAGGAAATCACGGAACTGGACACGGCAGATCTGTGCCGCACTCTCAGCATCACTCCCGAATTTCTCCGGAAGCGTTTCCGTGACCTGAAGGACAGAAGACTGAATCCCGGATACTCCCCATACACCAATCAGGTGCTTCTGACGCAACTTTCGGCGGAAGAGTGTGGCATATTCCAGGAAAAGCTCTTCAAGTTCCCGGGCTTCTACATACAGCGGCGCACCATCCGCCAGTACAATTACTGTGCAGGAGCCCACATTCTGGGAGACATCGCAGAGGTCTCGAAAGCGGAAATGGAAAAGGACGAATACTATATGCCGGGGGACTTTATAGGCAAACTGGGGGTAGAACGTTCATACGAAAAGCAGCTCCGCGGGGAAAAGGGAGTCGAAATTCTTCTCCGTGACGCACGCGGACGCATCCAAGGAAACTATATGGACGGCAAGTTCGACAAAGCTCCCGTTGCCGGAAAGAATCTGAAACTCAGCCTTGACATTGAGCTTCAGGAATTGGGAGAACGTCTTCTTGAGGGAAAAATCGGAAGCATAGTCGCCATAGAGCCTTCTACGGGGGAAGTGTTGTGCCTCGTTTCTTCTCCCACATACAATCCGCAGCTCATGTCGGGAAGAAACCGGGGGAAAAACCACCTGAAAATGGCACGGGACCCATGGAAACCTTTGCTGAACCGGGCTATCATGGGTACTTATCCGCCGGGGTCCACGTTCAAGACAGCCCAGGCACTCACGTTTCTGCAGGAGGGAATCATCGCGCCTTCCACCATGTATCCCTGCCATCATGGATTCAGTTTCAGGGGACTGCATGTGGGATGTCATGCGCACCCTTCTCCTCTTTCTCTGGTGCCTGCCATCGCCACCTCATGCAACGGATACTTCTGCTGGGGACTGTATCACATGATTGGAGCCAAAAAGAAATATGGCACTCCGCAGAAGGCATTGAACATCTGGCGCGACTATATGGTTTCAATGGGATTCGGATATACGCTGGGGATAGACCTTCCCGGCGAAAAGAGAGGGTTCATCCCCAATGCCAGCGTGTATGACAAGGCCTACCGCGGTTCATGGAACGGGCTCACCATCATCAGTATCTCCATCGGACAGGGAGAAGTTACGCTTACTCCGCTGCAGATTGCCAACCTGGGAGCGACTATCGCCAACAGAGGATATTTTATCACTCCTCATGTCGTCAAAGAAGTGGAAGGAGAACAGATTGACCCTAAATACCGGGAAAAACGAAACACAATGGCCGATCGGACGCATTATGAAGAGGTGGTCCAGGGCATGCGCGCAGCCGTCACAGGGGGTACTTGCCGGATGGCCAATTTGCCGGACATCGAAGTATGCGGAAAAACCGGAACGGCCCAGAACCGCGGAAAGGACCACTCGGCTTTCATGGGTTTCGCTCCCATGAACAATCCGAAAATAGCTATTGCCGTCTATGTGGAGAACGGAGGGTTCGGAGCCGTTTATGGTGTCCCTATCGGCAGACTGATGATTGAGAAATATTTGAAACGAGAACTCTCGCCGGAAGATGAAATACTTGCGGCCGACATTCAGAACCGGAGGATAGATTATGGATTACATGAGAGGTAGTGTATGGAAAAATGTAGACTGGTGGATTATCGGGCTTTACATGGCACTTGTCATCTGTGGATGGTTCAGCATATGCGGAGCCAGCTATAACTATGGGGAACCTGAATTTTTCGACTTCTCCACTCGATCCGGAAAACAGTTGATGTGGATAGGGTGCTCACTCGGACTTGGCTTCGTGCTGCTGATGCTTGAAGACCGGCTATACGACACGTATGCCTATCTAGTGTATGGGGTTCTGATTCTGCTGCTGTTCGGCACCATATTCAATCCGCATGAAATCAAAGGGTCGCGCTCTTGGATTGTACTGGGACCTGTCAGCCTGCAACCTGCCGAATTTGCCAAATTCGCCACTGCACTGGCATTGTCCAAATATATCGGAGAATATACTTTTTCCATGCAGAAACCGAAAGACATGGCTACTGCACTGGCCATCGTGCTCCTTCCGATGGCATTGATTATCCTTCAGCAGGAGACCGGGTCAGCATTGGTCTATCTGTCATTTTTCCTGATGCTGTATCGTGAGGGGATGACAGGCGCAGTACTTTTCTCCGGAATATGCGCCGTGGCCTTCTTCATCGTAGGACTGAGATTCGGAAACGAACTGATGCCCGATGAAATGACCTCATGGGGAGAGTTTTCCGTGCTCACACTTGTCATCCTGCTTTCTGCACTTCTGACCAAAATATATGGTAACCGTGAATCACGGGACCCAATTTACATTGCGGGGATAGGCGGAGGAGCCGTTCTCATCGGAAGCCTGTTCTCGTGCTATGTCATTCCATTTAATGTATGCCACCTGCAATTGTGGCTGTGTGGAGCCCTGATTTTTTTCCTTCTTCTGCGCTTCTTGCACGAAAGGATACGCAACTATCTGTACATCATCCTTTTCACAATAGCTTCCATCGCCTTTTTCTTTTCGACCGACTATGTATTCAACCGCGTACTCGAGCCACATCAGAAAGTCCGGATTGAAGTGCTTCTTGGCATGAAGGATGATCCATCAGGAGCAGGATACAACGTAAATCAAAGCAAGATTGCCATCGGATCGGGAGGGTTACTGGGCAAAGGATTCCTGAACGGGACACAGACCAAGCTCAAATACGTACCGGAACAGGACACCGACTTCATATTCTGTACCGTAGGTGAAGAACAGGGATTTCTGGGCTCCGCCGCCGTTATTCTGCTGTTCACGGCATTGATTCTTCGCCTGCTCGTTCTGGCGGAACGTCAGAACAGCCGCTTCGGACGAGTATATGGCTACTGCGTTGTGGGCATCATCTTCTTTCATCTGTTCATCAACATCGGCATGGTGTTGGGGCTCACTCCTGTCATAGGCATTCCTCTCCCCTTCTTCAGCTATGGAGGGTCATCACTTTGGGGATTCACTATCCTGCTGTTCGTTTTTCTCCGCATAGATGCCGCCCGTGAGAAATAGAATCCGGCCACATCTGTCATGAAATCATTCCGGAGTAATCTCATTCGGTGAAGGAAGCTGCTTCCATCCCTCCCCAAAAGTGTCATATGCATCCGTCACTACCACAAATGCACGCGGATCGGCCTGTTTTATCTTAAGTTTCACCCCAGCCACCTCTTTGTAGCTCACCACAAGAAAAAGCATCTCTTTATCGGCCCCTGAATAAAGGCCGCTGCTCTTTATATATGTAGCGGTACGATCAAGATCTCTCAATATATATTCGTGCAGTTCCGTCATCCTCTTGTCACTGATGACAAAAATAAGCTTGTCGTTCTTAGAACCATTAATCACATAAGCTATCACACGCGAGATGATGAATATGGCAATCAGCGAATAAAACGACAGATGCCACGAAGGCTGCCCCACATCATCCGCACTGCCGATTCCGAATCCAATCACCGCCAGTCCGAAACATACCACAGCACCGTCAACAAGCAAGATAGCATGAGAAAACCGGATATGGAAATACTTCTGAAGCAACATGCCCACAATGTCGCTTCCCCCCGGTTGTGGCCTGATTGCGGACTACAATGCCCGTACCTATACCGATAAGTACCGCCCCCATAACACATGTCAACATCAGATGGTCAGACAAATCGATGCTTCCTCCCAGAAGCTGTGCCGGGTCAAGAGCCTGCAGAGCCTCCTCATCCGGATATACCAATCTTGAAATGAGATTCATCAGCAACGGGGTGGTCAATGCCGCCGCAATGGTACGTCCTCCCAGTCTGGTCCCAAGCAAAACCACCGACAAGACAAGCAACGGAATATCGAACACATAACCGAACGTACCGACCTGCACGGAAGGAAACAGATTGTGGAGCACGATACTCGCCCCATACACGCCTCCCGGCACAATATTATAAGGATTGATAAAAAACACGAATCCAGCGGCCAGAATAGTGCACCCCAACAGAATGCCGGCCCATGACAAAATGGTCTGCCTCATAAAAACAATCGATTTTTATGCAGCAAATATACAAATTTTTCCATAAAAGGCAAAAGATTGCCGAAAAATGGAGTCCGGACACACGAAACCGCACATCCGTTCACTTCTTCAGAAGACGGACACCCACATCAGAAATTCCGGGCAAAGGATTTTCTCTCATGATATGCGTCACACGAAGACAGATAGCGGAAGAATCAGAGACGACAACAAAAGGCTTCTCACACACAAACGTATTCTGATAATAACCGCCTGCACTCCCCGCTTTTTTCCAGCGGCCTTTCTCATCGGCCAAATAAAGATGAAGCGTATCCGCCACACGCGGAACACTGTCATTTGAGGTACGCGTCACTGAAAGCCACAAATCCCGGAACGGATACATGTCTGTATTCCGCACTCCTATTTCAAGTACATATGACGCAGGAGACAAACCGGGAGGAAGATGAAAAGCCAGTGAGTCTCCCCTTTTCCATCCGACATCTTCCGGTATCACTTGATAAACATGATAAACCGTAGCGTCCCTGCACGAGGTCAGGGAAAAAAGGAAAAACAGCAGGAGGAAAAACCGATTCCTCCTTCCGCCTGCACCTCCACAGACACGCGTCTCATGCCTGTACATCCGGAACCGCCTTAACGCCACTGTCTGAAACATTATTGTTGCCTTCTCCTCCGGTACCTGGAGCATTCCCGTCATTTCTCCGGTTTCTGCGTCCCCCATTCCGCTCCGGACGAGGGGCGTTTCCCGGCTTGCGCCTGCTTCTCGGCTGACCGGAAGAAGCTGCATCTTTCACGTCCGACACTTCCCGCACCGGTCTGTCTGCCTGTCCGGTCTTGCCCGGGTTCTGACCGCCTGCACTCCGCTTCTTTTCATTCTTCACGGGTTCTCTTCCCGCCATACCGGAGGCCGGTGCTGCATTTTTCTGCTTTTTCTTCTTCTTTCCGTTTTTACTCTTGTCAAAACGAGTCAGGCTGTCCTGCTCCAACAAATCCTTGGAGCGGCTTGTTTCACCCGACATATAATTCTCCGACAGACGTTCCGGCTTCTCCCCTCTCTTGTTCATGTTGATCACCTCGAACGCACGCCGTGCGGAGATGGTCACTTCATTGGCCAGAAAACTCTTGTCCGTGCTATACGTCACCTGATTCTTCAGTATGTCGGCCTTGAAATAATAATAGGTGCTGTCTGCTGTTTCCAGCACAATCTCCTTGCTTGGAAGACGTTTCTGGCATTCCACATACGCGTCCACCTCGTAATTCAGACAACATTTCAGTTTGGCACACTGTCCGGCCAGTTTCTGCGGGTTCAACGAAATGTCCTGGAAACGGGCCGCACTGGTCGACACGGAAACGAAGTTCGTCATCCATGTAGCGCAACAAAGCTCACGGCCGCACGGTCCGATTCCCCCTATGCGTCCCGCCTCCTGACGCGCCCCAATCTGCTTCATTTCAATACGCACACGAAAAGTCTCCGCAAGCACCTTTATCAGCTGGCGGAAATCCACGCGCTCATCAGCTATATAATAGAATATCGCCTTGTTGCCATCCCCCTGATACTCCACGTCGCCTATCTTCATCTGCAGTCCGAGACTTTCCGCAATCTTGCGCGAACGGATCATCGTGTCATGCTCACGCGACTTGGCCTCCTCATACTTTTCCATATCCACCGGCTTCGCCTTCCTGTAGACACGGCGGATTTCCGCATCAGGCTTCACGTTTGCTTTCCGCATCTGCAAAGGCACGAGCCTTCCTGTCAGCGTCACCGTTCCGATGTCATGTCCCGGGCTCGCCTCCACGGCCACGATATCACCCTTCTCCAGATTCAGTCCGTTACTGTTCTTGAAGTATCCCTTCCGGGTATTCTTGAACTGAACCTCCACCATATCCTGCTCACCGGCATTTCCCGGAATGTCCGCCAGCCAGTCATATGTGTTCAGTTTGTTATCTTGTCGTCCGCAGCCCTTGCAACAAAGGGGGCCGCTTCCGTTCTTCAGTTTGAATTCGTTCATATAAATCGTTATCGTTGTTTCATTTCTACAATCATTCTCAATGCCATATCAAAGAACACCATCTTAGGGTTCACATTCTGCTCCACATGTACCTGCGCCTCCTCCAGCAGAGCCATAATCTGGAAAATGTTCCTTTCGTTGATAAAAGGAGAGAAGCGCACCGCAAACTGTTCTTCACCCGGATTCATATAGACCATCTCCGGACGATGAAAGTTCGTGACAAAACTCTCCCTCACCATTCTCTGACAATATTCCAGCAGATTCTTCTGTCTTTCGCGCCCCATGCCCGCCACCTGCTCACTCCATGCCTTCAGTGCACGGATATCCCTGCGGTAGGCAGTACGCATCAGATTCACGAAGAGTTCAAAGCAGAGCTGGTTTTCCTCGCTCAACTGGATGTTTTCGAGTGCCTTCAGCAAACTTCCCGACGAACGGCGGGCAATGTCGTGCGCATCCTCCTCCATCAGTCCGCAGCGTTCTCTCAGAAAACGGCCGATTTCCTCATCCGCCAACGGATGCAGAGTGATGCGCTGCGTACGGCTCACGATTGTGGCAAGCAGCATGTCCGGCTGTTCGCTGACCAGAAGAAACACAGTCTTTGCAGGAGGCTCCTCAAGCAGCTTCAGAAGCTTGTTCGCACACTCCACATTCATTTTCTCCGGCAGCCATATCACCATCACCTTATATCCTCCCTGACTGGACTTGAGCGAAAGTTTGCGCTGGATTTCATCACTCTCGCGCACATAAATCTGAGGCTGCTGGTTTCCGGCATCCATCTTTTCCATCCACTGCGGAAGACCGACATACGCGCTCCGCTCCAACATTTCCCGCCACTGGGGAAGATAGTCGTCACACACGGAATCCTTCCCCGCCTTCTTCCGGACAATCGGAAAGACAAAATGCAGGTCGGGATGCGCCAGACGGTCCATCATCCTGCACGACGGACATGTTCCGCATGCATCATCCGCACTGCGGTTCTGACAGAGAAGATAACGGGCCAGAGCCAATGCCAGCGGAAGTTTTCCGCTTCCTTCCGCTCCCGTGAGCAGCAAGGCATGAGGCATCTTTCCACCGCGCACACTGCTCATCAGAAGCTGTTTCACCTCTTCTTGTCCGACTACATCTCTGAAATATGGCATTCTTCGTCTGGTTTACTATAAGATGGACAAAAATAAAAAAAATATGGAACATTTCGGGAAAGACACCGCCTTTTTATTTCCTTTTTTCACAAAAGCGGAGTAAACAAATGGGCAAACCACCCCACAAACCGTTTCCATGGACCGCGCTTTCTGTACTCGTCGAACGTCATCACCGTACTGTTCCGCTTGTCGGCCTTAAATATTTCGCCGAGCTGAGCCGTTATGGGAAGATCAAAGATGAAAGCATTGATTTCATAGTCACAACGCAGGCTCCGGCTGTTCAGATTGGTACTGCCCACCGTGCAGAAACGGTCGTCCACAATCATCACCTTCGAATGGTGGAACCCGCCGTTGAACACATAAATATGTGCTCCCGCCTTGCGCAGTCTGTTGGCAATATAGAACCCTGCATCGGGAGTGAAAGGTATGTCCGACTTTCCGGGAATCATGATCTCCACCCTCACCCCACGTCTTGCGGCACGCTTTATGGCCTTTCGCACACTGCGTGTAGGAGTGAAGTAGGGATTGATAATCTGCACCTTGGAGGTCGCCACATCCAGAGCCGTAATATATGCCTTCCGCATGATGTCGGGCGACACCTTGGGGACACGCTGCACGACAGCCACCCGATTGCCCCGGTGGAAAGGCAGAGTGTCCGTACGTATCTCGCCGGAAGCATAGGGGAAATACCGGTCCCCCTCCACATGCTGGTCTGACTCCTCATCCCACACACGCAGAAAGGCCTTCTGGAGCTGTTCTGCCGCAGGGCCTTCTATCCGCACGTGCATGTCTCTCCACGGACCTATTTCCGGAAGCCCGTTTATATAATAATCAGCTATGTTCATTCCGCCGGTATAACCCGTCTTTCCGTCAATGACTACAATCTTCTGGTGGTCGCGGCAAAAGATATGATTCACGTAAGGGAAGCGGATAGGGTCGAACTTGATGATTTCGATTCCGCGGTCGTTCAACATTTTCAGGTGCTCTTTCCGGAGAGGGCGGCTGTTCGACAGATTCCCGAAGTCATCGAACATCGCTCTCACTTCCACTCCTTCCTTGGCCTTTTCGGCCAGAAGAGTGAACAGTTCTTTGGCTATCGAATCGTTGCGGAAATTGAAATATTCCAGATGAATGCTCTTCTTCGCCTTACGGATGTCATCGAACAGATGAACGAACTTGCTTCTTCCGTCAGCCAGCAACAGCAGTCGGTTGTGCTGGGTCACGGGAATCTGCCGGCTTTTCAGAAAACGCACGAAAAGAGAATCGGAAGACAGACAGGTTACGGCGGCTCCGTCACCCTGTACCGGCACACCGCCCTGCGCCCGGACCGTTCCCACGCAAAGGCCAAGCAATGCCAACACAACAAATATATCCAGTCTAATTCTCATGTCCAGTCTTTATCAAACCGCACAAAAATATGGAATATTTCAGAAATGGCAATACCTTTCAGAAAGATAAACTACAAAAAGCATGGATTGGAAAAGACAGGACACCAGACTGAAACAGGCGGCTGCCTTGTCCCGGACAGCAGGTTGTCCGCCCTGAAGCAAGCCGTTGTTTCCCTCGTCCGTCCGGCATATCCCCTAAAGGTTCCCCAAAGACACGCTTGCCCGGAGCAGGCCGACCACCGTCTCGCGATGGCCACTCCGCATGAAATGGAGCGCGGGCTGCACCGAAAGCCATCCGGTCAGGGGCACCATCCATGTAACCTCAACATCCAGTTCGTTGCCTTCCGCACGGTCATACATGCGGTTGACGGCAAGCCCCGCCATCATTTCCCTCCGCATGATGCCATTCACCGTAACCCCGGCACCCCAGTATCCATACGTGTCCGATGTATGACGGGTCATGGCCGCACCCTGAAGAAGCAGACACCACTGCGTCTTTCTCCAATGCAGGAAAGGCTGTTCCACAAGTCCCCAAAGGCCCGTTTTCCTGACAAAGCCAGCGTCCTGCCCTTCACCGGGAGTCTTCCCGTAGACATAACCCAACGTATAACTGGCGGAATGCTCCCCCTTTGTCGGCCGCTCATAAGTCATGCTCCCGATAGAGAACAGCCCGTCGGTGGAGGGAACAAAACGGAACTGCCTGTCAAGTTTCTCATATGCCGTGCCGTTATAGACGCTCGCCTTCACAGTGAACCCCTTGAAAGGATACACTTCCACATGCCCTCCCAATGCGGCCATCGGGAAAGTGGCCACCGGATAATTGTTTGATATGATGGGAAAATCCGCATCGGCAGGAGCGGTAAAGAAACTGGTGGAAGGAGTGGTGAAGAAATCAGTGTCTATGTTCCGAAGCCCCACCGAACAATACAGCCACTCGCCGAATCTCTGCCCCAGTGAAGCCTGAATGAGCCGGAAAGGCCTGTTCACGTCGGTATAGATGTTCGACACACCCAAACGGCTGCCTTCCACCGCTCCGCCGGCCGCATAAGTGGCGATGGCCGCACCTTCAAGCTGTGCACCCTTCCACAAAGCGATGTTCAAGTCCGCCTCAAGATAATTCACCCATGCCGTCTCTCCGTCGGTCATGTTCCAGTCCCCCTCCGTCATCGCGGTGATTCCCCACGACACACGCTCCTGTGCACAGACGCACAAGGCCGCCGACAAGAAAAGCGGCAAAAATGTCAGTCTTTTCATTCCAGATAACAAGCAAACCACAAATATTGTCAATCATTAGTTCATTCTGCCGCAAAATTACATTCTTTTTACCAACCGACTGCATCTTTCACCCAACTTTAGTCAACCAAATTTTATAACTTTGCACTCCAAATACAAACGTCCCGTATCAGCCATGATAGACCAAGCTACAATAGACCGCATCATGGATGCCGCACAAATCGTCGATGTGGTGTCCGAATTCGTCACACTCCGCAAACGGGGAGTGAACTATATCGGTCTCTGTCCGTTCCACAACGAAAAGACTCCTTCGTTCAGCGTTTCGCCGAGCAAAGGACTGTGCAAGTGCTTCAGTTGCGGGAAAGGAGGCAACGTGGTGCACTTCATCATGGAACACGAACAGCTCTCATATTACGAGGCACTGAAATGGCTGGCAAAAAAATACAATATAGAAATAAAGGAACGGGAACTGACCGACGAAGAGAAGCAGGCGCACAACCTGCGGGAGAGTCTTTTCGTCGTCAACCAATATGCCTGCGACTATTTCCGTGACATTCTCCACAACCACATCGAAGGTCAGCGCATCGGGATGACGTATCTGCGCGGAAGAGGGTTCCGCGATGACATCATCCAGAAATTCCAGTTGGGATACTGCACGGATTCGCACGACGCTTTTGCACGTACCGCACTCCAGAAAGGATACAAAGAAGATTTTCTGGTCAGAACCGGACTTTGTTACCGCAAGGAAGACGGCTCGCTACGCGACCGCTTCTGGGGACGTGTCATCTTTCCGGTTCACACGCTGTCGGGGAAAATTGTGGCGTTCGGTGGCCGCGTGCTGAATGCCGCCACCAAAAATGTGCAGATGAAGTACGTCAACTCGCCCGAATCGGAAATCTACCACAAAAGCAGGGAACTTTATGGCATCTTCTTCGCGAAACAGGCCATCGTGCGTCAGGACCGGTGCTTTCTGGTGGAAGGATATACGGATGTGATTTCCATGCATCAGAGCGGAATAGAGAATGTGGTGGCTTCATCGGGAACAGCCCTGACATCCGACCAGATTCGTCTCATCCACCGTTTCACGAACAACATCACGGTGCTTTACGACGGGGA
Source organism: uncultured Phocaeicola sp. (assembly GCA_944320815.1). Lineage (GTDB taxonomy): Bacteria > Bacteroidota > Bacteroidia > Bacteroidales > Bacteroidaceae > Phocaeicola. The sequence continues at coordinate 114,472 of CALUIZ010000003.1, read as the reverse complement.
TGGAGCCGGCATCAAAGCCAGTATCCGGGGAATTGACATGCTGCTTGAAGAAGGCATGAACGTGAAAGTCTGCCTGCTTCCCGACGGGGATGACCCCGACAGCTTTGCACGGAAGCACAACGCCACCGAATACCAAGCTTATATCAACGGACACGAAGTGGACTTCATCCGCTTCAAGGCCAATCTCCTGATGGAAGAGGCGGGGAAAGACCCTATCAAACGTGCCGAGCTCATTTCAGGCATCGTCAGAAGCATATCAGTAATACCCGACTCCATCGTACGGTCGGTGTACATACGCGAATGCAGCCAACTGCTCCAGATGGAAGAGAAAGTGCTGGTGGAAGCTACGGCCAAACTGAGGGAACAGGCCAAAGAAAACAAGTTCAAGGAAGAAGAGCGCAGGAAACTGCGTGAACAGCGTGCCGCCTCTTCCGACACGGCGGTGAAAGAAAACGCCGGTCCCAACCAACGTCCAGCCGCAGAGGAAAACCCGTTACCGTCTCAACCGGAAACAGTCCTGACGGACACAACAACCCCACCCGGGAACTATACACCGCTCCTGACGACAGGCGACAACGGAAGGAAAGCTTCTTCAGAAGAAGAAGACCTTGTGCGCATGCTGATTCGCTACGGAGAAAGGGTGATGTGCCTCATTGAAGATGAAAACGGGGAAGAAAGACCGCTCACAGTGACCGAATACATTGCCCACAGCCTGAAAGAGGATGAACTGCAGTTCCGCGACTCTCTTCACTGCCAGATACTCAGAGAAGCGGAGGAACACCGGCACGACAGCGACTTCATTGCCGAACGGCATTTCATCAATCATCCGGACCCGTCGGTCAGCAAACTGGCGGTCAATCTGGCCAGCGACCGTTATCAGTTGAGCAAATACCATTCCAAAGGCCAGAAAATAATTCCAGACGAGGAACGGCTCTACGAACTCATTCCCCGTCTGGTACTGGACTTTAAGCTGTCAATCGTGGAGGAAGAAATGGAACGTATTCTCCAGGATTTGAAAAAACCGGAAATCTGCAATGACCAGACACAGTGCACCCGCATCATGCAACACTACAAAGAACTGCAGGAAATGCAGAGTGAAATGGCCAAAAAGGCGGGCGACAGAGTGGTCAATGCCTGATTCCGTTGACAATCCCTTTCTCCCACATGAAAAGAGCAGGTTTGGACACGCGTGAACGTCCCGGCTCGCGCCCTTCATTGATGGTGAACTCCATCACTTTCCTTGCTCCTGTCAGCTCACTGCCAATCAAATTGTCGGGAGTATTCGCAGGAAATTCTCCCGTCACCGGATTTTCTCCCAAAGCATTGGCAATCATGCTACCTCTATAGTTGGCTAGTACGGCATAGCCGGTAGGAGTGCTTGGATCGCAGTTTGAATACATATTTACCCAAACCTCATAGGTACCTTTCTGCAGACAGCCGTTATCGAAAAAGATATTCTCGCTGTTTATATTATCTATATCGCATCCGGCATTCGAATCTACATCAAGCCCTATCATCTCCCATTCCGGTTCGGTGCTGCCGCCTTCTTCCCAATCCATATATGCCTGATAATTATCCGAATAATAAGGGAATGGCTGGCCATAATAGATTACATTGCCATTAGGCTCCACTACATAAAGGTCTATATCCTTCGCATTGCTGAAACGCAGATTCACCTGAAGAGAGCCGGTGCCTGCTTCCACATAGTTCACTTCTTTCGTCACTTTTGATGAAATTTCTCCGTTTGCGTCCACTGTCGTAAACTCAATGATAAAATTGCCGCTGAGATTCTGGCTGATCATTACCAACACCTGATATTCATACACGGAAGCGGATCTTACTTCAGCACTGACTATTTCAGGATTACTCAAAGGAACTCTGATATAGCCAGCCTGCCCCTTCACGGACAGATTCACTTCGCGAAGCTCTTCATTGGACTGCAATACGAGGAATGATGTTCCTCCAGGAAGGGCCGACGTATCAAAGGATGATGCACGCAGCATCATGTCATCCTCCCCAACAGGCAGTTCCCCGTCCACATATTCTCCATTTGCCACATCAATGAAATCATTCTGGAGTCCACTCATGCCCGGACCGTCATCACCACTGCAGGCAAACAAGAACACGGAACACAGGCCCAACACACACATCAGCAGTTTTTCAATGTTTTTCATAATTCAATCTTTTTATCACACCATTCCCCAAAAGTGCAGGTAAATATTCAAGAAAACACGGGGAATCATTCTTTTCGCCAAAAGAAGTGTCTTCGCTATTACTCGAAGACAAAGTTAACATTTAAAGGGAAAGGAAAAAAATCAGAAATTTCAATCTGTCCCTAAACAGACAGAAACGACAACTATCTAGAATAAAACAAGGACTATCCGTGCGAATTTAATACTTCGCACGGATAAGATTCATGAATTCCTCACGGGTTTTCGCCTGATTGAATGCCCCCGTAAAGTCGGAAGTGGTCGTGACAGAATTCTGTTTTTCCACTCCACGCATCTGCATGCACATGTGCTTGGCCTCCACAACCACCATCACCCCCAACGGATTCAATGTATCCTGAATACATTCCTTAATCTGCAATGTCATGCGCTCCTGCACCTGCAGACGATGGGAAAAAATATCCACCACGCGGGCAATCTTGCTCAGCCCTGTAATATAACCATTGGGAATGTAAGCCACATGAGCCTTTCCATAAAACGGAAGCATATGGTGTTCACACATTGAAAAGAAGTCAATGTCCTTCACTATGACCATCTGACTGTACGGCTCCTTGAATTTTGCCGCATTCAGCACCTCTCTCGGGTCCATGCCGTATCCGCGTGTTAAAGTCAGCATAGCTTTGGCCACTCTTTCAGGAGTCTTCAACAATCCCTCCCGATTCGGGTCTTCACCCAGCAAAGAAAGAATCTCAGTATAATGAGCCTTCAGCCTGTTTATTTTTTCTTCCGGCCAGTCCATCAAATTATTGTCAATCATCATTCTATCGGTATGTTTATTTGTTCGCGCACAATAGACACTTCCTTGAATATGCCTGTGGCCTTCAGCATACGCATAGCCGAATGAGCCTCTTCCATCGTCTTATAATCTCCTACACGACACAGCCAGCGCGGCGGCTGAAAATAAGTATAGACCGGAATTTCGGGAAACTCATCTTTCACCTTAGTCGCCACATCATATGCCTGGGAACGCGCCTGACGAGAATTGTTGCCGGCATATACCTGCACACGGAAACCCCGCATTTTCAAGACCTTCGGCTGTTCTGTCGCAGAATGCACATAACGTTCACCTATCATTCCAGCAATCCGGGCATCCTGGTGAACAGTCACCACACCCTCACCTGCACGGCGTGTCTGCAAACTTTCTATAATATTACTCTGTGCGTCCGCCCCTACGGAACAGACTAAAAAAGCAACTGCAGATAAAAAACATTTCATCATAACCGGATAAATAAGTTACAGAGGAACGTCATAAAACCTTCCGATGAGGTTCCACTCCGTTCCTCTGAGCAATAGGATTATAAACACTTAATCAGAAAGCATATCATTTGAAAGCATCAATGATGCCTTTGAAATCAGCGGCTTTCAATGCGGCACCACCGATCAATCCACCGTCTACGTCGGGGTTCGCAAACAATTCTTTTGCGTTTGAAGGCTTGCAGCTTCCGCCATACAGAATGGAAGTGTTTTCTGCCACTTCATTTCCATATTTGGCCGCAACCAAAGAGCGAATGTGTGCATGGATTTCCTGAGCCTGCTCCGGAGTAGCGGTTTTTCCTGTACCGATAGCCCAAACCGGCTCGTAAGCCAGAATAATCTTGCTGAAATCTTCTGCAGACAAAGAGAATACAGAAGCCAACTGGGCTTCAACCACTTCATTCTGCTTGTTGGCTTCACGTTCAGCCAACACTTCACCGATACAGAAGATAGGCTTCAGATTGTTAGCCAGAGCCAGCTTCACCTTCTCGGCCAGAATTTCTACTGTTTCGTGATAATAAGCACGGCGTTCTGAGTGGCCCAGAATCACATACTGTGCGCCTGTTGAAGCTACCATCTCAGCAGAAACTTCACCTGTATACGCACCGGAAGCCTTGTCTGCACAGTTTTCTGCGCCCACACCAATGATGGAACTGTCAACAATCGGAGTAACAGAAGCCAAATGAATAAACGGAGTGCAGATAATCACGTCACAATTAGGTTTGTCGGCTGTCAGCACTTCATTCAGTTCTTTTGCCAAAGCAATGCCTTCCTGCAGGTTCTTGTTCATTTTCCAGTTGCCTGCTACAATGTTCTTTCTCATTTTGCTTTAAAATTTAAAGGGTTAATATTCCTGTTCTATATATCTCAACCATTTCTATCCGATTCTCTATCAGAGGCCATACCTGACTTGCAGTCCTGTTTCTTTTTCCTTTTATCCCTCCTTCCACGGATTCCCATCCAAATCAAATCAACAGCAGTCAGCAGAATCAGAGGCCCCCAGAAACAGCAGACGACCTCCACCAACTTGCGATGCACGGACTTCATGTCCATTTTTCCAAAAGAAAGGCAATCAAGCGGTACATTCAACTGGTACTCATCCGGCAAATCATTGGCACTCCACTTACGCAACACAATGCCGCTCTTCAGAAGCATCAGTCCCGGATTATAACGAATCATCGTTTTCAGAGTAATCTCATCAGCCAAGGCAAAAGGGTATTCAGCTCCCGTATTCTCCTGCCAAGCCTGAATAGCCTCATCTCCAGAAGCCGTCACACAGAGAAAACGATAATTATGCTCCACACTATAATCATACACCTCATTTATCAAATCCATCGAGCTGTCATCCGCCTTCTCCAGCCACGGAGCGACCAAAAGAAACACATATTGGCTGTCAGCCAGCACTTCATCCGTCAAATCCGTCCCGTCCTCATACGAAACAAGAGAAAAATCCTGAATGGGAGGTTCGTATCCCTTCTCTTTCAGCACCGTCCTTGAATCCACAAATGTCCAAAGCGAATCGTCCGGAAAATCATTTATAGTGAAATCCTCTCTTTTCCCGTCTTTCTCATAAGTGAAAATCGTTTCATAAACAGGCGGCTTTTCCCCCTCCGGTATCTCCATTCCCTCCCGAATGTCAGCACCGATATGATAAGGACGGAAGTCGAACACCGGCAAGTGACGATAACAGAAGAGCGTAAAGAACAATATAAAAACGATGCTGTACAATGAAACCAGCCAGTCAACCTTCGTCGTTACAAGTCTGAATATAAATCTTCTCCACTTGAACGTACAGACAGCAGCCGCCAACAAGACGACATTCTTGAAAAATGTCTCCCAATTGCTCAGGACAACCACATCGCCGAAACACCCGCAATCTGAAATAGGATTTGCCATGGCAAGCCACAGAGTCAAGGGCAGCATCACAGCCATAAACAGAAGAACCAGCACAGAAGTCGCCCAACGACGGATTCCGAAAAGCAGATATACGCCAATACAGAATTCAAGAGCCGCAAATACCAGACCCGCCAGATTAGGGAAAAGACTGTCACTCAATCCAAACATCCCCAAAGCCTCCAAATAATCCTGCACTTTATAGACAGTACCCCACGGATCATTCGCTTTGACAAATCCGGAGAACAAAAAGACTCCCGCCAAAAAAAAGCGGCAGATATTTGCCCAAACCACAATTGCTTTATGTAAATGTTTGTCCGTCAAACCTCAATCCTATATAACATTTGTCTGCATCGGCAAAGTTACAGATTTTTCATGGAGCATACAACAAATACACAGATAAAAAGAATCATCCTGCATGAAGCCTCATTCTCTTCATGCAGGATGATTCGTCGCTTTGTTTCCGCCCGTCAGATCAAGAGCATCTCAGCACTTGTCCGATACGGAGAACCGTAGTCCGCTTGATACCATTCAAACGGCACAGACGGTCGATTGACACATGATAGATGCGTGAAATACGGCCCAGCGTGTCACCTTTACGGATTTTATGATAACGGATGGCCGCCTTTTCAGCCTCAGCCGCACCCGACTTTCCGGATTTCACGGCCGCCAGAGCACGTGTACGCTGATAAGCATAACGGTTCGCACCGCGAATGAACAAATAACTGTCGGCCACTATATCCTGGTTCGGGAAATCGAACATAAACTCCGGATTAATCACCTCACCCAGGAAACGGGTCTCAAAATGGAGATGAGAACCTGTAGAACGCCCTGTATTACCTCCCAAGCCTATCGGATCACCGGCCTTCACATATTGATCTTCCGCCACAATCTGCTTCGACAGATGGCCATAAATGGTTTCAAGTCCATTGTCATGGCGAATCACCACGTATTTGCCATACCCGCGACGTTCGTATTTCACCATACGCACACGACCGTCAAAAGCCGCACGGATCGTATCGCCGATATAGACTTTTATATCGAGTCCATTATGCATACGGCGCCAGCGGGGACCGCATTTGGAAGTAATTTTAGTATGAGTTGTAGGCATACAGAAACCTGTAAGATCGATACGGAAACTGTCCGGTATCTGAACTGTATTACCATATGCATGAACGCGATCATGACTCCAGTTCGGATAGAGACTATATGCAGGATAAACGGCCTGCTCCGCTTTAATCTGGCGAATCAACGCCAAGGAATCAACGGCTTTCAGTTTTCTGTCGATAGGTGCCTGACGTGCCAGCAAGTCCTGTCCGCAAACATTTGCGCTGACCAAAACCAAAGCCGCTACCGCCACTGTTCTAATACATTTTAAAATCATTACGTCTTTATATTTTTCAGCTAGTATCCGTCGGCAGACTTTTCAAAGTCTCGAACGTCTTCAGAATACCATTACTGGTTTACACAATTCTTCTAAAAAACAATATTCTTACCCCTTCCATTCCACGAAGAAGCAAGACTTTTCCAACAAAACGTTCCAAAGATAGCATTTTTATCTTTGAACGCACCGGCCTATTAACTATTTTTCATGTATTTTCAATTGGACTCACCCGAACAATTCGGATTTTATGTTCGACAACATAAAATCTAAATCTGCGACAACAAAACGCAACACTATTCCCGCTCCATGAGACTTCCCTCGTCTTCCCTGACAAATCGTCCCTCCTTCCATTCGTACCTGACAGAAGAGGGGCGCAAATAAGGGGCCAGTTTTTCTGCCGTCTCCTTATCTATATAATGCGGTGTGGAATAGCTGAACGAAATAACCGGATTCTTCGCGGAAAGTTCCGCTTTCAACAGATACATATCCGCATAGACTTTCAGATTTTCCAACGAATCTTTCTGCACATCGGTTTGGGGGACAATATAGAAATCCGCCTCATCGGGAAGCGTCAGATAATCATCCGCGGGAAGCCGTTTCCATTCCGTAGTATAAAAAGCGACCTCACTGTCGGCGGCAGGAGCCATGTAAGTATGCACGACACACACCACTTTCACCGAATCATTGAGCGGAAGAAGCTTCATCTCAAGCGTACTGGCGGAAGTCAGTTTCACAAACAGATAGTCATCTGTAAGCTCCGTCATCTCCGATGTTTTTCCGAAACGGTTCTTCACTTCAGCCTTCATGCCGCTTTCCAGAAAATCACCGAAATCCGCCCGGTTCACCTCCGTCAGCAAAGGCGACAACGAATCGGGCAGAGCCACGAACAAAGACTTCATATTCTGGGCCTGCAGCGCAACCGCACAACACCATACAAGCACAATTCCTATAATACGCATCATAGATTTCTTTCTAAAAACAGCCCAAATATACGACTATTTGCCGAACCTCAGCCATCATTTCCCATTTTTCCGCTTCAGAAAGTCAGTGGGACTCTCCCCGAAATAATCTTTATAACACCGCGTGAAGTAAGACGGAGAACTGAAACCTACCTCATAGGTAATCTCAGCGACAGTCTTATCAGTGGAAGCCAAAAGCGAAGAAGCCCGTTTCAACCGGACGATACGCAGCAGTTCATTCGGAGAATAGCCCGTCAACGCCTTTGCCTTCCGGTACAACTGCACACGTCCAAGCCCCAGCTCTTCACCCAGACTTTCCACGCTCAGTTCCGAATCGCCCATCCGTTTCTCAATCAACTCATACAGTCTGTCCACAAACCCTTTGTCCACTTTCCCCAAAGGAACATCCTGCACCGTAACCGAGCGGTCGCTGAAGAACGATTTCAACCGCTTGTGGTTATCTATCAGATTGCGCAGACGCGTCAGCAGCAACTTCGCGCTGAACGGCTTCGACAGATATGAATCTGCCCCGCACTCATAGCCTTTAATTTTCTGCTCGTCCATCGCATATGCCGTCAGCATCATCACAGGGATGTGTGAAGTCTGAATTTCAGTCTTCAGTCTCCGGCAACACTCCATGCCATCCATCACCGGCATCATCACGTCACAAATAATCGCATCGGGCACATACTTCATCGCCTGTTTCAGTCCTTCCTGCCCGTTTACCGCTTCGACCACCGTATATTTCTCCCGCAACAGCATCTTCACATAGTCCCTTATATCCTGGTTGTCATCAATTATCAGCACAGTCTCCCTGTCATCCGGAGCGAGTCTGCCACTGTCGTTCTGGTTCATTGTCTCCAGATCCGCGTCCAGCACCGCACCTTCCTTCAGATTCATCAGCATCGCGTTTCTTTCCAGCCCTTCCTCCAATGTTCCGGCCTGCCGCATCGGCATTTCAATGACAAATGTGGTGCCCTTTTCCTTCCCGCTCTCCACATGAATGTCTCCATGATGCATCTCCACAAAAGCCTTTACCAGAGCCAGTCCGATACCAGACCCGGCATGATGCACATCAATCTGGTAAAAACGTTCAAAGATGTGCCGCACATGTTCAGCGGACATTCCGATACCCGTATCAGAGACGGAATACCTAAGCCAGCAAGCATCCGCACGCCTGAACTGCGACAGCCTCACACATATCCTGCCGTTCTCCGGAGTAAACTTAAAAGCGTTCGAAAGCAAATTATAAGTGATTCTCTCCAGTTTCTCTGCATCGGCAATCATCACATAGCCTTGCGGAACATCCTCGGCCGATACGTCAAAATGAATATGTTTGCGGAACGACAGCGTACGGAAAGCTTCCGTCCATTCCCTTATTCCGGCACTCACATCAAATTCCGAAAGATGAAGAGCCAACTTCCCGCTCTCAAATTTCCGGAAATCCAATATCTGATTGATGAGACGGAGCAGCACCACCACATTCTTATGCACAATGTTGAGAAGCGAACGCTCGTGTTCATCCAGATTCCGGCTTCCCATCAGTTGGTCCACAGGATCCGCAATCAACGTCAGCGGTGTACGAAAATCATGCGACACATTGGTAAAGAATGCCAGTTTGGCATGGGTGGCCTCCTCCAGCCGGTGCGAAAGGTCTATCAACTGGTCACGCTGCTCCTCCAGTTTCGCCTTCTGTTCCGACAGTTCAGCGTTCAGTCTGTTTTTTGTCCAGAAAGCCCGCACCACAAAGACCAGCAGCACACCTACCAACACCAGAATAACCACACAAGCATACAGAAACATCCGCTGCGAAGAGTAACGGAGGAAATAAGCATCCACCTTCTTGCTCAAAAATTCTATCTTCTGATCCAACTCAAAGATATGCTCCGTCTGCATCTTCATCACACGCGCATTCGACTTGTCCACCAGCGCACTCTGCAGCTTCGTGTCGCGTGCATAAGGCTTCCCCCTCAGCACAGCCATCACGACCTGCATCACCTTGTCGCCGGAAGTAGGATAAATGAACGTCGCCTCCAGTTCTCCGGAGGCCACACTTTCCACTCCATGCCCTTCTCCCGAAACAGCGTCAATGCCGACAAACAGCATCTCTTTCCTCCTTCCCTTTTTCAGGGCCGCACTGCAGGCACCGATGGCCATACGGTCGTTCTGGGCGAATACGAGATCAATGTCCCGATGAACATTCAGGACAGAATCAAACTTATGCTCGGCCATTTCCTGAAAGAAATCCGCATTGACCGAAGCGACCACCTTCACATCAGGCGACTCGGCCAACGCATCCATGAACCCATGATGCCTTTCCTCAGCGGAAGTGGAACCTTTCAGTCCGGCAATTTCCACCACATTGCCTTTTCCGTGCAGTCGGTTGACCACATAATAACCGGCACGCCTGCCTATATCATAATTGTCAGCCCCCACATAAGCCGTATATTTGTCCGAATGGATTTTCCTGTCGACCAATATCACCGGAATCCCTGCATCGAAAGCTTTCTCGATTACGGGAGTGACAGTCTCCGCTTCATTAGGAGAGACCACCAACGCGTCCACCTTCTCCTTGATGAAAGTCTCTATATCCTTCACCTGATGTCCGCTGTTGTCCTTCGCCGTCCGTATCCTCACCTCCGTTTCCGGATAGAACAAGGCTTCGCGGAGAATCTCCATATTCATCTGCGTTCTCCATTCATCGTCACTGCATTGCGACACACCTACCACCAGCCTTTCTTTTTCCCCGCCACAGGAAACCAATACTAAGCACAAGAACAATAATATGATGAAAGTCGGATATGTTTTCATGGTATATCAGTTTTCGAGTCGCAAAGCTAAAAAATTAGCGGGAATTTTCAAAGTGAAGCACAGAATCAGACTCAAACTTCAGAAGGTCACATACAGCAGACAGATAAGCCTCCATCCGTGTCGCCTTGAAGATGGCTTTGCGCGCCTTCCGGTCCGCATCCGGCAAAAGATAGTCCCAGAGCGTCTTCATCTTTGACAGCAACTGAGCTTCACCTCCCTGAATCTGGCGGGAATATCCGTCGAGAATCTCCGAATGCATCTGCCTGATTCTCTCCATCTTCTCTTTCCCAGGAACTGCATGTCCCTGTCCATACTCCAACGCCAAAGCCGGATTTCCCAGCAGTCCGCGCCCCACAACGACCCCGGCCAGCCGGGGGAAACGTCGGCGGACACCATCAATATCACCAACTGTCCGCAAATCACCATTATAAAAAAGCGGTTTGTCACAAGCTTCATAGAAAGCAGAAAAAGCCTCCATATCGACACTGCCCTTATACTGCTGTTTCCCAAGCCGGGGATGAAGAGTGATGCACGACAAAGGCAAACGGTTGAACAAAGGCAACAAGGCCAGACATTCAGCCGGATTATCCCATCCTAGTCTGAGCTTTACCGACAAAGACAGCCGGGGAAACTTTTCCGCCACAAAGGTCAGAAGTTCCTCCACTTCATCGGGATAAGGCAGCATTCCGGAGCCATTGTGCCGCCGGGCCAATACCGGAAACGGACATCCCAGATTAAAGTCTACCTCCTGATATCCTTTCTCCGACAACAAAGTGAGAATGCGCTCCGCCTTTCCCTTGTCGGACGTAATGAACTGCGGAACCATCCTGACATCCCCATTATTCTCAGGCGCGATGTCCCGCACCTCTTTCTGACGTATCTCCCCATGTTCCACCCGCAGAAAAGGAGAATAATAACGCTCCACACCACCAAAAAGACGTGCATGTGCCTGCCGATAAACAGCGTCCGTATACCCTTGAAGGGGAGCGAACCGAACAACAAAATCATCTGCCATCCCAATCCTCCTGCAATACAAATTCCACAGGCATGCCATGTTGGCATTTTACCTCGACCCGGGTTCTGTTCCCTGCCGCCACTACCGTCACCCGTTCTGTCCCGGACACCAGTTTCCAGTTTCCCTCAAGAACAAGCGTTTTATCTTTGGGCCGGCTCGACTCTTTTGTGGTGTAGGTTTTCTCCCTGATATTCAGGTCCGGATCACACACACTCATCCGGAGTGTCCGCCCGTCTCGCCTGCACATAACCATCGTTTCGGACGGAAGTTCTGAAAACACACTGTTTCCTTCCAGCTCCACACCCTCAAACACGGCACAAGCGATGACACCCGTAGGGATGTCCCGAACAATGTGCACCGTATCATCGCACCGCAGCACTTCGTAAGAATCCATAGGATTCAATGCCTTCCGTTCCTTTTCTGTCGGCTGAATCCACACCATATATTCATAAGACGCATTCCGGGGGGCACAGCCATGGTCAATCCATGCTGAAGCGAACATGCCTTTCGTAACGGCACGGTTCTTTTCATGGCGCGACTCCTGCTCCGCAATACGGACACTGACCTCTCCTTTCTTCACATAATAATAATTGTCATATCCGTCGCGCACGCACAAAGGCTGTCTGTCCGACACACGGACATGCTCCGCAAAACCGACCTGATTTCCCCATTTTCCGTCCACGAGGACATCATGTTTCCCGTCATCGTCCCATACGCTCTGGAAAAGAGTCGTTTCCGTAGGATATTCCCTGTTCCCGTTACTGATGCCCGTGCCCAGACAGACCATCCGGTCATCAAAACAGAATACGGATTTTCTGGCGACAAAATCAGGAGTGAAATTTTTCAGTCTGCGTTCCATCAGTTTGGTTGCAAACATTCCATATTTTCCTTCAAGACTGCTGGCTCCCGAAAAGCGTTCCTTCGACTTGAGCATCGTCGTGCCTTTCAAAGGACTGTCAAGAAGCTCGAACGGAAGATGAATGGCAGTAGTCCCGGGCAACCTGTTCCAGTCCCACCCGTTCTCGTCGTAACCGCTTGCCCGGCGTGAGTCTCCGCCCATTATCTGCACCGAACCATAACTCTGGTAACGTCCGTAACGGTTGTCCTTCACATAAATTTCAGCTCCCCATACATCCGTGTTATATCCTTTCAAGGTAACCATCCAGTCCTCTCCGCGGAATATGCCCGCCGCCCCATAATTGTACACGAAGAATCCTTCAGGAGATTCGGCCGGACGGATACCCTGCTTCCGGAAATAGCTCGCTTCCGGAGTATTCTTGCCGCACAGGCGCAGATAGTCAGCCGCCAGTGAACGGTCGAACTCACCCCCTTCTCCCGACAAGTCGCCCGAAAGTGCCAGAGAAGCGAAAGCCGCGATGTCGTCTTCCTTCATGGAACCGCCGAAAGGATGTCTCCCGCCGATTCCGATACCCCATTCATATTTGTTGCAATAGTTTCTCATCGCCAGAAGAGCCGACTTCAACACTTGACGCGCCTCTTCCGTCGGCTCAAACTCCGTATCGTCCGTCAAAGCCACATACGCCCCCACGGAAGCCAGCGCGCCTGTGGTATATCCCGGATAGAAACCTCCATGATGAAAGGTTGTCCCGTCCACCTTTATGCCTCCTATTGTCCCCGGTGTATAATGCAACGAAGTGGAAACCCAGCGCGAAAGTCCTCTGAGTGCCCTCAGCCGTTCCCGTTCGTCCACTAACATCAATGCAGATATGACCTTTGCCTGGAGCAGTGTGTGCAATGTGTCCAGCAACTCGTCCCGACCGGGTCCGCAAGGTTGGCGTGTCTCCTGAAGGGCAGCCCAGAAAGCAAGCGTGGCAATGATGGCATCCCGGTTCCTGGCCTTCCATATCTTGTCGCGCATCAGCCAAGCGGTAGTATAAATTTTCCTCACCTGATAGCCGTAATGATGATTCGTGCCCATTCCGCTTCCATAGGCAAACCCCTGGTCCATGGCATAATCCCATACCAGAAAATAGTTCTCTTCAGCTTCGGACGAAGCGTTATAAAGGGCATCATAGGCAAATCCGGAAAGCATGGTCTCCAGATCGTTCCACGACATTTCCCCTTTGGCGCGTTTCAGTTCATCCGGAGCCACAACCGGCGCGCCGGCAAACCCCGTCAGCGAATGTCTGACATTGGCCCTGTCAAATGTGGCATAGGCTTTTTCCACAACCTTCCGGGGTGCTTTTTTCAGTTCCAGCATCCTGTCCAGACGCGATGACACGAGCTGCAGCTCCTCCCTTTCTCCGGAAGTGAGCCTGTCGGGAAGCGGAATGTCATACCGAAGCTGTTCCCATTGCCATACCCGACACCAATGCCACAAGTCGCGGAAATCAAGCGCATTGTTATAAGGCATCTGTTCGTCGGGGGTGGTACGGAGATTCATGCTCCTGACCGGGAACGTAAGACGGTCAAGAAATACCCGTCCTTCCCTCTCGGGAGCAACAATCCGCCATCCTGCAATCGCCTCTCCGGACTTGTCGCCCCACATATGTTTGAAGCCAATCCAACAGGCTCTCCATCCGGATGCCGACAGCTTGAAAGCGAAACGGTAAGAAACATGTCCCTCCGGAGAAAAAAACTGAAACTGAAGGCTGTCCTTCTGCGGTTTCTCATTATAAATCCACAAAGTGATTCCAGCCTTCTCCTTCTCTTCGGCAGACAATGAAAGGGGTTCTTCCAGGCTGACGGAAAGAGTTCCGCCGGGACGGAAACGCCATTCCAGACTGCTGTTCCCTTCCTTATAGCACATTGTTGAAATACTCAGCCCCCGTTTGTCGGAAGCCTCGAAACCATCCGGAACTTTCCCTTCAAAGTTCCACACCTGTGCATACCCGCACAACGTCACCCCCAAAAACAAAAGGGAGAAGATTAAGTATATCCGTTTCATATAACAAAGATATGAAAGATTGACATGCGGACAAAATGAAACGGGAAATTTAGAGGCTGCTAAAAATGACGCATTCCCTCTGGTCCACGGAGCAGGAATGTTCCAAACGGCTTATATCATCGGCAATTTTCCTCTGCCCGCAGAAAGTGGGAACAATGGAACGGACAAATCGTTATATTTGCAGCCTGATTACAAAACGACAACGCATTTATGAAACTGAAAAGACTTGTCTGCTACATTCTGCCGCTCCTCCTCACCATACCGGGCCTGAAAGCGACCGGGCCGGAAGACAACCTGTATCTCACTCCGCAACGTCTGTTCCATATTTCCAGAAGTGTGAACAGAAACCTGGTCTGTTATGACGTGAATCTGGTCAACGGGAAACTTGACACCCGCAAACCTCTAAACGTGTATTGGGTGAACCGGGAAGAACGGATGGGTGAAAAGGAAGGACTGAGCTTCTTCCAACGGAAAATGGCATACGGATACAAGGTGGTATCCGAGGGGAACAACTCGAGCACTGTGACGCTGACCGCCTATTCAAAACGTCGGCTGGAAGTATGCCGGCAAGGCACCCGCTATGTGTGCCGCACCACGATAAACGGCAAGCCGGCCATACTGAACTATCTGTATGTGAAGACCGACGAGCATAACCCGCTCAGTGTGGACTATGTGGAACTGCATGGGCGAACCACTGATACAAAAGAGAACGTGACGGAACGGATTATGAACTGACGGAAACGGGGCTGCCTCAGACAAAGGCAGCCCCGTTTTTCTGCAATGTAGAGAAGAGTATCCTAACGGATGTGCTTCTGCTTATCTCCAATACTCATTCTGCTGCAACTTTCCGTTCACATCCAATTCTTTGGTCGGAATCGGCAGGAACTGATGTCTTTCCTGTGTCCTTGCCGTATAGTCTCTGGCACCTATAAACTGATTGCCCGGAGCCCAGCGGGAATCCTGGGTGGCCGCACCCAAATCGTCATGAATGGCTTTCACATAAATTCCCCAACGCACAAGGTCGTACTTGCGGAGCGACTCAAAACACAGTTCCCGTCCGCGTTCGTCACGGACTTCCTGTTTGAAGGTCTCATAGTCCATACCGGAAAGAGTGGGGATTCCGGCACGGCTCCTGATTTCATTGATGCACTCATATGCCAGTTCCGTAGGACCGTCATTCACTTCATTCTCAGCCTCAGCCAACATAAGCAGCACATCCGCATAGCGCAGAATCGGATAGTTTTCCGGAGTCCAGTTCTTTTCTTTCTGGGATGAAGCCTCCCATTCACGACGGAACTTTCCACACGCACGCTGCACAATCTGAGTTTCTTTCCAGTCCACCTTCTCATCCTTGTTGTTTATCTGATAGGGCGCGATATAGACATCACGGCGCATGTCACCGGGATTGTTTTCAAACAAATCCCAGAGGATGAGCGTAGGGGCATAGAAGCCATAGCTGTATCCATTTCCGGGACTTGCCGTGCATTTTTGAATGTTTCCGATGACATTCCCTATACGGCCGTCCGTATAGTTGCCCTGTCCATCGGCAGAACGGTTTCCGAAAAATTCAGCCTCCCAGATACTCTCGTTATATTCCGTGTCGTAGGTATCCGAAGCCATACACTTCCAAATCTTGTAAAGATCGGGGTTCAGACGATGCTTGCCCGACTTCTTCACCTCATTCGCCCAATAGGCCGCCTTCTCATAAAAAGGTTTTCCACCATCTGCCGGATGGCCTGCACGCCACAGACACACACGGGCAAGGATTCCCATCACCGTATTCTTCTTGACATATGAAGGAGAAAGGTCGTATGCGCTGTCGTCCACCATGTCCACGCATTCCTCCATCTCCTGAATAATCCAGTCGAGTGCCTCTACATGCGGAGTCGCCTCCATCGCCGAATTGTTCACATCCTTGAATGACTCTTTACGGAGAGGCACTTCATGCCATCCCTGAACCAGAAGAAAATGATAATAAGCACGTAAGAATCTCGCCTCTCCTCTTATCCGTGTCTTCACACTCTCGTCCATATCCGCCTTGTCGAGATTCTCCAGCAACATATTCGCATTGTTGATTCCTTTATACAGGGTTTCCCACGTTCCCCATACATGCTGGTTTCCCGGATTATGGTCATTGCCATACACCTGACTGGTCAACTGACCGCTCTGTCTCTGATAATAGCTCAGATCATCCACATTGGAAAGCATGCACGAATAGTAGTTGCCGTAAACCTCTTCATATACTAGCGTATAATATACACCCGCCAAAGCCATGGTACATTCTTTTTCATTGGTATAGAACGTTTCCGGAGCCACGAAATCATAAGGTGTCGTATCAAGAAAATCCTCACATGAAGTGGCCGCCATACACGCGCAAACAGCCAGAAGCAGATTCCTTGAATTTCTGTATATCTTTTTCATAATTACTGTTTTAAAGGTTTTAGAATGTTACATTTAATCCGAATGACACGTTGAACGCACGGGGATATGCCGACCAGTCGAATCCCGGGGTAAGCACGGAATTGCGTGTCGACACTTCAGGGTCACTTCCCGAATAACCGGTAATGGTCGCGATATTCTCGGCGGCAACATACACGCGGGCTGCGCTGATATTCAGCGCGTCCAGCACCTTCCTGTTGAAGGTATATCCCAGTGAAATGTTTTTCAGTTTCAGGAAAGAACCATCCTCCACATAAAGGGAACTATATTCGGCAGAGCCTTCCGCCTTGGCGCGCGGAATATCGCTGGTCGGATTTTCCGGTGTCCATCTTCCACAATAAGTGGCGAACATGTTCGTGTTCTGCTTTGACGCCGGATTCTCGAACACCAGACGGTTTGCATTGAGAATATCATTGCCGTAGCTCCACTGGAAGAAAATGTTCAGGTCGAAGTTTTTCCATGTGAAGTTGTTCGAAAATCCTCCGATGTGCTTGGGCTGACCGTTACCGATTGTGGTCTTGTCGTCATCATTGATTTCACCTTCACCCGTAAGGTCCTTGTATTTGGGGTCACCCGGCTGCGGATTGGCCTGATAATGAGGTATTCCGTCCTTTATCGTATAGACTGTCTCCCCGTTTGCACCTATCGACGTATTGAAATCTTCATACTTATAGGTACCCTCATAGATAAAGCCGTACATTTTTCCGGCTGATTCTCCCACCTTGCTGATGTATGCCGGTACCGTCTTGTACTTGTTGTCCCAATTGATATAGCTGGTCATGTAAGGCTGTCCGGAATTGAGTGCCACAATTTCGTTGTTGTTGAAAGCAATGTTGAAGTTCGATGTCCACGTAAAGTCTTTCGTCTTGATATTGGTCGTTTCAAGAGTAAGCTCAAAACCTTTGTTACGCAACTTTCCGACATTCAGCGTAGCGGAAGAGAAACCGGAGCTGGCTGAAATGTCCGCATCCAGCAGCAAATCTTTGGTGGTCTTCACGTAATAATCCATCGTAAGGTTAATGCGTCCGTCCAGGAATCCCAAATCCAATCCCAGGTCATATTGTTCGGTCGTCTCCCACTTCAACAGCTCGTTGTACATGCTGCTGAGTACATATCCCTGCGTGAACTCTCCGTTCCAAGGATACTTATACACGTCATCGCTCGTGACGAGGTGGGCCATATAGTCATAGCTTCCTATTCGGTTGTTTCCTGTCTGTCCGTAGCTCAGGCGCAGCTTTCCGTTCGACAGCCACCCCAGATTGTCAGCGACGAAAGCTTCGCGCTGGAATGCCCATGCCACAGAGGCAGAAGGGAAATATCCCCAGCGGTGACCTTTCGCGAACTTGGAAGAGCCGTCGGCACGCATGGTTGCGGTTATGTAGTAGCGCGAATCATAGTTATAGTTGACGCGTCCGAAATAGGACAGCAGCTTACTTTCTTCCTTCGAGGAGCTCACGGTCGGGTTGCTTCCTTTGCTCAGACCGGCCATACCGAACGATTCGTTGCTGATCTGCTCAGTGGTGATTGAATGCACGTAACTGCCGTTCTTCTGCACAGACATACCCAGCAGCGCATTGAAACTGTGTCCTTTCTTGTTCAGCTGATAGCTCAATGTGTTTTCATTCAAATAGTTTCGGGATTCGCTCTGGTACAGATAGGCATTTATACCTTTGCTCTGTGTGTTGGAAGGATGCGAATTTCCCGTACGGGTCTGCGACCCGTTGAACTCCTCATTCTTGTAGTCGCGTGCTGTATAGCCGGCCAGCACCTTCAACTTCAGGTTCTTGACAAGCTCATATTCTGCGCTCACGTTGAATGACATGTTGTTGGTCGTCTTGTGGCGAAACTCATTACGGGCTGAAAGCACAGGGTTGAAACGGTAGTCTTCCGCCATGTTGACACCCTCATCATACATCGAGTTGAGCAGGTCGGTCCCGTTGGGGGAAACCGGACGGAACGACCATACACTATACATGTATGCCGTTGACATTGAGGAAGTGGATGTAGATACGGTCGGGCCGTCCTGCACATTGCTGGCATAGTTACCCGTAAAATCAACTTTCAGACGTTCGTTCACCTGCTGGCTCAGATTGACACGTCCCTGATAACGCTTCACTCCCGAATTGATAATGACACCCTGCGTATCGTCGAAAGACAGGGATGTAGTGTATTTCAAATCACCGTAACCGCCCGTCAGAGACACATGGTGGCTGTGGCTCAAGGCCGTACGGTAGATATAGTCCTGCCAGTCATAGGAAGGTGCGTTCCGGTAAGCCTCAAGGTCCGGATACAGTTCCGTGATATAATTTCGCTGGAAATCCTCTCCATCGCCCATGATTTCTCTCTGGAGCTGCACAAATTCATACCCGTCCATCATCGCGGGCTTGTTCTTCACGGTACTGACCTTCAGGCTGGCATTGTAAGTGATGGTGGGCTTCCCGGCCCCTCCCTTCTTTGTGGTAATAATCACAACGCCGTTCGCGCCCCGCGCACCATAAATGGCTGTAGCGGAAGCGTCCTTCAGAATGTCAATCGACTCAATGTCATTTGGATTCAATGAGCTGAGTCCTGAAGTCTCGGAAGGAAAACCGTCGATCACATACAAGGGGGCGGTACTTCCCGTCAGCGAACCGGCTCCGCGAATCACAATGCTGAAGTTGTCACCCGGACCACCGTCACTGGAAGACACCTGCACACCGGCAATGCGTCCGCCCAGATTCTCTGCGATGTTGCTCACTGGAGTTTTGATCAAATCCTTCATGTCGGCAGAACCGATAGACCCTGTCAGGTCTCTCCGCCTTACATCTCCATAACCTACGGCCACCACCTGCACCTCGTCAAGAGTCTGGGCGTCTTCCGTCATCAGGATGTTGAAGCGAGTCTGCTTGCCCACTTTGACTGTCTGCGTCTTGTAACCGATGAAAGACAACTGGAGGACATCACCGGGTTTCACACCCTGCAGACTGAATTCACCGGAAGCGTCCGTAATGGTCCCATTGTCTGTTCCCTTCACCACTACGCTCACTCCGGCAAGCTCTCCCAATGCATCTGACACTTTACCTGTAATGTTGCTGCCGGTCTGTGCTTGCACGGAAAAGCACAGAAAAGAACATACCCACAGCACGAAAAGAATTTTGTGTTTCATGAGTTTAAATTAATTGGTTAATAAAAGTTGTTTTTACAAAAACATAATGGAAGTGCGGCAAAGATATGGCAATTATTTAAATATTAAGCCGTCTGATTCTAAAATTTTCCCTCAGTAATATTAATTAAACTTAATCACCTGCAAGAAAGCAAAAGGTTATTGACACAAAAACAAAAGGATATTCTACATGAAATACCCTTTTGTTATGTGTGAAACATGCCGATTCACACATAAAACCAGACCAGCAGCCTGTTCAGCCATTTCCAGCCCACACGGAACCACCGGCGGCTGCTCATCTGCCGCCCCCCGAAACGGAGAATGAAGTCACGGTAGCCGTATTTCTTGAAAGGAAGCCCGGCATCGATAAATTCAAAATGGGCGTAGCCGTGCTCATGCGCATAGACCATCGCACCCCATACGGCCAGCACACCGGGATAAAGCAGCGGATAGCTCTTCCGCAGACCGCCGGAAAAAAGCAGATAGGCATCCTTGCCTGAAAAAAGGCACAACGAACCGCCGATAATCTTTCCCTTGTAACGGACAATGAAGATTTTCGCACGCTCGGATGCTTCTCGTTGGAAATAGAGAAAAAAGTCGATGTCAGGAAGATAACGTTGGATTTTAGAAGAATAATAGCGTTTCAGCAGACCGAAGAACTCGCGCACCTCATCTTCCGTATGGGCGATGTCCATCTCTGCCCCCCCCTTCAGCGCACGAGTGATCTGACGTTTCCGCGAAACGCTCATCCATTTGTCAAGACAGTTCCCGTGTATCGAATTCCGCACACGCATCCAGCGCACGGGAAAATAGCCGCATTCACGGAAATAGCGGTAGCCGAACAGAGGTTCTTCCAGATTGCGGAATTCCAGCAGGAATGAACGGTCCTTGAAGCGCGACGTGAAGCAGATGAGCAATTCATGGAAAATTTCCTCCTTCCTGAACGAAGAGGGGAAATACTCCCCCGTACCATACACGTATGTCTTGGTGAAAAAAAGCCGGGAGCGCAGGCTCCGGCGTGTGATGCAGAGCAGCTTGCCCACTACCCTCTCCTCCTCATAAGCCACAAGCAGAACGGGACGGGTCCCCTCAGTCTGCTGCAATGCACGGAACATTTCAACGGAACAGAAGACATTCGAGCCGGGCAGGGACGGGACATCTTCGGCATGATAATATGTAGCCAGACGAAGTGCCATACGATGCAAAAATAAAGTTTTTTTTGAGGAATTGAAACAGATGAAGTATATTTGTCGGGACAAAAACGCTTTTATATGGAGAATTTCAGTGAATTGATCAGACGCAGACGGAGCATGCGCAAGTTTACGGGAGAGGAACTGACCCAGGATGAAGTGGTGGCTCTCCTCAAGGCGGCACTGATGTCGCCCGCATCGAAACGTTCCAACTGCTGGCAGTTCATCGCCGTGGACGACAAAGGCTTGCTCGAAAAACTTTCCCGATGCAAGGATTCGGGAGCGGCCTTCGTGAAGGATGCCGCACTCGCCATCGTGGTGACTGCCGACCCCATGGTCAGCGACGTGTGGATAGAGGACGCGTCGGTGGCCTCCCTCATGATTCAGTTGCAGGCGGAAGATCTGGGACTGGGAAGCTGCTGGGTCCAGGTACGCGAACGGTATGTTGCCGACGGGACACCGGCGAACGAATACATACACGAAGTGCTCGGTCTTCCTCTGCAGCTTCAGGTACTTTCAATCATTGCCGTGGGGCACAAGGGGATGGAACGCAAACCGTTCGACGAAAGCCATCTGCAATGGGAAAAAGTACATATCAACGAATATACGGAACATCATGGCGACGGCAACGAACAATAAGGACACCTGCAAGGCGACCGCTGTCTTTCTTGTGGTGATGGGAGTATTGTATCTGCTCGACAGGTTTATAGACTTCAGCGGAGCAGGGCTTCCCTGGGTGATGCAGAAGGACACGATGCTGCTTTATGCGTCGGCCATATTTTTGTGGTTCAAACGTGACAAGTCGGTGGGAATCATCCTTGCCGGAATCTGGCTGATACAGAACATCGGACTGGTCATCGCACTGCTCGGACAGATGTCTTCTTATCTGTTGCCTGCCGCACTGCTGCTGACGGGAATCATTCTATATTTCATCTCTTCACGCTGACTTATGGAACAGACGGAACTCACTATCACATTCATCGGGGCGGGCAATGTGGCTACGCATCTGGCTCCGGCTCTCGCAAGAAAAGGGGGCCGCATCAACCAGATATACAGCCGGACGGAGAACTCCGCCCAAACGTTGGCTTCCGCATTGGAATGCCCTTTCACTACAGACCTCACGGAAGTGTCACCCGACGCGGACATCTATATCGTCTCGGTGAAGGACTCCGCACTGGAAGAAGTTATCGACACACTCACGCGACATGCCAATCCCAATGCACTGTATGTACATACTGCGGGCAGCATGCCGATGGATGTATGGAAAGGAAAGGTACGCAGATACGGAGTGCTTTATCCTATGCAGACGTTCAGTAAACAGCGAGAAGTGGATTTCGCATCTGTACCTTTCTTCATCGAGGCTGCATGTTCGAAAGACACAGAACTGCTGGAGGAACTGGCCGGAAGACTGAGTCCGAAAGTGTACAAGGCCTCATCCGAACAGCGGAAGTATCTGCACATCGCGGCGGTCTTTGCCTGCAACTTCACCAACCACATGTATGCCATAAGCGAACATCTGCTGAAAGCCCACGGACTTCCGTTTGAGGCAATGCTTCCGCTTATCGACGAGACCGCCCGGAAAGTGCACGGGCTTTCTCCAGTAGAAGCCCAGACTGGTCCCGCACGACGTGATGACCGGAACGTCATCGACCGGCATATGAACATGCTGGAGAAAGAGAATCCGGAACTGGCCGCACTATACGGACTTGTCAGTAAAAATATCCATATTTATGAATCAAAACGGACAAAAAATGATAAACTACGACCTTACGAAAATAAAGGCTCTGTTCTTTGATGTAGACGGAGTGTTGAGCGGCGAGACTGTCGGCATGGACTCTAACGGGGACCCTATGCGTACGGTCAACATCAAGGACGGATATGCGCTCCAGCTTGCCGTGAAATGCGGCCTGCACATAGCCATCATCACCGGCGGAAAAACAGAGGCGATAAGGAAACGCTATGAGGCACTCGGTGTCAAGGACATTTATCTGGGAGCTTCAGTCAAGACAAAGGCGTATGGCGAGCTGCTCCTGAAATACGGCCTCAACCCAGAGGAGGTGCTCTATATGGGTGATGACATCCCCGACTACGAGGTGCTGCAGTTGACGGGATTGCCCTGCTGCCCTGCGGATGCGGCACCCGAGATAAAGGCTGTCTGCAAGTATATCTCCCACCGCAACGGAGGCTACGGATGCGGACGTGATGTAATCGAGCAGGTGCTCCGGGCCCAAGGAAAATGGATGTCCCACCAAGAAGCTTTTGGATGGTAAATACCTAGAAACCGAAGAGAAACCTTCACCAGAAATCAGGGACCCGAAGCGGAGTGACAATACCCAATACATAATTTCTTTAATTCCTATAACAGAAATGACTTTAGACAATCTGAAAAAATACCATATCATTCTTGCGTCAAATTCCCCCCGACGCAGGGAACTGCTTTCCGGACTGGGCATTGACTATGAAGTGAAAACACTTCCCGGAATAGAAGAGAACTATCCGGACAACCTGCATGGGGATGAAATCCCCGTGTATATCGCCCGCGAGAAAGCGGAAGCCTATCGCCCGTACATCCAGAAAGACGAACTGATTATCACGGCCGACACCATCGTGTACCTCGACGGGCAGGTGTTGGGAAAGCCGAAGGACGAAGCCGATGCGGCCCGAATGCTCCGTCTGCTTTCAGGACGGGTCCATCAGGTGATTACCGGGGTCTGCATCACAACCGCCGACACACAACGTGCTTTTGCCACGACCACTGACGTGACATTCGACACGCTCAGCGAGGAAGAAATCAACTATTATGTGACAAACTACCGGCCTCTGGACAAGGCTGGAGCATACGGAGTACAGGAATGGATCGGCTTTATCGGTGTCACCCGACTGGAAGGATCCTACTTCAACGTGATGGGGCTTCCCGTGCAACGCCTGTACAAGGAACTGAAAAAACTGTAAACCGACATCAATATGGAAATCATCTATCTTCTGGCGGGACTTGTAGTGGGCATCATCATCGGCTGTCTGGCTCTGTCACGTAAAACTGTGTCCTTGACGGCACAACTGCAGATGCAGCAGACGCACACGCAGGACATGCTGAAAGCTGAACAGGAAAAGACGGCGGCACTGACAGCACAGGAAAAGCAGGAAAAGGAGCTGCTGAGAAAGCAACTGGAAGACACGGCACACGAACTGGCCGAAGCGCGGCGAAATGAGGCTTCACTCCAGACGGAAAACCGCAACCTGAACGACAGGCTTGAACAGCAGAAAAAGGAAACTGCCGAACTTCATAAGCAGTCGCAGACGGAATTCGAGAATATCGCCAACCGCATTTTCCAACAGAAGACCGAAAGTTTCAACAAACTCAGTGCCGAAAGCCTGACCGCCCTGCTGAAGCCTTTCGGCGATAACCTCCAGGAGTTCAAGCGGCAGGTGGCGGAAGTGTATGACAAGGAATCCAAACAACGCTTCTCGCTCGAGGACCGCATCAAGGAGCTTACGCAGCTCAACAAACAGATCAGTGACGAAGCGAACAACCTGACGCGTGCACTGAAAGGCGACTCGAAATTGCAGGGGAATTGGGGGGAGATGATTCTCGAAACGATTCTCGAACGCTCCGGGCTGAGGGAAGGGGAAGAATATTTCCGGCAGGAGTTTCTGAAAGACGAGCACAGGGAACCGCTCAGAAACGAACTGGGACAGAAAATGCAACCGGACGTGCTGGTCAGATATCCGGACAACCGGCGCGTAATCATCGACTCAAAGGTGTCACTCACCGCCTATGCCAACTATGTGGGATGCGAGGACAAAGACAGACGTGAGCAGTACCTGAAGGCGCACATCGCCTCGGTCAGGGCACACATCGACGAACTGAACCGGAAGGACTATTCGAGATATGATGCACAGGCACCCGATTTCGTGATGATGTTCATCCCCAACGAACCGGCCTACCTGCTGGCACTGCAAACAGACCACGACCTCTGGAACTATGCCTACCAGCGGAAGGTGGTGCTGATGAGTCCCACTAACCTGATAGCCGCTCTGCGAATGGCACTGGACCTTTGGAAACGGGAATACCAGCTAAAAAACATTCAGGAAATAGTGAACCGCGGAAGCATGCTCTACGACAAGCTTGTGGGGTTCACCGAAACGTTCGAGAAGATAGGAGACACCCTGAGAACAGCGTCAAAGGCTTACGAAACCGCCAAGAGCCAGCTTTCGGACGGCAGAGGCAACGTAATCGGCCAAGCTGAAAAACTCAGAAGACTGGGAATCACCCCCAAGAAAAGGCTCCCTACCGGAATACCTGAAGAGGAAGGGGATGACGACGCATAGGCTCGCATTGGGAAGCTCAAGGAAACATAAGACATAAAAATGCCCGGCAAGCGATGGTTGAATCACATGGTTCACCATCACTTGCCGCGCTGTCTATAATTTTTCAATTATCCCCTTAGTGCGGCAATCAGTCCGTCCGTAGTAACCTGAGTCTGTTCACCCGTAGTCATGTTCTTCAAGGTCACCTTTCCTTCATTCATTTCCGTTTCGCCCACAATAGCCACAAAAGGAATTTCCTTTCCGTTCGCATAGCTCATCTGCTTCTTCATCTTCGCGCTGTCGGGATAAATCTCCGCACGGATTCCCGCCCGACGCACTTCCGAAAGTATCGGAAGGACATAAGACGCTTCCGCATCGCCGAAATTGACGAAAAGCAGCTCCGTGCCGTTCACCGCTTCCTTCGGATAAAGATCGAGCTGGTTCAGCACATCATAGATGCGGTCGGCACCGAAAGAGATTCCCACACCGGAAACGCCTTCCATTCCGAACACGCCTGTCAGATTGTCATAACGTCCTCCGCCACTAATGCTCCCTATCTGCACGTCAAGTGCCTTCACCTCGAAAATCGCCCCTGTATAGTAGTTCAGTCCGCGTGCCAGAGTCAGGTCCAGCTCCACTTCCGACTTCACGCCCAGACCGGCCACCTTGTTCAGTATGAACTCACTTTCCTCCACACCTTTCATTCCTGTCGCGCTGTCAGCCAGCACAGTCTTCAGTGTCCGGATTTTTTCTTCGTTCGAGCCCTCCAGCAGAATGATGGGCTGGAGCTTCGCAATGGCCTCCTGAGAGATACCCTTCGAGGCCAGTTCCGCGTTCACGTTGTCAAGTCCGATCTTGTCGAGCTTGTCGATAGCCACCGTAATGTCCACTATCTTGTCGGCTTCTCCGATGATTTCCGCGATGCCCGTAAGAATCTTCCGGTTGTTGACCTTGACAGACACCCGAATCCCGAAACGGCCGAACACGGCATCAATCATCTGCACCAGTTCCACCTCGTTCAGCAGCGAGTCGCTCCCCACCACGTCCGCATCACACTGATAGAATTCGCGATAACGTCCTTTCTGCGGACGGTCGGCACGCCATACAGGCTGAATCTGGAAACGCTTGAACGGGAAAGTGATTTCATCTCTGTGCATCACCACATAGCGTGCAAAAGGAACGGTCAGATCGTAACGCAGTCCCTTCTCGCAGAACTTGCTTGCGAGCTTGGCCGCATTGCGGCTCAACAATTCCTCATCGGTCAGACCCGAAAAATAGTCGCCTGAGTTCTGAATCTTGAACAGCAGCTTGTCGCCTTCCTCTCCGTATTTTCCCATCAAAGTGGAAAGGTTCTCCATGGCCGGAGTTTCAATCTGCCGGAATCCATAAAGAAAAAACACTTCACGTATCGTGTCGAATATGTAATTACGTTTCGCCATTTCCACCGGCGAAAAGTCTCTTGTCCCTTTGGGTATGCCTGGTTTCGTTGCCATAATAAATCCTTTAAGATTAAATTGTCGCAAATTTACAATGAAATATCCGATTCTTAAAATAAAGGGGCAAAAAAGGAAGGTTTTGAAACCGACAAAACATCGGGACAAAACATCGGGGCATTTCCATTAAAGCAACGGGGTATTCAACAAAAAACGTCAGGATATTTTTCCAATTGAAACATCCTGACGTTTTTTATCTGCCGAGGCACTCTAATCCGCGCCCCATCCGCCTACTCACGGCGGTTCATGTAAATCAGCACATAATAAATCAGCGTAGCCAATGAACTCAAAGCGGCCACCACATATGTATAGGCCGCCGACCTCAGGGCATCGGTCGCCTGGCGATGGTTGAACGCGTTTGTGATTCCCGCACTACTCAGCCAAGCCAGCGCACGGCGGCTCGCATCGATTTCAACCGGCAACGTAATCAAGCTGAACAGCGTGGTCATGGCAAACAGACAGATGCCGACAAGCAAGAGATTCGGGAAAACATTGAGTAGCAGAATCCCCGCCAGCAGCACCCACGACACGATGGACGAGGAAAACTGCACCACCGGAACCAAGGCAGAACGCAGCTGCAGGGGACCATAGGCACGGGCGTGCTGCACGGCATGTCCGCACTCGTGAGCAGCCACGGCGGCCGCAGCCACACTGCATGTGCCATACACCCCTTCGCTCAGGTTCACTGTCTTGTTGGCGGGATTATAATGGTCGGTCAGCATTCCCGACGTGCTCGTCACGGTCACATCATAAATACCGTTGTCGCGCAGCATCTTCTCCGCCACCTCGCGCCCGGTCATTCCGTTCGACAAGGGAAGCTCCGAATATTTTTCAAACTTGCTTTTCAGTCTGGCCTGCACGATATAACTGATGACCGCGATGCCGATAAACACAATCCAAATCAACATAATCTTCTTCTTTTTTAATGGTGAGTATAAAAGGGATACAACAAAAACCTTGCCAAAGGAATCCGCTCCCGCCTTACCTCAGACAAAGCGTTCAAAATTAAACAATTTACAGACACAGGAAATGAACTGAAAACGATTTTTATTTTTTTATTGGACAACTTTACGTAATTTTGTCGTTCATTTGAAACGACCATGATAGTTTGCATCGCCGAAAAACCCAGTGTGGCACGTGACATCGCGGACGTGCTCGGAGCACGGAACAGGAAAGAAGGATACATCGAAGGCAACGGATACCAGGTGACCTGGACATTCGGGCATCTGTGTACCCTGAAGGAACCGCACGAATACAGTCCTTCATGGAAGACATGGAGCCTCAGCGCGCTTCCCATGATTCCGCCGCGTTTCGGCATCAAGCTCATCAATGACCCCGGAATAGAAAAGCAGTTCCACATTATTGAAGGTCTGATGCAAAAGGCCGACATGATCATCAACTGCGGGGATGCCGGACAGGAGGGAGAGCTTATCCAGCGTTGGGTGATGCAGAAGTCGGGAGCCAGATGTCCCGTCAAGCGTCTCTGGATTTCATCGCTGACGGAAGAGGCCATCCGCGAGGGATTCTCCAACCTGAAGGACCAGTCGGAGTTCCAGCCCCTCTATGAAGCCGGACTCAGCCGCGCCATCGGTGACTGGACACTGGGCATGAACGCCACACGGCTCTACACGCTGAAATACGGACAGAACAAGCAGGTGCTGTCCATCGGACGGGTGCAGACTCCCACACTGGCACTGATTGTGAAACGTCAGCAGGAAATTGAACACTTCGTGCCCAAACAGTATTGGGAACTGAAGACACTCTATCGTGACACGCTGTTCTCCGCCATTATCCGCAAAAGCGATGAGGAGCTGGCGGAAGAGGCGGAAAAGGAGAAGGAGAATCCGAACGTGAAGAAAAAATCTCCGGTCACGGACCCGAACCGGGGCATCCCTCAGATTACGGATGAGAGAACCGGACAGGAACTCCTCGAGCGCATAAAAAAAGTGCCTTTTTATATCATAGACATTTCTTTAAAAAAAGGGACAGAAGCTCCCCCTCGTCTGTTCGACCTGACTTCGCTCCAGGTGGAGTGCAACAAGAAGTTCAGCTATTCGGCCGACATGACCCTGCAGCTCATCCAGTCGCTTTATGAAAAGAAAGTCGCCACCTATCCGCGCGTAGACACTACTTTCCTGAGCGATGACATCTATCCCAAATGCCCGAAAATTCTGGAAGGTCTGAAAAATTATGCCGCGCTTACTGCCCCGCTGGCAGGAAAGCAGCTCATCAAATCGAAGAAGGTGTTCGACAATTCGAAAGTCACCGACCATCATGCCATCATCCCCACTGGAGTACAGCCGCAGGGACTGAGCGACATGGAAGCGCGTGTGTTCGACTTGATTGCACGGCGTTTCATCGCCGTATTCTATCCCGACTGCAAGTTCTCCACGACCACAGTCATCGGTGAGGCCGACAAGATAGAATTTAAAGTGACAGGGAAGCAGATATTGGAACCTGGATGGAAGGTGATCTTCGCCAAAGACGCGAAAGACACTCCGGACGATGCGAAAGAAAACGAAGACGAACGCGCCCTGCCCGACTTCAAGAAAGGAGAGTCGGGACCGCACGAACCGTCTCTGTATGAGAAGTGGACGCAGCCTCCCCGTCCCTACACCGAAGCCACACTGCTCCGTGCCATGGAAACTGCCGGCAAGCTGGTGGACAACGACGAGCTGCGCGACGCACTGAAGGAAAATGGAATTGGCCGCCCGTCCACCCGTGCGGCCATCATCGAAACGTTGTTCAAACGCCATTACATCCGTAAGGAACGGAAGAATCTGGTCGCCACACCCACAGGAACGGAACTGATACAGCTCATTCACGAAGAACTTCTGAAGTCGGCGGAGCTTACCGGAATCTGGGAAAAGAAACTGCGTAGCATTGAGAAGAGGTCATACGATGCGGGCACTTTCCTGTCAGAACTGAAACAAATGGTGACAGACATAGTAAACAGTGTGCTGAGCGACAACACCAACCGACACGTGACGGTAATGCAGGATTTTCCCAAATCCGCCCCCAAAAAGGAAAGTACTAGTGTCCGGCCTCGCACATCCAGAACGAAATCCAAAACAAAATCAATGCCCGCACAGGACAAACCCTCCCTCCCTGCCGATGACAGCATCGTGGGAAAAGCATGCCCGGTGTGCGGAAAAGGCATCATCATCAAAGGCAACACCGCCTATGGATGCTCGCAATGGAAAAAAGGATGCCCGTTCCGTCTGCCCTTCACGCAGAAGACGTGAGTCAGTCATTCCCTCACGGGCATATTTCCAGGCAAACAGCAATGTGCAGCAGAGGGCGGCAGGGGCATCCTGAACACGAGAGTCGGCATGCGCTTCGTCGCCAGCCACTCGTAATACATTATATGGAAGTGCGCAAAGCTACTCAAGCGGGTCAGAAAAACACTTTCTTCCGTTCCCCTCTCTCCACACAAAGTTAAAACAAACTTAAATCTGCGGGGGAATCATTGCACAGACTACAGAAAACAGCTACTTTTGCAAAGTCGAGTTTACAAAACAGCTATATTCTATGAACAACAACACTTTCAAGGAAATCAATGAAAGCTTCACCATCAAGGAAGCGATTGACGAGGCTAAACGTTGTCTGAACTGTAAAAACCCTTCCTGCAAAAAGGGTTGCCCCATTGAAAATGACATTCCGGGTTTTATCCACCAGCTCTCCATGGGAAATATGGGAGATGCCATGGCAATCATAAATGAAAAGAGCAACCTGCCGGCCATATGCGGACGTGTATGCCCGCACGAGAAGCAATGCCAGGGCCATTGTGTGCTTTATGCCAAAGGGAAAGGTATACAGATAGGCAAACTGGAACGCTTCATCGCGGATTTCGACACCGACATGAACCTTATCCGTGAACGCCTTCCGCAGAAGACTCGTGGAAAAGTGGCCGTTATCGGTTCAGGACCTGCGGGACTGACCGTAGCCGGCGACCTGGCACGGCAAGGCTTCAACGTCACCATCTTTGAAGGACAAAGCGAACCGGGGGGTGTGCTGATGTACGGAATCCCCGAATACCGCCTGCCCAAAGAAGTGGTGAACAAAGAAATCAAGAAAATAGAAGCTCTGGGAGTCAACTTCATCATGAACTGCCTTGTAGGACAACAGATTACCATTGATGATATGTTCGACCAAGGATACGATGCCATCTTCATCGGAACCGGAACAGCTCTTCCGAAATCGCTGGACGTACCGGGAGGCACTCTGCGGGGCATCATCCAGTCGTCATATCTGCTCCATATGGCAAGCATCTACAGCCAGAACATTGTACCGCGCGACATGGTGCCCATAAACGAGGGGGAAAAGGTCGGCATCATCGGATGCGGAAACGTGGCAATGGATGCGGCCCGTACCGCCGTGCGCATGGGAGCAGGAAGCGTCACCATCATCTATCACAGAACTGAGGCCGACATGCCCGCCATCCAGAGCGAATATCAGGAAGCGGTGAAAGAAGGAGTGCAGTTCCTGTGGCAGACATCTACCATAGAATTCCTCGGGAATGAAGAAGGAAAAGTACGCGCCATCCGTGCCACCACTCCGGACGGAGAAAAGGAATTTCCGTTCGACCGCATTCTGCTGGCCATCGGTTCACGCCCGGCCAACCGGATTGTCTCAACCACCACGGGCATCGAAGTGGACGATGCAGGATATGTCATCGTGAAGGACCGTCCGTACGGAATGACCACACGCAGAGGGGTATTCGCCGGAGGTGATGTGGTACACCGTCCGCACACTGTGGTTCTGGCCATGAAGGCAGCCAAGGAAGTGGCGGCGGGCATCGCGCAATATGTGGATGCCGTGAAACTTCTCGAAGCGTAAACGCTCACATACGAAAACAGATATCAATCCTGCCGGAAGCATCCCTAACGTATCCGGCAGGATTTTATTTTTTATCCCGTCCGCAATACTCAGAAAAGGAGAAAAAACTTTCTCCCACCCAATAAAAAGACGTCAGATTCACGATTCCGACAGAACTGACCGCCATTTCTTTCCATGCGGCCCACGAAAAGCCATCGAATAGGACTGTCCCCAGCAGGACAACAATAAAATACACTAAAAGAGTCACAATGACTCCTCCCGCGACATACAGAAAAGGGCTTCTCAGATAAGTGCGGTAAGCCCGACCGCCCACCTGCACCCAATAAACCAACGGTTTGTTCCTGAAACGAAGATAATAGACTCCGGCACCACACGCAAGCAACCCACCTACGAATTCAATGCCTATCAGAGTCCGGTCTGCTCCCAACAGGTATGCCATCGGAAGCCAGACAACGACAAACAGCAATGCGCCCATCAAAAGAGCTTTCCCTCTCAGACGCGGAGACGCTTCAAATTTAACAACATTCATATGCATGAAATTAAAGTTCAAACAAAAATAGACAATCCTCTACAGAAATCAAAGCCGGGAAAAAGAATATCCGCAAAAGGTTCACACTTGAAACAGAAATGTCATGCTATAAACTTATTTTTTGATTTACATCAATAAAACAGGGGGAAAATGCAATTTTATGCTGCAAAACATATTTTGATAAGAAAAAAGCCTTACCTTTGCATCGAAAACAAAAGAAAACAGGTTCTAGAACTTGACAGACAAGAAGTAAAAAGAAAAGTTTTTAAGGATAACACAAAAACAATAGGTAAAAACAAATCAAAAGGTCAGCCGCGACGGTTCGCCTGAAAAAAAGTTTTTAAGGTATTAACTAAAAAAAGAAAGGGTAACAATTATGAAAAAGGTAAAAAACATTTTTCACAAAATCGCTAACGCAGATCCGATGATCTGGGGTTACGTAATGCTGAATGAGACTAACCGCAAATGATAATTGTTGCGGAACGCTGAAACTCTTCAGCATTCTTTTAGAGACACGAAGGCCGCAAGGCCATGGTTAATATTACGGAAAGAGGATACTCCACAAGGTGTATCCTCTTTTTTTGTCATTTGAAGAGCCGCAGGCTGACATTCCAACCGAAGCAACGAGTTACTTCATCTGAAATGTCCCGTTATTTCACCGTAAATAACAGGACGTTTTTTAGGCATAAAAAAGATATTTTCATTACTTTTGTTTTGAAATCATATAAAAGAGAAGATGATGAAGAACAATACCTACCGCTCAAAAACAGGCGCATGGCTGGCCATCGTGACAATCGCCGTGTGTGCCGTACTGTACCTGCCACTCATATTCATCTCATTCTCGTGGGGTGCCCTGATTATCTTGCTTGTCTTCACATACTTTATCTGCGACATGCTGTTAAACATCAGATACACGATAGACGGCACGGCCCTGCAAATCCGATGCGGCTTCTTCAAATCCACGTGTGATATCCGCCAAATCAAGGAAATATCAAGGACCAGAACCATCGAAAGTGCTCCAGCCGCCTCACTCGACCGGATAAGAATCCGGTTCAAAAAAGGAGGAGATGTCATTCTGTCGCCCATGCACAAAGAAGAGTTCATCCGGCATCTGATGGGTATCAACCCCGACATCCGGGTAAAAGACATAGAGCTTTCTCTGAAAAAGCAATAAAATGCAAAGCATACCAAAATGTCAGTTCAGACCATTCGGGGAGAAGAAATACCCAAAGGGAAAGCACATTATTGACCGACCGTCAATCAGAAAGATCATCCCGCACTTTCCGGCATCGTATGCTGGCCCTATCCGGCCAGATTTGCAGCCTCATACGCCCGTCCATGAGCAGGCTTATGGAACCGAATGGATGACTGTTTTTGTGCGGAAAGCCGTGGTAAATGACATACAACGACATGTATCGGTATTCTCCCGTAAAGGTGCATAGCGTATCCTTCGGGAGCGGAC
Organism: uncultured Phocaeicola sp.; assembly: GCA_944320815.1. Taxonomy (GTDB): domain Bacteria; phylum Bacteroidota; class Bacteroidia; order Bacteroidales; family Bacteroidaceae; genus Phocaeicola. The sequence goes on along the minus strand of CALUIZ010000003.1, from coordinate 80,618 downwards.
TGTTTCGTTTGCGGAAAAGGATTTCCCCTTCGTAGTTCTCGGAAGAAATCTTTCTTATCCGCACGGCGTAAATGGAGTCTCCGGAACTTATACTTTCCCAGTCTCCAGCCAATTCCGTCGGGCCGGACGGGTATATAGGTTTGTGTTTGTTACGGTTTACTTTCCCGTTTTTAAAATCCGCGACCAGCATGGGCATCCCGTCTCCCGTGCAGGCTATCAAAGGCTTGGAGAACCAGTCGGCAAAAACTCCGCGTGACGTGTCTTTGTCCGGGTAAATATGGTTCAAAGGCACTTCTTTCTCTGCATAAATCTTGGTGAGGAAAAGGCTGTCATTACGAAGTTCCCAAACGCATTTATACCCGTATTCACCATACTGTGGATACCACATGTGCTCAGAACGTAAAGAATCGGGAAGCAGAAGCATCCCCCCGTCCCTCACCGGGTACAGGATTCTGTTGAATCCGGCCATGCGGACCAGACATTTCCAGTCTTTATATATAAGCACGTCCGGGCTGATGTCGGTAGGCATCGTTCCCTTTATAAAACCGAACCAAAGACAGACAAGCGTCAGGCAACATATCTTTTTCATATCGCAGCGAATTAAAGATGAATGACATTCAAAGTTAATGTTTTTCTCTGATAGGAAATATCTGACAGCCTTGCAATTTTGCAGAAAACATTGTATCTCCGTCATGCTTTTGCATCCTGTCTTCATTCCATAATGTGCCATGCCAACCTTCACGCCGAAATTCAGGCAAAGGACATGTTCATCCAAACATAATTTTCAGATACAAATGCCAAACCAGCCCATATTTACCCTATCTTTGCAACATTCAAAAAGCCCAAAGGAAATGACACACCTCCAGATAGACACAGACAACCCGGAGTTTCAGAACGCGCTGAGACTGATACAATATACGCGCCAGTCGGTCTTCCTGACCGGAAAGGCCGGTACGGGAAAATCCACGTTCCTGAAATACGTGTGCCAGACTATAAAAAAGAAACATGTGGTGCTCGCTCCCACGGGCATAGCTGCCATCAATGCCGGGGGAAGCACCCTGCACAGCTTCTTCAAGCTGCCATTCCATCCTCTCCTGCCCGATGACCCCAAATTTGCCGGAAGAAAGCTCAAGGACTATCTGAAGTATTCGTCCGACCACCGGAAACTCATCAAGAACATCGAACTGGTCATCATCGACGAGATCTCGATGGTGCGCGCGGACATCATCGACTTCATCGACCGGATATTGCGCACCTATTCCCAGAACATGAGAGAGCCTTTCGGAGGGAAACAGCTCCTGCTGGTCGGCGACGTGTACCAGCTTGAACCAGTGGTGAAAAGCGACGAAAAGGAGATACTGAACCGCTTCTATGCGAATCCTTACTTCTTCTCCGCCAAGGTGTTTCAGGAAATGGAACTGGTATCCATCGAACTGACCAAGGTGTACCGGCAGACCGACAAGGTGTTTGTAAGTGTGCTCGACCATATCCGTACCAACACGGCTGGTTCCGCCGATCTCCAGCTTCTGAACACACGCTACAATGTGCCAGAGAACAAGGATGAAAGCGACATGTACATCACCCTCGCCACACGCCGCGACACTGTGGACTACATCAATGAAAAGAAGCTGGCCGAACTTCCGGGAGAGCCTGTCACCCTGCAAGGAGTCATTCATGGGGAATTTCCCGAGAACAGTCTCCCTACCCTCATGGAACTGGTGATCAAACCCGGCGCGCAGGTCATCTTCATCAAGAACGACCCGGACAAGCGGTGGGTGAACGGGACCATCGGCACCATATCGGGCATCTCTGATGACGGTATCCTCTATATTGTCACCGAAGACGGACATGAGTTCGACGTGCGCCAGGAAAGCTGGAGCAATATCCGCTATCGCTACAACGAGCAGGAAAAGAAGATTGAGGAAGAGGAGTTGGGCACGTTCACCCAATACCCCATCCGGCTGGCGTGGGCCATCACTGTGCACAAGAGCCAGGGCCTTACGTTCAGCCGTGTGGTCATCGACTTCACGGGAGGAGTGTTTGCCGGAGGACAGACCTATGTGGCACTGAGTCGCTGCACCTCACTCGAAGGCATCCGTCTGAAACGGGAAATCACCCGCGGCGACATCTTCGTGCGACCGGAAATCGTCAGCTTCGCCCAACATTTCAACGATCGGACGGCATTCGACCGCGCAATGAAACAGGCACAGGCCGACGTGCAGTATGTGGAAGCCGTGAAAGCATTCAACAAGGGGGATTTCACCGCCTTTTTAAATGCATTCTTCAAGGCCATCCATAGCCGTTACGACATCGAGAAACCGCTCGTGCAACGATTTATCCGCCGGAAACTGAACATCATCAACCGACTGAAGGAAGAAAACAGACGTCTGAAAGAAGAAATGGCAGAACAAAGGATAAAGCTGGAAAAATATGCACACGAATATTATCTGATGGGGAACGAATGCATCACGAAGGCACACGATGCACGGGCCGCCGTCGCCAACTACGACAAAGCCATCGAACTCTATCCCAACTATGTGGACGCATGGGTGCGTAAAGGAGTAACCCTTTTCGACAGCGGCTGTACCGATGAAGCGGAAGAATGCCTGAACAAAGCCGTACAGATACGCCCGAAAGAGTTCAAGACTGTCTACAACCGGGGAAAGCTCCGTCTGTTCACCGGAAATATTGAGGGAGCGGAAGCTGATTTGGACAAAGCCACCAGTCTGAAACCGGAACATGCCGGAGCGCACGAATACTTCGCCGAAGCACTGGAGAAAATGGGGAAAGAAATGGAAGCCGCCATCCACTACCGTCTGGCGGAAGAACTGAAAAAGAAAAGGAAGGGAGGATGCTCATAAAAACAGCCCCCCTTTCCGTCCGGTGTCTTGTCATCATTTATCATCAAACGCTCTCGACACAAACGGGAGACACTGATAAAGAGCCGAATGCCAATATTCCCAATCATGTCCGCCGTCACGTACGCGAAACTGGCAGGGAATCCCGGCTTCACGCATCGCTTGAAAGAACTCGATATTGCGGTCTAACAGAAAATCATCGTCACCACAATCCACGAACCAAGAAAGCAAGCGCAATTGTTCCTTACACTTCTCATCGCTTTCACGCACATACTTCACACAGCTTCTTTCAATTACAGAACGCGTCAGTCTGGCAAGCTTCCCGTCCGGATTATCAAAACGCGCCGCTCCCTGCTCGGGAATATCCATCAACGCACTCATGGCATACACGGCACAAAACAAATCAGGATGCCTTTGCCCATAAGAAACGGCTCCGCCACCTCCCATCGACAATCCTGCCACCGCACGATGCGACCTGCCGCTCTCTATCCGATATTTCTTTTCAACGAACGGCAGGAACTCAGTAAAGAAGAATGTCTCATATTTCCATTCCGGCATGTCAAAATATCCGTTCTGAAATATCTCAGGGTCACCACCACCCGCATCCGGAGTCACGATTACCATCTCACAGGCTTCACCGCTTGCCGTCAATCTGTCAAGAACATCCTGCACATGTCCCCTTCCGGTCCAGTCGGCATTATTTCCCCACATCCCATGCAACAGATAAAGCACGGGGTATTTCCGCGACTTATCCGCATAATAACTCTTCGGGAGACATACCGTATAGGCACGCTTCACCCCCAGCACTTCACTACAGACAGTGTCTGTGACAACCCGGTCCCGCAAATTGTCCTGCGCAGTCACAGGACATGCCCCGCAGGACCAGACCAACAACAAAAAGACAAGAACAACTTTCATTTTATCTTTAATTTTACAAAACTGTCAGATTCCGGACAAGCGTCACAAGCATTCGCCATCAGCACAGGAATCCAGAAACAAGCTCCAAAACATGCCTCTCCGTCAACTCATTTCCGTATATGTCTGCACTTGATTCCACACATTACAAAAATAAATGCATTTGTCCGAATATCAAAACAAACCCGACATGCAATCGCTCTTTTCATGCCACATTACCGTCCCGACTTTGCCGTCCCATGGCATTCCAGAAACGGTCCGGACGTTCTTCCGACACGTGTTCCACCACCCGGCCACAAGAAAACAACGATGTCATTTCCTTCCTCTTCAAATAAAATTCGTATTTTTGCGGCTATGCGAAGTCACATCTACGCACGTACAACAATGATACTCAAACTCTATTCCAAAAACAACAATCCGGATGACATCCAACGAGTAGTAGACATCCTCAATGAAGGAGGAATCATCATTTATCCGACCGATACTATGTATGCCATCGGATGCCATGCACTGAAAGAACGTCCCATCGAACGGGTATGCAAACTGAAAAACATTGATCCGAGAAAGCCCAATCTGTCCATCATCTGCTATGACCTGAGCAACATCAGCGAATATGCGAATGTGAACAACACGACTTTCAAGCTGATGAAGCGCAACCTTCCGGGACCGTTCACTTTCATTCTGAATGCCGACAGCCGCCTGCCTAAAATTTTCCGCAACCGGAAGGAAGTGGGAATCCGTGTACCCGACAATCCGATTATCCGCGAGATATGCCATGCGCTCGACGCACCGATTCTGACCACCACCCTCCCGCTCGAGGAAGGAGAAGACATTGAATATGCAACAGATCCTGAACTGATCAATGAAAAATTCGGAGAAAAAGTCAACCTGATAATCGACGGAGGGATAGGCGGAATCGAACCTTCCACCGTCATCAATTGTTGTAAAGACACACCGGAAATCATCCGCCAGGGAAAAGGTGAACTCAAAGAATAAACCAAAACAATAAATTATGTTATCTACATTACACATCATGTTACTTGACGCTTCATCAAAAATCAATGTTGAAGCAATCCTTGACAAACTGGTCAATTGGGGAATAGAGGCAGGAAAGGACATCATCGGCGCCATCCTGATTTTCATCATCGGACGTTTTGTAATCAAACAAATCAACCGACTGGTCAGCAAGATTCTCCAAAAGCGCAAGCTGGAGGTCAGTGTGGAAACTTTTCTGAAAAGTCTGTTGAGCATTCTGCTGAACCTGATTCTCGCCTTTGCCATCATCAGCCGGCTGGGCATCGAAACCACCAGCTTCGCCGCTCTTCTGGCATCCGCCGGTGTCGCTGTAGGTATGGCTCTTTCGGGCAACCTCTCGAACTTTGCGGGAGGACTGATTATCCTTGTGTTCAAACCGTTCAAAGTGGGCGACTACATCGACACAGAAACGGCAGACGTGAGCGGTACGGTAAAAGAGATACAGATTTTCCATACCGTGCTTGCCACTCTTGACAACAAGATCATCTATGTGCCCAACGGAGTACTCAGCAGCAATGCCATCACCAACTACAGCAAACAGAACATGCGACGCGCCGAATGGGTGATAGGAGTGGAATATGGAGAAGACGTGGACAAGGTCAAGAAAGTGCTTGAGGAACTCATCGAGGCAGACACCCGGATTCTGAAAGACCCGGCTCCACTCATCGCACTGAAAGCTCTGTCGGCCAGCAGTGTGGACATCGTGGTGCGTGCATGGGCAAAATCAGAAGACTACTGGAATGTCTATTTCGACATGAACAAGAACATATACGACACATTCAACAAGAAAGGAATCGGTTTCCCGTTCCCGCAACTTACCGTCCATCAGGCAAAAGACTGACAACCCGAATGGAACACATAAAAAAGTCCGGCATGGAGACAGTCACTGTCTCATGCCGGACTTTTTTTATCAGCCACTATGCTTACATATCAGATCCCAGATAGAAACCGATATTTGTCTGCTGGTTATATCCAATGTTCTGCATGGCCTGCGACATGTCGTAAGTATGGTCGCTGGTCAGCGTCGGGAAACGATGCTTCGTAGGATAATTGGTCGAGAAGATGTAAATCGACGTATTGTCGGCAGAACCGAGAATCATCTCTTCACGCCAGTCACCGAGGAAATCACCATAATAACAAGGATTATACTTCGTGCTGTGGTTACCCTGACTGCTTCCGTAACCGTTGCTGAAGTTGACCAAACGGTTCTTGTTCGTCAACGGATTCGGAGTCGCGCTCAGAATCAGCGCACGGTCATACAGTTCTCTGGTCAGTTCACCGCTCCACCAGATTGCCGCATTGTACATCACGCCGCCTCCAATACCCTGCAGGTTTTTCATGTCGGTCGTTATCGGCACATCATTCGGGCCGGCACAGTTGTACACGCCTGAATTCAACGATGACCAATATTCAAAGTTCGGACTGTTCGGGTCTACATCCGCCACGATGGAACGGCCCACATCGCCGTTAGGCCCAGCTCCATGACCTGCAATCAGCGAACCGTCGCGCGCATCAATCACCTGACATGCATATCCCAGTCCTTGTCCGCTATACGTATTCTGCTCCTCAAATGAAGCCTGAATCTGCAGCCCGTCACGGTCTTTGATGAATTTGCCCAGATTCAGGATATCGCCGTGTCCGTTTCCGGTGCACCACAATTCACTTCCGTCATCATCAATCGCGGCAGAGCCATAAAGAATTTCATCCCTTCCGTCACCGTCCAGGTCACCTACACGGAACGCATGCGAGCACATGGCCAGCCATTTTTCCGAATGTCCGTCGGCCGTATCGAACTTCCAGCGCGGAGTCAGTTCCTTACCGTTGAAGTCAAGCGCCCATACCTGCCAGTTCAGATAAATACCTCTCGAAATGATCAGGCAAGGATTGCTGGTACGCACCCCGTTCGCATCAGGTATTCCGTCCAGATAAGCCGCACCGATGAAGAAACGGTCCATACGGTTTCCGTAGTCATCTCCCCAGTAGTCAATCCAATACTGCGCACGCGAAGTGTTCGAGCCGGAGCCTCCACGGGGAATATTGTCCGTACGGCAGATTTCCCGCCCGTCATATCCACGGCAGATGGAAATATATTCCGGACCGTCGAAAATCAGTCCGCAAGTAGAATTGAGGCTTGCGCCCGAAACCCATCCGACCGCTCCCGTATCACGGATACGGTAGTCATATACGATGCCGTTCGGATTGGTGATTCTCTTGCCGTCGGCAAACATAGTCCCTTCCGATGAGCGGAAAGCGATTTCACACAAGCCGTCACCGTCAAAGTCATACAGAATATACGAAGTATAGTGCGAGCCCGAACGGATATTGATTCCCATGTCAATGCGCCACAAGAAAGTTCCGTCCAGCTTGTAGGCTTCCAGCAGAGTGGTTCCCTCGTTCCATCCTCCCTGGTTCGCGCCATCATACGGTTCACGCTTGATGACGATTTCCGGCTGTCCGTCGCCGTCCAGTTCACCTATCTGCACATCGTCAGCCACATAGTTCAGTGCAGGGTTCGGCACATTCATGTCCAGCTTGATTTCATGATAGAAAGTGGAAGCCATGGTCGGAGTAAACTTCTTCTCACACAGCGTTTCCGACTGTCCGGCAAGTGTGACACGGTACGTGTTCTCTTTCGTCACGTCAATTTCCGTATCCTGCCAGCACGAAGCGTCAGTAATCGGATCACTGTTCAGTTTCTGTTCCCCAGCTCCGCTCACCGATTTATAAATGTCAAAAGCGATGTTGGAAGGGTCTGTGGGCAAGATGCGCCAGCTGACCAGCGCGCCGTGGATGTTTGTCGTCGAAAGCTCATCGACATCCGGAGTCGGGTCATAGCTCACCCACATCATTCGGTCGCCGGTTATCACTTCCGTCGGCAAGGGAGGAAGTTCAGATTCCGGCTCATCAATTACAGGAGGGATATAATCTTCCGAGCATGCAGTTGCGGCCAGGAAGCAAAATCCCCACAAAAGTTTATCTATATTTCTCATGTTCCAGTCTTTAGTATTATCTTGTTAAAAAACATCTGTATCCTCCGGACCGGATATCCGCATGTTCCTGTCTGAACAGGCCGTCATTCCTTTCAGAATGACCCGTTCCTTTTTCCCAGGAACTGCGGACAGCCGTCTTCCGGAATCCGGCACTGTTTATTCACCCCAACCCGGATTCTGCGACAGGTTCGGATTCTTCATCCTTTCTGTCTGCGGAATCGGGAAAAGATAATAAGCGTCTTTCCACGTCCGGTTCACAGTCTGAAGCGTATAAGTGTAGTTGCCGCTTCCGTTGTCGGTTATCTTCACTTCGTTGATGCTGGTGAAATACTTTTCAGCTTCTTTCCAGCGGCGTACATCCCAGAAACGATGGCCCTCAAACGCCAGTTCCACCATACGTTCCTTCTTGTAGGCTTCCCAGAACTCATCATTCGACATGCCCATCGGGAACGCCGGCATACCGACACGCTCACGGGTCACACTTGCAGCGGCACGCGCCGAAGTCGGGAATTCCGCATTTGTAGCGTCCGCACCTCCCAGATAACGGAACACAGCCTCCGCATAATTCAGATAGAACTCGCCCAGACGGAAAGTAACCCATGTGTGGCGTGCGGTCTTGTTCGTACTGTTCGAACGCAGGTCGAGAGTTCCGTTACACAGTTTCTTCAGATAATAACTGGTAGGAGTTCCTCCATTGACAGGCTCACCGTTCGCGCCGCCCTGACAGGTGTTCAGCGTGATGCCATAGCTTGTAGGCCATGCGTCGCCGTTAAAGGCGATGGAAAGCGCGAAGCGCGGGTCGCGGTTGGCATAAGGCTGCGACGGGTCAAAGGCCGGGTCATCACTTTCCCATCCGTTTGCTGTAAGACGGACATCATATCCGTTTAGAGTCTGGTAAGCGTCCACCAGATTCTGTGTCGGGCAATTCCCGCCTTTTCCGTTTTCCGTACCAGCCGGGAAGTTATATCCTTCCACCGTGCTGTTTTCCGTGTTACGCACACCGAAAATAATTTCATCCGTCGCGCTGCTCCAATTGGTTGCAGCCCACAGAGAATTATATGAACTTACGAGTTCCATCCCTTTGTTTTCACAATAGTCCAACAATTCCTTGTTGGCCAGAGCCGCACGATACCATAATTCCTGACTGTTTTCCGGATTGAAAAGCGGGCTGGCCGCATACAAAGCGGCACGAGCCTTCAAAGCCAATACAGTAGCCTTGTTCGCGCGTCCTCCTTCCACCACGCTGGGTGCCACATCCGCCGGGAGCTTACTATAATCCTCCACAATCAAATCCTTGATTTCATCACATTCGGAGATAATATAGTCAAACACCTCCGAAGCCGGACGACGGGACAGCGTATTGCTCTCGTCCGCCCCAAGGAAATGATCGGCAAACGGCACATCTCCATACTGGCGCACCAGATTGAAATAATAGTAGGCACGCAGGAAACGCACTTCATACTGGTAATTGTTATAACGGAACATCTGAATGTTATAGTCGGCATTCTGTTCCAGTTCGGGGAATGTCAGGCCGGTAAACTTGTCCAGATACATGTTACAGTTGGAAATCGAGCCGTAGCAACTGTTCCAGACACTGTTCTGCGCGTTTGTCGGACTCCACGAACCGTTGTAGAACGTTTCGATGGAGTTGCCCGAATAGGCATACTGGGCCTCATCGCTCGCCGAAGCCAGCATCGCTCCGCTGTAGTTTCCGCCGAAGTCCTGGTCCAGTCCCCGGTAAATGGTCGTGATCAGTCCTCCGACATTGGAAAAGTTCAGCTTCACAAAGTCTTCGTCATAATTATTGTATTCATGGTAGTTCATCTCATCCGAGCAGGAAGCGAGCACTCCCATGCACAACATACCATAGATTAGTCTTTTCACTTTCATTCTTTTTCGTCTTTAAAGATTAAAAACCTACCTTCAAACCGACAACGAAACTCTTGTTCAGAGGTGCCGATACTCCATAAGCTTCAGGATCCACCACGTCAATCTTGTCGAAGCACAACAGATCAATGCCTCTCACATACAGTTTGGCACTGTTCATGAACTTCGTCTTCTGCAGCCATGTCTTCGGGAAGTTGTAATATACTTCCACATTGCGCAGCTTCAGGAACGAACGGTCGGCCAGCCAGAGTGTGCTGTTGCGATAGCTGTTCGTGTTGCTCTGCGTGCTCAGACGCGGATACTTGGCATCCAGATTGTCCGGTGTCCAGCGGTTCTCATAATAATGGCTGGACAGTGTGGTGGTGGCAAGCAGCGGACGGAACATACTCTTCGCATCCAGAATCGCTGAATAGCGTCCCGTTCCCTGGAACTGTGCACAGAATCCCAGTCCTTTCCATTCCGCTCCAAGCTGGAATGTGTAATAGATTTCCGGTGCAGTGGCACTGTAACCGATTGCCGTCTCGTCGTTGGCATCAATCTGTCCGTCACCGTTCACATCCTTATACTTGATGTCGCCCGGATAAACCGTACCGAAATTCTGCGGAATGCTGTTTGCGATGTCATCCTGATCACGGAAAAGCCCTTCTGCCACCAGACCGTATATCTGGTCTACCGAATGGTTGGTCCGGATGAGGTTGTCATAAAGACGCGGCTCTTCCAGTTGTTCCACAATCTTGTTCCTGTTCCACAAGAAACTTCCACCTACATTAACTACCAGATCTCCGAAACGTTTCGTATAGTCCAGTCCAAGCTCACCACCCCAACTGTCTACAACACCTGCGTTTTCAAAAGGAGCGTCCTGCCCCAAAACTGCGGTATATTTTCCCTCTGAAGTAACCCAGATATCTTTTCTGCGCTGATAGTAGCCGTCCACGCTCAGGTTCAGCCCTTTAAACAGTGTCGCATCGATGCCGACATTGTATTTGTAGGCTTTTTCATGCGTATAGTTCGTGCTGGCCAGACGGCTCATTTCTGTCATACCGAAATCCGAGTCGAACGAGTTGTCGAAGATGAAACGCGTACCGGAAGTGGCATAAATCTGTGTCCAGTAATCGTAAGTGGTGTCATCACCGTCTTTCGGCAGATAATCCACATTGATGATACCGAATGAAGCGCGGAGTTTCAGGAAATCAATCCAGGAAACATTCTTCATGAAGTTTTCTTCCGACAGCACCCATGCAGCCGATACGGTCGGAGAGAACGCCCACTTGTGGCCCGGAGCCAGAAGGCTGGATTCGGATCCGACCAGAGCAAGGTCTACATAGTAACGCTTGTCAAACCCGTAGTGAGTGTACCAGGAAACATTCTGACGGTAGACCGTAGTGTTCAGACCGAAAGCGTCCTTGTATTCATACTCCCATCTCAACTGAGAATACAGGTCGTGCTTACCGTTGAACGAACGGTTATAGTCCAGACCCGCATAGAAATTGAACTGGCGCGCCCAGTCGTTGATATTGGCAGCCTTTCCCATTCCAGTCGGCTCACCACCGGTGGTAGTCGTATAATATACGGCTCCCGTGCTCGCGTCGTATGTCGGAGAATAACCCGTGTAGGTATAAGCCATACTATGATCTTCCAGAATAGCCGAATAGTTGTCGTAAGCGATGCGGAAACTTGCTCCCAGACCTTCAGTGATGGTCGACAAATCCTGCGTAAGGGTCAGGTCTGCCAGAAGGCTGCGCATATGTCCTTTTGCATATCCGGCTCCACGTGACTGGGCCACAGGATTCTGGGTTCCGAGCCATGTGGTATTGTTTCCGCCCCATGTCCCGTCTTCCGCACGTACAGGGAAGGCAGCCGACGGAACCGTATAAATCATGTCCCACAGATTAGCGTTGTTTCCGGGAGCCAGTGATTCAGACAGCGTACCGAGGATGTTCACCTTCAGCTTGGTGGAAGCGGTCACGTCAATGTCCATATTCGTGCGCAGGTTGGCACGCGAATATTTGTTCTGGGTAGAATAGTCTCCGTTCGTGTCACCATCGCTGATGAATCCTCTGTCGGTCACCAGGTCAAGCATCGTATAATAACGGAACTTGGAACCTCCTCCACGGAGTTCAAGCGTGTACTTGTTGGAAATTCCCGAGTTCTTGAACGTCTCGTCCACCCAGTTCACGTTCGGATAACGGTAAGGGTCGTTGCCGTTACGGAAATAACCGATTTCCGCATCATTGTAACGCGCGCCGAGACCTTCATATCCACGGGCTTCATTGTAAGCCTGTGCATAAGTGGCCGCATCCACAAACTCCGGTTTTCTCGACATGAAGTTGTTCACATGGTCATAAGTGAACTTTATTTCCCTCGAATTGTATTTACCGCGTTTGGTGGTGACCAGAATGACTCCGTTCACTCCCTTATAACCATACAAGGCTACGGCAGCGGCATCCTTCAGGATAGAAACCGATTCCACCTCTTCCGGACTTATCAGTGACATGTCACGTTCCAGACCATCCACCAGCACCAACGGGGCACTGCTGGAAAGGCTCTGAAGGCCACGGACATAGAAAGTAGGCTCCGCATCAGCATACGTTCCGGCTCCCTGCAGCACCACCATACCATTGCCTTGACCCAGCAATGAGTTCGAAAGATTCTTGGCACTGCGTTTGTCAAAGTCTTCGCTATAAATCGTTGACACGGCAGCAGTAGATTCGCCCCGCGTGAACGTGCGGCTGGCACCTATATCAATTGTCTGTCCGGCATAGTCCATCACCACCTTCACCACTTTGCTGTTTGCGTCCACCGTCACTTTTCCCTTGTCTACGGCAACCACTTCCAGTTTCTGATTGATGGCGGATTCTATCTCAAATTTACCGTTTTCATCGGTTTCCACCCTTGTGTCCGGTGCGCCTGCCACCATCACGGATGCGCCGTAAACAGGATTCCCCCATTTGTCGACAACGACACCCGTCACGCTGTTTTCCGCATCCTGTGCTCCTGCCGGAATTGCCACACAAGCCAGACACGTCAGTATCAGATTTTTATATTTTCTCATAATATCTTATTCAAATATCGTTTACATATCTTGTTTGCAAATCACCAACCCGGATTCTGAACCAACCCATAAGCCTTGTTGATTTCCGTCTGCGGGAAAGGTGACAGATACCATTTTGAATCAAAGCCATAATCCCACCATATACGGCGAGGAGTCTTCAGTACAAATTTCTCATAGTCAAAATGAGTAGGCTGAGGCGCACCGCTGTTCTGGTCACCTTCAAACCATTTGGTCTGTACGCGTTCTCCTGCATCATTCAGACGATAAATCAACAAACCATGCAGTTCCTTTTCAAAGATGTCGGCACGTTTGTAACGGATCAGGTCATAATAGCGGGCATCTTCCATTCCCAGCTCACAGGCACGTTCGCGCAGCAGTTCCTCCAGCAGCGCATTCTTGTCTGAAGTCAGGTTCTTGCCCGGATTGCAATCTGCCAGTCCGCCAAGACCTACACGGGCACGTACCTGGTCAATCCAGTTAAGCGCACCGGTGCAGTCATTCTGAGCCTGAAGCAGAGCTTCCGCATATGTCAGATAAAGGTCAGACAGACGAAGCGTCACCCACTGACAATATTGACGCTGATATTCCGTACCTAAATAATACTTCATATTATCATACCCTGTGGCATAAGAGCCTGTCTCCAAAGCAGAATTCTGGAGTGCGTCATAACCGCCTACCCACAATTCGTAGGGCTGTCCACTCATCAGTCCCGCTTCGGTTGTCCAGTCAAGCACCTTCTGAAGGCCATTTACACGAACTGACTCATACAGACGTGGGTCACGCGTAAGGTTGACACCTTCAGCCACAGTTCCTGTCATAAACATCTCGTCCAAACGCCCTTCGGCTGCCGTCTCATTCCAATTAAATGGGGTTCCGTCAGCCCATGGGAACATTTCCACATATTCTTGAGTCGGTGTATAAGAATTTCGTCCTATATCAGCCCAGCTATGCCACATATAAGTACTTGAGTTGAAGGCATCACCCATCTGCACACGAACCGAATGAATCACTTCCTTACTTCCCTGGGCGATATATCCCATACGATAAGCATAGCGATATCCTGCCGGTGTAGTGTTCACAGACTGTCTTAACTCATAATATCCCCTTGAAGACAATTCATTGAAGAATTCCTGGCAGGCAGTCAGACAGTTATTCCACAATTCAGCGCGGTAACCGCCATACCATACCAGATGCTGCTGTTCTGCTTCCGAGCTTCCGCCTGCATATCCCTGATTGTCATTGAACAGCGGAGATGCGGCAAACTGCCAGATCTTGCACTTCAGTGCCATCGCTCCGGCCAGCGTCCAACGTCCGGTTTCAGACGAATTGGCGTTGACCCCATCGTAAGCCCAAGGCAGGGCATTTGAATCAATCGCCTCATCCAGCATCCGGATCATAAAGTTCACAGTCTCTTCTACCGTTGCACGCGGACATTCATATGAAGATTCATTACCCATGAACGAATGTTCCAATATAGGCAGTCCACCATAATGACGGAACAAATCGAAATAACGCGTAGCGATCAGACATTTTGCTTCAGCAACCATACGTGCCTTTTCTTCAGCACCCAGTCCAGGAGTCTTGTCTATATTTTCAATCAGCAGCCAGCATGCACGGACCACTTGCCAAACCTGTTCGTCCGAATAACCGAACTTGTCCTGATTACGGCTATAATTGGCCGTATGCATAGCACTGTAATATTGATCGGGCAAAGCGGCACCCGTCCAGTGAAGCTGCCAGCAGTCGGTCAAGGCATCCATCTTTCCGCAATACGGACTGCTTGAAGCCGGCAACAGATCGCTGTTGTTGCTGTATGGCAACCCATAATATTGGCGTCCGTAAATACCATTCAAGAACTGCCGCGTATAAATGGCACTGTTAAACACCGTATCTATCGTAGCCGTCGAACCCGACACCTTGTCCAGAAACGCATTTCCGAACTTCATGTCATCCACACAGGATGTCGCCGCCAAAGAAGCGACCACCCATGCGCCGACCAGGCATTTATATCTTGATTTCATTTTTTTCATCCTCATAATTTTTAAAATCCTACTTTCAAGCTCAACGTATAAGTCTTAGACAACGGATAAGAGGGCGCGTTGCTGGCTCTTGTTTCCGGGTCGCCCCACAGATACGGAGTCACTGTCCACAAGTTGTATCCGCTGAACGCCAACTGAAGCGTGTTCAGTCCCAGTTTCTTCATGAACGGAAGGTCAAAGTTGTAAGCCACCTGCAAAGTTTTCAGACGCAGATACTTCGAATCCTGTTCATACAGAGTGGAAGTCGCATAGTTGTTGTTGCGGTTCGTGAATGTGGCGCGCGGATATTTCGCGTCCTGCGACGGGTTGTCCGGTGTCCATGTGTTGTCCAGATGGTATGCCAACAGACCTCCCGTTTCCGGGTCGGCAGCAGAGAAGAACGGCTGGCGGAACACGTCGGAAATCATACGGCTCACATTCCATGCGGCTGTCCACTGTGTGCTCACTTCCCAGTTCTTCCAACTGAATCCCAGATTGAAACCGAGCATGTATTCCGGATCGTCCGTATAACCATAGTCACGGCTCATATCGTTTGAGTCGATGATACGGTCGCCGTTCAAGTCCACATACACGGCATCACCGTTCTGAAGCACGGTCATCTGTTCCGGATAAGGACGGTTGAATGTCTTTTCATACAACTCCGGTGTCTGCTCATCGTAATAGCGGAAGAACACATACTGCGAACGTGCACCGATACGATGTCCCTTAGTATACTGATAGTCATAACTCTGCGGAGCCTGCTTGTCCTCAATGATTTCATTCTGGTTGTACGACAGGTTCAGGTTTGCCCAATAACGGAAGCTGTCTCCTATCCGGTCGTTCCACTTCAAAGAAAGTTCCCATCCCCAACTGTTCACCTCACCGAGGTTTGCATAAGGCACTGTGAAACCGATAAGGCTCGGTGCCGTTCCGTCAAGCAGAAGAATGTCCTTACGATGCTCACGGTAATAGTCGATTGAAGTGCGCAGACGGTCATCAAAGAAGTTCATGTCGATACCATAGTTCTGCTTGAGAGCGGTTTCCCATCCCACTTCCGCATTGTTCTTTGAAAGTTCCCGGGCTCCCATACTTACCGTACTGTTCTCAATACCGAACGCATAGGCATAACCGGAATTATTGGAACGGTTAGGAAGATCAGCATTGTTCACCTGATACGGGTCGGGAAGATACAGGAAACGCATGTCCTTGTTCGGTGTCTTGTCGTTACCGACCATACCCACACTGGCACGCAGCTTCAGGAAGCTGACCCAAGGCTTCAGCGGCTGGAACCACTTTTCCTCACTCATGATCCATCCAAGAGATCCTGCGGGGAACGTACCGAAACGGCGTTCGGGTGCGAAGTTTTCCGAACCGTTGTAACCGATGTTGAATTCGGCCATATAGCGGCTCTGCCAGTCGTAAGTGACACGGCCCACCAGACCGACATATCCACGAGGTACGTCACTATACTGTGATCCATAATAGTATTCCTTCGACTGGTTGTAAAGGAACAGTGCCGTCACATTGTGGTCGCCGAAAGAACGGGCATAGTTCAGGCTGGCTTCCATGTACCAGTCACGCGCCTTGCTGTTGCTGTAAGAATAGCGCACGTCCGTATTCTCACCCGATTTACGGTACTTCAGGCTTCCGTCTTCCTGCGGAACCGGAGTATAGGTAGCCACTGCACCACCTGTACCTGTCTTGGTCACGACAAACGAGCTGTTATATGAACCTTTCACCTTGACAGACAGCCCCTTCGTGATGAAGTCCAGTTTCTGGTCGAGTATCAAGTCGGCCGTCAGCTTGTTGTTGCTGGCACGGTCGAATCCGCTTCCATAATACGACATACCCGTACCCCCCACAAAAGGAAGGCCGTCTTCACCTCCGTAATCCTGTGCGGTCACCACATATCCGACTCCGTCCACGATTCCCGGGCTGGAGAAAGGAGTGGCATAGTACATATTCTTAATCATACCGGAAACTCCCTGGCTCGTATGCGGCTTATAGGAATTGTCGACGTTGCCGGCCAGATTGAACGACAGCAACGTGGTCTTCGTCACGTCAATATCGAAGTTGGCACGATAGTTGAAACGCTTGTAAGAATAACTTACATCGTACGGAAGCTCAAAATTCTGGAACAGACCGCCCTGCGTATAGGCACCGGCAGAAATGAAATAACGCACCCTGTCAGTACCTCCGGAAATACTCAGGTTATGCTGGGTCTGCAAAGCCATGTTCTTCATGATATAATCCGCCCAGCGGGTATCCGGATAAAGAATCGGGTCGGAATGATCCTTAAACTTCTGGACCAGTACATCCGAAAATCTCGGAGCCGCCCCGTCGTTTATCATCAGCTGGTTATAGAACGTGGCATATTCGTATGAATTGGCCTGTTCCACCATCTTGGTCGGCTGGAGGATACTGGCAGAGGTGTTGAACGTGACGGTTGCCTTTCCTTCCTTACCGCGCTTAGTGGTGATCAGGATCACACCGTTCGCACCACGGATACCGAACACGGCAGTAGCCGAAGCGTCCTTCAGCACGGTCACGCTTTCAATTTCATTCGGGTCGATGTCGCTCATGCTTCGTTCCACACCGTCCACCTGAATCAGCGGAGACGAATCGTTGAACGTGGCCTTACCACGCACGAATATGTCGGCCGCATCCGAACCCGGCTCACCGGAATACTGCACGGTGGTCAAACCGGTCATCTGACCGCCGAGGACGTTGTTTACGGAACTTACCGGAGTACGGGTCAGTTCTTCAGAGCCGACACTGGAGATTGCACCGGTCACGGTCACCTTCTTCTGTACACCGTAGGCCACGACCTGCACTTCCTGAAGCATCTGGCTGTCGTCTTCCATCACCACCTTCATGTCTGCCTTGGCCGGCACCGTCTTTGTGGTGTATCCGATAAACGAAATCTGAAGTTTCGTGCCCGGCTGACAGTTCAGCATAAACACACCGTCGATATCGGTAATGGTACCCGTAGTGGTACCCTCGATGACGACGCTCGCCCCGATTACGGGTTCACCGTTGCTGTCGACCACCGTACCCTTTATCGTCGCCTGCTGCTGCGTGGCTTCCACAGCGGCATAAGCCTGACTACCGAAAAACGGCGCAACGGCTAAGGCAGAGAAAAACAGGGCCATCGGCAGAGCGGTGACTTTTATATAGTTTTTCTTATTCATAAGTTAGTGTCTTCTTGATTAACATAAGTTTTTAGAATGCAAGCATCATGCGGAAATAACCGGCACGCGAACCACGTTCACGGTTCAGGAACTCCGGTCCTCCATCCATGTGATGCAGCCACATGAACGAATCATTACGTTCGTTGCTGCTCCAGTAGAAGCCTGTCAAGACTCCTGTTGCGGTAGAAGTAAGTTCCGTTCCTCCGGCAGCGCGTATTCCTGCATTTACATCTCCTATATTATCATAAATCAGCTGCAGTTCGGCCAAGCTCGGAATATACCATACAGAAGCCACAGAAGGCACAGCGACAGCCTCCCTGTAGGCCATGATATAAGTATAGGCAGGGTCACAAGGCGTAGTGGAACCGCTTTCATAACACATGGTCAGCAGTGTAGTGTTATTGTATCCCTGATAACCCGGGAACATATCAATCGGACTGGTTGAGTTACCTGTGTTACAGCCTACAAACTTGCCGCTCCACTCTTCATTGCCGGAGAACCAAGTGCTGAAAAGTCCCTTGCCGCTGAACTGGCTTGTAGTGCCCTGAGAATCGTCCAGTGCAACGACCAGTCCGTGAGTACAGTTCGGATAATCACGGAACAATGCATCCGTCATTTCCGTGTTGTTGTCCGGATGAGTCACATGCGGCTGAGGATTACCGATATATGTAACGATACCTATCGCATTTTCAGGAGCATCTTCCTCACCGCTCGTAATTGTTCCGTCCGCGCAGAAGAAGTCACCGACATTCAATGTGTAAGTCTTCTTGCTGTTATCCACAATGTTATACTGTGTAGCCTTGCCGCTTTCCAGATTGGCCGTGTGGTTGAACTGCATCACCTGCTCGGCACCCTGGTATGTACCTCCGACAGTGAAATCGCGTCCCGGCTTCACCAGCATACGGTAAGTGCCCGTAGTCTCGTCATAGCGTGCCTGAGCTTCCTCTCCGTTCATTGTGAACGTTAACGGGGTGATTTCCAGATTATAGTCGTCCACTCCTGCATTTGTAAAGTCCCATACCAAAGTCGGCATCTTTACAGAAGCAAGTGCCATGCGGTGCTGCATCGTGAACGACACCTTTCCCTGCAGACGTTCTCCCTCGGCCGAGCTTACGCTGGTCATCAGGTCATAGCTGCTGTAGTTTTCGCTCTGGTCGTTTCCTACGGTCCAGCGGCTCACATAGTTTTCAAACGGATCACCTTCCGGAATCTCGTTCGACTTGGCCGGATCAAACTCCTGACCTGCACCGATTGTGATGTCAGCGTCATACGGATAATAGCCATAGAACTTCATCGAGCTGAATTCCGTACCCTTATATTCTATCGCGTCGCCTTCCAGATCCCACGACACACCGTTATAAGTGAACTTGCGGTTCTCGATGCCTTCCACAATTTCTCCTCCGCGCACAGCAAACACACCGATTGCGTCACCGCTCGCGAAATAAGTGGTAAGGTCGTTGTCGATGGTACGGCTGCCGTCCACATTTTCAAAACCGGCGGCAGACACCGTAATCTGCAAGCCCTGCGAAGCGACATCACCTCCCAGACCTTCCTCCTTGGTACAGGAAGTCATAACTGCCATTCCGGCCAAAAAAGCTGCTGATAAATAGCTGTATATTTTCATAAGAATTTCTTTTTGAGTTTACATATATATTATAATTCTAAGGTCTTATTCCACCGGAGTGGCTTCCACATCTACCTGCTCCATGTCGCCCCAAGTGGAAGAAGTGGCATCCGCATTGGTGCCCGCAACGCCCGGAGTCGGTTCAAAAGTACCGCCGTCTACAGAGTTCCACGGATTGATCTGCACCCCCGAGAGATCCAGCCTGATTTCATTGTCGTTATAGGCATTGGCAGTCAGCTCATATTCATAAGAATATCCGGCAAGCAGTTCCGGCAGCACGTCCGGTCCCAGCGTCACGCTGTAGAATGATCTGGAGTCACCCGTACGCATGGCAGCTTCCAGCAGTACCCCGCCGAATTCATTGCTTCCGTCCACTGTCTGCGGGAGGAATATGCCCGTAAAAGTAAAGTCGTTGGTTTCATCCAACTGCTGGGAAACACTATTCTCGCGGCTCGGGTCTTCAATCACAGCTCCGCTCTCGTCTACAGAAAGGGGCGTAAGGGCTGTTTCTCCCGTATTGGGATTGAAGGTCCCGTACAGATTCAGACCACATATATAGAAGTCCACGTCAGACAAAGTGATGGGATTTCCCTGATAGTCCTTTCCGGGCTTGAACTTCAAGACCAGACGGCTCATCACATGTCTGAAAGCTAACTGCACGTTCGGGTTCCAGCGGTTAGCCGTACCGGAAGCGTACAGATAGTCGATACCCTCACGGGCTTCCGCCGTCCGCTGGAACTCGGAGGTAGTCACCACCGTCTGCACCATCGGCGCCACATCCTCGTCACCTTTATAAGGATAATAGGCACTCACCGCATATTCGTCGTTACCCATCAGCCACACTTCATTGTAAGCGTTCGCCGCCGTGAAGCTCTGGTCGGCTGCATTGTAACGATACTTGATGTTCACCTGCGTAGGCCCGCATGTGATGCCCAAAGAGTCGCCGTCTTCAAAAGCCACTCCCGTCACTCTTGAAAGATTGTTGGCGTTCGGATCATTGATTACTGCACTGAAAGTGACTTTTACTCCCGAATCATTCGCAAACTTGACATCCGTGTCGTCATTGCAACCTGCCAGCAACAGCAGAGCCAAAGTTGCTCCCACATAGTAGTTTTTTTTCATACACCATGTTTTTAAAGTTAGACAAAAGTTAGTTGTTCTCATTTATTGTTCATTGATTAAAAAAATCCTATCTTTATCTCTTTTTCATTCCGCACAGTTTCTTTCACTTAACTTTCACACAAAAATATGAAATAACCTGAAAGAAGAAAATAAAATATTGTACAAATGCATGGAATATTGTGTATAACATATTTCCCACCCCACTCCAGAAGGCCCTGAAGCGGGATTCATGAAATTTTCGGGAAACGAGACCCGAAAAAAGTCCAGAAAGGGAAGCACACGGACACCCGCAAGAAAATTCATAAAAACATCACACGTTTTAACAAAAAACAGAGTGTCATTTTTACACTTCTGCGCATCGGGCGGCATCCGCAAAAAGGCAGGCGGTTCCGCCGGCCGGAACAGGCGGACATTCCGGACAGAACAGCCCGTTATCCTGCCCGGAACAGCCGCCTGTTTTTCCGGCCCCGTCCCGCCTCCAATCTTTTTGCACTTCCATGAAAAAGAACTATCTTTGCATCCGTAAAAGGGCAAACGATGAACGAACGGACACGCTACAATGACTTCTCCAGCTTCATGGCCGCACGGTTTCCGTACAAGGTACAGAAAATATCCGTCAACGCAGGCTTCACCTGTCCCAACAGAGACGGGACAAAAGGATATGGAGGATGCACGTACTGCAACAACCAGACGTTCAACCCGGCCTACTGCCACACCGGAAAACCCGTCGGACAACAGGTGCGCGAAGGGGTGGAGTTCTTTTCACGGAAATACCCGAAGATGAAATATCTGGCCTACTTTCAGGCCTACACCAACACATACGGCGAAACGGAAACGCTGAAACGCATGTATGAGGAGGCACTCGGTGTGGAGAATGTGGTGGGACTGGTCATCGGCACACGCCCGGACTGCATGCCCGACCCGCTGCTGGACTATCTGGAGGAACTGAACCGCCGGACGTTCCTGCTCGTTGAATACGGAATAGAAAGTACGGACAACGGCACACTGGAGCGCATCAACCGGGGGCACACGTTCGAATGTACGGCCGATGCAGTCAGAAGAACCGCCGGAAGAGGCATCCTGACGGGCGGGCATGTCATCCTCGGACTTCCGGGAGAAACGAAGGAAGGGATAATCGGACAGGCCGGCACGCTTTCCGGACTTCCCCTCACCACACTCAAGCTCCACCAGCTCCAACTGGTGAAAGGCACACGCATGGCCCACGAATATGAAGAGCACCCCGAACGGTTCCACCTGTACGGAGCGGATGAATATGCCGACCTGGTGATCGACTACGTGGAACGCCTGCGCCCCGACATCGTGCTGGAAAGATTCATCTCACAGTCGCCGAAAGAACTCCTCATCGCCCCCGACTGGGGACTGAAGAACTACGAATTCACTGAAAAGCTGAAGAAACGGATGCGCGAACGCGACACTTGGCAAGGAAAACATTACAACAAACCATAACAAATCAGGTATAATATGGAAATTAAAGGAAAAGTTCATTATGTAGGTGTGAACGACCGGACAAAAGCTTTGTTCGAGAATCTGTGGCCGCTGCCTTACGGCGTGTCTTACAACTCTTATCTGATTGCGGACGATGACATGGTGGCACTGGTGGACACGGTGGACGTGGCCTTCTTTGAAGTGTACATGAAAAAAATCCGCAGCGTCATCGGAGACCGGAAGATTGACTATCTGATCATCAACCATATGGAGCCGGACCATTCGGGTTCCATCGCGCTCATCAAGAAATATTATCCTGAAATCGTGCTGGTGGGCAACAAGAAGACCTTCGACATGGTGGAAGGCTACTACGGAGTGACGGGCGAACGCTACGTGGTGGGCGACGGCGATTTTCTGAAACTGGGACACCACAGCCTGCGCTTCTATCTCATCCCGATGGTGCACTGGCCCGAAACGATGGTCACTTTCGACGAGACGGAAGGCATCCTCTTCTCCGGCGACGCCTTCGGCTGCTTCGGCGCGCTCAACGGGGGATGCATCGACAGGAACATCAACACGGACATCTATTGGGAGGAAATGCGCCGTTATTATTCGAACATTGTGGGCAAGTTCGGAAATCCTGTACAGAAGGCATTGCAGAAGTGTGCAGGACTGCCCATCCGAACAATCTGCCCGACCCACGGACCGGTGTGGGAAGAGAAAATCCCACAGGTCATCGACCTGTACGACAAGATGAGCCGCTATGAAGGCGAGGAAGGTGTGGTCATCGCCTACGGCACCATGTACGGCAACACGGAAGAGCTTGCCGAAGCCATCGCTGAGGAACTGAGCAAGGAAGGAATCAGAAACATCATCCTCCACAACGTGTCGCACACGCATCATTCCTACATTCTGTCGGACATCTTCAAGTACAAGGGACTGATTGTGGGATGCACCACCTACAACATGAACCTCTATCCCGAGATGCAGGCTCTGCTGGACAAGATAGCCGCACGCGACATGAAGAATCGCATCATGGGCTACTTCGGCTCCTACACATGGGCAAGTGCGGCGGTGAAAAAGCTGGCCGAATATGCCGAGAAGCTGAAATTTGAGGTTGTAGGCAATCCGGTGGAAATGAAACAAAGCATGAAAACTGACAATTATGCACAGGCAAAAGAACTCGCCAAAGCGATGGCAGAACGCCTGAAGAAGTAAAGAAATGAAGAATGAGGAACGGGGGTGAGCAACTCAAGCTGCGCTTTCAAACACGCAGAGGATTCTCCCTTCATTCCTCATTCTTCATTTATCTCCCATCTCCCCCCATATCAGACAAGCATCCGCAGTGTCTTCCCCCATCATAAAGCAATAAACAAAACTCTACTGTCCGGCCGGTTCCGTAAAGGCAGGCTTACCGCCCGAAAAGGCATGCCCGTCACATAAAAAAAATCCCGACCGGAAAGGGATCCGGTCGGGAACATTATCAAGTATTTACAGATAACAAATCAAGCTTCTTCCGCAACTACTTCGAAAGGAATTTCCACAGAAACTTCTCTATGAAGTCTCACGGTAGCCGTGTACTGGCCCACTTCCTTCACCTGGCCCTTCACCACAATCGTCTTGCGGTCGATATTGTGACCAAGCTTAGCAAGCTCTTCAGCAATCTGCAGATTGCCAACAGAACCATAGATAACCCCTGTCGCGCTTACCTTCGTAGCGATCTTCAAAGAAACGTCCTTCAGAGATTCAGCGACAGCTTCAGCGTCCTTCTTCATCTTCTCCAGCTTGAGAGCACGCTGTTTCAGTTCTTCAGCCAACATCTTCTTCGCAGATGGAGAAGCAATGACAGCCTTGCCGGTCGGAATAAGATAGTTACGTCCATAACCTGACTTCACAGTTACAATGTCATCCTTGTAGCCCAGGTTAGCCACATCTTCTTTCAAAATTATTTCCATACTTATTCCTCCTTTAATTATTTCATCATATCAGTTACGTAGGGCAGCAAAGCCAAATGACGGGCTCTTTTCACAGCCTGCGCAATACGACGCTGGAACTTCAGAGAAGTACCGGTAATACGGCGCGGAAGGATTTTTCCCTGCTCATTCAAGAATTTCTTCAGGAATTCAGGATCCTTATAGTCGATATACTTGATACCGCTCTTCTTGAAACGGCAGTACTTTTTCTTCTTGACGTCTACTGAGGGCGGAGTTAAATATCTGATTTCTGATTGTTGCTGTGCCATGATTAATTTTCCTCCTTTTTAGTTGATTTTAAACTTCTTCTCTTAGCCGCGTATTCTGCTGCATACTTGTCCATTCTGAAAGTCAGGAAACGGATCACACGTTCGTCACGACGGAAATTCACTTCCAGTTTTTCAATCACATTCGGTTCAGCCTTGAACTCAATCAGCTGATAGAAACCTGTCGACTTCTTCTGAATCGGATAAGCCAATTTCTTCAAGCCCCAGTTTTCTTCATTGATGATCTCAGCACCCTCATTTGTCAGGATTGCCTTGAACTTTTCTACCGCTTCCTTCATCTGTACGTCAGACAAAACGGGAGTCAAAATGAAAACGGTTTCGTATTGATTCATACTAATTCGTTAATTAATTATTAATATTAGAAATTACAATTGCGGCGCAAAGGTACGCTTTTTTCTCTAATCTCCAAAACTTTGCGTGTTTTTTCTCAAGTGAAAGATTCCTGACCGACGGAAGCTTTGCATCCTCCTCCCCGACAGACAACAGCCTGCCGGACCAAGAACAGCCGCTTGTTCCGACTGAAACAAACGCCTGTTCCATTCAAAATACCCTTTTACTTTACTCTGACAATGCAAGACAATGGACAAGCGCTTCCGGAACTTCACCAACACCCTTGCCCGACCGCCATATCCCGTCAAAGAACAGGCATCCATAACGCGCTGACTGACAAGATTCCAACAAAATTTTTGAAATAAAATACGCGAAAACGCTTGTCCATTCAAAACAATTCACTACCTTTGCATCCGCAATTCGGGGTGTAGCTCAGCCCGGTTAGAGTACGCGTCTGGGGGGCGTGTGGTCGCTGGTTCGAATCCAGTCACCCCGACTGGTGAAAATGAAGGAGTTAAGCGGTTTCGCTTGGCTCCTTTTTATTTTGTGTATGACACATTTAAATGCAATAGCATGCATAAAAAAAACTCCCACCGAAGCGGGAGTATAGGTTTTACCCTTCGGCCCGAAGGCCTTATTGTGATAAGATGTAGAAAATCTTATATTGCAAATGTAAATCTTTTTTCTTAAATTCGCAAACAATAATCAGAATGTTTAATCTTTAATCATAATAATACTATAAATGAGAAAACGGATACTAGGTATTGACACTGGCACAAACAGCATTGGATGGTCTATCGTAGATTATGACGATGAAGCATCGGAAAACAGATATACCTTGATAGACAGGGGCGGGAATATTTTTCAGGAAGGTGTAAAAATAGAAAAAGGGATAGAGTCGTCAAAAGCATCTGAACGAACCGGATATAAACATCAGCGTGTCGGCTATTGGCGTAGGAAAGTACGGAAAATAAGCTTGCTTAAGATTCTCATCAAACATCAATTGTGCCCTCCGCTATCTGTAGAGGAATTAAAACAATGGCGTTCGCTGAAAAAATATCCTTTGAACGAAACATTTATGGCTTGGCAGCGTACTGATGATAGCACAGGCGATAATCCTTATTATTTCCGGCATCTCTGTCTTACCGAAAAGTTGGATCTTTCAAGTCTGAAGAATCGTTATATTGTAGGCCGTGCCATTTATCACCTGAACCAAAGGCGCGGTTTCTTAAGCAACCGCAAGGAAAATACAAAAGAAAGCGACGGAGAAGTCAAACAAGATATAGAAGCATTAGCTCAATCCATGCGGGATTGCGGAACAGAATATTTGGGAGAATACTTCTACCGGTTGTATCAGAATGGAGAAAAAATACGAACAAAATATACCAGTCGGAAAGACTATGAAAAAGAACTGCTTGCCATCTGTCGGAAACAAGGCCTGTCAGAAGAACTAACCCAGAAGCTTCGCCAAATAATTATCACGCAACGTCCCCTGAAGTCGCAAAAACATACGGTAGGAAGATGTGTTTACGAACCCTCCAAGTCAAGGTGTCCGATGTCTCATCCGCTGTATGAGCAATACCGCATGTATGCTTTCATCAATAATATCAAAATGCAAGGTCCCAGTGATAATGAACTGAGGGCATTGACCGAGAATGAAAAACAGGCCATCATTCCTTTGTTCCTAAAAAAATCAGGGAAGACATTTAAGTTTGAGGATATCGCGAAGAAACTTTCAAACGGCAAGAAAAACTACTGCTATTACAAGGACCAGGCAGAGCGTGCGTACCGTTTCAACTATTATATGGATACCTTGGTTAGCGGTTGCCCAGTTATTGCCCAATTGTCGGAAGCCTTTGATGTAAAAGCTCAGATAGATGAATGGTTGGAAAGGGCTTGTGAAGTCTATACACGTGGAGCAGGGAAAAACCGTTATGAAATCATGAACGACATTTGGCATGTATTGTTCTTTTTTGATAGCGAAGACAAGCTGAAGGAGTTTGCCCGAGAGAAACTGCAAATGGATGAGGAACATGCTTGCATATTCAGCAAGATACATTTACCTTCGGGCTACGCATCACTTTCCTTGAAAGCCATCAGGAAGATTCTTCCTTACATGAAGACGTATGGCATGATTTATTCCCATGCCGTATTTTTGGCCAATCTTCCCAGTGTGGTTCCCTGCAAGATGAATAAAGATGCCTTGCTGCCTATATTGCCGCATGAAGAGGCGGATGATATTGTGAAAGCGTTCTACGATTACGACCCTTCCATGTCCGCCATCCGTACCCAGGAAGAGTATGTGAAACGATACATTGCCTATAAATACAATCTCGATGAGAAGGAAGAACATAGGTTGAAGAACCTTTACCACCCGTCAATGATAGAAACTTTTCCAAAGGTGCGCCAACAGACCGCCGGAGGTTATTATCAATTAGGATCGCCACGGACCAGCAGCATGCGTAATCCGATGGCTATGCATTCGCTGTTCCGCCTTCGACATGTTGTCAATGCATTGTTAAAAGAAGGAAAGATTGATGAAAACACCACCATACACATTGAGTTTGCGCGTGAACTCAACGATTCAAACAAACGTGCAGCAATACGTCAGTGGCAGAACGAACGCAACAAGCGGCACAAAGAGGCTGCCGATAAAATTAGAGAACACTTTGGAAGCGGTTATGAGCCTTCCTCGGTTGACGTGCTCAAATATCAGTTGTGGGAAGAACAGAATCATTTATGTCTCTATACAGGAGAAACTATAAAGTTCGCTGACATTTTCAATCCCAACAAATATGACATAGAACATACTATTCCACGCAGTGCAGGTGGCGATTCTACTGCCATGAACCTGACTCTCTGCAATAGCCGTTATAACCGTGAAATTAAACGGACGCAACTCCCGTCACAATTGGCCGACCATGAACAGATTATGGAACGGATCGATGCTTGGAAAGAAACAATCGAAAAATTGGGTAAAGAAATACGTAGAATTAACACACGAGGCATCAGTGATAAGGAAGTAAAAGACCGTATGATTCAGAAACATCATCGTCTCATGCTGGAGCGCGATTATTGGAAAGGGAAATATGACCGGTTTACCATGACTGAAGTACCTGAAGGTTTTTCCCGCCGTCAAGGAGTGGATATCAGCGTCATTTCCAAATATGCACGGTCCTACCTGAAATCTGTATTTAAGAATGTCTATGTCGTCAAGGGCATTGCCACTTCGGATTTTCGGAAGATATGGGGAATCCAGCAGGAGTATGAGAAAAAACAGCGTGTGAATCATTGCCATCATGTGATAGATGCCATCACTATTGCATGCATCGGTAAAGCCGAGTATGACAGACTAGCTCAATATTATCATGACGAAGAACGTTGGGAGTGGGGAATGGACAGTCGTCGTGCAGAATTCCCAAAACCATGGAGCACTTTTACTGAGGACATGAAACATCTTGATGAAACATTGCTCATTAATCATTACACTGCAGATAATTTGGGTAAACAAACTCGTAAGAAAATACGTAAAGATGGAAAAATCACCGGCCAATATATGCAAGGAGACACAGCCCGTGGTTCCTTGCATCAAGACACCTATTATGGAGCCATAGAACGTGACGGGGAAATCAGATACGTAGTTCGTAAGCCTTTGGACCAGTTGGATGAAAAGAATGTGAAAAACATCGTGGATGATGTTGTGCGTGAGAAAGTGGAAGCGGCCATAAAAGGACATGGCAGTTTGAAAAAA
Source organism: uncultured Phocaeicola sp. (assembly GCA_944320815.1). Classification (GTDB taxonomy): domain Bacteria; phylum Bacteroidota; class Bacteroidia; order Bacteroidales; family Bacteroidaceae; genus Phocaeicola. The sequence goes on along the minus strand of CALUIZ010000003.1, from coordinate 52,139 downwards.
GCTGTAGAAGCCGGTATTTGGATGAATAAGGACAAGAGGGTCGCTATTTATAAGGTAAGAGTTTATACCCCACAAATCAAACGTCCGTTAGATATCCGCTTGCAGCGCGACCTTTCGACTAAAGAATATAAACGCAAATTCCATGTAGCCAACGATTCAAATTACATGATGGGCATTTATGTGGGTAAAAACGAGAGCGGTAAGGAAAAACGAGACTTCGAACTTATCAACCGTTTGGATGCTGTAGAATACTATAATAGCGGCGTTTCGGCACAAGATATCGATATATTGCCTACAGAAAGTAAAAATGGTTATCCGTTAAGATGGAAACTCAAAATTGGAACGATGGTGTTGTTGTATGAAGAGACTCCTGAAGAAGTTTATGAACTTAACGAGGCCGAATTGTGCAAACGGCTTTATAAGATAACAGGAATGTCTTCTATGGTGGTAAACGGATGTAATTATGGAACTCTCTCTTTGTTATTCCATCAGGAAGCTCGTCCTGCAAAAGATGTCAAATTGACAAATGGAGTTTTTAAGAATGCTGAAACTACAAGAGCGGCTATCGCCTTGTATCACACTCAATTTAAGGCTTTGGTGCAAGGCTATGATTTTGAAATGGATGATTTGGAAAAAATTAGATTCAAGAACCGATGATAAAGCAAACCTTGTTTTTTACGACTCCAGTATCGCTGTCCTTGAAATATAACCAAATAGAAATACGGTATAAAGACGTTGAGGAGGTTATTACAAGACCGATAGAAGATGTGGGTGTTATAATTGTGGAAAACCAAATGGTGCATTTCACGATTCCATTGCTGAATGCCTTGGCAGACAATAATGTTGCCGTAATATTCTGTAATGCTCAATGCATGCCCAATACGATGCTAATGCCTTTGGAATCGAACGCTATTCAGCAAGAAGTATATAGATTTCAGGTTGAGGCATCTTTACCCACGAAAAAAAGGATATGGAAAGATATCATAGAGTATAAAATACGGAATCAGGCAGCGTTACTTGACATGTTAGGCCGTGACGGCAAAGTCTTGAAGCCCTATTATATGAATGTGCTTTCAGGCGATAGCGATAACCGTGAAGGACTGGCCGCTAAAATCTATTGGCAGCAAATGTATGGGAGGCGATTCAATCGTAACCGTAATGGTGAGGATCCCAATTCTTTATTGAACTATGGATATGCCATCCTTCGTGCTGCTGTGGCTCGTGCTTTATTGGGTTCCGGACTATTTCCTGCTTTTGGTTTGTTTCACCGTAATCGTTATAACGCATTCCCATTGGCCGATGATGTCATGGAACCTTATCGTCCGTTTATAGATTATGCAGTATATCAGATTTTCGGATATTCATCAGAGGCTTGTTTGGACAAAGAAGCTAAACAGTCACTTGTGAGAGTGCTTTTTACTGATGTAAAAATGAAAGACCAGATACGTCCCCTTCAAGTTGCTTTATCTATGACTACAGCTTCACTTGTCCGTGCGTTGAAAGATAAAAAGGAGAGTATCATTTATCCTTCGTTTGTATGAGTGAATGTCGTTTGAATGCTTATCGTATCATGTGGCTGTTTGTGTTCTTTGATTTACCTGTAACAACCAAACGGGAGCGGAAGATTGCTTCCGACTTTAGAAAGAATTTATTGAAGGACGGATTTGTAATGATGCAGTTTTCTGTATATATCCGTCATTGCGCTTCATACGAAAGTCTTGCTGTGCACAAAAAACGCGTAAAGATTACAATGCCCATTACTGGTAAGGTAAGTATGCTCGCAGTAACAGACAAACAATATGGGGAAATTGAAACAATCTTTGGCAAAGCGGCAAAAAAAGAGATAAAAGCCCCCATCCAACTGGAATTTTTTTAGTACTTTTGTTAAGATTCTACATTTGTATAGCTACTTCGTGTTATTAAAAGTGCATATATAGAGCTTAATTCCAATCACTTAAAGGGTTCACGTTGTGGTTTGATGTAGAAAAGAAGAATTATACAACACGCTGGGTGACAGCAACAAAATGTCTGTGTTGTGGTTTGATGTAGAAAAGAAGAATTATACAACCTTACCAAGAAAGCCCGGTTAGACTTGATGTTGTGGTTTGATGTAGAAAAGAAGAATTATACAACATATTTGGCGGGGAAACGACACCGGGGAAGTTGTGGTTTGATGTAGAAAAGAAGAATTATACAACCGCAAGCGGAGCAAACATGCAGGGAGCGAGTTGTGGTTTGATGTAGAAAAGAAGAATTATACAACGCCGATTCATTAAACAACAAACTGGAAATCGTTGTGGTTTGATGTAGAAAAGAAGAATTATACAACTACGCGCACGCCTTAGAGAACTCCGAGATAGTTGTGGTTTGATGTAGAAAAGAAGAATTATACAACGGCGGGCAAGATGCCCTAACGCAGTAAGATGTTGTGGTTTGATGTAGAAAAGAAGAATTATACAACACCATCATCGTCATGCAAAAAACAAAGTCGTTGTGGTTTGATGTAGAAAAGAAGAATTATACAACGGACGGCGTAAGACCTGAGACGAACATCCGGTTGTGGTTTGATGTAGAAAAGAAGAATTATACAACGATATCACGGGTACCGCGATACTCATACAAGTTGTGGTTTGATGTAGAAAAGAAGAATTATACAACCCTTGATGGCCATCACATTCTGAACGGCTGGTTGTGGTTTGATGTAGAAAAGAAGAATTATACAACATATTCAAAAACTATTATGCAAACAAACAGTTGTGGTTTGATGTAGAAAAGAAGAATTATACAACCATATTCAAAAACTATTATGCAAACAAACAGTTGTGGTTTGATGTAGAAAAGAAGAATTATACAACACATGCTGAACAGAATCGCGGTGAGCGGGGGTTGTGGTTTGATGTAGAAAAGAAGAATTATACAACCGAAAAATCATAACAAGATCACACAGCGTGTTGTGGTTTGATGTAGAAAAGAAGAATTATACAACACACAATAGTGACTGCAGGGCGATACATTGGTTGTGGTTTGATGTAGAAAAGAAGAATTATACAACTGCGAATGAAATAGAGAAAGGCGACTTTTTGTTGTGGTTTGATGTAGAAAAGAAGAATTATACAACGAAAAACAGAAGAAAAGGCTCGCCAAAATGGTTGTGGTTTGATGTAGAAAAGAAGAATTATACAACTTACGGAGTGGTCGCGAAGCGGCCGCGGAGGTTGTGGTTTGATGTAGAAAAGAAGAATTATACAACAGGAACCGTTCTTCTATGCAATACAAACAGGTTGTGGTTTGATGTAGAAAAGAAGAATTATACAACTGAAACCCATGAAGGCACCGGATGCGCGAAGTTGTGGTTTGATGTAGAAAAGAAGAATTATACAACCAATACGATCCACGTACAATATCATTTCAGTTGTGGTTTGATGTAGAAAAGAAAAAGGACACAATGCTGTAAAGGTGTATGAATCTCCACAAGAATTGTGATTTGATGGTAAGCTAAATAGGTATTTGTCACCAAATATCTCCGTTCAGTCAGGAAAGAATATGCTTGTAGAATGGTCAGCTCCTTGCCAAATAAAAATAACAACCAATTCATGTCCTTCCTTGCCCCCATTGCTTACCTCAAAACAGACTTTTCAAAAATTCTTCATTTATCACACTCGGCCACAGATGATTGAAGTTATGAATGAGAAAGATTCTAAAAATCCAACCTTCACTCCCTTCAAATGAACAGGAAAGTTGATATTGCCAGCGTTCTGATGTTTCTATACCCCACTTCACCAGACATGACTGCAACAAACAGAAGAGGAGTATCTTCTACAGCCCTCTAAAAATACGGCTTCTGCCAATACAGCGGTGACACATGATAAACACCATACTCCAACCCTTTAACGGTGCAACCTGTACGTTTTTCTTCTCCTTCATGGAATATGATTTCGACAGAAGTTCCTCCAGCACCTTATAACCCTTGTACATATGCAACTCGGCACAAGCGCAATAAAGGAACTAATTTTCAACAACTTAAACACTTCCATTTCTACATAATCTTCACCTAAAGAATAAAAAATTGAAGAAAACCAGAAAAAAACTCACAGAAAATTTGCACATATCAGATAATATACCTACTTTTGCATCGTCAAAACAAAAGGACATGGCCGCGTAGCTCAACTGAATAGAGTAGCTGACTACGGATCAGCCGGTTACAGGTTTGAATCCTGTCGCGGTCACTCTTAAAAAGGTGTGTCAGAATGAGAAAAATCATTCCGGCGCACCTTAATTCTTTTACCACTCTTCAAGACTTGGGGGATGGAGGGGACGATACAAATTTCGGAACTGCCTGCCGCTGCAGATACAAAGAAGGCTGCCCCAATCCCATTGAGACAGCCCCTTCTATTTTTACAAAATACTTTAGTCAATATAACGTTCTATCGTCTGTTCACGGTCGGGACCAACAGACACTATCTTTATAGGAGTCTCAAGCTGTTCCTCCAAGAATGAAAGATAAGCATTGAACTCTTCTGGAAATTCATCTTCACTGGTCATTTTCGTCATATCAGTTTTCCATCCCGGAAGCTCCACGTAAACAGGCTCAACCCCTTCTGTAATATCATAGGGGAAATAGTCAATCTCTTCACCATTCACCTGATAAGCCACACACGCTTTGACAACATCGAACCCGTCAAGCACATCGCTCTTCATCAAAATCAACTGAGTGACCCCATTGACCATAATGGCATAACGGAGAGCAACCAAATCAATCCATCCGCAACGGCGTTCACGTCCAGTTACCGCACCGTATTCATGTCCCAAATCACGGATTGTCTTTCCTGTCTCATCAAACAGTTCTGTAGGAAAAGGACCTGCACCCACACGAGTACAATAAGCTTTCATAATGCCATATACATCACCAATCTTGTTCGGTCCCAGTCCTAATCCTGTGCAAGCTCCGGCACAAATAGTGTTGGAGGAAGTAACAAAAGGATAAGAGCCGAAATCCACATCCAGCATTGTTCCCTGCGCACCTTCACAAAGAATACTCTTTCCAGCCTTCAGCAAACCGTTCACCTCATGCTCGCTATCTACCAGATGGAACTGGCGCAGATAGTCGATGCCTTCCAGCCACTGCTTTTCGATTTCCGCAATGTCATATTCATAGTTCAAACTACGCAGAATCTTCTCATGACGCGCCTTTGCCGCCGCATACTTCTCTTCAAAATTATGCAGAATATCACCCACACGCAATCCATTACGGCTCACCTTGTCCGTATAGGTCGGGCCGATTCCTTTTCCGGTCGTACCCACTTTCGCCGCCCCCTTCGCCGCTTCGTATGCCGCATCCAGGATACGATGAGTAGGCAGAATCAGATGCGCCTTCTTCGATATATGCAGACGTTCCTTCAGCGGATGTCCACTCTTCTCAAGCGCTTCAGCCTCAGCCTTGAACAAAGCCGGGTCAAGGACCACCCCATTTCCGATAATATTTATCTTGTCGCCCTGAAAAATTCCCGAAGGAATGGAGCGGAGCACATACTTCTGTCCCTCAAATTCAAGTGTATGGCCAGCGTTCGGACCACCCTGAAAACGGGCTACCACGTCATAACGGGGAGTCAGCACATCGACCACCTTTCCCTTACCTTCGTCTCCCCACTGCAAACCTAATAAAACATCTACTTTCATGATTCTTCTGTTTTATATATTCTTTGTTATATTACTTTTCTTGCGTTTCACCCCCATACATTTACTGCACAGCCCATAGATGTACAATGAATAATGCGACGCATGAAATCCTTTCAGCTTCGTTTCAGCAATCGCCTGCTTCAGGTTTTCATCTTCAAATTCAGACACCTTGCCGCAACACGTACAAATCATGTGATGATGGGTTTCATTGTTATACGAACGTTCATACTGAGAGGTGCTGCCAAACTGATGCTTGATTACCAGTCCGGCATCAATCAGCAGAATGATGGTATTGTAAAGCGTTGCACGACTGACACGGAACTTTTCCTTGTCGGCCATATAGATATACAAATCATCCACATCGAAATGCCCCTTGATTGAATAAATCGTATCAAGTATAGCATATCGCTCCGGGGTCTTGCGATGCCCGTTTTTTTGCAAATAATCTGTCAGAATCTGCTTTACCTTATCTTTTATATTTTCTTCCATCACTCAAATGTTCAGCGTTCAAAGTTAACCTTTTTTGCGTAAAATAGAAAGATTAGAAGCTATATTCTATTTCATTTTTTATTTCTTCAGCCACTGAACGTATCTCTTCATCCGGGCATTTCCTTAAAGCATCCAACTGCCGCGCCAGTCTTTTCGCCTGCGTACGGCTCTGGAGCGCGAATTTGCACAGCGCGGAAGAAGCGGCCCTTCTTACCCACGGAGTCCCACCTTCTATAGCAGTAAAGGCCTGATCGAAAAACTCCGCTTCCGCACGTTCGTTAAGTTTCATGCCTTTCATAAGAAGACGCGCCATCAGCAGATAACCGCAAAGCTGAAAATACTCCCTTTCATCAGCCATCCACCGGAACACCGCTTCCGAAGCGTACGGAAGCCGCCGGAACAGATTCATCACGGCATATTCCGCCTCCTCCGGATAGCGCATGCCCTCAATCCAGATATCAGCGATTTCCGGACAAAACGCATCAACGGGCTGCAGAAGCCCTGCCATGATCTTACATTCACGGATATCTTCTTTCCACAAAGCCTGCGCCAAGTCATGATCCGGCTGATATTCCGAGGCTATTTCCTTTATCCGAGGATACTCGATACCGAATATCAGTTTATAGCCCAATCCTTTATCACGCAGACTTTGAGCAACGACCCCATTCATAAAAAGCCTGAATTTCGCTTTGATTCCTTTTATCGTTTCATGGATACTTTCCATATCTTCATTTCCTTTCATAAATTCGCATATTCGCGTCCATAACGGAGCATCTGTTCCGCATACCCTTCCGTATAGTCCACCTTCACATCCACAATCTTCCCTTCATCGTCGGTCAATGCCGTATATACCGGATTCACGAACCCTTTGTAGGGTGCCAGATGCAAGGTCCTGTAACGGGCAAGCACTTCTGCATGAAGCTCAGGATCCACCTGCACACCATATTTTTCCACCAGCCGACGGGCAGCCTCATAATCACCTTCACTCTTGATGCGCTGTACCTCAGCCAACAGCCGTCCGAACAGTCTCCGTAACTCCTGATAGTCATTCACCTTCACATAAGTCTTGCCTTCGCGTCTCACCAGTTCCACCGCTCTCGTATCCGCTCCATGTTCCAATGCCCAGCGGGCAATCAGCTGACGATTACGCATGTGGGCTTCCTCCACGTTGCACCCCGGCTCAATGCGCACCAACTGCGTCATCAGGCCATTCATCATATACGAATAATATTCAGCCTTGTAAGCCTCAGCATCCGGAGTCAGTCCAAGTTCCACCAATTTGGTGTCAGGCAGATAATAAAGCCCGAACAAATCAGCCCTGGCCTCCTCTATAGTCGACCCATATGCCTTCAGCGCATCCGGATCAACTCCCGGAAGAAGCTTTCCGGAGCCATGCCCTACACATTCATGCAAGTCGGTGTGCAGGTTATCCGTCAAATCCGCATATCTGTCGAGCAGATTCCTCTCCACATCTCCATAAACGAATTCTTCGCGAAACCCGCTTCCACGAGCCGCCTTGTTGTATGCATCTATCAAATTGCCGATAGTCACCGATTTCGAGCCATGCACACTGCGTATCCAGTTCGAATTGGGCAGATTAATCCCGATGGCCGTACTCGGATAAAGGTCTCCTCCCAACATCGCCGCAGTAATCACTTTGGCCGACACCCCCGTCACCTGTTCTTTCCTGAAACGGGAATCCACAGGCGAATGGTCTTCAAACCATTGTGCAGAAGCACTGATGATTTCCGTGCGCGATGTGGCCTCCACATCCTTAAAATTCACAATCGACTCCCAACTGGCTTTCATTCCCAGCGGATCACCATAGCTTTCAATGAAACCATTCACAAAATCCACATGCGACCGGGTATCTTTCAGCCACTCGATAGAATATTCATCAAACAGCTTCAGGTCGCCCGTCTTATAAAACTCCACCAACAGACTTATCACCTTACGCTGGGAGTCATTTTCCGCCACCGTCGCAGCCTTCTCCAGCCAAGCTACGATTTTCTCAATAGCCGGGCCATACATTCCTCCCACCTTCCATACTTCCTCCTTCAGACAGCCATTCTCCTTTACCAGACGGCTGTTCATGCCGAACATTACCGGTTCATCGCCTCCCTGGGCCTTCTGCGCCGCATAAAACGCTTCCGCCTCCTTCTGAGTAACCCCGCTGTAATAATTGGCAGCCGAAGTCAGCACAAGATCTTCTCCGTCTGTCTGGTTCACGCGTTTGGGCATCACAGAGGAATCAAAAATGACAGGAAAAAGCTTCCCGCACATCGCCTCCCGCGTTTCTCCCTGCTCCAACGGCAGGCGTTCCTCCTCCACCGAAGCGACAAGCCCCCTCAAATAGTCCTCCGAAAAGTCCGGCACGAATTTGTCGCACGCATAATGATGATAAATGCCATTGGAGAACCACACCCGTTTCAAATACACCTCGAAGGCACGGAACTCCTCCGTGGCACGGTCACCCTGATAATCCTCATAAACCACCTCAAGCAGACGGCGGATCTGAAGATTATATCTGCCATTCTGGTCGAACAGAATGTCTCTCCCCTCCAAAGCGGCCTGCGACAAATAATACACCAGCGTTTTCTGCCGGAGCGACAAATTCTCAAAGCCCGGCACGCGATAGCGCAGCAGCTGCAAATCAGCGAACTGTTCTACCACATATTCAAAACTTTCATGTCCACTATTTTCTTTCATTGCGTTTTCTGTAATTTTTCGGGGTCTCCCCCACGTTCTTATAAAAAGCCGCATAAAACGACTGACGGTTGGAAAAGCCCGCCATCACACCAATCTCTTCAATGCTCCTGTCCACATGACGCTTGTCGAGAAGCAGACGAAGCGCATCCCTGACCCGATATTCATTCACCAGACATGAATAATTCTTGCCGAAGCGTGAATTGATGACAGCCGACAGATAGCGCGGATTCGTATGCAGATCCTTTGCCAGCTCTTTGGCCGAATAGTCGGCATCCTTATATTTCTTCTCCTCTACCACAATCTTCAGAATCCCGTCATACAATTCATCGGCCAGCCCGGCACGGATAATCTCCCGATAAGGGGCATGCTTTATTTTACGCTCCCTCAGATTATATGGCAATTTCTCCTTTCCTGACTTTTCACCATCACCGCCAATATGCTCCATTTCCGGTCCAACCATCTCTCATGTCATTTTTTTAGGCTCCTGCAAACAATCGGCAGAATGCAAATATCCATCAAATAGAATTTACAAAAATGGCAGAACTTTTTTGAATCTGCAACTTTTTGACGGTTTTATATCATTTTTTTCCATACCTTTGCTTCAAAATCCAGACACAATGACGAACCAAACCATACTACAGACTCTAAAAAGCTATTTCGGATATACACAGTTCCGCCCGCTTCAGGAAGACATCATCACTTCCATTCTACAAAAGAAAGACACCGTAGTGCTCATGCCGACCGGAGGAGGAAAGTCCATCTGCTTTCAGCTTCCGGCACTGCTGACGGAAGGTACGGCAATCGTCATCTCCCCGCTCATTTCCCTGATGAAGGATCAGGTGGAAGCACTCCAAGCGAACGGAATCCCAGCATATGCGCTGAACAGCATGAACGATGAAACCACCAACGCGCGTCTGAAACAGGCATGTCTTCTCGGAAGAGTGAAGCTGCTCTACATTTCTCCCGAACGTCTGCTTTCTGAAATCAACTTTCTGCTCCGCGACATCAAAATCTCCCTTTTTGCCATTGACGAAGCGCACTGCATTTCGCAGTGGGGACATGACTTCCGTCCTGAATACACTCAACTGAAGTCTTTGAGAGAAGCATTTCCGCAGGTGCCGATTGTAGCCCTGACCGCCACGGCCGACAAAATTACCCGTGAAGACATCATACGCCAACTGCACATGCGCAGCCCGAAAGTCTTCATCTCTTCCTTCGACCGCCCGAACCTCAGTCTGGAAGTCAAACGCGGACTCCAGCAGAAAGAAAAGATACGCACCATCACCCGCTTTCTGCTCCGGCATCAGGGAGAAAGTGGCATCATCTATTGCATGAGCCGGAACGGCACAGAAAAGGTAGCGGAACTTCTGAAAGAAGAAGGATTCAGCGCGACGGTCTATCATGCCGGACTGAACAATGTCCAGCGCGAGCGGGCACAGGATGACTTCATCAACGACCGGGTACAAATTGTATGTGCCACCATCGCATTCGGAATGGGTATTGACAAATCGAATGTGCGATGGGTCATCCACTACAATCTTCCGAAAAGCATCGAAAGCTTTTATCAGGAAATAGGACGCGCGGGAAGAGACGGGCTTCCAAGCGAAACGCTGCTCTTCTATTCATTCGGCGACATTGTGATGCTCTCCAAATTTGCAGAAGAAAGCGGACAGCAGGAAATCAACAAGGAGAAGCTGGAACGCATGAGGCAATATGCAGAGACCGACATCTGCCGCCGACGGATTCTGCTCAACTATTTTGGAGAGACCATGGACCACGACTGCGGGAATTGTGATGTGTGCCGGAATCCTCCCGAGCGGTTCGACGGCACAATTATCGTGCAGAAAGCCCTGAGTGCCATCATGCGCACAGAACAGTCCATCGGAATACACATGCTGATTGACATACTTAAAGGCACTCCCACACAAGAAGTTACAGCCAAAGGGTTCCATGAACTAAAGACATTCGGTGCAGGACGTGATGTCCCGGCACGCGACTGGCAGGACTATCTGCTCCAGATGCTGAATCTGGGATATTTTGAAGTGGCCTACAATGAAAACAATCACCTGAAAATAACCGAAACGGGACGCAAGGTGCTGTTCGGGCACGAACGGGCGCAACTTGCGGTCATCAAAAGGGAAGAACGTGAAAAGAAGACTTCCGAAAGGAAAAAAAGCAAGACGGTGTCACCCACTGTCCAGCTGTCATTCCCGGAAACGTCCAACGACGAAATGCTGTTCGAGGAACTCCGCAAACTGCGCAAGAAGCTGGCCGACCAGCAAGCCATCCCTCCCTATATCGTACTTTCCGACAAAACATTAAAATTAATCTGTACGCAGAAACCGGTCACACTGGAGGAATTCGGTGAAATAAGCGGCATTGGAGAATTCAAGAAAGCGCGTTATGGAAAAGACTTCACGGAAGTGATCCGACAATTTCTCGGAAAACGCTGAAAGAGACATAAAAAGGCGCGGAGATTCCGACCTACAGCATCCAGTCCGAATCTCCGCGCCCTGTATCAAAAAATATCAAACAACAGTCACACCTGCAGTAAGATGTCCTCCATAGGCTTCCGCTTCTTTTCCGGAATCTCCGTATCGGCCAGATAGCCTATCGGCACCAATGCCACCGGTTCCACACCGGTCGGCAGGCCGAGCACCTCACAACAGCGTGGCACGTCAAAATTACACACCCAGCACGTTCCCAAGCCCATCTCGGCGGCCGCCAGACAGAGATGCTCCACTGCAATGGCCACATCAATGTCGGCATGGTCTTTCCCGTCCGACGGACGATGCCATGATTCACGATGGTCCGCACATGCCACTATAATGCATGGAACTGTCGAAATCCATTCACGGGGATAAGCCTCTTTAAGGGCTGCAAGCCGTTCCCCCTCCGTCACCACAGCAAATTTCCATGGCTGGAAATTGACAGCCGAAGGAGCCAGCCGCACACACTCCATGACATAGTCCAGTTTCGCCCGCTCCACAGGGACCGGCAAATATTTCCGGACAGAATGACGTGTCTTCACTAAATCCAACATTTTCATGGCCTCTGTCCTCCTATACAGCCAAAAGCAGAATCAACAACTGTGCCGTCAGTATTCGCAGGAACATAGACAGCGGATAAACCGTTGAATAACCCACAGCCGGCGCATCATTGCCCGAAGTCTGGTTGGCGTAAGCCAATGCGGGAGGGTCAGTGTTACTACCTGCAATAAGTCCCATCAACGTAAAATAATTGACTCTATGATGCCAGCGTGCAATGGCTCCAATCACGAGCAACGGGATAAATGTAATCAGGAAACCGATTCCCACATACAGCAGTCCGTCGCCCTCCACTACAGTCTGGACAAAACTTCCTCCGGCCTTTATTCCCACACTGGCCAGGAACAGCACCAGTCCCACCTCACGCAGCATCAGATTGGCACTCATGGTGGTGTAGGTGACAAGTTTCACCTTATAGCCGAAACGTCCGATAAGAATGGATATGATCAGCGGTCCTCCCGCGAGACCTAATTTCACCGGTGTCGGCATTCCTGGAATGGCAATGGGAAGACTTCCGAACAAGATACCGCAAAGGATTCCGGCAAAGATTGTCACAATGTTCGGATGGTCAAGACGCTTCAACTGATTACCCAGAAGATTGGCCACACGTTCGATGCCGTCCTGCGGACCTACCACCATCACACGGTCGCCCACCTGAAGACGGAGCTGACGGGCGGCGAACAGGTCCATACCCGAACGGTTGACACGGGTCACATTCACGCCATACATGCTGCTGAAATGAATCTCGCCCAACGTCTTTCCGTTCATGCTCGGCTGAGTGACCAGAATACGGCGTGAAACCATCGGCTTGTCCTGCTGGTTGATCACATCCCAGTCCTGTTCCACCTTCGGACCGATAAACGCGACTATCGCTTCCGAATCATCTTCCGCACAGATGACAAACATACGGTCGCCCAGATGAAGCTCCGTTTTGGAGTTCGGCGTGTACATGTGTCCGTTCTGGATGATGCGGGAACATACAAAGTCGCGCGCCAAAAAGTTCTGCACCTGAAGCAAAGTCTTGCCGTTCAACGCCTCGTTATGCACCTCAAGAGAGAGCGTGAAAGGCTTGAGATGCGGGTTCGCCTCCTCACGCTGACGGATTTCATCCTGTTCCGCATCCATATCCACCCGACAAAGGTAACGGATGACAATCATGGAAAGAATGATTCCCATCACACCCAGCGGATAGGCGCAAGCGTATCCGTTGGCTATTTCCGGTCCCTGATATTCCAACTGCTGCAAAGCCTCGTTGGCGGCACCGAGTCCCGGAGTGTTAGTCACTGCACCGCAAAGGATACCCACCATCATCGGAATCTCCACACGTCCCTGCAAGGCAAAATAGCAGGCCAGAGCCACCGCTATGTTGAGCACGACGATGCCCACAGCAAGCAGGTTCAACGTTATTCCCCCCCGCTTGAAGGAAGAGAAGAAAGAAGGTCCCACCTGCAGACCGATACAGTAGACAAACAGGATAAGTCCGAAATCCTGTATGAAAGAAAGGATGGCGGAATTTCCCGTAAAACCGAAATGTCCGGCCAGGATACCTGCAAACAACACAAAAGTCACTCCAAGCGAAATGCCGAAGACTTTAATTTTTCCCAACAGCACCCCCAACGATATGACAAACGCATAAAGCGCTACGATATGGGCAATGGAATCAGGATTCGTCAATAAATCTTGTAGCCAATTCATAATATTAAATTTTTCTATTCTGTGGACAAATGTAACCAATTTAAGCCAACAAGGCAAACTTTTTCCAAACAATAATTCATTCACATAAAAAGATGTCCCGACACCTTGACAACAGCATCGGGACACCTTTTTTATGTGAAAAGCAGACAAAACGACGGTCTGTCCGCCTTACCAGATGTTCACACGTTTTTCCGGAGCCACATACAGCGAATCATCCGGAGTGATGTGAAATGCGTCATACCATGCCTGAATATGAGGCAACGCACCGTTCACACGCCATTCGCCCAATGAATGCGGGTCGGACTTGGTGTACACGCGAATCTGCTCGTTGCGGATGTTGCCTGCCCACAAAGTCGCATAAGCGATGAAGAAACGCTGCTCGGGTGTAAATCCGTCCTTCACCTCCAGAGGCGCATCCTTTGTTGCGTTCTGGAAAGCCAGATAAGCGACATTCAGTCCGCCATGGTCAGCCAGATTCTCACCCAAAGTCAACTGACCGTTTCCATGCAGACCCGGAAGCACTTCAATGTTGTTGAAGAAATCTACCATCACTTGCGCACGTTCCTTGAAGCGGTCGGCATCACCCTCTGCCCACCAGTCTCTCAGATTGCCGTCCTTGTCAAACTGGCGGCCCTGGTCATCGAATCCGTGCGTCATCTCGTGACCGATTACCACACCGATGGCACCATAGTTGGCCGCGTCATCAGCGTCCATATTGAAGAAAGGCGGCTGGAGAATGGCGGCCGGGAAGCAGATTTCATTCGTTGACGGATTGTAATAAGCGTTCACCGTCTGCGGAGTCATCAGCCATTCATCCCTGTCGACAGGTTTTCCCAGACGGCCGATCATGTCATTGAATCCCCATTCGTTCGCACGACAGACATTAGCCCAATAAGAGTCTTTCTTGATTTCCAGCTTGGAATAGTCTTTCCATGTGTCCGGATATCCCACTTTCACACGGAAAGCGTCCAGTTTCTCATGCGCTCTCACCTTCGTGCTGTCGCTCATCCATTCCTGCGCATCGATGCGTTCACCCAAAGCCACCTGCAGGTTCTTCACCAGATTCACCATGCGTTCCTTGGCGGCAGCGGGGAAATATTTTTCCACATACATCTCACCGACCAGTTCACCCAGCATACCGTTCACTGAGTTGACCGCACGTTTCCAGCGGGGCTGGTTCACCTGACGGCCGGACATCACCTTGCCGTAAAAATCGAAACGGGCAGCCACAAAATCATCATCCAGACAAGCGGCCGCAGCGTCAAGCAAATTGTATTCCAGATAAGAAACATGTTTTGACACAGGCAGCTCATTGATCAGCCGGGCCACCTCCTGAATCGGTTCAACCTGCTCCACGTTCAGCTCTGCAGGAGCCTGAATGCCCAGACCCGTCATAAAAGCGTCCCAGTCGATACCCGGAATCTGCTTCTTCAGCTCCGCATACGACATCTTGTGGTAGTTGGCTTCCGGATTGCGGAGTTCCGTCGCGCTGCGTGAAACCTTCGCAATGCTTGTCTCGATTTCCATCACATCTGCCACTTTCTTCTGGGCGTCAGCTTCCGAGAAGCCGGCCAGCGTAAACAATTTTGCGATGTATTTCTTATACTGCTCACGGATGTTTTCTGTAATGCTGTCCGTATCCAGATAATATTCCTTCTCACCCAGATTGAGACCTCCCTGCCCCATCTGGAAAATATTCAGCACACTGTTTTTCGGATCGGCATACACATAATAATTGAAATAAGTACCGATACCCTGATAACGGCGCATCTCGACCGACATCGGGATAATCTGCCCCTTGTCTGTCAGAGCCGCAATCTTGTCAAGCATCGGTTTGACAGGAGTATATCCCTGCTCGTTGCGTGCCACGCTGTCCATCGCCATATTATACAGGTCACCCACCTTCTGTGCGGTAGTGCCGGCCTCATGCTGCTGGGCAGCCAGACCTTCTATCAGCTCACGCAACTGCTTCTGGTTATTCTCCGCCAGTTCATCGAATGTCCCGAAACGAGAGTATTCGGCAGTCAGGGGATGTGCGTCATTCCACCCGCCGCACACATAACGGAAGAAGTCCTGACCAGCGGCCACCGTAGTGTCCATATTGGCCAGATTGATTCCAGAAGTGTTTTTCACTTCTTTCTGCCCGCCGCAACTTGACAACATAGCCAAAGCCATTGCAGCCACGGTCAAATAATTTTTCTTGTTCATAAATCTATAATGTTAAATAATCAGCTTTTCTTCAAGTCTTCAAGCGTTATCGAAGCATTTTCCCACTCTTCCTCCGCAACCGCAATCTGCCGTTTCAGACGCTGGTGCTGCTCATAAAGTTTCATGTCGGAGGCTCCTTCCGGGGTGGACATCTTCTGCTCCAGCTCCGCCACCTCCGATTCAAGTTTTCCGATGCGGTCCTCGCAATCGGCCACCTGCTTTTCCAGTTTCCGGATTTGCCTGTTCTGTTCTTTCCGGGCTTCATACGAAAGTTTATTGTCAGAAGGCACAGTCTCTTCCCGCTTCTCGCAGACGGAAGAGGACGAATGAGACAACTGCAACTCTTCAAGACTTTCCATCTTTTTTTTCCGGAGGAAATCATAGATTCCGCCAAGATGTTCCTTCACCTCTCCCCCGCCGAACTCATAAACCTTGGTGACCAGACCGTCGAGAAAATCCCGGTCGTGCGAAACGACAATCACCGTTCCGTCAAATTCCTTGATAGCCTCTTTCAGCACGTCCTTTGAGCGCATGTCCAGATGGTTGGTCGGTTCATCCAGAATCAGCAGATTGACCGGTTCCAGAAGCAGACGAATCATCGCCAGACGACTGCGTTCACCTCCCGAAAGCACCTTCACCTTTTTATCGGAAGCCTCTCCGCCAAACATAAAAGCTCCCAATATGTCACGGATTTTCAGACGGACATCTCCTTTTGCCACATGGTCAATCGTGTCGAACACCGTCAGATTCTCATCCAGCAACTGAGCCTGGTTTTGGGCAAAATAGCCTATCTGCACATTATATCCGATTTTCAAGGTTCCCTCATAAGGGATTTCCCCCATGATGCACTTGACCAGAGTAGACTTTCCTTCCCCGTTCTTACCGACGAAAGCGACCTTGTCGCCCCGATGAATCGTAAGGTTGACATCATGGAAAACCACATGGCTGCCATATGCCTTCTTCACGTCTTCACAGATCACCGGATAATCACCCGACCGGACAGCCGGAGGAAACTTCAGATGCAATGCCGAATTATCTTCCTCATCAACCTCTATCGGCACGATCTTTTCCAGTTGTTTGATGCGGCTCTGCACCTGCACGGCCTTTGTAGCCTTATAACGGAAATGCTCAATGAAGTCTTCGGTATCCTTTATTTCCTTCTGCTGATTTTCGTAGGCCCGCAACTGCTGTTCACGCCGTTCCTTGCGCAGCACCACAAATTCATCATAGGGGACTTTATAATCATAGATGCGTCCGCATGAGATTTCAATGGTCCGGTTAGTCACATTGTTGATGAACGCCCGGTCATGACTTACCAGCACGACAGCACCCGGACTTGTCTTCAGGAAATTCTCCAGCCACTGAATGCTTTCGATGTCCAGATGGTTGGTGGGCTCATCAAGCAGCAGCACGTCCGGACTTGCCAACAAAATTTTCGCCAGTTCGATACGCATGCGCCAGCCTCCGCTGAACTCCGAGGTGGGTCTGTCGAAATCACTCCGGGAAAATCCCAGTCCCATCAGCGTGCGCTCGATTCCCCCTTTATAATTGGTGCCGCCCCACATCAAGAAACGTTCGTTCTCATGTGTGAAACGGTCTATCAGCTGCCGGTAGCTGTCCGAATCATAATCTGTGCGTTCCGCCAGCTCCTGATTCATCCGCTCCAGGCTCTTCTGCATCTCGAATATATGACTGAAGGCAGTTTCCGCTTCTTCCATCACCGTCCGTGTATCACTCAGCACCATGACCTGCGGCAGATAACCCACCGTAACCCCGCGCTGCACGGCCACCACCCCTTCCGTAGGATACTGCAGTCCGGCCAGAATCTTCAGCATCGTAGATTTGCCGGCTCCGTTCTTCCCGACCAGGGCGATGCGGTCTTTCTTGTTTATCACGAAAGATACATCCTCAAACAATGGCTTTACGCCAAATTCAACTTTCAGTCCTTCTATCGAAATCATAAAATACTATCCACCCTTACAAAGTGCTCGCAAAGTTATAACTTTTCAAGCAATATCACAGCAAAATGTACTTCCATTTTCTACCCGAAGTCAGACAATTTTCCCGGACAGAAAAGCTGCATGAAAAACAGCCTGACATCCCATATGGAACAGTGGGTTGTTCCATGCGGAATGTCAGGCTGTTTCAGACCGCCAGTCTCAACGTTTCCCGGCAACCTTTCTGCGCTGATACAATTGATAGGAATTGATGACATTATGCCATACGCTGTAAAAGCCGGCGGCCACCGACGTGACCGGAGTGAAGAATGTATATCCCAGCCAAATGGCAAACACGGTATTCTTCTGCCCCAACGACTGTCCGGCACTGATGGTGTCATCATACCGGGAGCCGATTTTCTTGCCGAAACAGAACTGCAGCACACAGCATACCAGAGAAACGAGGGCCAGACCAATCTGATACCAGACAGCCACATCACTGTGCATGATACTCTTCACGGTCAAAGCGATGGCTAGCATCAATGCCACAGCCCACATATAGAATGAAAGTTCCTGCAATTCCGACAACCTGGCATGGAGTTTGGGGCACAGATAACGCACCAGCACGGCAAGAATGAACGGACACAGCAACGTAGGGAACACTTTTCCCAATATCTGTGAAAAAGAAGTTCCGAATGTCTGTCCCACATGGGGATGCACCAGCGGCACCACCAGCGGAATCAGGAATGCGGCAAGAAAATTGATCAGAATCGTATAAGTGGTGAGATGGGCCGCATTTCCTCCCAACTTATAAGTAATCACGGCTCCAGAAGTGGCGGTAGGACAAATGAGACAAAGCATGGTTCCTTCCACCAGCACTTTAGCAGGAAGATGCGGAAAGCAAATCAGAAGCAATCCAAGCAAGATGAAACTTCCTCCCTGAATGAGCAATAGCCAGAGGTGCCATCGGCATGGCTTCAGATCATGCACACTGATTCTACAGAAAGAAAGGAACAACATGGAAAATATAAGTACAGGCTGTATGATTTCCACTGCTCTCGACACAAAAGGCCGGGTCGGTTCCAGCCAAGGAATATTCACATAAACAAAATAAAGAATTACCCCCAATCCCATCGCAATGGGAAGTGTCCAGTTTTTGCAAAAGCGAAGTATGTCCATATACCATAAAAAATGGCGGGCTTTCCAGCCCGCCTATTCATAAATTAAAGAACCGTAATCATTTGCAGTTGCCCGCACAGCGCGGTTTGATTTGCTTGAAGAAATCATTTCCTTTATTGTCCACCAGAATGAACGCCGGGAAATCTTCCACTTCAATTTTCCAGATGGCTTCCATACCCAGTTCAGGATATTCCACACACTCGATGCTCTTGATATTGTTCTGTGCCAGAATAGCTGCAGGACCTCCGATTGAACCGAGATAGAATCCTCCATGCTTCTTGCAGGCATCCGTCACAGCCTGGCTGCGGTTACCCTTAGCCAGCATAATCATGCTTCCTCCATGGCTCTGGAACAAATCCACGTACGGGTCCATACGTCCTGCCGTCGTCGGTCCCATCGAACCGCAAGCCATTCCTTTCGGAGTCTTGGCCGGTCCGGCATAATAAATCGGATGATCCTTGATGTATTGCGGCAGGTCTTCGCCACGGTCCAGACGCTCTTTCAGCTTGGCATGAGCAATGTCACGGCCCACGATGATGGTTCCGTTCAGTGACAGACGGGTAGCGACCGGATATTTGTCGAGTTCGGCAAGGATTTCATTCATCGGACGGTTCAAGTCAATCTTCACTGCATTGCCTTCACCCGCCTGGCGCAATTCTTCCGGAATCAGTTCGCCCGGATTTGAATCCAGTTTCTCAATCCAGATACCATCCTTGTTGATTTTACACTTGATGTTGCGGTCCGCAGAGCAGGAAACGCCCAGACCCACCGGACAAGAAGCTCCATGACGCGGAAGACGGATGATACGCACGTCGTGTGCATAATATTTACCGCCGAACTGTGCGCCCAATCCAATTTTGTGGGCTTCCTCAAGCACCTGTTTCTCAAGCTCAATATCACGGAAAGCGCGACCGTATTCATTGCCTGTAGTAGGCAGATTGTCATAGAAATGCGTAGAGGCCAGCTTCACGGTCAGCAGATTCTTCTCGGCGGAAGTACCTCCGATTACGAACGCGATATGGTAAGGAGGACAAGCGGCCGTCCCCAGTGTCTTCATCTTTTCAACCAGGAACGGAACAAGTGTAGCCGGATTCAAGATGGCCTTTGTCTCCTGATACAAATAAGTTTTATTGGCAGAGCCACCGCCCTTTGTCACACACAGGAATTCGTACTCCATCCCTTCCGTAGCTTCCAGATCAATCTGTGCAGGCAGATTGCAGCGCGTGTTCACTTCTTCATACATGCTCAGAGGAGCGTTCTGCGAATAACGCAGATTGTTCTCCGTATATGTTTTATAGACCCCCAGTGACAAAGCCTCTTCGTCGCAATAGCCCGTCCACACCTGCTGTCCTTTTTCTCCATGAATAATGGCAGTACCGGTATCCTGGCAGAAAGGCAGTACACCTTTGGCGGCAACCTCCGCATTGCGCAGGAAAGTAAGAGCCACATACTTGTCGTTCTCGCTCGCTTCCGGGTCGTGCAGAATCTTGGCGACCTGTTCATTGTGCGAACGGCGCAGCATGAAAGAGACATCATGGAAAGCGGCATTTGCCATTGCCGTAAGACCTTCCTTTTCAATCTTCAGGATAGGTTTCCCTTCAAACTCACTTACAGATACATAATCTTTTGTAAGCAGATAGTATTCAGTCGTATCTTCACCCTTCTCGAACATCGGCTGATACTTGAAATCTGGTGTTGCCATAATGATATGAATTTATTGTTAGTTATCGTGACGCAAATTTACAAAGTATTATTGAAATTTTTCCTTAATCAAGGTAAAAAGATGATTTTTCCGACACTCATTCTCCCATCGCGCGGCGCAATTCCTTCTCCAACTCATCATTTCCGGGAAATCCCACATAACGCCGCTGAAGTTTTCCGTCATGACTGATTATCAGATAAGCGGGAATAGCGGTCACCCCGTAAGTGGAACACAGATATTTCCACTGCGCGTCCGTCAACCGGTAATGCACACCTGTCATCTCTTTCAAATCTGACATCCAGACATTTTCCGGTGAGGAAGGGCCTGTCAGATAAACATACACAATGTCTTCATCAGCCAGTTTCTTCTTCAAAGGAAGTATCGCCTTCATACTTTTCTTGCAAGGGCCACACCAAGTCGCCCAAAAATCAACCAGAACCGCGTGATCTTTATGGGAAGATATAATCTGCGGCAGAATATCCGCTCCGGAAACCTTCTCGTCAAGCACTGCGATCACCGCCCCCCCCATCGACTCCAGACGAGCCACCTGCATACGCAAATCAGCCTCCTTGCGGAGTATGTAATCACGGATCTCTTCTATTTTTATGTCTTTCAGAATTTTCCTGTCGTCAGAATCCAGCCGTGCAGTCGACCTTAACCGCTCACAGACAGGAGCGACAATCCGCATATCTTCCTTTATCATTCCGGCAACCGGCTCTCTCTCCCACAGATTTCTGTCCACGGCCTGATAGGCCTTCAGCGCACGGGAGGTTCCTTCTGTAGCCAGTTCCGTATTAATCTGTTCAGCCGCTCCATCGAACCATGCCTTCTGCCTTTTCCCGTAATGTCCTTTCAAGACACGGGCTGCCGACATGCTCAACAACGGCAAGTCCACATACACTGTCAATTCTTCGCCCGGAACCAAAAAAACCTTCAGTTCCGCACCGTTCACTTTCATGGACGCAAGCGTAGGCTGAATCAAATCCACTTCAAAATGAAACAGCCCATCCTGGTGCACATGAATCTCCTCTTTCCATGGAGAGGCAAAAATTCCGTCAGAATATTCCAGCCCCATCTGCAGAGCCATATCTGCCTCATACCCCAAAACATATCCGTTGACGATAGCCTTTCCGACATGAAACCCTGGTTCTGGCAGTTCATTGCTGCGCTTGGGCCTGTCCGTTGTCAGGAAAGTGGGCACATACACATATGGTTCTTTCCGGCTCAACTGCACCCCCCAGATTGTCCATCCTGCTTCCGGCTCCACAAAATCCACTTCATGCACTCCGACCGGAACTGGAGCAAAGGACAACACCACATTCAAATGTCCGGTTTCAGGAATCAGCTCCGGCACAGTAGTCCCGTCAATCGAAACCACTCCAGCCTCACGCAACCGGAAATCCTGAGTTTCCGTCCTCAGACAAGTTTTAGAAGAAATGACAGCAGGAGTTCCTGCCCTGCCGTACATCACCGCATCCACCTGCGTATGCTCATCCGTAAGAATAATCTTCTTTATCTCTATTTCAGAGGTATTTGCCGTCACGAATCCAGGATGTTCAACGATCCTTTTCCGGCCTGTCTGGGCCTGCATTCCTGCCGCCAGGATACAAAGCAAAAAAACACTCCATATATACCTTGCCATAATCCTCTTCCTTTTTCTTTAACATCCAATCAAAGCAGACCTTTCAGACGTCCAATCAGTTCATTTCCCAGTTCTGTCTTCACCCTAATATGCTCAAGTACGGCAGTCACAAACGGATTGCTTTCAAACACTCCGCGCACTTCTTCAAAATCGCGCACCTGCTCCTCTTTGCTTCCATCAGCACCGAATCCGGTCATTGAGGTCAATGAAAATTCTTTCTTCGCATCCTCGTAAACCAGCTTGTCAAGACCAACCACGGCCTCCTGCCACTGTTTCACGATACCGACTACATCTTTTGCCGTAATCGTTTCAGGATTCAGATGATAATATTCCAGAATCTTGCCATAAGCCCATGTCCATTCATAGGTATAATAGTTGGAATGCATCTCCGCAAACCGGGAATGAATCTCATCCACATTGGTCAACGTTCCATTCTCTATCTCATCCATCAGCCGTTCGATTTCACTTTTCGGAGCAATCAGTCCTGAAATGTCCACCCACTCGCCGGAGCCGACCGGAGTGTCAGGCTGGAGCCTGCGGCGAATTTCCTCGTCGCTTTTAAATTCTGTAATCTCCAGACGCTTGATGATAGAATTGCCGAGAAACTTATGAATGGCCGTTTCATAGAACTTGACACCTTTGTTCAGTGCCGAGTTCTTGATTTTCGCGCTCTGATAGGAGTACGTCTCGGAAGTCTCGCCCGACACACGCGCAAGTTCCTTCAATATACTACGCCCCGCCATCATTTTCTGGATTGTGTACGGACTGAGCAGATTATAATTTATCTGGTCCAACCGATGCGGGTCTTTACGCAAGTCGCGCTTCGGCCACTTCTGCGCGTCACGGATTGTCCCCACACTCCGCAGATTCACTCCAGGCACCAGATAAGTGGTGTTCTTGTCCTCTATCAGATAAGAGAAAGGCAGATTGGACGTGTCGGGATGAGCCACATGACGCCCCATCACCAGTGAAAAGGCACCGATACGTGCCGGCCACAGGATATAGGAATCAGACGTGGTTTTCGCCCCGCGTTCCAACGCTCCCTGATGAATAGGCCCCAGCTTATACATATGGTTGCTCTGGTTCGATCCGGAACCGGCGTTCATGAAGGAGAACATCCCTGCGATGAGCAGAGTCGACTTATGATGCGTCACAGTAAACGGCCCGGCAAAGATTGCACATGCCTCCCCGTTCTCTTCCTGACAGTTGCTGAAGAAAAGCGAATCGGAGGCGGAATACGTGTGTCCCAGATGACAAGCCTGTCCTACAAAACACCGCGTCAGCATCGTGCCGTCTTCCACATGCGAACCGCTCGATATGATGAAATCGTCACAGATTACTCCATAACCGATATGCACCGGAGCATACCGGTTGCTGTTCACGCTTCCGTTCTTCAAACGTCCCGCACCTTCAATCTGACAATAATCCCCAATCCGCACATTCTTTATATAGCCGGCATTGACAATGGTCACATGGCTTCCGATAGTCCCTCTGTCCGAAGCGTGGGCCTCCGCATAATCCTCCACAATCCTCTTCATACGTTCTATCAGCTTCGGCCGATGACGGTAAAGAGCCATGATATATGCCTGATGCGCAGAAAGCCGGTCGTGTATGTACACCTCGCGGCCTCCTGTTTCATTCAGCACAGAAACCTCCACCCCATTGCCGAAACGGCACCGTCCGTCTACAAGAATGATGTCCACATTCTCAATGAAAGTATCGTCGCCTATCTCATAATTGGCGATATAGTTCTTCACATTCTCTATATAACAATTGTCCCCCACCACTACATTATACAAAGTGGCATAGTACAGTCCCGAATGTTTGGTGATTCCGCCCGTCAGCTTGAACTCTCCATCGAAAAGTCCCAGATATACATTCCCCGAAAAACGGATATGATGGATATAGTCAGGCCGGAAGCCATCGACAACCTTCACCAGATTCCAGTCGGAAGCCGAACAGTGCTGTGCTTCCAGCCGGGCTATCTCTTCAGACGTAAGCGAACGATACTGTTTCATAACAATTATTCTTCATCGTAAGTTTGATACAAAAAGTCATTATAAGGATACTTCTGCACATGAAGCTGTTTTACCTTCTTGTACAGCATCACACGGAATTCTTCAAGATTTGTCTTCTCACGTGCAGAGATAAAGAAGCAGTTGTCGTTCAGCTTCGCCATCCACGTACGCATCAATTCATCCAGAGTGATGTTTTCCTTTGTTTTCGGAGTAAGGTCATCCGCCGCTTTCTCCACATAAGTATATGCGTCTATCTTGTTGAACACGATTATAGTCGGTTTTCCTCCTGCTCCCAGGTCAGCGATGGTCTTGTCAACCACCTGTATCTGCTCTTCAAAATCGGGATGAGAAATATCCACCACATGCACCAGCAGATCCGCCTCCCGCACTTCGTCCAAAGTCGACTTGAACGAGTCCACAAGGTCGGTCGGCAACTTGCGGATGAATCCGACCGTGTCGGAAAGGAGGAAAGGCAGATTGTCGATGATGACTTTGCGCACAGTCGTGTCAAGTGTCGCGAAGAGCTTGTTTTCGGCAAAGACATCGCTTTTTGCCAGCAGATTCATCAAAGTAGACTTGCCCACATTGGTATATCCCACAAGAGCCACACGTATCAGCCGTCCGCGGTTCTTCCGCTGCGTGGATTTCTGCGTGTCAATATCCGCCAGACGCTGCTTGAGCAAAGACATGCGGTTCAGGATAATCCGTCGGTCCATTTCAAGCTGAGTCTCACCCGGTCCGCGGAGACCTACCGAACCCTTTCCGCCGCCTGCGCCGGAACCACCTCCCTGACGTTCCAGGTGAGTCCACAAACGCTGCAGGCGCGGCAGCATATATTTATATTGCGCCAGCTCCACCTGCGTCTTGGCGTTCGCCGTCTGCGCACGCATGGCAAAAATATCAAGAATAAGCGAAGTACGGTCAAGTATCTTCACGCTCAGTTCCTTCTCTATATTCCTTATCTGTTTGGCCGAAAGTTCGTCGTCAAAAATCACCATACCGATTTCCGTATCCTCGCTTTCGTTCTGCGCTTCCAGATATTCCTTTATTTCCTGGAGTTTCCCTTTCCCGACATAAGTGACAGAATTGGGGGTATCCAGCTTCTGTGTAAACCGCTTCACCACTTCCGCCCCTGCCGTTTCGGCCAGAAAAGCCAATTCGTCCAGATATTCGTTCGTCTTGCGTTCATTCTGAGTCTGCGTAATCAAACCCACCAGCACAGCCTTCTCGGTCTGTGCCTCAGATATAACAAATTCCTTCATTCAGCGTGATTCAATTATTCAATCGCAAACTTAATGAAAATCTATGGAAAAACCGCCGAAATTCGGAATATTAATACTATAAACATTGACAAGCAGAGAGTTAGAAGAAAATCATGAAAACAGGGAGCATGGAAAGGGTTTCAACGCAGATCAAGCAAACCATGCATTACTCATCGTTTCATTTCCAATATAGGAAACGGATTGCCCTCGCTGTCATATTCATTACGTCTGAACACTTTGAACCCCATTTGTTCATAAAACATTTTAGCGTTCGGATTCTGTTCATTCACATCAACGAACACTACGTCTAATTCGTCAAATGCCCGTTGCACCAGTTCTTTCCCCAATCCTTTCCGGAAACAGTCGGGATGGAGAAAAAGCATTCCTATTTTCCGTTCCTGTACACCCATAAACCCGACAGGCGACAAGTTGTCCTGTACCACCCAAAGCGTTTCAATCTGTCGCAAAGCGTTCTCGGCTTGTGGGGTAAGGCGGCAGATGTCCGTTTCTGTCAAGAAATGATGACTGGCACGGACGGACGCTTCCCATATTCTCAACAGTTCGCTTATTAAAGCCGGACTTCTCCTGTTCTTTTCAACATCCTCAATCTCAAACCTGTTCCCGTTCATAACCTCAATGCTATTCTTGAAATTCCTACCGCTATCTTCCTGCAACAAAAACAGTACATCCGCAGGTCTTTTGAATATGTAATCTGCCGACACTCCCTGAGCAGCCGCATTTCCCCACGCGGCAAGCCCGAAATCCACCCCGGCATTTTGCGCACACTGGCAGTCGTAGAGGGTATCTCCTATATATAGAGCATCCTCGGCATTTATATGGGCTGTGTTCAGATAGGTCAGCAAAGGCTCAGGAAAAGGTTTTGAACGAGAGGCATCTTCCACGCATATCACAGTGCTAAAATAATCAGACAGTGCAAAAGGGACTGCAAAATCAGCCGTGTATTCGTTTCGGGTCTTTGATGTGACTATACCCAATTTGTAGCCATTCATCTTCAGGCCGTTCAATAATTCCGGGATGCCGTCGAAGAGCCGGATACGGGATTTGTATTTCAGCAGATGCTCATTCCATCTGTCATTGGCACGTTCAATGTCCGTTATGCCTAATTTACGCAAGGCTATGCCTCCCGGTATTCCAAGCGCAAACTTCAGATCACATTTTTCAATGTCTTCATGCAATATTTCCCGTACAGTATCTTGCAGGCTTTGAAGTATGGCCTCTTCCGTATCAATCAACGTACCATCAATGTCGAATATGATATGCTTATATTTTCTCATCGCTGTCATCTGTCTGGATTTCATTGTCAATCTGTTTAATCACACGGCAAGGATTGCCCACCGCCACGCAGTTGGCAGGAATGGAACGGGTTACTACGCTGCCTGCCCCGATGACGCTGTTCCTGCCGATAGTGACTCCCGGCAACAGAATGGCACCTCCGCCAATCCACACGCCGTCTTCTATCTTGACGGGCAAGGCATAGGTGCGGCATATTTCCCCGCCTTCCGCCCAGTCCTCCACCATGCGTTCGTTTACTTTAGTGGAATGGGTGGCGGTATATATCTGCACATTGGAAGCAATCAGCACATTGCTGCCAATATCGATGCGGTTGTTGTCCACGAAAGTGCAGTTCATGTTGATAATCACCTTGTCGCCTATGAAAATATGCTTTCCGTATTCGCAATGGAAATCAATGTCCACATGCACTCCCTTTCCCATGCTGCCGAACATTTCACGCAGCAAGGCCTGCTTACGCTCCGTATCGGCATAATCCGTGGCATTGAACTGTGCCAGCAGCCGCCTTGTGCGCAAAATTGTCTCTACTATCTTCGAGTCTTCGCTTCCAATGAAAGGTTCACCCGCTAAACATTTCTCGTATTCTGTTTTCATAATCTCTGCATTTTTAATCAAACTCCACCTGCCAGTTCTTGTCCGAACGGGCGGCAAAGCACATTTCTATTTGTTGATAACTGTTCTTGTCCACCGACAAGGGAGGCAATTCGTCCAACCCGAAATAACCGCTTCCGATAGTTTCAATATTCGGATGGAAACATCCGCCTTTTACCTCACAAAGCACGAACACCTTGCACACATTGTAAGCGTATGGAGGCTGATTATGCAAGTTGCGGTCGTGCAGAGCGATGACCCGCACCGCTTCCACGTCAAGTCCGGCTTCTTCCTTCACTTCCTTGACGGTATTCGACTTGACGGTCTCCATCACATCCACCCATCCGCCGGGCATGGACCAAGTCCCGTCATTTTCTTCTACCAACAAAATCTTATCATCCTTGAAAATAGCCGCGCGGGTATCGAGCTTGGGTGTCTGAAAACCCGTCTCATTGCAAAACAAATCTTTCACCTGTACCAGAGGAAGCCCGCCCTGCAAGTTTATTATCTCGGCGGCAATTTCCCGGACACGTTCAAACCGCTCCTTGTCAAAAGGATCTTTTGTATAAGTCAGTCCCGCCTGCGCAATGAACTGA
Organism: uncultured Phocaeicola sp.; assembly: GCA_944320815.1. Classification (GTDB taxonomy): domain Bacteria; phylum Bacteroidota; class Bacteroidia; order Bacteroidales; family Bacteroidaceae; genus Phocaeicola. The sequence continues at coordinate 24,077 of CALUIZ010000003.1, read as the reverse complement.
AGTTCTTTGGCCCATCCCAGCCATCGGTGCTCCTGCTCCTGTCTGTCCATCTTTGCATATCATTTGATTAGACAAAAATAGGAATAAGAAATAAGTTCTCGTTTATCCTATGTTAAAAAACGTCCATTGGCTCTTATACGGCTCAACGATTGTTGCGTAATGCCCAGAAAAGAAGCTATATATCCCAAGTTCACCCTTTGGAAAAGTTCAGGACATTCTTTCGTCAAATGTTCATAGCGTTCTTGGGCCGGCCAGTTCAACCGGCGGATATGCATGTCCTGCAAACGGAGGAAGTTTTCTTGCTGCAACACCCGCATCCAGTTGGCAAGGTCGATGTAAGAGCGATACAGTTCATCCAGTTGCTCCACTGAAACAGAATAAGCTGTGGTTTCTTCCAAAGTCTCTACATATTCGAAGCCGGCCGTGCGGCGATATAAGTCCCATGAGCCACAAGCGGTATCCCCTTCCTTAGAGAACCATGTCGTTATTTGTTTTCCATTATGTAAAACATAAGAGCGTGTGATGCCTTTTTCAATGAAATAGACCTTCCTGTCCAGTTTTCCGGCATGGATGATGGTCGTCTTTGCCGGAAACACCCATCTCTCAAAAAGACACACCAGTGCCTCCAACGCTTCATCTGAAACCGGATAATACATTTTTATCTTTCTGATAATGTTCTCCATAAACTTATGCTTTTTTGCAAAAATACAAAATGAAAACAGTAATAAAAATATCCGTTTGAGCGTTTATTCGGCTAACTCTCTCTTGCAAGAAAGTCTGTTTCTTTAGAAGCGTTTAAATTTTACCCGACTTAGGTTTTGAAAATTGCCATCGAAGGGGTTTGTCTGCCTTTCAGACGGACAAGAAAAGAGGTTGCCTCAAAACAGAAACCAATTTCCATTCCTGAGGCAACCTCTTTCTTCTTCAATTCCAATATACAAACCACTAAAACAAAAGTCCTACTCTCAGTCCGTTGAACTTATACTTTCCGGAAATCCCTTCTCCCAGATTGACCTTCTGCATGTTGAACACATACCCGATCATCAGGTTCTGGGTGAGGTGCATCCCCAGATTTATCTCGGCGGCCAAACCTCCCTCGTCAGTCCAGAAGTCATGTCCGTAACCCAGTCTGACGCCCAGGTATCCCGCCATGTCCTCATAGATGTAAGGAGTCTTGCCACGCAAACCCATCATCGCCTGCAGCACACTCGGCCCGATACCTTCACCGTCCACCGTTTGTCCTACATAATTCACGCCAATCAAGTCAATGCCCACAAAACGGTGTACATTATACTGATAACGGATTCCTCCGGAGAAACCCACATTCCCGTTCACATCCGACATTTTCCCCACTCCCAGGTCAATGCCCCACTGGCTCCTTTTCATGTCAGAACCTCCGTCGTCCGAAAACCAACTTTGGGCAAATCCTGCCGACGCGACACAAAACGCCATCAACAAAGCTACAATCTGTTTCATAATCCTGTTACTTTATTTTATTTCACGAATCAACATACCGGGATAAAAATCACGCCCGCTGACCTTCTTGAACGTAGTGTATTTCAACTCCGCTCCGGCCGCCCCTTCTTCCGAGGCCATGTATCTGTTGTCGCGGATCATGCCGGCCACAGGTCTGATTTCTCCCACTTTCTTATATTCAATCCGGTTGTCCTTCATCACCGCCTCCAGTACCTCAAAGCGGGAATCTTCAGTGATGCCTTCCTTCATTCCAATATCAGCACACAAGGGTTCTGTACTGATGAGAGGGGTTTTCACCTTGAACGCTTCAAAATTCTTCTGGAGAGAAGCGATGTTTTCATCAATGGCGCGCTGGCAAGCCTTCCGGATCATCTGTTCCGGATCGTCGAGATTCACCCCGATGAACGAAACATTCTTCCCGCTGCTTCTCTGGCTTCCCACATATTTCAGCTTGAACTTCCCGCGGTTGTTCTCAAAAGCGTTCTTCTTGGCCTCATCCGGTTCGGCACAATAATAATCCTTATAGAAGGTCATGGCCGTTTCCTCGTCCCACACCAACTGATACAGATGAGTGTTGACATTCACTTTAAACCCTTTGAGCGTTTCCATCATACTGCCCATTGAGTCGCCCAAATCAGAGAAAGCGGAACTTCCGGTCGCGATGTCAGCCAACATACCCAATGTGCGCAGACCTATCCCTATGGCCTTGCCGGTCTTCTCCCTGTCTACATAGCGTATATCGTTCACTACCAGAAACGTATTGCTGATAAGGTCTTCCCCCGCATCCTCCAGCATGGCAATGCCGCGCTGCGAACGTGCCGCCAGTTCCCTGTCAAATTCGTTCGCGTCATACAAACCGCGGCTCTTCACGAGGTCCACATTGCAGACCCCGGTAAAGGGATCGCGCCCAAACCAACGTGCAACCAGACGTGAAGCGATCTGATTATTGTCAATAAATTCCTGAACCACTTCCGTATCCTTCAGCTTGGTATCCATAGACACCACCCTGACCGAGAGATTATGGTCATTGTATTTTTCCGGAGTAGGAATCTGCAGGAAGACATCACTGATCTCTTCAGCAAACTTCTGGTCGTTGTGATTAATCAACAAACTGTACAAAGAACTGCGGCGGTAATCCATCATCGCAGAATCTTTCTGGGCAAAAGAAGGCGCGGCTGACAATGCGGCCAATGCCAAAACTAAAATTATCTTTTTCATAAGGTCGAAGCTAATTAGTCATTAATAATCCCACTTGTCATTCGGTATCACATCCGTAATTCTGAACTTGTTGACCGAGGGATCTTCATAAATGTTCAGACGGTATGCATCCGTCGTATTCAAAGATGTCTTGCCCAGCATCTGCATATATTCCAGGGCATGCCGCAGACGCATAGGATTGGCCAACTGACAAGGAACGATAAGCGTCCCTTTCACGTCAATCATCCCATACTTCCCGTCCCGGGCAACCGTCGCCTGCCCGTCCTTAAAATTAAAGGCATCGTCAAAGCTGGCATCAAAAGCCAACCCTTTCCGCTTCCGGTCATAGCAGAACCATTGGTCTCCCTTTTTGCCCCAGATCAGGTTAGGTTCAGACTGCGTGATCAGCTTCAGGTCATCCCATTCAAAAGGAAGGACCGTCCGGTTTTCCTTGTCAATCATTCCCCATTTTCCCATTTCATCGATCGCGCACGCCCATCCATACTTGAATTCGCCCAGGCTCTTGTAAATAAACGGAATGACTTCTGAGCCGTTGCGATCCAACGCGCCCCATTTTCCGTCCTTCAACACGCTCAGAAGACCTTCTTTGAGATACTGGGTGGAATTGTCGTATTCAAAAGGTATCACAGCTTTTCCCGTATTGTCAATCGCGCCGAACTTTTCATCCTTATTCTGCACCACGCACAGTCCGTCTTCAAACCTCATGGCCATCAGAAAATCTTCCGTAATCTTGTTGCCTGACTTGTCCACAAAATAAACGCGCTTGTCGTCCTTGTTCTGAATCTTGGCCACTCCGTTCCGGTAGGGACTCAGCACCTCATACTCCGCATAGCTCTTGAAAAAACCGGACTGGACATTATAATATCCGGACTGCACTTTTCTCCTCTTCTTTTTGCTGACCAAAGCAATGCCGTCCGACGGGCAATAGATGTCACTGAACTCTTTTTCAGGAACCACGACATCTCCCGTAGCGGCATCAACGACTCCCAGCCTCAGCGCGTTCTTGCCGAAATAAATGTAACTGCTGTCCACGTAAATTTTCATCTTGTGATAAGCTTCCCTCAGCGAATCGGCACTGTCTTCCGTCTGGGCCGTACCGATGAACGACTCCAGCACATTTTTCGGATTATACAGTCTGCTCAACGGTTTCTGCAGCGAATATTTGTTGTAGATATCCGACACAATCGCGCTGTTGTCCCATTGCATTCCGTTGGCATATTCCCAGCTGTAAAAATAACCGATGGTCCCGTACCGGGGTTCCACGATGATTTTCCCGTCCGCGTTCACAATACCATACTTAGCATTCTCCAGCTTTCCGCTGTTCTTGTTGATTTTTCCGGATGCGGCAAACCATGTGTATCCGAACCTGTCGGGAAGTCCCACTGCCACGTATTTAGGCTCAAGGATGAAATCCACATGTTCATTGATCAGACCATACTTCTTGCTTTTGATCACATAAGTGACACCATTTTCAAACTCTCCGATTTCATCATATTCCGGCTTCAGAATCTCCTCCCCTTTCTTGTTCAGGAATCCCCACTTTTCACCCTGCAAGACACCGTCCTTATACGAACCACCTACCGCCACCCGGCAGTAAGCTCCCGTAAACGGCAGTATGACAGTGTATTTTATCTTCCCGACCGCCTTCCCTTTCTCATCAATGAAACCATACTTGTCCCCTTTCTTCACTTTGGCTATCCCTTCTTCAAAAGGATATGCCTCCGTATATTTATAGGAAATCACTTTCTCACCCTGTGCATTCACATAACCGAATTTCCCTTTTTTGTTTGCCTGCGGAATCAGGTTCTGAGCCTGAAGGCCGACGGCAACCAGGAAAATCCCCAATGCCGATAAAAAACGATATACCGCTCTCATATAATCACATTTATTTTAACCATAATATATTTGTAGTTGTAGGCTGCTGGCCTTCTCCGTAAGCCACTCCTACGGCCTGAGCCGCCTCTATCATCTGCTTTCTGACAGCGACCCTGTCGTTATATTTCTGACGCATCTCAAAATTCCAGTCATCCTTCACTTTCGCCTTCACTTCTTTGTAGAGCGACATGGCCTCGCCATAGCAGGAAGCGTCCGGATCCAGACGGTTCAGGATTTCCCCCACCTTTCTGGCACCGGATACGGTGGGATTGGCAGCCCATATTGTCCGGGCTTCCATCAGCAGACGGTCGCAACTGTAATTGATGTATTCACGATACACCTCTACCAGTCTGTCGGATACCGTTTCATATCCCTTGCTGCATACCGGCACCGCAGTCAGCAGGAACAGGGCACGTTCATAATCACGCAGCTGGACAGCACGGTCCGCCTCTTTCAATATGGTATTGTACTCCGTGTCGTAGTAATTCATGATCCGCTGCTTCCCTTCGGTGATGAACTTGGCCAGCTGGGCATTGTTCACGTTCAGCGAACGGTAGGCATTCAGGAACGCGCGTTCACGACTCTCACCCACGCCTCGGATTTCCATGGATGTGCGGGCGAATACCTTCTCACCCCAATAGTCGCCGATATAAAGGTTGAGCGACAATGTCAGAGCCGTCCGGGCAGGTGCACCCGGCACAACCTGTTCATAAAGGACGTCACTTTTGGCCGCGACAAAGAACTGGGCATAAGCGCCCGACGCGCTGATACCGTCACTGCTTACGGCCGAACACAGTTTGTTGAACAAATAGCGGTTCGCCGAATCCGGCGTATCGCTCTGGTCGGTAGAGATGGTCATCAGGTGTATCTCGCAATCCTGAGCACGGACACCCGTGACACCCAGGCAGACCAACAGCATCAATGATAGAAGAATCTTTTTCATTACAGTCAGGATTTAATGTTATTTTTCACCTATTACCAGCACAGCCTTCCCAAGCCCTTTGGTCAACAGCTTGCAGTCCACGCCATAAGGAGGCTTGCGCAGGAAACGTCTCAGATTGTTCACGAAGCTGCGCGTGTCCATAGGCATCCCGTTATCTCTGTAAAGAGGGATGCGGACCTGCTCCAGCAACATTCTGTTTTCTGTCGCGTCCGACAGGTTGTAACGGTGCTCCATGGTGTTGTTGTACATCCATTCTTCTATGATGTCCGTCAGCATTTCACCGTCAAACTCCGACTCCAGATTTGTCCCGGAACCGTTGTCAAACACCCGCACTTCCACCGACACCTCACGCCCGTTGGTCATCAGATCATCAAAATGAGCCTGCAGTTGTGACGCAAAGTTGTCCATATTGTTCAGCACCGCCTCTTCCAGGAGTACCGGAGTCTCGGCGGAAAAAGAAGGTTCACCCGTCCCCGTAGCGGCGGCTATCTGCTTGTTGGTATAAGCGTCTATGCCACGCAACGTATAAGTGACGGAACGCTTCGGCCCCGTAGTGTTTATCTTCCACACCAGTTCAATCAGTATGTCGGCCTTGGCGCGGTCAAGCAACTTTTCATAAGGAGTTTCCGCAAGCAAAGCCCCCGAAGTGGAACTGGTCAGCATTTCATTCTCTGCGGATGTCTGCTCCAGACTCCGGATGGTAGACGACAGGTCCTTCAAGGGAAATCCTCGCTCCGCCATCAGTTCCCCGATCTTGGTGATGACGTTCAGCAAGTCGATGTCGTTCTGGAGGGCAGACTTATAATCAGGCACACTGGTCTTGACACCCTGCGACTCATATGTCAGCATATAATCGTTGTTCGAACACCACGCATCGGCAGGAACGACCATGATGGTGGGTTTCTTCACTTGGGCCAGAACCGTATTCCCCGCAAGGAGGAAAAAGCACAGAATGCTGTAGAAAAACGTTTTCATTTTCATCTTCATTTCTTTATAATGTGATCAGACATCAATTTCTTCTCCAGGTCGGCTCTCAGCACGCGCACCACCACGGCATAGGAATCCCGCGTCTTGCTCTTGGACTTCACACCCGACCCCATTTTGGTCGCATCCATCTTCAGATAATCCGTGTACTCCCCTCTGTCGCGGAAAAAGTTGTTGAAGTAGTCTTCATACTTTTCTTTGGCATTGACTTCAAGCAGCAAGGGTTTCAGCTTGCACTGCCCTTTGAGTATTCCCTTGAATATCACATCGTGTACGGCCTGTTTCTTGGCCTTCTCCAGCGCATCGGAACGTGAGGATCCCTGTCCCCACGCACGGAGAACAACACTGCCGTCCATCTCACTGCCCATGCATTCGGTCTCAAACGTATAGAAGGCATTGACCGACGGCGACTTGCACGCATCCATGAAAAAGCAAATCAATAATGCGGAAAAAATGATACCAATTTTCGCTTTCATCGTAACATGTATTTATTTTTATTCTCTTATTCTATCAGAACCCTGTCCCTAAAGACTTTATCACACCGGCCTGTTCCAGGTCCTTGCGCAGCTGGTCTTTCTGCACGGAAATGGTGGTGCCTATACGGTACTGCTTCTTCGCCACCTTCACCACCTCATATTGTGAAGTCACCATATCGGCATAATTTCTGTAAGCCCCGTCGTCACTGAAAAAAGGGCCGAAAAAATCCGAATGCTGCTGTTCGGCAAGCGGACCGCCGGCCAACGCTTTCTGGCGCATTCTGGAGTTCGTCCCCGCAAATCCCTTGAACAGCACCCCATGCACGGCGCATTTCTTCAGCAAATCCGCATCGGGCTTGTTTTTCTTCGAAATCACATACACCTTTACCAGATAAGTTCCCTGTGTGCCGCTTCCGGCTCCCACAATTTCATATTCCAACGGCTCCGCCGCAAACATCAGCGAAGACAGAAAGAACAGGACAAATGTCAGACAATACTTTAGCTTCATATCTATAAATTTATTGGTTATGCTGAATCCTGTCAGAACGGCTGCATCATGCCGTACATTTCACAATACCACAAAATTACCACACAACAGATGTTAAATTGTTGTATAATCAACAAAATTTCAGGAAACGGCATGAACTTTACCGGAAGCGTGCGCGTCATTTTACATTTGACACAGCAATTTCACACGATTCCGGCCACTTGTATAGAGAATCAGCGTTATCTTTGTCTCCACCATCAAAATAATCCGCTTATGAAAACAGAACTTGAAAAGATGCACAGTTCGGAAATGTATTATTTTTCCGATCCCGCCGTCAAAGCCAGCCTCAACCATGCCAACGAAATCTGCGCACGGCTCCGCGGCATGAGCCTGCTCGACAAGGACTACCGGAAGGTGATCAAGGAACTGATTCCGTCCATTCCGGAAAGTTCCACCGTGTGCCCGCCTTTCCACTGCGACCACGGATCCAACATCCTTCTGGAAGAGCACGTGTTCATCAACTGCAACTGCACCATGCTCGATGCCGGATACATCCGGATAGGAAAACATACGCTCATCGGGCCCAACTGCCAGTTCTACACTCCGCAGCACCCGATGGATTATGTGGAGCGCAGAGAGGAGAAAGAAACGGCCTATCCCATCACCGTGGGTGAAGACTGCTGGCTGGGCGGAGGAGTGATTGTCTGTCCGGGGGTGACCATCGGAAACCGGTGCATCATCGCCGCCGGAAGTGTGGTCACAAAAGACATCCCCGACGACTCGCTTGCCGCCGGGGTACCTGCTGTGGTGAAAAAAAGTCTGAAGAAGTGATACCTCATTCGGCCGGCAGACTGCCCAGCAGGTCTGCCAGTCTGATGCTCTGGAACGTGATGTGGGCCACACTGCTCTCGTAAAGGATTCCGACGGTTTCACGGTCCACCATCGTAAGGCAGGAATAGCCCCATCCCCGGCCTTCGTCCAGCAGAAGCTGATGTTCGGGCAGCCAGCTCAACCCGCCGTCCAGACTGACTTTTATAGTCAGGTTCTCACGCGCGGAAGTTGAGTTCGGGTTGGAAAATATCAGCAGGTCACGCCCTGTCACATTGTCTTCGGCCTTCACTGCAATCAGACTCGCCATGCAGACCGGCTCAATCAGGGCGGAGCGCGATGATTCATGCTCTTTCCATGTCCGTCCCATATCGGAAGTGGTATAGACGGCACGGCTTCCCTTGCGGTTGTCGCGCATGTTCAGCATCAGCACGCCGGGTTCCACTTCCGCCACCTGGGCTTCCGTCGTATTGGTGCGCGCCCGGTTGTGAAGATGCCAGTTCTTCCCTCCGTCCTTGCTGTACAGGATACCCGCGCCCGGCATACGTTCCTTGTCGATGAACTGTACGGGGAAGACCAGTGTCCCGTCGCTCATCGTGATGCCTCTCCCCGGTCCCTGCAGCAGAAAGAACCAGTCGGGCCGCTTCACCTGTTCCGTAATGTTGACCGGTTCAGACCACGTCTTCCCGTCGTCCGTGCTTTTCACCAGCACGAGCTGTCCGGTCTGGGTTACGTCTGTTCCCTGACCGGAAGAGAACCATGCCATCTGGTTCCCCATGCCATGCGTCCACGCAGCCATGATCCAGACCGTATTTGTCCGGGTGTCCACCAGCACCGACGGGTCGCCCACCCCATTCTGTGCGGAAGGCAGCCCTCCGTATTCCCCGAAAGAAATGGGCAGACGCATTTTTTCCCATGTCTTTCCTCCGTCCGTGCTCCGGCTCAGTCCCACATCTATATGCTCCTGCAGGTCCTTGCTGCTGTTATAACGCACATCATACACCCCCAGAAGCGTGCCACGGTTGGTGGTCACCAGCCCCGGAATGCGGAATGCCGCAACCCCGTCATCACCCGCATGGCGCACTCCCACGGCTGTCCGCCGTCCGAACGTTCCGCCCACGCGCTTCACCGGAGCCGCCTTTCCGTCGACTTCCGCAGAAACCATCTCCGCAGAAACAACGGTATGCAACGAAGCCTCGGGAGCCATTTCCAGACTCACCCAGAAAAAATTGTATCCGGGAAACAGTTTCTGGTCCGCCTTCAGGGTCACACGATGCCGGTCGGCCCGGCACTCCGACTTCAGGATGGAGTAGGACGGATTCGCCGCAAGCGTCTTCCCCGGCTGAGCGCCCGAAAGGTATTCCACCGGAGCGAAGCGTTGCTTGCCGCGGTCCTTGACGGCATCCGTTCCGCTGTAATACAATTTCACCGACTTAATTTCACGCAAGGGCACCTCCGTGCCGAAAGCAACCGTCACCTCGTCGAGCATCCCGCTTTCCTGCGCGTCTATCCTCATCCGGAGCAACACATTGTCCTTCCGCTCTATCAGGAGCGGTGTCTGTTCGCCTTTCACATAGATTGTATCCGCCGCCAATACCGGGAAACAGGCCAGCAAGGCCCATAAAATCATCAAGTTTCTCATCCGTATTCTGATTTTAATGAACAAAAACATGTTTCCGGAACGTGTCTGGCACGCTCCGACGGGCTGGACCGGACAGAAAAGGAACATGCTTTTCTATAGAACAGCCCGTTACAATCCCAAATATACGCAAACTCGCCCACATACGGAATAGAAATCGGAAGAATAATTTAACGGTGGGATCGGTCATTAGAATACAGGATTCCCACAGCATAATCCATAAACAATTGACATATATACATTTGCAAAATAATTCCCTAACGACCACCACTAGGGAATCAGAATGTACTTGACGGTTTTTACACTCAATCCGTTTTTCCAACTTTTGCAAGGTGAAAGGAAGAATCAAGGACTGCAATTCGGTAAATACCTATTTTATTCACCGAACATTTTCGGCGAATAACTTGTCCAATCACCGATTAATGCTTATTTTTGCACAAAACGTCATGTTATGCTATATATTCACGATTATGATAATTGGTGGCAATTCCGCTATGACAGCCTGCGAATAATGAATGAACTGGGACGCGTACGCGCTAAACAGGGGATGGTAATAGGAAGAATGCTGTCGCTCGGATTCGACTCCCAAGATGAAGCCGTGTTGTCAAATCTATCTATAGAACTCATTCGCTCTTCAGAAATTGAAGGAGAGAAACTTAACCTCGAAGAGGTACGTTCATCGTTAGCACGCAGACTTGGGATTGCAATGGCAGGAATGGTTTCTGCCTCACGTTATGTGGAAGGAATTGTAGAGATGCAGTTGGATGCCACGCAAAATTATAATCGCCCCATTTCGTCGGAACGTCTTTTTGGCTGGCACAATGTGTTGTTTCCAACAGGGATAAGTGGATTATATCGTATTGAAGTGGGGAAATACCGCAGTGGCGAAATGCAAGTGGTGTCTGGTGCTTTAGGCAAGGAAAAAATACACTATCAAGCTCCTTCTGCCGAAAGAGTGCCTATGGAAATGGAAAGATTTATTTCGTGGATAAACAATGACGAGAATACAGATGCTGTATTGAAAGCAGCCATAGCACACCTGTGGTTTGTTTCCATTCACCCTTTTGATGATGGCAATGGACGTATTGCCCGGGCATTGACAGATATGCTGCTTGCCCGTTCAGAAAATTGTGGCAAGCGTTTTTATTCCATATCGGCTGAAATGAAACTGCTGCAAAAAGAATATTACGAGATTTTGGAACGTACACAGCATGGTGACGGTAACATTACCGAATGGCTTTTGTGGTTTTTACATTGTTTTGAGCAGGCATTAAATTCCACTGAAGAAACTTTGTCATCGGTGCTTCGCAAAGCTGATTTCTGGGAACGCAACCGAAACATATCATTCAACGAGAGACAACGGAAGTTGATTAATATGCAATTTGATGGATTTTTCGGAAAACTCTCTACCGGTAAATGGGCAAAGATTGCAAAATGTTCTACAGACACGGCACTCAATGACATCCGTGACCTTGTTGGAAAAGGTGTATTAAAGAAAGCCCAAGAAGGTGGACGCAGCACAAACTATGTCTTGGTGGAAGAAAGAGTGTGTCAAAACAAAGAGTAACCTTCATTTTGTCGTCCCATAATGAAAGATTTCAAACGCACAAGCTGGATGTACACGAGATTGACTTCGTCAAACGTCATTTCTTCGCCACACTCCCTTAAACATGACTTTTTTGATAGGCGGGTTTTATTTTGACATTTCCCTCCTTTCTTGTCTTTATTATCTGCCTTTATGATGCGGAAGCCATAGGGTGATACTTTGCAGAAAACACCCGCCTGTTCTTGTTAAAACAGACGCTTGTTCACGACCGGACAGCCCGTTATTTTTCCGGACAAGACGGGCTTGCGCTCAAAAAACAGAAATTGACGCGCCATGTATCAAAAAGTAAAGGCTCCTGCAAGATAAAGGAACAAAATGTTTTTCGACTGCAAAACATGCCCCGACGCGCCTTTTCGTCCCATCCCGGAAAGTCTTTTCACACATTTGTCACATCCACAAGCCAAACGGATTCTTTTCGGGCAAGAAACTAAAAAAAACAACAAATATATTTCCTTGTAAGAAAAACTTTTCATAAATTAACACCAGATTTCGGAAGAAAAGCAAAAACAGAGCTAAGACGGAAATACATTTTGTAAACAAATATAAACAGAACTTTACCCATCAATTATGAACAGACGGACTATATGGGGTGGCGTTTTCGCCTTGTTGATTCTTCAGGCTTGTGAGAACAAGACTCCTGAAGGTGTAGTGGACAACCATGTGACGAACGAAGTGACTTTCACTTCCACCATTGACAATCTTTGTGCATCGAGGGCCTACGACGGCTCGTGGGAAGCCAATGACCAGATCGGTATTTTCATGCTGGCTTCTGAAAACGGCAATGTGCTGGACAACAACGTGTCTTATATCACCGCAAAGGGAGACGGGAATTTCCTCGGATATGGAGGTGTCATCCGGTTCCCGGAAGACGGGACGCAGAAGGTGGACTTCGTGGCTTACTACCCGTATGCCGACGCGACGGACGGCCTGGACTATGCCGTTGACGTGACCGACCAGAGCCGGCAGAATGCCATCGACCTGATGGTGTCGAACAATCTGAAGGGACGCGACATCTCCAATCTGCAGACGGGAAACAACCTGCAGTTCACGCATATGCTTTCAAAGCTGGTGCTCAACCTGAACACCACCGACAACGGCTCGCTCGAAGGGCTGAAAGTTTCTGTCGTGGGTACAAAGACAAAGGCATCTGTCAGCTTGAAGGACAAGACTCTTTCAGCACAGGGAAACGAAGCGGATGTGGCGATGTATATAAATAAGGAATGCACGCAGGCGGAAGCGATCCTTGTCCCGCAGACAATTTCCGGAAAGCTGAAGCTCAGACTGGAAATCAACGGAAAAGCGAAGGAGGTGGAAACTCATGTCGAGAATGAACTGCTCGCGGGGATGAAATATACTTTCACTGTCCATGTCAGCGGTGCAGGCAGCCAGGTGGATGTTGACCCGGAGGCGAAATACGCGAAATGGACGGAAACTCCGGTGATAACGGAATCGCAGCTGGCCAAAAGCAACATCCGATACATCAACCATTATGGCCCGGATGACCAGAAGGTGCGCAACTACAGCATGTTGTACGACACGGACCTGAAAATTGCCTATTGGGTGGCTTATCCGCTGTGCAACTACTACCTGAAGGGAGACGGAGGTCGCACTAACGACTGGGGATTCGACCCGGAGATATCTTCAAGCCTGCAGGCAAATCTGAATAAAGGGTTTAGCAGCGACTACGACCGCGGACACCAGCTTCCGAGTGCCGACCGCGTACGCAACGACCGGATGAACGCAACCACTTTTTACTACACCAACATGACTCCGCAAATCGGACAAGGGCTCAACCAGACGATCTGGGCAGATCTGGAAACAGCCGTCAGAGGCTGGTGCAGCGGTACGGACACGCTTTACGTGGTGACAGGTGCCATGCCTACCACACAGACAGACAAGAACATCACTTATACGAGCGACAACAGCGGAAAGGGTGTGGCTGTACCAAAATATTATTTCAAGGCACTGGCCAGAAGACTCTCATCGACGAGAAACTACCAGACCATCGCCTTCAAGTTGGATCAGAAGGAATACGAGGACAGGAATTATCGGCAATACGCCATCTCCGTCAACGAGCTGGAAGAGCTCACGGGCTTCACTTTCTTCCCAAACATTGATGACCAGTACAAGAACAATTCAAATGTATGGTGAGAAACAAGCCGGATTCTTCATTCATCACTCTTCATTAAAAAACAATAACCCTAAAATAAGTGAGTTATGAAACTGAGTAATTTATTTTACGTAGGCGCATTGTCCGCCCTTGCTCTTACAAGCTGTAAAAGCAACGATGACAACAGTGAATGGTTAGGAAGTGACGGCGTGAACTTCACTTCGTACATCGAGGGACTTACCTCAAGGGCTTCAGGCTCCGCATGGGACGACGGAGACCGGGTAGGTATCTTCATGACTGCAGGTGCCGACGAATTTGCAAACAGAGAGTACACGGCAAGTGCGGCAGGCAACCTGACTCCTGCCGGACAGGCACTGAAATGGCCGGAAGGAGGTTCCGCCAGCTTTATGGCGTACTATCCTTACACGGCAAGCCTGAGCGGAAAGACTTATACGGTAAACGTAACGGACCAGGCTGACCCGAAAAAGATTGACCTGCTCTATTCAAACAATGCCGCTGACATCGCAAACGGCGAAACGGTGAACCTAGCGTTCAAGCACCAGTTGAGCCAGATTGTCATCAACGTGGAAAAGGATGCGACAATCGAAAGCACAAACGGACTCGCCATCGCCATTTCTGGCATGGACACGCAGGCCAGCTTTGACCTGAACGACGGTACGCTGACTCCGGGCGGGAACAAAGGCAACATCGCCATGAACGTAAACGCGGAAGGCACACAGGCTGAAGCGATTGTCATCCCGGCCGCCGACCTGAGCGGAGCAAAAATGACGTTCACGCTGCAGGGCATGAGTTTCGACTATGACGTGACGGGAACATACGAAGCCGGAACAAAATATACTTACAAGGCTACTCTCTCCGTCCTGAACGGACAGCCTACGGTAACCATGGGAACTGCCACCATCGAAGACTGGAAAGACCAGGCCGGCGGTGACATCAACGTGGACTTTGAAGAGGGAGAAGCTCCTAGCGGGGAAGAGTTTGTGGCGTTGAATGCTCCGTTCGCTGATGGACAAGACGGATTCACTATTGATGACGTTGAATTGGGCGGTGCTAGCTATGTTTGGAAACATGATGCAGAATATCATTACATGAAAGCAAGTGCTTATGTTAGTGGAACAAATCACGCAACTGAAAGTTGGTTGATTTCTCCGGCTATCGACCTGACAAAAGCTACAACAGCTACGCTTTCTTTCATGCATGTTATCAATTTTGACGAACAAGGAGAAAAAGAGCAGAACCAAACATTATGGGTAGCAGATGCTTCAACTACAGATGCTTCTGGAGCATGGGAACAAGTAACGATTACAACCTATCCAAACGGAATGAGTTGGGATGAATCATCTTCCGGTGATATTGATTTGAGCAAATATGCTGGAAAGAATATCAAGATTGCATTCAAATACGTCAGCACTTCGGCTGCAGCTGCTACATGGGAAGTTTGGAATATAAAAGTTGTCGGTAACCCTGGTGGTGGAAGTGGAACGGTTGATCCGGAACCAGATCCAGAGCCGACTCCAGGAGGAAGCGATTTGTTCATTTCTGAATATGCAGAAGGCTCTGGTTTCAATAAATACATAGAACTTTATAATCCTACTGATGCTGCTATTGACCTGTCCTACTATACATTAGCAATGAAGAATTATAGCGGCTCTGATAATTACGACAAACCAAGTGGAGAAAAGAAAGTCACTTTAGAAGGAACACTAGCACCAAAAACTACTATCGTATATCAACATTCGGATGCTGCTTTAAATGTTTCTAATGCCATCGCTATCAGTGATGAAGTAATGAACTTCAACGGTAACGATCCTATTCTTTTATACAAGAATGATATAATCATCGACCGTTTAGGCGATGAAACGTCAGGTGTTGTATTTGGAGTAGATGTTACTTTACGCAGAAAAACTACAGTAACAGGCCCGTCCGCAACATACGATCCCAATCAATGGGAAACTTTTGAAAAAGGAGATGTAAGCGGCTTTGGTAGCTTCTAACATCAGCACTGTCATTCTGAACAAAGTGAAGAATCTCGTACACACCCGTTCCGGATGTATGCGAGATTCTTCCTCCCTAAGATTGCCGGAAAGAACAAGGCAATCCAAATAAAAACAATATAAACTTACAACAACCATTTATGAAACAAAAATTACTGTTCTTCATGGCATTCTTCCTGCCCTGTCTGGCATTCGCGCAAAACGGGCTTAGAGTGAAGGGAAATGTAATCGGAGCAGTGAGCAGCGAACCCGTACCGGGTGTCATCGTGTCCGTTACAGACAGCGACATCCAGACCACAACCAATGCGGACGGAACCTTCATCCTCCGCGGACTGAAACCGGGACGCTATGTGCTCCATCTGAACTCCGTGATGATTACCCCGAAGAATGTGACCATAGAAGTGGAAAATCTGGGCGATACGGAACTCGACCCGATACGTGTGACTGAACTGAATGCCAACGAAGATGTGTCAATGATTGGGATCATCGACGCAGGAATGGTGGACGATGATGTGGAGAGCGCTTCACAAGATGTCAGCTCTACAGTAATCCTCTCGAACGACATTTTCCTGAACCGTACAGCCTATCAGCTCTCGCCGGGACGCTTCTCGCCCCGCGGGTACGGCAGCACAAAAGAACTGAAATACATCAACGGAGTGGAATTCAACGACCAGAACCGGGGAGTGTTCAACTACTCTTCGGTGGGCGCATTGAACGACATGACACGCAACGGAGACGTAAGCAACTTCACAGCCCCCTCACGCTTCACCTTCGGAGCACTGGGAGGAGCGGAAAACATCAACATGCGTGCCTCAAACTATACTCCGGGCAGCAAACTGACACTGAGCTATACGAACCGCAACTATTATCTCCGCGGCATGTACACTTATTCTACAGGACTGAACGACAACGGATGGGCACTCACTGCTTCGGTGGGCGGACGCTATTCGCACGAAGGTAACATTGACGGAACGTTCTACAACAATGTCTCGCTGGCATTCTCTGCCGAGAAGCAGTGGCAGGGAGGAAAGCACAGCCTCTCAATGGTGGCTTTCGTATCGCCCGTGCAGCGCGGACAGCAGGGAAGCTCTTACCGCGAAGTGTATGAACTGACCGGAAACTATCTCTACAACCCGAACTGGGGATACCAGAACGGAAAGAAACGCAACGCGAAGGTGGTAACGGCATTCGACCCGACCGCCATCATCTCGCACATCTGGAAAATCAACGACAACATGACGCTCACCACCGGTGTGGGAGCACACTACCAGCGTTATGGCAACACGGCCCTCAACTGGTATAACGGTCCAGACCCACGTCCGGACTATTATCGCTACCTGCCTTCATATTTTGAAAGTGAAAGCATCAAGGACATGTATCGCGGCCTGTGGAGTTCGGGCAACACTTCTTTCACCCAACTCAACTGGGACAACATGTATCTGGCCAACGCCAACAATCTGCGCGCAGGAAACGGAGCGGCCATCTATATGGTGGAGGAACGCCGGAGCGACTTGCTCGAAACCACATTCAACTCCACACTGAACGCACGCTTCAGCCGCCACCTGAACCTGACCGCCGGAGTGGGCGCACGCTTCACTCAATCGCGCCAGTTCAAAACGGTTGACGACCTGATGGGAGCACAATACGTGCTTGACATCGACAAGTTCTCGGAACAGGACTTTTCGGGCGACCATGACAAGATACAGAACGACCTGAACCGTCCCGACCGCAAAGTGTACGAAGGCGGAATCTTCGGCTACAACTTCAACCTCAACATCTATTCGGTAAACGCATGGGTGGTGAACCAGTACACTTCGCGCCATTGGGACTACTACTATGGCATGAAACTGACTCACACCAACTTCCAGCGTGACGGAAAGATGAAGAATGGACGCTATCCCGATGACTCATACGGAAAGGGAGCGAACCACACATTCACCGACATCATGCTGAAAGGCGGACTCACCTACAAGTTCAACGGCCGCCACATGCTGACAGCCAACGTGAGCTATGGAAGTGAAGCTCCCCTGCCTTACGATGCATATGTGTCGCCGCGTATCACAGACCGTACCATCAGTGAAATAAAGAGCGGGCGCGTGTTCTCGGCCGACTTGAACTATATCTTCTCCCTGCCACGCTTTGCCGGACGCATCGGTGTGTTCCAGACCAACTTCTACGACCAGATGGAACGCAGCAGCTATTATGACGGCATAGAGGGCACGTTCATCAACCACGTGATTTACGGTGTGAACCGCATCCACCGCGGATTTGAAGTGGGAGCCACCTACAAGCTGGACGACCACTGGAGCTTTGACCTTGCAGGGACAGTGGGAGAATATTATTACAGCAACAATCCGAACGGCATCAAACACTCCGAAAACGGGAAACTCGTGGAACAAGAAAAGGTTTACATGAAGAATGTATATGTAGGCGGCGTGCCTCAGATAGCCGGAACATTCGGTGTGCGTTACTTCATCGACTACTGGTTCCTGGGAGCCAACGTGAACTGGTTCGCACGGAACTACATCGAAGCGGCTCCGCTGCGCCGTGTAGCTTCCACCTATGAGGAGGTCACTCCCTACAACGACCTGTATGAGGCCTACAAGAAACTGACCACTCAGGAACGTTTCCCCTCGGCTTATACAATCGACCTCTCCGTGGGAAAAATCTTCTACCTGCGCAACCGCCAGTCGATCAACTTCAACCTGTCGGTGAACAACCTGCTGAACAAGAAAGACATCTGTACAGGAGGTTACGAACAGGGACGTTCGGACATCGACTACCCCGAACGCTTCGGAGGAAAATATTACTACATGCAGGGCATCAACTGCTTCCTGAATGTAAGCTACCGCTTTTAAATAAATCAGAACAAACTCTACAAAACAATTACGATATATGAAACTTATAAATAAAACCAGTTTGCTGCTTCTGTCGTCATTCGCACTGTTCGCCTGTGAACGAGAGTTCGACGAACCGATTCTGCAGGAACCGACCTATACCGGTCCTGAAGCAAACATCACCATCAACGAACTGCGCGAATACGGAAAAGAAGCCACGGAAGACAATACCGTAATCATTGAAGAAGACTATACCCTGAAAGCAACTGTAGTGGGCAACGACGAATCGGGAAACATCTTCAAGAAAATCTATCTCCAGGACGAGGACGGTGCCATCGAAATGGAAGTGGACCAGAGCAACGTGTACAACTATTACCCTGTGGGGCAGACCGTATATATCAATCTGCAAGGGTTGAGCATCTCCATATATGGCGACGAGCAGCAGCTCGGACATCCGGAAGGTTATAACTACCGCACACCATGGGAAGACTTCATCGTACGTGTAAGCAAAGACGGATGGGCCAATCCGGAAAATGCCAAACCGATTGTGCTGGATGACATCAGCACAATCAACACCAATGCGGACTTCTACAAATTCAAGCTGGTGCAGTTCACCAACGTATCATTCGAGAACGGAGGGAAAAACATCTTCGCGCCGGAAAACAGCTATGGAGAAGAGAACATCACAGACAGCCACGGCAACCCGATCATGGTGCGTACAAGCAACTACGCTGACTTTGCGGGAGACCAGCTTCCGGAAGGAAGAGGCAATGTGACCGGTATCCTCGGACGCTTCAGAGGAACATGGCAGCTCACTATCCGCACCATCGAGGATGTGGCGAACTTTACAGGAACAAGTGAAGGCGGCAATGAAGGAAGCGGCGACCAGCCTGGAAAAGAGAACGTCATTTTCAGCGAAACGTTCGGAACTCCGGAAAAGAGCGGGAACTACTGGCCGTATGTAAAAGACTATGACGGATTCGACAATCCAAAAAGCATGTTTGAAGACGAATCGGGAAAAACATCTGTCCGCATCGTAAACAACCATACCAATGTCTGGTTCCCTACCGGCTCAGACATCACCCTGAAAATAAAAGGAATCAACGCACAAGGTACTACTACAGCCACTTTGGAATATGAAGTTGGTGCCAATGTGTATGACGCGGGTGAAAGTCAGGACCTGAACGCGCTGAAAGTACGCTGCAACGGAACAGAACTGACAATTCCAAGCAAAGTCGTGACTGGAAAGGAAGAAGGGAACACCCCCAACAGATTCACCATCGAAAACGTAAGCGTTTCTGATGACACGACAATAGAGTTTTACACCACTACAGCCGACAATGCCTATGGCCTCCGTCTGTACAGTGTAAAGCTTTACACACCTGGCGACGGTTCCACTGAAAGTGGAGGCACCCCCATCGAACCCACTCCGACCAACAACTAAAGACAAGGGTTATGAACAGACGAATCACGTTATTCAGCATCCTGCTGGTATGCATCACACTCAGCCTTTCCGCACAACAGAAAAGGCTGGGCGTGTATGCCGCAGGCTTTTACAATCTGGAAAATCTCTGGGACACGAACAACGATGCTTCCAACGAAGGAGACGATGAGTTCACGCCACTGGGTCCCTACGAATGGACAGAAGCCAAATACAAGAAGAAACTGA
This sequence comes from uncultured Phocaeicola sp., assembly GCA_944320815.1. GTDB lineage: Bacteria > Bacteroidota > Bacteroidia > Bacteroidales > Bacteroidaceae > Phocaeicola. The sequence continues at coordinate 3,914 of CALUIZ010000003.1, read as the reverse complement.
GCAACATCGCGAAGGTCATCTCACAACTGGCACGCGAATACTGCCCCGCAGGCCCGGCCATCCTCGGTGTTTCGGAGGTGGAAAACAGAAAAGTGCTTGAAGACCTCGTACAGACGGAGCCGATTGCTTCGATGAACTACCAGATTGTACATTTCGAATCGCCCGACCATCGGGGCATTGATGTGGCCGCGCTCTACAATCCGCGTCTGTTCCGCTTCATCTCGGCACAGGCCTATCCGTTCAACAAACCGGACATGCCGGACTACCGCACGCGCGACATTCTGCTGGTAAACGGACTTCTGGCAGGCGAACCCTTCCATATGATCGTGAACCACTGGCCCTCACGCTATGGGGGAGCCAAATCGTCACCGCTCAGAGAGTTTGCGGCAAGCATCGTACGCCACATAGCCGACTCGCTCCACAACGACAATCCGCAGGCGAAGGTGCTCATCGTGGGCGACATGAACGATGACCCGGTCGACCCTAGCTGCAGCAAGGTGCTGGGAGCCAAGAAAAAGAAAAAGGACGTGACACCCGACGGCTATTACAACGCCACATGGAAATTCTATGACGAAGGTATCGGTTCACTCTGCTATCAGGACAAATGGAACCTGTTCGACCAGCAGATTGTTTCCGGCAACCTTCTCGGAAAAGACTACAGCACGCTGAAGTTCTGGAAGGCAGAAATATTCAACCGCCCGTTCCTCATCCAGCAGGAAGGGAAATACAAAGGTTACCCGCTGAGAACTTTCTCCGGGACCACTTTCCAGAACGGCTACAGCGACCATCTGCCGGCGTTGAGCTATTTCATAAAGGAGTTCAAGTAAACGCATTTCTCACACCCTGAACAGACGGGCGCAGAGGTACGGAGATTTCCCATCCGGAAACTTTTCCGTATCCCTGCGCCCGCTTTGTGTCCGCAAATCAGTAAAAGGGCCTGCCATCCTCCCCACCTTCCGGCAGATGCGGACCGCAAGCCCTTGAAAACCGATTGCCTTGCACGGCGGCAATCAAGTTATATCATGATTCAGAGGAAATTATTTGTTCTCGCCGCTCCACGCATCACTGATAGCCTTTGCGACTGCAGCGAACTCTTCAGGCTGGAGTTTCAGTTTCGGATTGGAGAACAGCATGTCCGATTCTTTCTGCATCGGTATCAGATGAATATGCGCATGAGGCACTTCAAGACCGATGACCGCCTCGCCCACCTTTTTGCACGGGAACGCTTTCTGGATAGCCAGCGCCACATGCTTGGCAAAGACGTGCATGTCCGCCAATTCCTCGTCGGACAAGTCGAAGATATAATCCACTTCCTTCTTCGGCACTACCAGCGTATGCCCCTTCACCAGCGGATTGATGTCCAGAAAAGCATAAAACTTATCGTTCTCAGCCACCTTGTAGCTGGGAATCTCCCCTGCGATGATTTTACTGAATATTGTTGCCATAATGATAAATATTAAAAAACAAGGCAAGCCTGCATGACGCAGACCTGCCTCCGGTTAAAATGATATGCCTGTCACCTCCAGACTGATTTTTCCCTGTGGAATCGTGATTTCCGCCACATCGCCCACCTTCTTTCCGAGCAGTCCCTGTGCAATCGGAGTGTTCACGGAGATTTTTCCCTCCTTCAGGTTGGCTTCATTTTCCGACACGATGGTGTAGGCCATCTTCATGCCGTTCTTCACGTTCTTCAGTTCCACACGGCTCAATATCTGCACCGTATCCGCCTTCAGTTTCGACGTATCAATGATTTTGGCATCACCGATGGTCGCCTTCAACTGGTTGATTTTCATTTCAAGCATACTCTGCGCTTCCTTTGCCGCATCGTATTCCGCATTTTCCGACAAGTCACCCTTGTCGCGCGCCTCCGCTATGGCGGCAATCACCTTGGGGCGTTCAACCGCCTCCAGACGCTTCAACTCGGCCACCAGCTTCTGATAGCCTTCTTCTGACATGTAAGCCATAATTTTCCTCCTAATTTTATATTCGTCAATAATAAATTCCAGATAAAAGCAAAGGGGCTGCCTCAAAATAAAACCACCTATCAAAAGGAAAGTCATTCTGAACGAAGAAAAGACCCCGCAGGCACTGAAAAATACAACACCTCCGCCCTTCGCTTTGTTCAGAATGACAATTCTGGATAGTCAATTTATATTTTGATACAGCCGCCATTGACAAGCACTATATCCGTCTGCAAATATAGGCTTTTTTATGATACGAACCAAAAACACGGGCACATGCTTTGCAACATATTTGAAAATTCTTCCCATATGCTTCCACAGCCGGCAGGTTTTCACTTTCCATACACCGCCCTGTCCGGCCAAAAACAACGGGGAGTTCCCGTAAAAACAAGCTGATGTTTTTACGGGAACTCCCCGATATTCTTTGTCAGATTCCCTTTTAAAGCAGTTTCTTTATTTCCGTCTCCATATCCATGCCTTCCGTCAGTCTGGCACTCAGTTCATTGTGGCGGTTCACCAGAAAACATTCCGGCAACTTAGTCACGCCATACAGACTGAGATACGAGGAATAAGGCCCCTGGGGGTCACGCACACAAATCCACGGGAGATTGTCTGCAGCGGTCTTCCAGAAATGTTCGTCCGTATCGAACGAAATCTGATAGATTTCAAGCCCCTGCGAAGCGTACTTGTCATACAGTTCACGCAACGCAAGGTTGCGCACGCCGGATGTCGGGGCTCCATAAGCTGTGAAATCAATCAGCACCACCTTCCCCTTCAGGTCGGTAAGATGATGCAGGTTGCCGTCTATATCCTTCAGCGGAATGTCGATGATGGAAGTCTCCTGAATCTTGTCAGCCGGAATGGCCAGTTGGTTCTGCACCTGAGGCGTGCGCGTGTTCTTCATCCCTTTTATCACCATATTATACAGATTGCGCGAACGGTCGGCATGCGGGTACATGTTGTTGAGACTCGTGGCTACCGCGGCGAAACATTTCACATCTTCCTTGTTCGTCAGCGGATCGAAAATCATGTAACCGTTCAAAGTCTGGAACAACGCGAAATAAGCATACGACGCATTGGGAGCGGCAAAAATATAATTGCGCTTCACATTGTCCTTATATGCGTCCACCAGACGCACCAGACTGTCCTGGGCGATACCGGCAGGAAGTCCGGACTGCCCCAGACTGTTCACCTTTTCCTGAAGCCCGGCCTGCGCCAGAGCCAGTTCCTTTATCTTCAGATTATTTTCAGAACCTTCAATCCGATAGCCCGTGGCAAAACTCTTCCAGTCGGCATTCACCTCCACCGTTTCCGTAGAATCGACGGAAAAGTTAATCACCTGATTCTCCACCCGCAGCCGGTAAAACTCCGGTGACGCCGGACGATCCCCCTTGAAGCGGAACGCCCCGTCAGCATCCAGCTTCGCCGAATCAAGAGGCACAATGCCCTCCAGTCCCGTCTGCTCAAAATACAGCGTCTTGCCGTCCGCTCCGGTCACGGCACCTTCCACTTCGAACGACGGCTTGTTGTCGCAGGCCACCACGGCGACCGACAACAATGCCACAATCATATAAACACTCTTTTTCATTGTCTTTTCTTTTTAAAATCCAGCTGCAAAGTTACTCCTTTTCACGACTTCACAAAGTTTTTCCCTCACAAATCGGAAGCAGCGTGCCAAACATCAAGGCCATCCGCTGACATTTTTCCATCCGTTATCCTTAAAAAACACTTCAGAAAAAAAGATTTAGCGCAATATCCGTCTTGTTATACAATAAAATATCTATCTTTGCGCGTATTTTGAAATAACATTAAAACATTTTTTATGACCAATCCTATTGTTAAGACGATCGAGTTAAGAGATGGGAGAACTATCACACTCGAAACGGGAAAGCTTGCAAAACAGGCAGATGGTGCTGTTATGCTGCGCATGGGAAATACCATGCTGCTGGCTAC
>CALUIZ010000002.1 GCA_944320815.1 uncultured Phocaeicola sp. | reverse complement strand
CCTCCGCCCTTTCCGCTACGCTCCAAGGACGGAGGAAGGCGGTGGCGGAGTTGCACTTCTAACTTGACGGTAGCCAACTTTCAACAGACAAATATAGCTTTAAACACACTACAAGACGCACAAACGGAAAACTTTAATTTAGACAAGTTTTCCGTTTTGGAAATTAAACGAAGTTTTCTTATACAAGAAAATCATCCGGCACACATATCCGTCTCGACATCACCCCTCTGCTGTGAAACAGACAGATTTACCGGTTTCAACCCCATCGCTTCCGCTTTCTCCAGCATATAGCCGAATGCAGCATCGTGCTCATTTGGGATAATCCCGTCGAGAATTGCATCTTTAATGGCACTCTTCAAATTTCCGATCTCACGGCACGGCTGCAGATTGAACACGTGCATGATTTCTTCACCGTCCACCGGCGGCTGAAAATTGCGGATACGGTCTTTCTCTTCAAGATCTTTCAGCTTCTGCCTCACTAGCCTGAAGTTGTCAAGAAAACGTCGCTTTCTCACTTCATTCTTCGATGTAATGTCCGCTTCACAAAGCATCATCAGGTCATCAATGTCATCGCCAGCCTCGAACAGCAGACGACGCACCGCCGAATCAGTCACCTCCTCATCGGCAATCACAATCGGACGCATATGCAAGCCCACCAGCTTCTGCACATACTTCATCTTCTCGTTCATCGGGAGCTTCATTCTGCGGAAAATCTCCGGAATCATCTTCTCTCCCACAAAATTATGGTTATGGAAAGTCCATCCGGCACGCGAGTCCCAACGCTTGGTACGCGGCTTTCCGATGTCATGGAGAAGAGTAGCCCAACGGAGCCACAGATTGTCGCTCACCTTCGCGATGTTGTCCACCACCTCCAATGTATGATAGAAATTATCCTTGTGTCCCCGTCCGTTGCGCACTTCCACACCCTGCAGAGCCACCAGTTCCGGAAAAATCAAGGCCAGCAGCCCGCAACGGTCCAGATCAATGAAACCCTTCGACGGAACGGGAGACAGCAGAATCTTGTTCAGTTCATCGGCAATCCGTTCGCGGGAGATGATTCTGATACGCTCCTTGTTGCGTTCAAGCGCGCTGAACGTCTCGTCATCTATATAGAAATTCAGTTGGGTCGCAAAACGGATGCATCTCATCATCCGCAACGGGTCGTCACTGAAGGTTATGTCCGGATCGAGCGGCGTACGGACAGTGCGTTCCTTCAAATCGTCAAGTCCTCCGAAAGGATCGACCAGCTCCCCAAAACGCGCCTTGTTCATGCACACGGCCATCGCATTGATGGTAAAGTCTCTCCGGTTCTGGTCATCCTCCAACGTCCCATCCTCCACAACCGGCTTCCGGCTGTCATGACTATACGATTCCTTCCGCGCCCCCACAAACTCCACTTCCGTATCATGATATTTCACCTGTGCAGTGCCGAAATTCTTGAATACAGCCACCTTGGCTCCACGGCCCAGTTTTTGCCCGAATGCCTGCGCCATATGGATTCCGCTGCCCACCACCACGACATCCACATCTTTTGATGGGCGGTTCAGAAAAATGTCGCGCACGTAACCGCCCACCACATAACATTCCATCCCCAGCTCATCGGCCGTCTCGGAAATCAGCTTGAATATCTTGTCCGTAAAGTGTTCCTTCAGTTCCATCTGTCTGTCGTTTGATTTCGGGCTGCAAAGTTAGGATTTTTTTTGAAAGGAAGAAATCGGGGAGCTGCGTCAAATTTGAAAAGCCAAACGCAGAGACACAAAGACACATAGAATATGAAGAGAAAGGCATTTCAAAGAGAATCTTTAGAAATTCTCAGTGGCCAACCTTAAAGACAAAAATACCTTCCTGATGTCTTCATTCTTTCAGCCCTTTATTCTTTCTGAAACTACCTCAATCTTTAATCCGGATAAAAATGTATTGTTTTGTCTGGAATTTTGTATTTTTGCTTCAGATATAAAAGGCTGTACAGATATGAAGAAGACATGTTTACTGGTTTTGCCGCTGGCCCTGACGCTGGCGGGATGCAACGGCGATGAAAAAAAGGCGGACGAATTATACCGGCGCGCGGAAGCTTCGTTTGCCGGCGGGAACTACAGTCAGGCCAAGCTGCAGATTGACAGCATACGTAGTCTTTACCCGAAAGCCTTCGGGGCGAGAAAGGCCGGCATCAAGCTCATGCAGCAGGTTGACCTAGCGGAGCAACGCAAGACGCTGGCTTATCTCGACAGCATGATGGCGGTCAAGAAAGCGGCACTCGACTCAATCGTAGGAAACTTTGTCCTTGAGAAGGATACGGCCTATCAGGAAGTGGGCAACTACTTCTATCCTACCCAAATTGTAGAGAAGAACATCGGCCGCACGTTCCTGCGAGGACAGGTGAGCGAAAGGGGAGAAATGTCAATCACCTCCATCTACTGCGCAGGAGGAAACATCCACCATACGGCAGTGAAAGTCAGCGTAGGAGACAACTTCGCGCAGACTCCTCTTTCTTCAGACAGTTATGAAACAACCGATCTGGGCCGTCCTGTTGAAAAAGCCGACTACAAACTGGGCAACGACGGTGGGGTGATTGCGTTCATCGCAGCCAACCGCGACAAGAAAAGTATGCAGCTGCAATTCATCGGCGACAGGAAATATACCACAACCATGTATGCCAATGACATCAAGGCCATTGCGGAATTGAGTGATCTGGCACGTATTCTGGCGGGAATAGAAGAGATAAAGAAAGAAAAAGACGAAGCGAACCTGAAAATCCGCTTCGTGACACGCAAGATGCAGGAGGGCGGCACCGAATGATTTACAACGGTGCCGACAGCTCTTCCAAAGTCTTTCCTTCGAAAGCGCAGATGGCTTTCTTGTAGTTCAGCGGAATATCGACAGGTTCCTTTGTGGCCACATCATAACCAACCAGCACGGAACGGCACTGACATTTCAGCACTCCGCTGGCCTGGTTGATGGCACGCTGCAGGAGAGTGAAGCTTTTATGCCCCAGATGAACGACGGCCGTTTCAATAATCAGTTTGTCGGAAAAGAAGACAGGTGCCAGAAAGTCAGCGTTAATGTTGGCTATCACCACGCTGAAGTCCTTCCACTCTTTCTCGCCGAACACTTCCTGAAAGTACGAGGTCTTGGCCAGATCGTACAATGAAAAATAGACGGAATTGTTCATGTGGCCGTACTGGTCGACATCACTGAACCGGATTTGAACCGGGGTTACATGCTTGAATTGTACTTCATTCTCCATAGTATGCACTTTTATTTTTCCTTTTATTCCCCCAAATATATATCTTTTTCACTGAAATATGCCAGCAATGATGGATATTTTTTTACTTTTGTCCGGCATTATCTGACGAAAATACAAAACTTTATTTAATATGAAACAGAAATTCAGCAAAGAGACACTCTGCGTGCAGGGCGGATGGACTCCCAAGAACGGTGAGCCGCGCGTATTGCCCATTTATCAAAGTACGACATTCAAATATGACAGCAGCGAACAGATGGCGCGTCTGTTCGACCTGAAAGACAGCGGATATTTCTATACCCGTCTGCAGAATCCGACCAACGATGCTGTGGCCTCCAAAATAGCCGCACTGGAAGGCGGAGTAGGCGCAATGCTCACCTCATCGGGACAGGCGGCCAACTTCTATGCCGTGTTCAACATTTGTGAGGCGGGCGACCATTTCGTATGCTCCTCCACCATCTACGGAGGAACGTTCAACCTGTTTGCCGTGACGATGAAAAAACTGGGCATCGAATGCACCTTCATTGAAGCGGATGCTCCGGAAGAGGAAATCGACAAGGCTTTCCGTGAAAACACAAAATGTCTGTTCGGTGAAACGATTTCCAATCCGAGCATCAACGTGCTGGATATTGAAAAATTCGCCCGCATCGCGCATAAGCATGGAGTTCCGCTGATTGTAGACAACACTTTTGCCACTCCCATCAACTGCCGTCCGTTTGAATGGGGGGCGGACATCGTGACGCATTCCACCACCAAATATATGGACGGACATGCCACTTGTGTGGGCGGTGCCATCGTGGACAGCGGCAACTTTGACTGGGAGGCACATGCCGACAAGTTTCCCGGACTGACCCGTCCCGATGAATCTTATCATGGACTGACTTATACGAAGGCATTCGGAAAAATGGCCTACATAACGAAAGCCACCGCCCAACTGATGCGCGACCTGGGATCTATCCAGTCGCCCGAAAACGCCTTCCTGCTGAATCTCGGACTGGAAACGCTTCATCTCCGTGTGCCCCGCCACTGCGAGAATGCACAGAAAGTGGCCGAATGGCTGGAAGCGAACCCAAAGGTGAAGTGGGTGAACTACTGCGGACTGAAAAACAACAAATATTATGAACTTGCACAGAAATACATGCCGAACGGTTCATGCGGTGTCATCGCGTTCGGACTGGACGGCACGCGTGAAGAAGCAATCAAGTTCATGGACCACCTGAAGATGATCTGCATCGTGACGCACGTGGCCGACGCACGCACCTGTGTCCTCCATCCGGCAAGCCACACACACCGCCAGCTGACGGACGAACAGCTGATTGAGGCTGGAGTGGCTCCCGACCTGATTCGTCTGTCAATCGGTATTGAAAATGTAAATGACATCATCGCCGATTTGGACCAGGCAATGAAACAAATCTGACCATAACCGAAACCATGCAGAAGATGCAGAAGCGCAAGGGATTTCCACGTTTCTGCATCTTTTTGTTTTTACCGTCCGGGGTTCTTCAGAAGGAACAAAAGAACGTAACAAGAAAAGGGACACTGAAATCCACGACAAATCCATGGAAAATGGACACGACCACAAATTCCTGACCCGAACAACGGGAAATGACGGGAAGAGTGGTATCCATTGTGGTGGCTCCTCCGGAAGAAATGGGAGCCAGATTGCCAAACCAGCGGACCAGCAAAGGTGCGCAAAGCAAAGTAATCATCTCACGCATCACATTTGAAAGCAGTGCAACCGTGCCTAGCTCTGCCCCTTTATATTCCGTTATAAAGATGCTTGACAATGAATAATATCCGAATCCCGCTCCTACAGCCATACAGTCGGCCGCACTCCGGTCCGGAAACAATACACTGACAAGAGCGGATGCTGCAAGCGTGCCCGACACAGTCATAAGCGGAAGAAAGACAAGACGTGGGTTAAGCGAGCGGAAATTTCTGATTGTCTGCGGATTGTTCCCTGCACTGAATCCGACACAGAACATCAACGCACAAAGAACATAAAAACTGACATCACTTTTTATTATCTCCATCGGGAGCACATGAAACAATCCGGCCAACACCCCCAGGATAAAAAACCCCACTATAATCACACTTCCTTTCATCGGTTTTCTTTTTTGTCAGCCATACCCACAAGGCCTTCGCCGCCAGGCAACTTCCCAACACTGCCGCCGATGAAATGACAAGCGCTTCCATTCCCAAGGTGGCAAGCCCCCGCATAATTTCTTCGTTTCCTCCGACCTCTATACCAAGCAGAAACAGGAGCGACCATATCAAGACTGTTATGATCTGATCAACCCGTGACAGCCGGTGCCTACGGAACAAAAATCCGACGCACATTCCTCCTGCCATAAATCCGATGACTATGAACATTCCGTTTCGTTTTTGAAAGACAAACAAAACACAAAGGCACAAAGAACCAGAAGCCATTGACTTCTGAAATTCTCTGTGCCTTCCTGCCTTTTTATTTCACAATCTTTTCAACTCTCATTTAAATGATTTCTGATAAATGCCCAGAATTTCTTCATCGGTCAACGGATGAGGGTCGAGCGTGAAAAGTGCGCCCATCGTATCTCTTGCATTCTGGACCATCTTCGGAAAATCTTCCATTTTGATTCCCCAGTCACTAAGCTTCAGGCCATATACCTTACATTCCTTCTGCATACGTACCAGCGCGTCAATAAAGTCGCTCGGACGATTGCTTTTCAACTGAGTCATGGCTTCCGCCATCTTCATGTAACGTTTCATACTGTCGTTACGGAAAGTCTCGAAATAGGCCTCACTGATAGCAATCAGACCTGCTCCATGCGGAAGCTGTGGATAATAAGCACTCATGGCATGTTCCATGGAATGCTCTGATATGCAGTTGGAAGTAGCCTCCACAAGTCCGGCCAGTGTGCTTGCCCATGCCACCTTGGCGCGCGCTTTCAGATTGCGTCCGTCGGCCACGGCCACCGGCAGATATTTATACAGCAACCGGATTGCTTCCAACGCAAACAAATCACTGATAGGGGTGGCGCAATTGGCAAGGAACCCTTCAGCGGCATGGAAAAACGCGTCGAATCCCTGATAAGCGGTAAGATGTGGAGGAACGGAAAGCATCAGTTCCGGGTCGATAATGGAAAGTGCCGGATAAGTCAGTTCATTGCCGAAGCCAATCTTCTCCTGTGTCTCCTCATTTGTGATAACAGTCCACGGGTCAGCCTCCGTACCGGTACCTGCCGTTGTAGGAATGGCTACGACAGGAAGAACCTTCGTGACCGGGCGGCCCTTACCCGTACCCGACGGAATATAGTCCCAATAATCTCCTTTATTGCATGCCATGATGGCGATGGCTTTAGCGGAATCAATGCTGCTTCCTCCGCCCAACCCAACCACAAAGTCGCATTCTTCTTTCTGGCAGAGTTCCGCCGCTTCCATTACATGTTTCTTCGTGGGATTGGGTAATATCTGGTTGTATACCACAGACGAGACTTCGTTTTCTTTCAGCAGCTCGATAACCTTGTCCAGATAGCCGTACTTTTTCATGGATGTTCCCGAAGAGATCACAATCAACGCTTTCTTTCCAGGAAGAGATTCTGTCGCCAGTCTCTTGATTTCTCCGCATCCGAACACGATACGTGTCGGGATGTACAAACTGAATACCGGATTTGTGTTCATAATGTGTAGTTTTAATGTTTGTATGTTCAAATGTACAAAAATAAAGCTACAAATGGCGGTAGACAGTGTTAAAATAACATGAATGCGCCACATTTTCTAACACGGGAACCCTGAAAAGAGACTGGGAAAGACGGCTGGAAGCACCCGGTTCAGGCAGTCCGTCATTTCAGGCAGAAAGTCCCGACACCAACAAAACGCGGACGGGCGAACCGTTTCCGCTTACCGGATTCTGTACGGCTGTACACCGATGGCCTTTTATCTGTCTGTAAGTCAAACTCCACAAATGCCTCGTATGCAGGATCCTCTCCAACACCCAGCTTCATTATCCGGTCATAAATGGCTTTACGTGAAGGTGCATTGAAGCCTATGGTGTTGTCGTTCATCATGCTGTTCTCTGTAGCACGATATGCCCCCTTCACGTAAGTACATGCCCCCTCAAACACGCCAAGCCCCTCACCCGCATACCGGTCATCTTCCAGAAACTCATGCCAGAGCACGCGTTCCGCATCATCGGTAAAATCCACATTCTGCGCCCATCCATACAAAGACTGCAGATTACGGGTCTTCTCTATTTCCGAATCAGGAATCCTCCCCTGCTCCTCATAAGCATACTCGTCCTCCAGTTTGGCAAATCCATGGCCGATTGCTTCGTGAACAAGCACCTGCCGGAAATATTCACTTTCCAGACTTTCGATTACCGGACAATAAGCTATGGCAAAATCAAGCATCCGCTGATTATAAGTGTCTGCAAATCCGAAATAAGTGGTTCCTGCATACTCATCACTGTTCAGGATGACCACAGCAAGTGCATTATCGTAGTCAATATCTTCCACACAATGCGTATAACTTATCACGGCATGATTGTCGCCTGTAATGAGCGTACTTCCTCCTCCTTCCAATTCACAGCTGAAAGCCGTTTCATATCCATACCCGAAAATATTGTTTTTTGACACGGCCGTCACCGCATATACATCAAAATACTCTTTCAGGGATTTGACAGGTTCTTCCGTAAACAGGTTCTCATATGCTTTCTTCATCACCTCATCATATGTCCCATCCTTTATTTCAGCGTCAATGAATCCATCGCCCATCAGTATAACGGGTATTCCCTTGCCCTCAGTCGCCTCCTGAAGCACTTTCACTTCTCCGTCTTCAGAGAAGTCCGTAGATTCGCTGCCTGTATTACCTTCCTGTATGACCGTGACAGTGGCCAGAATAATCTGTTCCTTATTTTCTTCCTTCACAAAATACAGATACCCAATACGACTTTTCACTTCTGTGTTGGGGTCTATATTCAAGACAAGAGAATAGTCTGTCAGCGAACGCGACGGGCCGTCCTGGTTTATCCAAGTCCCGTTCCCCAGAACGCGAAGTTTATCGCTGCTGATGGATGTGGAAAATTCAATTTCCAGTTCTCCTCCTTCCGGAGGGACCTGATAAGTGGTCTGTTTCAGACGTATATAGTCGGATGTTTCCTGCCGGACGGAAACGACCTGCTTTACACCACCCGACATCAAAGTCAGCGTAGCCGTGCGACTCCGGTCGGTGTCGTTTTCCGTCAGTGCCTTGAGAGTAACCACATTCGCCCCTGCCTGCCCTTCAGATGGAGAAACTGCAAGCCAGTCGGCAGACACATCAGCCTGCCATTCAAGCGCACTAACGAAACTGACAACTGTTTGTGCACCTTCTTCAGAAGTCAGCACCACGTCATCTGTAAAATTGAATGAAAACCCGGGAGACGTTTCATCTTCCTCGCCACATGACATAAAGGCCAGCGTATTTATAATCAGGAAGATTGCCAGAAAAGTATATTTCATTACCTGTTTGATTGATTTTCTGCAAAAATAAAAAACATTTCATGAAAGCAGACATTCCGGCTGTAAAATTCCCCACAGGGCAAGGCAAAACAGGACAAAAATGCTTCTACGCCCGCTTTCTGTACGTCACGGCAGCGATGAGACAGAACAGCAGCGCAAATCCGGACAATGCTGCATACTGCATCCACAGGTCTGCCACAGTGCCCCCTTTCAGATAGACGGAACGCATGATTTCTATGAAGTAGCGCGGAGGGATGGCGTAGGTGATGCACTGTGCCCACCGGGGCATGGAAGCGATGGGAGTGAACAGTCCGCCCATCAACTGAAATACGACGATGAACGCGAACATCATGAATATGCTTTGCAGGATGGTAGCCGATCTGTTGGCAATGAACACGCCCAATCCGGACATGACAAAACTGAACAGAACTGCCGCCAAATAAATATTCACGACATTCCCTTCCGGCACCAGTCCATAGACTAGCCAGCCGATAAGCATTCCGACCGTCACGACCAATATTCCCACTATCCAATAAGGTATCAGTTTTGACAGGACAAATTCAAGCCTGCCCACCGGTGTGACGTTCATTGCCTCAATGGTCCCGGTCTCCTTTTCGCTGACCAAGTTAAGAGTCGGAAGAAAACCACAAATAATGATGAGCAGTACGACCATGAGTGCCGGTATCATGTAATTACGGAAATTGAGCGTCGGGTTATAAAGATTGACAACGGCAGCCTCCTGCACCGGTATGGTGATGCCTTGCTCCATCTGCCACCGGACAAGGGTATGAGCCGCGGACATGGTGGCATATTGCGCGCCCAATGTCCCTTTTGTCGCGTTCACACCATTCGCCTTTAAATCCAGTTCTGGCCTCTTCCCGTTTGTCAGATCCCTCAGGTAATCTTTCGGAATGGTGACAATAGCGTCCGCCTTTCCGCTCTCTACCTGCCGGAACGCTTCATCGTAGCTGAAATAGCAACCTGTTACGGACAAGTATTCCGACGCATCCATGTCCGCCACCATCCGCCGCGACAATTCCGTCCGGTCATTATCTACCACGACCACTTCCACGTTCTTCACGTCAAGAGTCGCCACAAGGGGGATTATCAGCATCACCAGAATGGGCATCGCTACTATCAGGCGGGGGATAATAGGGTTGCGCTTCATCAGCGACACTTCTTTCCTGAGCAGTATCTTCAATGTATTTGCATTCATACAGCCTTCATTTTTTAGTATTAAACTTCTTGATGGCCAAAGCCAATACAACCAATGTCATTCCCGACAAGACCAGGACCTCCGTCAGCACATATCCGACAGGAAGCTGCTGGATCATCAGGACACGCATGGCCGAGATATACCAGCGCGCGGGGATGATGCACGAAAGCCATTGCAGAACCAACGGCATGTTCTCTACCGGGAAAATCATGCCGGAAAGCAAGACCACCGGAATCATGAACATCACGCCGGAAACGAGCAAGGCAGATACCTGTGTGGAGGCAATGGTGGAGATGAGCAGTCCCAATGCAAGGGCAAGAATGACATACAGAATGGTCACCCATATCACATTGATGACGCTGAAGGAGAAAGGAAGACCCAGCACGGTATAGCCCAGCACCAGCACCAGCGTGAGGATGATGCATGACAGCAGGAAGTAGGGCACCAGTTTGCCAAGAATGATTGTCCGGGGATGTACCGGCGACACCAGCAGCAGGTTCATGGTTCCCGTTTCCTTTTCGCTGACAATCGACACGGAAGTCATCATCGCACAGATAAGGATGAATATCATGCCCATGATGCCCGGAACAAAGTTGTACGCACTTTTCAGTTGTGGATTATAGAGCGTGTTAGTCACGACCGGGATGCCTGTCGCAGAACAGATGACATTCTCCAAATAAGCCGTAGAAGTCTGTGCCATAGTCGTATTGGAAGCGTCCACGACAATCTGATGCTTCAGCTTCCCGCCTTCCGTGCGGAACACAATGGCGGCATCTGCCAGTCCCTTCCGCAAAAGGCTTTCCACGTCATTGTGAGTGACTACACCTTCAAACGTGAAGTAGGAATTGTGGCGGAAGCGGTCTATGATTTGTTTGGTCTCGTCTGTATGATGTTCCACCACAGCGACAACTTTTACATTGTTGACCTCGGTGGATATGGCGAACCCGAACAGCAACAGCAGCACAACGGGCATGACCAGCACCACCGTCACCGTGCGGAAGTCGCGCAGAAGATGCAACATCTCTTTCTTTATGAGTGATTGGAATATAGACATTATTAGTGAAGAATTAAGAATGAAGAGTGAAGAATTAGGAATGAAGAATGGGAAACGAAAACATACATGACAGGCCGTATCCGAAAATTCTTCATTCTTCGTTCTTCATTAAAATCAGTTTTCTCTTTTCGCATCTTTCGCCACAATGCGGAACACCTCGTCCATTGTCCCGGCATGGTACTGCCGTTTCAATCCTGCCGGACTGTCCAATGCCGTGATACGCCCGTCCACCATGATAGAAATACGGCTGCAATACTCGGCTTCATCCAAGTAATGAGTGGTCACGAAAACCGTCATGCCCTCCGATGAAGCCCGGTAAATCATTTCCCAGAACTTGCGTCGGGTGGAGGGATCGACACCTCCCGTCGGTTCGTCGAGAAAGACAACATCCGGCGAGTGCAGGGTGGCGGCAGTAAATGCCAGCTTCTGTTTCCAACCGAGAGGGATTTCCTTCACCAACACGTTCCGCATGTTTTCCATGCCCAATGCCCTGAATACAGCATCAGTCTTTTCCTTGATGCGCTTTGCAGACATTCCATAAATGGTGGCGAACAGGTTCAGGTTCTCCCACACCGTCAGGTTCTCATAGAGGGAGAATTTCTGGCTCATATAACCGATGTGCCGTTTGATTTCCTCCGCCTGACGAAGAATGTCGTACCCGGCCACCGTCCCTGTTCCGGATGTAGGTAAGCTTAGTCCGCAAAGCATACGCATGGCAGTGGTTTTGCCCGCACCGTTTGCCCCCAGGAATCCGAATATTTCACCTCTACGGACTTGCAGGGTAATGTGGTCAACCGCAGTGAAATTCCCGAATTTTTTGGTGAGGTCTTTGACCGATATGACTGTTTCCTTATCCATCTTCTTTAGCCAATTTAATGAACAAATCTTCTATATTTCCTTTTGCCGGCCAGATTCGGGCATCTTCCAAACCTTTCTGCCGAAGTTTGCTGACGGCATCATCCGGATTGAAGCCGTCGTTTGCTGTGATATGCAATGTAGCCCCAAAGGTATAGCAGTCTTTCACGTCCGGCAAAGTCCGTACAGCCTCCAAAAGCGGGTACATGTCTTTCGACGATGCATTATAAAGGTTCCTGTCCATACCCTCAATCAGTCTGCCGGGCGTATTCACGTCAAGAATCCTGCCCTTGTTTATCAGAGCAATGCGCTCGCAACGCTCGGCTTCGTCCATGTAGGAGGTGGAGACAAGAATCGTGATTCCCTTTTCTTTCAGCGTGGCCAGCATGCCCCAGAACTCGCTTCTCGACACGGCATCCACTCCGGTGGTAGGCTCATCCAGAAGCAGCACTTTCGGGCGGTGTATCAGCGCGCAGCTCAAGGCAAGTTTCTGTTTCATTCCTCCGGACAAGGCTCCGGCCATACGGTTCGGGAACTTCTTCAACTGGTCGAATATCGGGGCTATCAGATCGAAGTTGTCCTTTACCTTCACACCGAACAGCGAAGCGAAGAAATGCAGGTTCTCATCCACGGTAAGGTCGGGATAAAGGGAGAACCTTTCCGGCATGTAACCTATTTCGGTACGCAGTTTCCTGTAATCCTTTACCACATCAAAGCCTGCCACGGCAGCGGAACCCTCATCGGGACTGAGCAAAGTGGTCAGTATCTGATACAATGTGGTCTTTCCTGCGCCATCCGGACCGATAAGTCCGAACAGGGAGCCTTCGGAAACGGAAAAACTCACATGGTCGAGGGCCACAAGCTCTCCGTATCGCTTCGTCAGATTTTGAATGTCAATCACATTTTTCATAAGCGCACCTCTCCATACTGCCCGAGCTTCAGTCTGCCGTCATTCTTCACCGCAATTTTTACAGCATATACAAGGTTGGCCCTCGAATCCCTCGTCTGGATGGACTTGGGGGTGAACTCGCTTTCCTGTGCTAGCCACGTAATTCTGCCGGAATACTCATACTGTTCATCTCCGCCAAAGTCGGCTATGACAGTCACCTCCTGTCCGATTCGGATGTGAGCCAGTTGGGAAGCCGTGAAGTAACTGCGCAGATAGATGTCGTCAAGGTTTGCCATCTTGAAGAGTGGGCGTCCTGGAGTGGCATATTCACCCTGCTCGGCGTATTTCTGCAGGACGGTTCCGGTTATCGGTGCGATGATGCGGCTCTTGCGTATCTGTTCCTCTACCTGCTCTTTCTGATATTGCAGGGCGGAAGCGCTTTCCGTGATGGAGCTACGGTTCTTGTCCAGCGTAGAAAGCAGACCTTCCAATTGGCCCCGCAAGGTTCTTAACCCGGCATTCGCGTCATCGCTTTGTTTCTGAGTGGCCGCTCCATTGGCCAGCAGACGGGCTATGCGGTCGCATTCATTCTGCTGGTGAGCAATCTGCGACCTCAATGCTGCAGCCTGCGCCGCAATGTCTGGCGATGACTTCTCGGTGGACAGCTGTTGGCTATGAAGCTGTTTCCGTTGCAGCACAAGCAAGGTGGTATCCACCAGTCCGACCTGTCGCCCGGCTATAAGACTGTCTCCCTCGTCAACGGCAAACGATACAAGTTTTCCACTGGTTTCAGCAGACACGGTTACGGTAGTTGCCTCAAAGAGGCCTGTAGCATCATACTTTTCAGAGTTCCGGCAGGAAGCCAACGCCAAAACGAATATGGAGAATAATACTGTCTTTTTCATTTGTTCAAGGTGTATTTAAGTTGGTAAATGCTTTGGAGAAGCTGTATTTCATGATAGGATGCGGTGAGACGGGCCTGTTTCTCATCCGTCAGCTTGGTCAGCAAGGCAGTAGCATCGATGACTCCGTTGTCCAGTTGGGATTCTGCCGCTTCCCTAACGTTGGTACGCAATTCCACTATCCGGTCATTCTCTTTCATGACGGCTTTCAGCTCGCCGATATGGTCAAGCTGCGACTGGATCTGCATATTCGTGTTGAACAGGAACACATCCCGTTCCACGGCTATGTTGTCCGACGAAAGGCGCAGTTTCCGCCTGTTGTTCTTCTTTGTGTAAAACGCTCCTATGTTCCATGACACTTTCACTCCCGCAAGAATGTTGAACGAAAGGTTTCGGTTCATCATGCTCTCGAAATAGTCAAATCCCGGATAACCGTAATAAGCCTGGACGAACAGCCCGATTTTGGGCATCGTGCTTGCCGTGATGCTCGCGTTCCTTGCCTCATTCGCCTGCAGTTGCGCTTCAAAATGCCTTAACTCAGGACGGTCGGACATCAGGCCCTGAGGAATGGATGCATCCGGTCTTGTCAGTTCTTGCCCGACAAGACTCCTCCCCGTGAATATTTCAAGTACTTTCCGATAACTTTTCGATGTACTTTCCGCCTGAATGAGCTGCTGAGCATTGCTGAGATACTGCGCTTCCACCATATCCACATCGCTTTGCATGGCGGTACCATTCTCATGCATCGTCCGCAGCTTGTTGAGATTGCTTTGCAGCAATGCCTGCATGATCCGAATCTGTTCTGCCTGTTCCTCAATGAGCAGGATGCCGAAATACAAGTCTTCCACCCTTTCGCGGATGGCATAAAGCTGGACATCCAGAGCAGCCTGCCGTTCCGCGTTCTCGGCACGTTCTATCTTCCGCCCGGTCTTCGACGCGCCTCCGTCCCAAATGTTCTGACTGATGTCCGCACCCATTTTATATTGCCATTCGCTCAACCCTGAAATGGACGTGCCTGTTTGAGAGATAATCCCTGCCAATGATTCAGGGAAGGAAGGCGTCTCATTCTGCACGGTTCCCTGTCCGTACACGCTTATCTGCGGCAGCCAGCTCTTGTTGATGTCCGACAGGTTCACCTCCTTCGTCCGGTTCAGCAGGTCATACTTCCGGATGAGCGGATAGTTGTCTTGTGCAAGCGCAACGCACTCTTCCAATGTCACTTGGGCGGACAGACGGACACTTGCGAACAGTGACAATGCCAAGAACAGATACTGTTTCCACATAATCAATTGATTTTAAGTTTCTCCAAAATAGTCTTTACATTCTCTCTCTTGCGCCGTGCCAGGAACTCTTCGTAATCTCCATAGGCACTCCCTATGGCTCCGTAAACAATAGGTGCCGCCATGAACGGGAACACGTTGAGCGATACGATGTCAATCAGCAGCATCCGCGCATCAACTCGGCGGCAAAGCCCTTTGGCGGCATATTCGTCAATCTCTTGCTGTAGATTGTCCAAAACTTCATTCACAATACTCTGTACGTTTCTGTTCATCGCGTCAACCTGTTCCGGACGGGAGAGCACTTCATTGACGATGAACCTCGGCAAATCCCGGTTGGCGGAGATGAAGTCAAAATGCCGTTCGATTCCCTGCCGGATCCTCTCTTCCAGAGGCAGATTGGCATCGCCGACGGCACTCAACAGAATATCGGCCAGCATGTTTATCTTTCCCGACACAATCCGCTCGAAGAGCTTGTCCTTCGTGCGGAAATAATAATGAAGCATGGCATGAGTCACACCGGCGGCTTCCGCGATGGAAGCTGTCCTTGCTCCGGCATATCCTTTTTCAAAGAATTCTTTTTCAGCGGCCTGAAGGATTCTTGTCTCTGTGTCCTGTAAGTGGTTCTGTGCTTTATCCATATCGCAAACTATTTGGTTCAACCAATAAGACTAACAATTTTGTTAAAAGCGAAAATATGATTTAAGCATGACATTTCAAAATCATTTTTCCGGATTTTCCGCCTCGCGAAACCTTTTTATATCAATTTAACGTCTCCAGTTTTTATATCTTCCGGATCAAGCTGAAACAGATATTTTCCTTTGTCCGGCAGAACAGATCCCGCAATACCGTCACACGGTTCCGAGGAGCCTTGGGATATATCAGATAAAAAGAAAAATGAACAAAATCAGACAGAAATCGTTTTTATTTCGTATATTCGGACAATAAAACAGCAAGTAAAATCCGGATTCCCGCAGCCTTCACGAAAAGGTTCCCGGTCTGTAGACAAAACAACCGTTCATTTCATCTGTAATAAGCGGCTACATGAATCAGAACAACCCTTTGTTTTTCCAGAAATGACGGGAACATGCAGGAAGTGCGGAGATTCCATTAAACATCACCGTTATGAAAAAAAGTTTGTATTCTTTCTTATGGAGCGCAGCCGTCTGTGTGGCCGTTTCTCTGCCAACCGCTGAAGCTTCGGCATGTACCGGCATCTCACTCAGCGCGGCTGACAGCAGCCGGGTCGTGGCACGGACAATCGAATGGGGCGGAAGTGATTTGAACAGCCAGTATGTCATCGTACCGCGCGGATATGTGCAGCAGTCCTATGTTCCGGGAGGTGTGACAGACGGAAAGAGATTCGCGGCGCGCTATGGCTATGTGGGACTGGCAGTGGAACAGAAGGAATTTGTGGCGGAGGGACTGAACGAAGCGGGACTTTCTGCCGGACTTTTCTACTTCCCCGGATACGGAGAATATGAGGCTTATGTGGAAGCGGAAAAGGCGGAAAGTGTGGCAGACCTGCAACTCGTACCTTATATATTGGCAACCTGCGCCACGGTAGATGAAGTGAAGAAAGCCATAGAGGGGATTCATGTGATAGCCATCGACCCTCGTGCCTCTACCGTACACTGGCGTTTCACCGAGCCGTCGGGACGACAAATCGTGCTGGAGATTGTAGGCGGGAAGCCCAATTTCTATGAAAATGAACTGGGAGTGCTTACCAACTCACCGGGATTCGAGTGGCAACTGACCAATCTCAACAACTACGTGAATCTGTTTCCGGGAAGTGCGCCGGCCAAAAAACTGGGCAACCGGGAGCTGAAGTCATTCGGTGCGGGGAGCGGTTTTCTGGGCATTCCGGGTGACGTGACTCCGCCTTCACGCTTCGTGCGTGCCGCCTTCTATCAGGCTACGGCACCGTTACAGAAGACAGGGGAGGATGCCGTGCTGCAAGGTTTCCAGATTTTGAACAATTTCGACATCCCGGTAGGCATCGAGTTTGCGGACGGAAAAATTCCGGCCGATATCCCGAGCGCGACACAATGGACTTCGGCCACGGACGTGACGCACCGTGTCATCTATTACCGGACAATGTACGACAGTGCCATCAGAAGGATAGACCTGAACAAGATTGATTTCTCAAAGATTAAATACAGGGCTGTTCCTCTGGACAAAGTGAAACGGCAGCCGATTGCTGACATATACTGTAAATAAGGCTCATGGACATATTTCTGATCATACTTGGAATCCTCTGTCTGGTGGTTGCCGTACTGGGTTCCGTACTTCCGGCCCTTCCCGGCCCGCCCGTGGCATACGTGGGGATGATTCTTTTCCATCTCACCGACCGCATCCAGTTCACACCGGCCCAACTGATAACCTGGGCAGTACTGGTCGTACTGGTCCAAGTGCTTGACTATATCATCCCGATGTTGGGAAGCAAATATGCCGGGGGAACGAAATGGGGGAGCTGGGGATGCGTCATCGGTACGGTTGTCGGCATCTTCTTTTCTCCGTGGGGAATCGTGCTCGGCCCTTTCCTCGGTGCGGTCGTAGGCGAGCTGCTGGGTGACAAGAATTTAAAGTATGCACTGAAGTCCGGCATCGGTTCACTGCTCGGCTTCCTGTTCGGAACGGTCATCAAGCTAATGCTTTGCGGTTATTTCATCTGGCAGTTCATCGCTGCCTGCTTTTGAATTTTACAGAAGAACGCAGAGACACACAGACACAGAGAATATAATTTGATTCCAAAACATAGAACAAACCTCCGTGTCTGTGTGTCTCCGTGTTCAATTAAAGAATCAGACGGATTTGATAAACCTGGCGGGCACACCTCCCACAACACTGTTGGCAGGCACATCCTTCGTCACCACCGCTCCTGCGGCGATGATGGCATTGTCGCCAACGGTCACTCCCTGCAGGATGGTCGAGTTGGAGCCTACCCATACATTCTTTCCCAATACAATAGGCGCAGGGTAAGTATGCACACGGTCTTCGGGTGCGGTTCCATGGTTCAGCGTGGCAAACACTACATTATGCCCTATCTGACATCCGTCGCCCAATGTCACGCCGCCGTGGTCCTGGAAGTGGCAGCAGGCGTTGATGAACACATTCTTCCCGATATGGATGTTTTTCCCGAAATCCGTATAGAACGGAGGAAAAACGCGGAGCGTAGGATTGACCGGTTGCCCGAAAAGCGCGGCAAGCATTTCCCTCACTTCATCCGGGGTATGGTATGCCGAGTTCAGCCTGAAGGTGATGCGTCGTGCCTCATCGCTCATTTCATCCATGAAGCGGTGGATTTCCTCTGTATTCAGAGCTTTTCCACTCTTTACATATTCCAAAAAATCATCAAGTGTCATACTGTTTTTCTCTAAACTGTTCCGGGAGCAAAAATAGGGAAAAGCAGGCAAAACGGCAGTGGACAGATTACAGAACATCTGCCCCAAATTACTTTTTTTCGGACTGCCAACCGGTTTTCATCTTGAGGCTGCCTCAAATCAGATGTTGACACAGCCTCAAGTCCGTCCAAACGATGGAGTCCTTACTACTGATAAATAAATTCTGCCGTACTGCGCACATCTGCCGACGAAGCACCTACATACAATTTGAACTTGCCCGGCTCCGCACGCCATTCATGTGTCTTGTCATCAAAAAACTGCAGCATTTCCGGAGTAACTGTAAACGTGACCGTCTTCTCCTCTCCCGGACGCAAGGAAACTTTCTGGAATCCTTTCAGTTCCTTCAACGGACGGAGCACGCTGCACTTTTCATCGCCCACATACAACTGTACGGTTTCTTTTCCGGCCACATTGCCCGTATTCTTCACCGTACAAGACAACTGTATCTCATCTGAATCCGTCATCTTGTCGGAAGAAAGTTCAGCCTTTCCATACTCAAATGTGGTATAGCTCAATCCGTAGCCGAACGGGAACAAAGGTCTGATCTTTTTCGTGTCATACCATCTGTAACCGACCAGAATGTCTTCCTTGTACACCTCCCTGATGCTGTCGCCCGGATAGCAAAGCTCGTCAAAATGGTGAGCCGGACAATCTTCCAGTTTTACCGGATAGGTGAACGGAAGTTTCCCGCTCGGATTCACGTCACCGCCCAGCACATCCGCCAACGCTTTCCCGGTTACCGTACCCAAATACCATGTCTGTACGACTGAAGGAACTTCATCCAGCCAAGGCATCGCCACCGCATTGCCACTTACCAGTACAACCACCAGATTCCTGTTCACTTCCAACAACGACTCAATCAGTTCGTCTTGCCCGAACGGGAGATTATAAGTGATACGGTCGCCCGCTTCACAATCCTGCTGATGGTTCTTGTTCAGTCCGCCCACAAAAATCACCAGATCCGCGTCCGCCGCTTTCTCTACCGCATCATTCCGCAACGAATCCACCACAGTCTGCGGAATCTCATCTACCTGACCATACATCGGACGGCCGGCAGCATATCCCTGGGCATATACCACCTCGCCGAACACCTTGCGCAACCCTTCCAGCGGTGAGATGAAATCTTTCACTTTCAGTTCCGAAGACCCTCCGCCAACCATCAGATTGCGTGTCGCATTGTCCCCCACCACGAGGATACGTCTGTATTTCCCCGGCTGAACGGGAAGCAGCCCTTTCTGTTTCTTCCCGTTCCCGTTCTTGAGAAGAACCGTCCCCTCTGTCGCGATTTCGTATGCAGCCTGATAATGCGCTTCCGTACACATGGAACCGAACGGTTTGTTGCGGTTCATGGAAGTACGGAAAATCAGTCGGAGCACACGGGCCGCCTTGTCATTGACCACTTCCATCGGAACCTTTCCTTCCTTTATCATTTTCAGATAAGCCTTGCCCAAATAATAGTCGTCATATCCAAATTCTGATTCCGATGTCAGTCCGTTGGTATAGGAGCCCATCTCCAGGTCCAGTCCATACATGGCGGCCTCATAAGTATCGTGCGCGGCTCCCCAGTCGGTCACCACACATCCGTCGAATTTCCATTCGCCTTTCAGAATGTCATTGTTCAGCAACTTATTGTGAGTGGCATGAGTTCCCCTTACCTTATTATAAGAACCCATTATGGTCCATGCGCCGCCTTCCGTCACTGCCGCCTTGAAAGCAGGCAGATAAATCTCATACAGCGCACGGTCACTCAGCTCCACATCAATATGACCGCGCCACAATTCCTGATTGTTCAGCGCATAATGTTTCACACAAGCGGCCACTCCGTTCTTCTGCAGTTCCTGAATATAGGGAACGCACATCTCCGCAGCAAGATAAGGGTCCTCTCCCATATACTCAAAATTACGTCCGTTCAGTGGTGTACGGTAAATGTTGACACCTGGTCCCAGCAACAGATCTTTCTCACGGTAACGGGCCTCCTCTCCGATAGCCTTTCCGTATTTCCCGGCCAACTCCGGATTCCATGTAGCCGCCAGACAAGTCAAGGCAGGAAAAGCCGTACAACTGTCATTCGTCCATCCGGCATATCCCCAATCATTCCAGTTGATTTCCGCACGCACTCCATGAGGTCCGTCTGAATACCAAAGTTCGGGGATTCCCAAGCGGGGACAACCCGGCGAGCTGAACTTTCCCTGCGCATAGCTCAACCGCGCTTTTTCTTCCACTGTCATCCTACTCAAAGCATCCTGTACACGAAGCTCGAGCGGCTGACTGTCATCCAGATAAACGGGCAAATTCTCCTGAGCCCGCACTCCTGCCGCAACAACGGCAAACATATATGCAAACAATATCTTTTTCATTCTATTCATTCAATAATTATATCCACTTTCCCTGATTGCAATCCCTCGGAAACGGCTTCCACACTCACCGCTCCCTGCTTTTCTTTATTCTGAACCACAACCAGACATTTACCATAAAATGCGTAACGTTTGTTGTCCTTGAAACGCTCCATTGATATCGGACTTCCGTTGTCTACACCCGCAATAAAAGCGTTCCCTTTCACGTTGAAATTCACCAGATTATCGGCATTCGGGCAAAGATTCCCATCCTTGTCCAGAATCTCAACCGTAATGAAACTCAAATCCTTTCCGTCAGCCGTCAATTGTGAACGGTCAGGAGTCAGACGGATCTGCGCCGGTTCTCCCGCGGTACGGATTTCCTTCTCCCCCACCGTCTTGCCGTCTTTTCGGGCAACGACCTTCACGCTTCCCGGTTCAAACGTCACACGCCACATTGCATGCAGGCAGTCCTCCGTTTTCGACTTCACTCCCTGCGACTTCCCGTTGACAAACAGCTCCACTTCGTCCGCATTGTTATAATAACACCACATATCCACAGTCTGTCCCGGTTTCCAGTTCCAATGCGGGAACAGATGGAGCACCTGCTTGTCCGACCATTCCGACTGATAAAGATAATAGACATCCTTCGGGAATCCGGCCAAATCAACGATACCGAAATAGGAACTGCGTGCAGGCCATCCATAAGGAGTCGGCTCACCGATATAGTCAAAGCCCGTCCACACATACTGTCCGCTGACAAAGTCATTGTCACGTATAAGCTTGATGGATTCCTCGTGCGTATTTCCCCACGACGCATGACAATTGTCGTAAGAAGAACAGGAAAAGCTAGGGTCACTGAAAGGTTTGTCCCACCTTTCAGGCCAAGCGAACATCTTGTCGCTCGGCATCCGGTAATATCCCCGCGTAGCCAATGCAGAATTGCTTTCGGTAATGATGAAAGGCTTTCCCGGGAAATTTTCAGGCACATCCGGAACATTCACATTATGATAGTTATAACCTATAATGTCAAGCGCACCCGACCGGAACAGATGGTTGAACGGATTCGGTTCATTGCATCCCGCTGTAACGGGACGTGTCGGGTCGAGCTGTTTCACTATATCAGCCAATTTCTTTGTCAGCAGCGAATTCACGCTCGTCTCCCCATCCTTGGCAAGCATTTCCTTCGAATGCCCGAAATTCAGTATCAGATTCGCCTCCTCCAGACTCAAAGTGTCTGCGTCTGCATGACTCCACTGCTCCAGCACCTCGTTTCCGATGCTCCACATGAAAATGGAAGGATGGTTCCGGTCGCGAAGGATAAAGTCACGCAAATCCCTCTCATGCCATTCGTTGAAATAGCGGGAATAGTCATGAGCAGTCTTCTTCTTGCGCCACATGTCAAAAGCCTCATCCATCACGACAAACCCCATCCGGTCGCACAAATCAAGCAGTTCGGGAGCCGGAGGATTGTGCGAACAGCGTATGCCGTTACATCCCATTTCCTTCAGAATCTGAAGCTGACGTTCGATGGCACGGACGTTCACCGCCGCACCCAGACAGCCCAAATCGTGATGCATGCACACTCCGTTTATCTTCATCGGCTTTCCGTTAAGCGAAAAACCCTTCTTCGCATCGAAACTGAAAGTACGGATACCCACGGAAGTCTCGTAGCGGTCTATGCAGCGTTCTCCGTCAAGCAGTTCCGTCACCAATGTATAAAGATAAGGACTGTCTACATTCCAAAGCTGCGGATCCGCAACGGTCAGTTCCTGTACCGCAATAGTGTCTTCCGTTCCGTTTATGTCGCACAGAGTATCAGTCTCCGCCACACACCGTCTTTCCGCATCATACAGCGAAGAGCGGACAATCACCCGTGCCGCTTTTCTGTCCTCATTAGAAACAGTTGTCTGTACGGCTACGACTGCTTCCGACTCATTCACGACGGGAGTCGTCACATATGTTCCCCATTCGGCGACATGCACGGGATCCGTCTTCACGAGCCACACATTCCGATAAATACCGCAACCGGAATACCAACGCGAATTGGGCTGTTCTGAATTATCCACACGCACGGCAAGCACGTTCTCTTCACCCCATTTCAGATGTGGGGTAAGGTCATAGCTGAATGTTATGTAACCATAAGGACGATCTCCCAGTGAGATACCATTGAGAAAGACCTCCGAATTCATATAGACACCGTCGAAAACGATGCGGAACTTTTTGTCCGAATCAGACTTTTCGGGTACGAATGTTTTTCTGTACCATCCTATGCCACCGGGCAATGCACCTCCGCCCGTCCCGGACGGATTGTCCTTGCTGAAGTCACCCTCTATGGCCCAGTCATGCGGCAGATTCAGCACACGCCAGCCTTCATCCACAAACCCGGCATCCGCATATTCAGGTCCGTCGCCCAAACAGAAACGCCACCCTTCATTGAAATCAATACGTTCACGAAGAGCATCGGGAGAGGTGCCGCATGACCCGAAAGCCATGCAGCAGACTCCCAACACAAACGATACTAATCTATTAATCATATGAACAACAACTGCAACAAATTACAATTTCACGGTTTGCTCACTACCTGTATACTTCACTTCCACACCTTTTGCCTTCAAATCGAAAGCCTGGGGGTTGTCCTTGCCGACAACGACCACCGTAAAGGAGCGTTCCTTCAGCATGCCGGGGAATGAACCCTGACGTTCTCCGATGGTCAATGTACGCGTTTCATCATCATACTCCATCGGAATCATCGAATACAGCCCTTTCTCGTAATTGTAGTTCACCCCTTCATCTTCATAAAGTGTAAACTCACCGTCAGCACCTTGATATACATACAGGACAATATGGTCGGCAGGTTTCTCATCCGTGTACTGAATGTCTTCACCGAACGGAACGATGGAACCGGCACGTACATACAGCGGCAACCGTTCATACGGAGCGTCTGCCTCGATTTTTTCTCCTCCCTTCTGATACTTTCCGGTATAGAAGTCATACCACCCTTCTGATTCCGGGAAATAGACTTCGCGGCTTCTGTCACCATAACGATATACAGGCGAGACCATAAAGGCGGGACCGAACATGAACTGGTCGCCGATGTTGTTTACATTCGTGTCAGCTGTAAAATCCATCACCAGCGGACGCATGATCGTATAGTCCTTGAACCAAGTCATTCCTGCCAAAGAATAAATATATGGCATCATATTGTAGCGTAACTTCGTATAATAAACGATTGAATTGTAGGCAGGATGTCCTTCGGGAGCTATTTCCCATGGTTCACGGAACGGATACTGGCCGTGCGCACGGTACAGCGGGCAGAACGCGCCGAACTGGAACCAGCGCGTGTTCAGCTCACGCCATTCCTTATAGTCGGCATTCTCGGTCTTCGTCTCGTTCCATTGTTTCTGCCCGGCCACATAACGGCTCTCCACACAAAAACCGCCGATATCCATCGTCCAATACGGAATGCCACTCATGGCGAAATTCAATCCGGCGGAAATCTGCGCCTTCATGTCTTCCCAACGGGTAGCGATGTCACCGCTCCAGGTTGCAGTGGAATAGCGTTGCAGTCCGGCAAAGCCCGAACGGGTCAACAAGAACACACGCTTGTTGTTATCCACCCCGCGCTGACCGTTATAGATAGCGTCAGCGTTCATCAGAGCATAAGCATTGAAGAACTCAGTAGAAGAGCCTAATGCCGTAGGGCCACACAAGTCCTTGCGGTATTGCATATCAGTACAGTCACGCACATTCGGCTCGCTGGCATCCATCCACCACGCATCGATGCCCAGCGGATAATAATGCTCGTACATCTGATTCCAGAAAAGCTTGCGCGCGTCGGCACTGTACGCATCATAGAATCCGTATGTATAGCCCGGGCCCACCCAGTCTTTCAGATTGTCCTTCACCGACTGCCGATACATCCAGCCTTTCTCGTCGAACTCCTTGAAATGTTCGGTTGTGGTATAGAATTTCGGCCAGACAGAAATCATCATCCGTCCGTGCATGGCATGGATAGAATCAACCATTTCTTTCGGATTCGGGAAACGCGCCTTGTCGAACTCATGGCTTCCCCATGCGTTCTCCGGCCAATGGTTCCAGTCGAGCACAATGTTGTCTATCGGAATCCGCCGGTCACGGAAGCCTTTCAAGGCACCCAGCATCTCCGCCTGCGTATTGTATTTCTCACGGCTTTGCCAATAGCCCATCGCCCACTTCGGCATAATCTGCGACTTTCCGGTCAGCGTACGGTATCCGCTGATCACTTCATCCATGTCATCGCCCGCAACGAAATAATAGTCAAGCTGCTTGGTCATTTCGCTCCACCACGACTGCTTGCCCTGTTCCTCCGGACCGACCGGAGCCAGCACGCGCAGACCGGAATAGGATACCGCTCCATCAGGAACCCATTCCACCTTCAAAGGCAAACGCTTGCCCGCTTCCAAATAGACGCTTACTTTATAACTGTTAGGATTCCATGCCGTACGCCAACGCTCGGGCACCACCAACTTGCCGTCTATATACACCTTTGTATATCCCGCATAATAAAGAATGAAATTGAAATTTCCGCTCTTCGAGGGTTCGATGAAGCCTTCGTAGGTCACCTTGGAGCCATAAAGAGGAAACTTCTCGGGCAGATTCACCACCCTGGAAATATCTTCACGGCACAAATGCTCAAAATACAAAGAATACTCACGGCGCACCAGAGTTTTGGCACCCGATTCGGGTGACGGAACGTAAGTCCCTGTAATCGCACCTTCCTTCCCGTCCTTGTCATACAGCTTGAACACCTCGCCCAACTGGGAGTAATCGTTCGGATTCCCGAAACGGCAAAGCGAATAGCTGTCGAGCAGCACACCGTAATTCTTGTTGGAAACGATGAACGGAACAGAAACTTTCGTATTGTATTGGAACAGTTCCTCGTTCTTTCCCTTGTAATTGAACTCATCGGCCTGATGCTGCCCCAGTCCATAAAATGCCTCATCATCCGGCGACTCGAACACCTGACGGACAGTATACCCTTTCGTGCCTTCCACCTCTATCGGGACGAAAGTCTTTCCGCCTCCCTTGTTCTCCCGAAGAATCATGTTGCCGTCTTCATCCGTAAACCAGACTTCTCCTGTAGAGGCAAGCACGGAAGCACGAACATCTTCGGTCAGAACCGTCACTGTATCCCCCTGCTGTTCCACTTCAAACGGTGTCTGCTCCTTTTGCGGTATCACAATCAGGCTCTGAGGGTCGGCGAACTTGTGCTCTGGAGTAGCCGATACATGTATCAGTTTGTTCCCCATCACTTGCAGACGGACCAGACGCACATCCGTATCTCCCTTCTGCTGGACCTTTACAATCACCCCATTCTCTGTCTGTTCATAAATGCCCGAACATGAGCCAAGCAACAAACCGGCCAACAGACAATAAGGAATGCCTTTCATATTCATATATCCAATTGATTTTAAAAGTTAGACAATAAAGATTTCTTTATTGCAAAAGTAGAAGTTGTCAATCAGATTCATGAACTCAAATGTTTTGTATAAGGACCGCTATTTGGCAGCCTGCCATCTTATTTGTTTCCGTATGGGGTATGATTTGTTATTTCCCCTCTTTTTCCTGATATGCAGAAGGCAGGACACCGAATTCATCCTTGAAATACCGGCTGAAATATTTCGGATTGTTGAACCCTACTTCATACGCCACTTCCGACACATGAAGCTGACTTTCACGCAGCAACTGGGCGGCACGCTTCAGACGGATCACACGGATGAACTCAATCGGAGTCTTGCCGGTTATCTGCAACAACTTCTTGTACAGATGCACACGGCTCATACCAAGTTCGCGGCTCAGTTCCTCTACCGACAAATCACTCCGGGAAATGTTGTCCTCCACGTATTTGATTGCCTTCTCTATCAGTTTCTCGTCCAAAGAGGTGATTACAATGTCGCTGGGAGTCGGGTCAATCACCGCATGCGTAGCCTGACGGTATCGGCTCAGTTCTATCAGCTTGCGAATGCGCAAGACCAGCACAATCATGTTGAAAGGCTTGGTCACATAATCGTCCGCTCCCGTTTCGAGTCCCTTCACCTTCGACTCTACCGCCTGACGTGCCGTAAGCAGGATGACCGGGATATGCGATGTCCGTTTGTCCGATTTTATCAGCCGGCACAACTCATTGCCGTCCATTACCGGCATCATTACGTCACTGATTACCAGATCGGGTTGCTTTTCCTGTATCTTCCTCCAAGCTTCTTCACCGTTCGAAGCCACCTCCACCCGATACTGCAGTTCCAGACTGTGCTGCATGAACAGACGGAAGTCTTCGTTGTCATCAACCACAAGCAGAAGTGGAAAACTGTCACGGTCGGCCCGTTCCACCATCTGATCCGGAGTGGAATCCGAATCCTGCCGGGCAACAACCGGCTCCGGAAGTTCGGCAACAACATCCACATGCTTGACCGGAAGACGCACGACAAACACCGTTCCCGTCCCTATATTGTCGAACACCTCCACTGTACCATCATGCAAACCGACAAAATCATGAACCAGACTCAGGCCGATACCACTCCCCGTGGTCTCCTCCATCCCTTTATGACTGGTCTGGTAGAAACGGTCGAAAATACGTTCCTTGTCCGCATCAGAAATACCTATACCCGTATCCGACACTTTTATTTCCAACATTTCATTCTCCCCTTCCACATGCTCCAGCATGACGGTCACACGTCCGCCCTCAGGAGTATATTTGAAAGCATTCGAAAGCAGGTTCATCACCACTTTTCCTATTTTGTCGGCATCAAAGGCCATCGAAAAACTTTCCACTCCAGAAAAGAAAGAAAACTGAATATGCTTCTTGTCTGCCATCAGCAAGAACGAATTGCATACCTCATGTATATATGGCACAATATCGCCTTCCGACAGAGAAAGCTGATGTCCGCTCATCTCACCCTTCCTGAAGTCGAGCAACTGGTTGACCAGCAACAGCAGGCGTCTTGCGTTCCTGTACATCAGCATCAGCATCGACTTTTGCGCCCCGTCCGGCTCCTTAGCAAGCAACTCCTCCAAAGGAGCGATAATCAGCGTGAGCGGAGTGCGGAGTTCATGACTGATGTTGGTGAAGAAACGGAACTTCATCTGATTGATTTCCTCATTCTTCGCCGCCTCCCGTTCCACCTGCTGAATATGGAATTTCTCCCGTTCCCGCCTCAATATATGTCTGCGGGCAAGCAGCAAAGCCAGTACTACAACAAGAGCATAACACAGATAAGCCCACCAAGTCATCCAGAAGGGAGGACGGACAACGACTTCCAACTGCGCCACATCGGTTCCTTCATAACCGTCACTGTTTACCGCCTTTACATTCAACACATATTTCCCCGGAGCCAGACTGGTGAACGTCAACCGGTTCATGCCCACCGGCAAAACCAGCCATTCGTCGTTGAAGCCGTCCATTCTGTACATATAAGTCGTCTTTTCCGGCAAATTAAAATTATCGGTGGCAAATTCCAGCGTAAAGATGTTCTGTCCATGATCCAGCTCGATTCTCCGAAGAATGTCCAGATTCTCCGGAAGCACTACATGACCGTCATATTCCTTGCCTACCTCTATTTCTTCACTGAACAGATACAATGCAGAGAACATCACCTTCGGCAATACTTTATTGTAATGGATATCCGCCGGGGTGAACACATTCAGACCATAAAGTCCGCCGGCCACAATCATGCCATTGTCCAATGTCTTTATCGCCCTCAGATTGAAGTCGCAGTTCTGAAGACCATCCTTGTCATTATACACATGCGGTTCAAAAACATATTCCCCCTTGCTGTCTTTCGATACCTTCAGATGAATCATCCGTCTTGTCGACGAAATCCACATGTCATGGTCATGGTCTTCCGTCACACCCGCAATGATTTCCCCCTGCGTACCGGTTATACCCGGAAACTCCTTTACGGAATGACGCTTCTTGTCGTACATTCTCAAGCCCTCACGCATGGCAATCCAAACCAATCCACGGCTGTCGCAATATACGTGGTTGACATCCTGCCTTTCCGATAAGGCTCCGTCTTGAATATTATGCTTTTCCAGTGTCTGAAGATCGATGAGGAAAGTCGATGTAGGCGTACCGACCACCAGAGCATTGTCATCTGAAACGCACAAAGAAGCCACGAGTCCGCTCACCCCTTCGTATGTCTCCAGCGTACCATCCTTCAGGTTCAGGTATTGAAGTCCCCCGTCCAGATAACCAATCCAGAGATGACCGTCCGCTTCAGCAAGCGTCCAGATACTGTTGCCCGACAGCCCTTCTTTCTCAGAAGTATATCTGGTCATGCCCGACCGGCTATCCAGACAATACAGTCCGCCATTGAACGTGCCTATCCACAGCCGGCCGTCCTCCGATTTCAGCAAGGACACTATGGGAACAGAAAAACTGAAACTTTTTTCTGTCTCTCCCGACCTGAAATTCCATAAAAGAACACCTTTGTCATTCGTACCCAGCCACAGTCTTTCGTCATCAGCCTGCTCCATACAAGTTATGTCACCCAGCTCATGCATATTGAACTTAAACATGCTCTCCCCATAGCAGGATATACCTTTCTTGTAAGTACCCGCCCACATCAGGCCATTACAGTCTGCATACAAGCAATAGACCGTGTTATGTGACAGACTCCGGGGAGAATTTTCATCGTTGACTACCCTGACTATTCTGCCTGTGCGCTTGTCAAACACATCAATCCCTCCGTAATCCCGTCCTATCCAGATTCTGCCTTTCTCATCCTGCGACACCGCATGCACAATATCATTCTGTTCTTTCCAATGTGCGGCCATTTCAGGATGCCATTGGCCCTTCACCGCATCATACACCCACAAGCCCGACGAACCGAATATCCAAACACATCCTTCCTTGTCCACAAACAAGGAAAAATGCGTGTAGGCACCCTTCAACTTATCCATTATGTCATCCTTTACCCACTTCAGCGTCAAATCCGGCAAACTGAAGCAGACAAGTTTCCCTGTATTATACAAGAAGAGCATACCTTCAGCACACTCCCCAATGGCTGTCACTCCCGAATCAGGAAGACCGTAAGTGTACAGAGACAGAAGCTTCGTTTCCTTACCCTTTCGATAACGGTAGAATCCCTCTCCCGCAACGGAAATCCACGTGTTTCCAAGCGAGTCCACATACACGCATTCAGGCTTTCCCCTGCTCCCCAACCTTTCCATGAAACCATCCAGGTCGGAAATGAACGAATCTTTCGCCTTATCAAAAAGCGCATATCCGGTACTCATCCTTATCCAAAGAAAATCTTCCGGCGTTTCTGTTATAGCCTGCACAGAGTTGTTGGGAAGCGAACTGGAATCATCCGACAAATGACGGTAAACTTTGAACGTATATCCATCAAAACGGTTCAGGCCGGAATTCGTACCAAACCACATAAAGCCTTCCTTGTCTTTAAAGATAGAAAAGACCAAATTGTTCGACAGTCCGTCAGCGACTTCCAAATGTCTGAACATGAAAGGCTGGGCAGACAATGAAAGGAATGCCAGCAGAAAAGGGATTAAAACGAATACTCTGTTCATCACGTGTGTTTTTCCTTGATTTGTAAGACAAAGAAAACAAAAAATCTGCTTTCATACAAATAAATCAATGCCAACCAGAGCAGGCATGCTGAAAATAAAATCCCAGCCGCTCTCAAAAACAGGCTTCAATCGTAGCATTCCAACATCATTCTTCAGTCTTCTTTTCCGGAAGGCGTGCAATGGTCATACACCCATTGCAACGTATAAGATTCGTCTTCCGTAAAAATGGCACGCTTCATCACGTCTATCACCTCTTGAGCATTGTTCAGCAACTCGCCCGTGCCCCGATTAAACAGACCGGACATTTCGGTTCCGCTTCCGGTTCCTCCGTTGTCCCAATAAAAAGGAGCCATCCCGTAATCCTTCGCAGCTTTGCACACGTATTCAAGGTAATACAGACGGAACGATTCCGCACGCGCGTCATCATAATGCACACATCCCATCTCGCCGAGATATACCGGAATTCCCTTGTCGACAAACGCGGATTTCATCTTGCCGAACTGGGCACGCACATTGTTCTCATCGCCCCAATGAGCCTTCTTTGCCGGGTCGGCGGCATGCCCCCATTCCGAGCACGTGGCATTCAGCGCGAACTCCACAGGGTCATAGAAATGGACAGCCACCATCAGACGATTGTCAGCCACATCTTCCGGCAACACGAAGTCTTCCATCGCAATGTCAATATTGGTCACATAGGGTGGAATGCCGAGATAACGGTCCGTATTGTTTCCGCCCGTGGCACGAACTGCATCCACAAACGTCTGGTTCCACTCGTTCATCACAGCATATTGCCTTCCGCCGTCCTTGCGGTTGTCTCCCCATCCCCAACCGCCGTCGTGGATTTCGTTCATCGCTTCGAACACCAAAAAGTTTCCCTTCTCCTTGAAACGTTCGGCTATCTGCGTCCATATCGCTTTTAGCTGAACTTTGATTCTTTCATTCACCTTTTCGTCAACGGCCGCCTTTTTGATGTCAAGCCAGGATCCGTCGTGATGGACGTTGACAAGTACATTCAACCCGGCTTTTTCCGCATAGTTCACCACTTCCGCCACCCTGCTCATGTAGTCTGAATCGATGATGTAGTCCGGTGCTCCGCCGAAATGTCCCATCCATGTGACCGGAATACGGACAGAAGTGAAGCCGGCGGATGCCAGCCGACAGAAGAACTCCTGCGTCACAGAGGCATTTCCCCAGGCAGTTTCCTCTGCCACTCCGTCACGGAACGCGTCCAACTGGTTGCCAAGGTTCCAGCCCAAGCCCAGACTTGCCGCCACCTCATAAGGAGTTTCTCCCCTCACTCCGGGAGAAGTTTTCTCCGCACAGTCTTTCTTTCCCATGCCTACAACCCACAGGATTGACACAGCCAGCGCAAGAGCCAGCCCCACGACAATCATTTTCCCATTTTTCGATAAATGTGCACCCATAATGTCTGCTTTGATAAAACAACGGAGGCCATCTCAAAATAAAGTTGGCTTTCATTTTGAGACAGCCTCGTCTGTCAGTTAAAGAATTATTATATCATCCATTGAAAGCTTGATTCATTGAGCGGCACCGGCACGGACAAGTTCAATGCTTGTAACGGCAAGATTTTCACCGACAAGAGTCAATGCCGTACCCACTCCTATCTTTTCAGTCAGCGTTGAAAGGGTAGCTGCGTCTATCTTAAAGTCCACAGTCGCCGCTCCCACCGAAGGAGTCTGTTCTGCGAGCACGACATCCTGTTCTTCTCCGGCCGCTCCCCATGAGATTTTCGCCCCCTTCAATTTTGCGCCTTCACTCACATCCTTGCAGTTGACACGTATGATGTCTCCTTCGGCCAGACTGGCAGGAAGCCACATGTCAATCCGCCTCCAAGTCATATACACATCAACACCTGTCCACCACAACAGATTCCCGGAGATGCCTTCTTCAGTTGAAGGAACAAGTTTCACTTTGCTGATTACAGCCTTGCCTTCCCAGTCTGTAGCCACCGTTACCTTATAGTCGCTGTTCACAATCGCTTCATACAAAGGCAAAGTGACAACCGTTGAAACCACCTTGTTTTCCTCATCGTTTTCACCAAAGTTATTGTTGCTGTAAAAACCCGGTCCATTGGAAATGTTCAGCGTGCCCAATGTCGTGTAATGAATCTGGACAGTCGCCCCAACAACAAGTTCGCCCCTGTCAGCCTCACCAATGGTAAATTCGGCCAATTTAGGCGGCCAAACACCCATATCGGCAGCTCCGTTTCCTACCGTACCGTCACCTTCCCAAAGCAGGATAGGTGCCACAATCCTTTCGTTCGTATAGACCAGCACCTTTGTCAGTGTGATGCCCGCATCTTCCGAAGAGACCGAAATGCCGTTCACGTTTTCTCCAACCGCTATCAGAATCGTGCCGCTCATCTGTCCGGCAGGCAACGTATACACCTTGCCGCTCACGGAAATGGCAGCTGTGTTCTCACCACTTTCCCTTGTATATTCCAGACTATACACGTCGGTAGCAAGGAGATCACCCTCAAAACCGCCGATTTCAACAGGAACATTGCTCAAGGCAACATCCGCAGCCAACTGACGCGAATTTTTCCCTGTCACTTCAAACTCTTCGCCTTCAGCGAAAATCCATCCGGAATCCACCACTTCGTCATCCCAGTCGGTCACATCAGCCGACACATCCGTTGTCTGGCCCGGAGAAACTGTCCCATTCGGACTGATGGTAGCGGAAAAAGTTATCCTTTTGCCTGACTCGAACGCATAAGCGTCTATCGGACAAGGATAGTCTTTCCCGTTGTAAGAAATTGTGATGCATCTTCCCTGCAAGGCATCCGAAGGCATCACGATAGTCTGATACTGGCCGGTAATATCCGGATTTGTCGCAAATGCCAGTTCAGCGGAAGCATCGCCCGTCACGGTTACAGTACCATCAGAAAGGTCCAGCGTTCCGGTAGTCTGCTGCTTGTCTATCTTTACGTCAGCACCGGCGAGTCCCTTTCCATTCTCGTCATAAACCTGCATCACCACCTTCACAAGCTTGTGCCTGAAAATCAGGTTCACATTCTTCTTGCCTACCTCACTTGTCGTTCTGGCATACATCACATCATTTTTACTCAAGGCGCCTCCTTCTGTAGAGAGAGTGACAGTATAAGCACCGTCCACCACACCGTCCGCCTTATATGGATAAACCCCGACAAAATCAGCCTCATCCGCTCCTCCGGCGAGACCCCAAGTTATCGGAGTCTGGGAGGTAAAGGAAGAGCCGTCGGCCGTGGCATACTTCACATTGGTCGCGCTGCCCGCAACAGCCCCATTGGCATACATCGAGATACCTATTTCATCATTGGCCTCAAAGCTTGTGTCCGTGGCACGCGAGCCGACAACAGATGAAAACGTGATTCCGTCGGAGACGCCCTGGTTCAGGCCGTCCTCTTCCGAGCAGGAGGCAACCAGCATGGAGGCCACCACTCCCCAAAAAAATGTCTTTTTCATAATGATTAAATGTTTAATGATTCAACAAAACGCATCCAAAAGCTGCATATGTTACGGGAACAAAATTACGCAATATAAAAGAGAAGCGTCAGTCGGATTCGTAACAAGAGCATAAGGATTTGTTATGCGGCCGGACCAAATGTTATCAAACAGGGCATGATTTGTAACTCCTCTCCGCTTCCAACAATCCGCACCGCATTCCGAAACATCCGGTCATGCTGCCCAAAGTTCAAAAAGACTACCTTTGTAGAAACGAGAACCACAAAAAATCCTACTCACATGAAAAAGAAACGATTCGCATGGCTATGCCTCTTACTGCCCCTGTTCGCTTCCGCGCAGCCGGGACAGCATCCTGTCAAAGTAGCCTGCATAGGCAACAGCATCACGGAAGGATACGGACTGCAACACCCTGACACGGAAAGTTGGCCCTCCGTATTACAACAATTGCTAGGAGACGGATATTCCGTCAAAAATTTCGGCGCAAGCGGACGCACACTGACCATAGAAGGAGATGTGCCTTACATGAAAGAACAGTGTTTCAAGAATGCGCTGGCCAGCCTGCCCGACGTGGCAATCATCAAATTGGGGACAAACGATTCGAAAGCATGGAATTGGCAGCACAAACAGGAATTCAAGACCGACCTCCGCACGTTAATCCACGCACTCGACACCTTGAGTTCACACCCTCGAATTTACCTGTGCCTGCCTATCCCTGCAAACGAGAACCCGTATTCCATCAACGACAGCATCATCCGGAACGGAATCATCCCGCGCATCAGGGAAGTGGCGCATGAATGTCATCTTCCTGTCATCGACCTCTATACCCAGATGCGTCCTTACTGCCAGAAAGAATGCCCTGACGGAGTTCATCCGGACAAGGAGGGAGCCGCCAGACTTGCGGGATTTATCTATCAGGCAATCAGGAAAGAAGTTCCGACCGCATATACGGAAGAAAAGAATCTTCCGAGCCATAAAAAGAATTATCTTTGCGGAAAGGAGAACGAACCGCACTGCCACTCAACCGTTGAGACAGGAGACAAACAATATTAACCAACTAAAAAGCAGATTTCATGAGAAACATCACTAAGCTCGCGTTGGCATCCGTCATATGCACGGGTACCATGCTACAGACCGGATGCCAGCAACAAAAGACGGCACCCGCCATTCCTTCAGATCCGGAAATCGAGAACAACATCCGGCAATGGCTGGACAAAATGACGCTGGAAGAAAAAATCGGACAGATGTGCGAAATCACCATTGATGTAGTGACTGATTTCGAAGCAAGCCAGAAAAACGGTTTCACCCTCGACAAAGAAAAGCTTGACACCGTAATCGGGAAATACAAAGTCGGCTCGTTGCTGAACGTGCCCCTGAGTATTGCCCAGACCAAAGAGAAATGGGCAGAAGCTATCAAACAGATTCAGGAACTTTCAATGAAAGAAATCGGCATTCCCTGCATCTATGGAGTAGACCAGATACACGGAACGACCTACACGCTGGACGGCACCATGTTCCCGCAAGGGGTGAACATGGCAGCCACTTTCAACCGCGACCTCGTGAAACGGAGCGCGGAAATCTCCGCCTATGAAACGAAAGCCTGCAACATTCCGTGGAATTTCGCGCCGGTTGTCGATTTGGGAAGAGACCCGCGCTGGTCGCGCATGTGGGAAAACTACGGAGAGGACTGCTACGTGAACGCGGAAATGGGAAAGGCTGCCGTGGAAGGCTTCCAAGGAGAAGATCCCAATCACATCGGCAAACACAGCGTGGCAGCCTGCATGAAACATTACATGGGCTACGGAGTGCCCGTATCCGGCAAAGACCGCACACCCTCTTCCATCTCGCGGAGCGACATGAGAGAAAAGCATTTCGCCCCCTACCTTGCGGCGGTACGCCACGGCGCACTGAGTGTCATGGTCAACTCCAGCGTGGACAACGGGATGCCGTTCCATGCCAACAAGGAATACCTGACGCAGTGGCTGAAAGAAGACCTGAACTGGGACGGCCTTATCGTGACCGACTGGGCGGACATCAATAACCTCTGCGTCCGCGACCATATCGCCGCCACAAAGAAAGAAGCCATAAAGATTGCCATCAACGCGGGCATCGACATGTCGATGGTGCCGTATGAAGTCAGTTTCTGCGATTACCTGAAGGAGCTGGTGGAGGAAGGCGAAGTGCCGATGAGCCGCATCGACGATGCCGTGTCGCGTGTGCTGCGTCTGAAATACCGCCTCGGCCTGTTCGACAATCCTTATTGGGACATAAAGGAATATGACAAGTTCGGTTCGGAAGAGTTTGCCAAGGTTGCACTTCAAGCTGCGGAGGAGTCGGAAGTGCTGGTGAAAAACGAAGGCAATCTGCTTCCGCTCGCCAAAGGAAAACGGATTCTGCTCACCGGACCGAACGCCAATTCCATGCGCTGCCTCAACGGAGGATGGTCGTACAGCTGGCAGGGACACCGTGCTGACGAATGTGCGCAAGCCTACAATACAATCTACGAGTCTTTGTGCAACAAATACGGAAAAGAGAACATTATTTATGAACCGGGCGTAACGTATGCTCCCTACAAGAACGACAACTGGTGGGAGGAAAACAAACCGGAAATCGGGAAGGCTGTGGCCGCTGCGAGCCGTGCCGACGTAATCATCGCCTGCATCGGAGAGAACTCTTACTGTGAAACGCCGGGCAACCTGACCGACCTGAACCTTTCCGCCAACCAGCAGGAACTGGTGAAGGCTCTGGCAAAAACCGGAAAGCCCATCGTACTGGTCCTGAACCAGGGACGTCCGCGCCTCATCAAGGACATCGAACCGCTTGCGAAAGCCATCGTCAACGTGATGCTTCCAAGCAACTACGGAGGTGACGCGCTGGCTAACCTGCTTGCCGGAGACGCAAACTTCAGCGGAAAAATGCCGTTCACTTATCCGAGACACATCAATGCGCTGGCCACTTACGACTACAAGCCTTGTGAGAACATAGGTCAGATGGGAGGAAACTACAACTATGATTCGGTAATGGACATTCAATGGCCTTTCGGCTTCGGATTGAGCTACACCACTTACAAATATGCAAATCTGAAGGTGGACAAGACCGCATTCACCGCCGATGATGAGCTGACTTTCATGGTTGACGTGACAAACACCGGAAAGATGGCGGGTAAAGAGAGCGTGCTCCTGTTCTCGAAAGACCTGGTGGCAAGCAGCACTCCCGACAACATACGTCTGCGCAATTTCGACAAGGTTTCGCTTGAGCCGGGAGAAACCAAGACTGTCACGCTGAAACTGAAAGGGAGTGACATGGCATTCGTGGGCTACGACGGCAAATGGCGACTGGAGGAAGGCGACTTCAAGTTCAAGGCCGGAGACCAGTGGATTGACCTGAAATGCAGCGAAACGAAGGTATGGGAAACACCGAACAGATAGCACCAGCGAACGGACATCCCTGACTATCCGTTCCTGTCCTTTCAGTCTTCTTCCAAAGACAACAGGACGTTTCATCCAAAACAACGGGATATTTCAATCCGAATGACGGGACACTTCCATTGAGGTATCCCGTCATTTTTTTATGTCCATTCCGGACATCCGCCCCAAAATAGTTCCGGCCGGTCACAAGATTCCACATCCGGCCGACAAAGCCTTCCGGACACGGTTCTGAAAGCGTTCCACACTATGCATCAGACACTTCCGGAAAGGTCGGGAAAAGACATGCAACATTTGATACATTCCATAGCAACATTTCACTCCGCCACAATGACAAATATGTCACAACAGGAAAACATCTGGTCAGCCCCTCCATTGGGGTTTTTCGTACATTTGCTGACGTAATCATTCACAAAAAGAAGATGAACAAATTTCAGTTAACTTTAAAATGATGTTGTATCATGGGAAACGTGTTTAAAGAAAAGCGCATGAACTTCTGTTTATGCCGTATCGTATTGGTCCTCTTCCTTCTGGGGGCTACAACCGCCAACTTCTTTGCCGCCCCACTCCAGAACAGGACTGTGACGGGGACCGTCACATCCGGCATGGACGGCGAACCGCTGATTGGTGTAAGCGTACAGATCAAGGAACGGCCCAGTGTGGGAACCATCACCGACCTCGACGGAAAATTCTCCATCCAGGCAAAGACAAACGAGACGCTGGTATTCTCTTACATCGGATTCGAGAACCAGGAAGTGAAAGCCAACAAGACCGTTATCAATGTAGAGCTGGAAGAAGACTCGAAAGTATTGGATGAAGTGGTCGTTGTCGGTTACGGAACAATGAAACGGAGCGACCTGACCGGCTCGGTCGTGTCAGTGGGTGAAGACGAAATCAAGCAGTCTGTCATCACTTCACTCGACCAGGCACTTCAGGGACGCGCGGCCGGTGTGTCGGTAACGCAGAACTCAGGTACTCCGGGCGGCGGTATTTCGGTCAGCATCCGTGGTATCAACTCACTGAACGGCAATGAGCCGCTCTATGTGATCGATGGTGTGGCCATCTCCGGAAACAACTCCACCAACTCAAGTGTGCTGTCATCCATCAACCCTTCGGACATCGTGTCGATGGAAATCCTGAAAGACGCTTCCGCCACTGCCATCTATGGCTCGCGCGCATCAAACGGTGTGGTACTCATCACGACCAGACAGGGACAGGCAGGAAAGACCCGCATCTCGTATGAAGGTTATTACGGTCTGCAGCAGCTTCCGAAGAAGCTGGATGTGATGAACCTGCGCGAATATGCGGAATACCAGAACCTGCGTGCGGAAGTAATCGGCTTCGGTGAACGTGCGGAGTTCGCCGACATCAGCCTGTTGGGAGAAGGAACTGACTGGCAAGGAGAAATCTTCCAGAATGCATCGATGCACAACCATCAGGTGAACATATCGGGAGGTAACGACAATCTGAAATACTCCCTCTCCGCCGGCTATCTGCAGCAGGAAGGTATCGCCATCGGCTCCGACTTCGAGCGTTTCTCCGCCCGCATCAACATGGACAACAAAATCACGAAATGGCTGTCTACCGGACTGAGAGCTTCCGTGGCTCACACCACACAGAACAATACGATAGACACCGGTAACATTATCCGTACCGCCATCGAACAGTTGCCCGACACACCGGCACGCAACCCGGACGGAAGCTGGGGAGCGCAGGCCGAGAACATGTACGGAACGTATTTCTCCAATCCGGTGGCGGAAGCCTTGATGCGCGAGAACTACAACAAGGGAATGCAAATGTACGTGGACTTCTTCGCGGACGTGACTTTATGGAAAGGTCTGGTGTTCCGTGCGGAATATGCGGGAAACTATTACTACAATACAGCTTATCAATATACGCCGTCGTATGACTACGGCCATTATGTACAGTCATCCACTGGCCGGAGGGACGCAAGCAACGGCTCCAACTGGACACTCAAGACTTACCTGACCTACAACGGGACCTTCGGCAAGCATAACGTGTCGGCCATGGTGGGACACGAAGCGCAGGAGAACTACTACGAGAATCTCTATGGAAGCCGTGACAATTACTTGTTCAACACTATCCACGAACTGAACATGGGCGATGCTTCTACAG
This sequence comes from uncultured Phocaeicola sp., assembly GCA_944320815.1. GTDB lineage: Bacteria > Bacteroidota > Bacteroidia > Bacteroidales > Bacteroidaceae > Phocaeicola. The sequence continues at coordinate 101,620 of CALUIZ010000002.1, read as the reverse complement.
CGAAGAACGGCAGTGGAAGAGGCTCATCGGCTATCGAATCCTACTACGGACGACTGAATTACGGATACGACGACCGCTATCTGGCAACCTTCACGCTGCGCGGCGACGGTTCTTCCAGCTTTGGTCCGGAAAACCGATGGGGCATGTTCCCTTCCGCAGCTCTGGCATGGAAAATCAACAACGAACGCTTCCTGAAAAACGTGAGATGGCTCAACAATCTGAAACTGAGATTGGGATGGGGTCTTGTAGGTAATCAGTCGGCATCAAGCTATGCCTATGGAGTCACCATGTCGTCAGCGGCAAGCATCTGGGGAACCGGATTCTATGCCGGCAACTATCCGAACGACAAGCTGAAATGGGAAGAGACCAAGGCTTGGAACGTGGGACTCGACCTCAACATGTTCGACAACCGGGTTGAATTCATTTTCGACACCTATTTCAAGAACACAGACAACCTGCTGATGCAGGCCTCTCTGCCGTCATACGTGACCGGAATCATCCAGTCGCCGTGGGCCAACACCGGAGCCATGCAGAACCGGGGAGCTGAATTCACCTTGAACACGGTGAACATTTCGACCAAAGACTTCGTATGGCGGTCAGGACTGACGATTTCGTTCAACAAGAACAAAATCACCAAACTCTACACGGAAACCTCGGGACTTTCAGGAACCATCGACGGAGCGCAGACACTGACCTATTCCACCGTAGGCCAACCTGTAGGACAATACTACGGCTACAATGTCATCGGCATGTTCAAAGAAGAAAGCGACTTCTACCGGCGTGACGCGGACGGAAACTTCCTGCTCGACAAGAACGGAAGCAGAATCCCTGTGGCACTTCCTGAAAACCAGCATATCGCGGAAGACGAGGTATGGGTGGGCGACTATATCTTTGAGGACCTGAACGGTGACGGAGTGATTGACGAACAGGACCGCACGTATCTGGGAAATCCGGAACCGAAGTTCTCTTACGGGTTCAACAACAACTTCACCTACAAAGGCTTCGACCTGAACATCTTCATCAACGGAGTGTACGGCAACAAGCTGGTCAACCTGTTCCGTCAGGACTTCACGAACCCGATGCGCAACAGCAACCTGCTGAAAGAAGCTACGGGTATCGCACGTGTGGAACTGATTGATCCTAACTCACCTAACGAAATATGGAACGTACATGTGTCTAATCCTGAATCAGCCACAGTGCAACGCCTCAACACGGCGGACGGCAATGACAACAACCGTATGAGCAGCCGATTTGTGGAAGACGGCTCTTACCTGCGGATCAAGAATATCTCTTTAGGATACACCTTCCCGCAGAAATGGATCCGCAAATGGCACATAGAGAATTTGCGCGTGTACATGAACATACAGAATGCCTTCACGTTCACCAAATACAAAGGGTATGACCCTGAAGTGGGAGCCTACAACTACAATGTGCTGCTCCGGGGTGTGGACTACGCACGTTATCCGTCACAGCGCATCTATACATTCGGACTGAATCTGAGTTTCTAAACCTTAATAACACAGTATAGCAATGAAAAGTAAAACCAGAATATTTTCAATCCTGGCCGTCTTGGCTGGAATCCTGACGGGATGCAGCGACAGTTTCCTTGACAGGACACCTGAAGGCTCCTATACGGATGCAAACTTCTACGCATCCGATGACGCGATAGAAGCCGCAACCGCCCCTTTGTATAACCGGGCATGGTTCGACTATAACCAGCGTGCCATCGTCCCTATCGGAAGCGGACGCGCCAATGACATGTACAGTCCATGGGGAAATCCTGAGTTCACCACCTTCCAGGTGACTGCGCTCAACGAACTGTTGTCAAGCGCATGGAAATCGTTCTATTCCGTAATCACCATGTCGAATTCCGTCATCCAGAACATAAAAGAGAAATCAACGGGTGATGTGAGCGAAGCGGCCAAAGCGAAAGGCATTGCCGAGGCACGGCTGATGAGAGCCTGCGCCTACTTCTACATGGTGCGCGCATGGGGACCGGTTATCCTCATGGAAAACAATCAGGTTATAGTGGACAATCCCGTGCAGCCGCTCAACCGTGAAGAGGATGTATTCCGGTTCATCATCAACGACCTGAACTACGCGGTGGAAAATCTGCCGGAAAAAGGAGACCAGCCGGGAAGAGCCACCAGCTGGGCGGCGAAAGGCATGCTGGCCAAAGTCTATCTGGCGCGTTCCGGATGGAAGAAGGGCGGACAGCGTGACGAAGCCGATCTGGAACTGGCCAAACAATATGCGGCAGACGTATGCGACAACAGCGGACTGGAACTGCTCCCCAACTATGAAGATCTCTTCAAATATAAGCAAAACAACAATGAAGAGTCTCTGCTCGCTATGCAGTGGGTACCTCTGGGAGAATGGGGCGTATGCAATACACTGTATGCAGACCTTGCCTTCTCTACGGAAGTGACAGGAGGAGTGAACGTATGGAGCAGCTATGCGGCCAGCATTGACATGCTGCAACAATACGAACTGGGCGACACGCTGCGCCGCAACGCCACATTCTTCACGCAGGGAAGCTACTATCCGTATATCTGCATCGCCGACGGAGGATATACCTATACAGCAACCGGCTCACCGATAAAGAAGGGAGTCGTAGGAGGTCCGGATGATGACAACGACGGATATGTGCAGTCGATGAACTCGCCGCTCAACACCTACATCCTGCGTCTGGCAGACGTGTATCTGACCTATGCGGAAGCCTGTCTGGGCAACAAAGAAAGACTGACGGAAGGTCCCGGGCTAGAATATTTCAACAAAGTGAGACACCGTGCATTCAACGGGAAAGGAGATTGGGAGAAAACATCCGTCACCTTCGATGACATCATCCGCGAACGCAGAATAGAGTTCAGCATGGAATACTGCAACTGGTATGACATGGTATCATGGTACTGCTGGAAACCGGACTATATGCTAAACTATTTCAACAACCAGCAACGCGGATACAGAGCACCCGTAATCAAAAAAGACGAAAAAGGATACCTGCATTTCGGCAACAACGATGCCAGCGGAACTTTCCAGGAGGGTCCGGACTATTATGAAGAACCTCAAATAGAAATCAACATCGCAGACGATGACATCTTCTTCCCATATCCGGAATCGGACGTAATCCAGAATCCGCTGCTGAAAGAAGAACCTGTTCCCTATACGTTTAATGAATAAACTGACAAACCATGAAAAGACAGAACAACCGAATAATGAAAGCCGGATGGCCCGGAATGCTTTTCCTAGCCCTCATGATTGCCTTCGCTGTAACATCTTGCAAGGATGACGGAGAAGGAAACGGCCTGCCCGTCATACACTACATACGAATGACCGACCCTGCATTGGCGGACAGCACATTTACTGACGTAAGCCCCGGAACCATGATCGCCATAATCGGCGAGAACCTGACAGGAGTAAAGGAGGTGTATATCAATGACCAGGAAATCAGTTTCAACGCCAACTATGGGACAGCAACCAGTCTGATTGTCACAGTTCCATCCGACGAGGATTTCCTGTTGTCAGGACCGAATCCTGACATTCCTTCCGAATTGCGGATTGTAACCGACCATGGCATAGCCACCTACCCGCTGCATGTCCTCTCACCCGGTCCGGTCATCTCCTACATATCGGCTTTCTATCCGATTGATCCGGGAGACGAAATCACCTTGATTGGGGAAAACTTCTATGAAATCAAACGTATCTACTTCACCAAAGATTCGGTTGAAGTTACACAACCCATCACAGACTATCAGGTTAGCAGCGATTTTGACCAGATAACCTTCGCTGTGCCAGACAAACTGATGGAGGACGGATACATCATTATGGAATGCTATACAAGTGACGCCTGCATCGAGTTCGCACATAACGGACCGAAACCGGAAATCACGGGTGTCAGTTCAACCATGCCGGTCGTAGGAAGCGAAGTGACCATTACGGGAAAGAATTTCATCGATGCGTCGGAAGTAAACATCAACGGTGAAATCACCATTCCGAAAGAAGACCTTGAAATATCGCAGGCATTCGATGCGATTACCTTCACCATGCCTCAGGCACCGGCACATTCAGGCAAGATTTCGGTCACGACAATAGGAGGAACCGCAGAATTGGACAACTTCTACCCTCTTGAGAACGTAATAATAGACTACGACGGAACCGGAGGGCTCGACCCGATGTGGAGCGGTGCAAACCTGGGCATATTTGTAGCGAACGGCGAAGAGGCTCCTTACACTTCTACCGGAAACTGCACTGGCATGAAAGGAATAATTACGTCAGCCGAACAATGGTGGTGGCAGCAAACGCTCCATACGCCTGTATGGCCAAGTTCCAGCATCATACCGGAAAGCACTCCGATTTCTGAACTGGAACTGCAGTATGAATGCTATCTCGGAGAAGCCATGGAGGGTCCTGTCATCCAGGTAACCATGGGAGAGGCAAGCGGCGACGGTGTATTCTCACTGACCGGCTACACTCCCGTCAGTGACTACACGGGCAAGATGGAAGTCAAGGAATGGATGCAATGCAGCATTCCGCTGGAGTCTCTCGTGGAAGAGACGACATGGGGAGCGTTCACTGCAAACCACAAGCAAGTGCTGAACTTCTATATCACTTATCCGAATTGTCCGAAGGACACGAAGGTGGAAATTTATGTGGACAACTTCCGCATTATGCCAATATAATAACCGAACAACTAAAATCAGAAACATATGAAAAAGACCTATTTATATCTGTTCTTCATCCTTCTTACGATGACCGTCGGTCTGCAGTCATGCAAGGATGACGACGTAGTGGAGGGAGCCGTATTCTCCCTCAGCCGCGACGGAAAGGAAGTTACGGACTTCTCATTCGGCTACGGACAGGGACATGTCATGGTAGCTCTTGCATCAAACACTGGCTGGACGCTCACAAGCGACCAGCCCTGGTGCACGCTGTCGAATGTTTCCGGTACACCCACAGAAGAACAATACATTAAAATCACCTACGAACGGAATACTGAAGGGCAGGCACGCAAAGCAACCATCACCATGAATGCAGGCGGCAACATCAAACAGTATGAGGTGACGCAAGGCTCCAAATCCGACATCATCTGTCCGGAAGGCATGGAACAGGATGCCATCGAGATTGCCAGATCCATCTCCATCGGCTGGAATCTGGGCAATACGCTCGAGGCTCCGGACGGAGAAGGCTCATGGGGAGGAGAAGCAAGCCAGGCTGTCATCAGCAAAATAAAAGAATTGGGATTCAACGCGGTCCGCATCCCGTGCGCATGGAACCAGCCCCAATATCTGGAAGCCGACGGAAAGACCATTAAAGCTGACTGGATGAACCGTGTGAAGGAAGTTGTGGACTACTGCATCAAGGAAGACATGCATGCCATCGTGAACATCCACTGGGACGGAGGATGGCAGGACCAGAGCTGCGACGCATCCGCGCTGACACCGGACTCCATCGCAACGGTAGAAGCCAAGGTTTATGACTTCTGGACCCAGATTGCCACCGCTTTCCGCGACTATGACGGACATTTGCTGTTCGCGGGGGCCAACGAACCGGCCGTAGCGAACCGCGAAGACATGGCGGTATTGCACCGCTATGAACAGGCATTCGTGAATGCCGTACGCAACACGGGAGGGAACAATGCCTACCGCAACCTGATTGTACAGGGACCGGACACCAACATCGACAAGACATACGACTGGTTCGAACTGCCCGAAGACCCCGCTACAGCACGTCTGATGGTAGAAGTGCACTATTATGTCCCCTACAACTTCTGTATCAACGACCCATCCACCGAACTGGCTTCAAGCATGACCTATTTCTGGGGAGAACCTTATGAACAATATGCCCTCGAATACATGGATGGAAAGTTTGACTACGAAAACCAGGAAGGCTACGTACACGAACAGATGAACAAGATGAAAACCAAATTCGTCGACCAGGGAATCCCTGTAATCATCGGAGAGTTCGGCGTGTCTTACCGGGAGTTTGCAAACGACCCGAATCTTGAAGACTACCAGAACTACGACAAGATTGTGGCAAACATGGACATGCTTCAAGAAAAATGTGAAGAGTCGGAAGGCTACTTCCTCGGTTATGTGGCGGAACAGGCAAAGAACTACGGCGCGGTTCCATTCTTATGGGACATCCAGGGTGCACGTTACTTCGACCGCAACAAGCTGGAACTCGTGGTGCCTGTCATCCATGAAATGCTGATGGAAGGTGCGGCGAAAGGCCAATACCCATACTAACCCGCAGAATACTGAGACACGGAAGCACAGAGCTTTATCCGTCTGATGACCCAAACAGATTCCCTGTGACTTCGTGTCTCTGTGTTTAAAAGCCAAACTATTTTGAGAAAGGCAGGCTTTTGTTTCGGGCAAAGCACCCCGCTGCTCACAGACGAACAGCCCATTGCCTTTTATCCGGCAATTTACAAACCACAACAAACAAGAAAAATCCATGAAAAAGACATCAGGCATCTTCATCGCCTTATTCAGTCTGCTTTCTCTCTGCAGCCTTGCGCAGGGATATAAAAATCCGATTATCCCCGGATTCCATCCCGACCCGAGCATCTGTCGCGCAGGAGAGGACTATTATATCGTGAACAGCTCGTTCGAGTATTTTCCGGGCGTCCCGATTTTCCACAGCCGGGATCTGGTGAACTGGGAACAGACCGGACATGTGCTGACACGTGAATCCCAACTGAAAATAAAGGGAGGCAACATGTGGGGAGGAATCTATGCCCCGACTATCCGTTACAATGACGGAACATTCTATATGATTACTACAAACACGTCCGACCGGGGGAATTTTCTGGTCTACACAGACGACCCGCAAGGAGAATGGTCTGATCCGGTATGGATAAGCCAGGGTGGAATCGACCCTTCACTCTATTTCGAAAACGGCCGTTGCTATATGGTAAGCAATCCGGACGGGGCCATCTGGCTCTGCGAAATCGACCCGAAGACAGGAAAGCAACTGACCGAATCCAAACGTCTCTGGGGCGGTACAGGCGGACGGTTCCCCGAAGGACCGCACATCTACAAGCGCAACGGATGGTATTACCTGATGATCAGTGAAGGCGGCACGGAATACGGACACAAAGTGACCATCGCGCGCAGCCGGACTATCGAAGGTCCTTATGAAAGCAATCCCGCCAACCCAATCCTGACACACATCAACCAGAATGCGCAGAACAATCCGATACAGGGAGTGGGCCATGCCGACATGGTACAGGCTCACGACGGTTCATGGTGGCTGGTGTGCCTCGGCTTCCGCACACAGAACGGACAACATCATGTGTTGGGACGTGAAACATTCCTTGCCCCCGTCATCTGGAACGAAGACGGATGGCCGGTGGTAAACGGTGACGGAACCATCGACCTCGACATGAAGGACGTGAAGACGCTTCCACAGGCCACCACAAAAAACAGTCCGGACTGGGACTTCAACAATCCGGAACTGGGAGTGGAATGGAACTGGATAGGCATCCCCGTCAAAGGGAACTACTCGCTTACGGAAAACAGCGGCTTTCTCCGCATAAAAGGAAGTGAAAAGAAGCTGGATGACTACGGCTGTTCACCGACGTTCGTGGGACGCAGGCAGGAAGACATCGATTTCCGTGCCACCACACGGATGCAGGCAAAAGGATACGGAAATGCCGGAATGACCGCCTACCTTTGTCCTTCCGCACATTACGACCTGTTCGTTTCAGACAAAAAGCTGAAGCTCCGCTACCGTCTGAACGACCTTTGCCACGAAGAGGATGTCTGTCAGGTGACCGATGACTTCATCTATCTGAGAATAAAAGGCAATGCGGAGACATATACATTCTCCTATTCTCTTGACGGAACGCACTACACGGAAGCCGGACGCATGAACACCCGTTACCTCAGCACCGAAACCAACGGAGGGTTTACCGGTGTTTATCTCGGTCTGTTCGCGGAGGGGAACACGGAAGCGGACTATGACAATTTCAAATACACGCCCATCCTGCCGGAGGTTTCCCCGAAACTGACATCAGGATATGCCAATCCGCTGCTCGACTTCATGTTCACCGCCGACCCTACCGCAGTGGAACACGAAGGGAGACTGTATGTGTATGCCACCAACGACAACCAGCAGTATGAAGCGGTGGGCAAAGACGGACGGAACACGTATGAACGTATCAAATCACTGGTGATGATGTCTACTGATGACATGGTGAACTGGACTTATCACGGACTTATCCACGTGGACAGCATCGCTCCCTGGATTATGGCATCGTGGGCACCGTCCATCGTGAAGCGCAAAGAAAATGACGGGAAGACACATTTCTATCTGTACTTCTCGAACAGCGGTTATGGAACTGGGGTGCTTACATCCACCTCACCCGTAGGACCATGGACAAGCCCGCTCAACAAAAGCCTCATCGACGCGCACACACCGGGACTCGGACAGGTGAAGGTGCCTTTTGATCCGGGAGCGGTCATCGATGACGAAGGAAACGGATGGCTTACCGTGGGAGCCGGTTCTCCCGGAATCTTCCGGCTTGGCAAGGACATGACAAGTATCGACGGTGAAATAATACCGCTCGGCGTTCCGCATCATTTCGAAGCGAACGAGCTGAATTTCATCAACGGTACGTACGTCTATACCTACAATACAGACTGGAAGGAATATGACGACTGGACGCTTTCATCTGAAAAGCCGACCAAATGCTGCATGGTCTACATGACAAGCAAGACACCGCTCGACATCAAAAGCTGGAAGTTCGGAAACAATTACCTGAAAAACCCGGGCGAATATGGATTCGACTTCTGCAACAACCATACGCACCTGCACAAGTTCAACGGGAAATGGTATCTGTTCTATCACACGCTGAACCTCCAACGCAGCTTCAACACCGACGGCGGATTCCGCAATGTCTGCGTGGACGAGATTGAAGTGGACGAGAAGAACGTACATATCTCCATGACCACTCAGACACTGAAAGGCGTAGAACAGATAAAGCCGCTTGACCCGTTCGGTCTGCAACAGGCGGAAACCACATTCGCTACCCGGGACGTCAAATTCCTGCAGACAGAAGAAGCCGGCAATATGTGGGCGGCCAGCATTCCGGGCCAGACAGGTCTGCTGTACGTAAAAGGAGTGAAGTTCAGCAAAGTTCCTTCCGCTTTGCGGATAAAAGCCTGCGGACAGGGAACGATTGAAGTACACCGTGACACCCCGGAAGGAGAAATCCTCGCATCCATCCGCATCGACAATCCGGACATGCAGACTCTGGAAGGGACTATTCTGGCAAAGGTCAAAGGAAATACGGATATCTGTTTCGTGCTGAAAGGAGAACATCTCTGTTTCGACCAATGGCAGTTTGTCAAGTGAAGAATGAAGAATTAAGAATTAAGAATGAACAGAAAATTTACAATCCGCAGATTGACCGCAGTTGTCCTGCTCTGCACGCTGGGACACGTGACGGCACATGCGCAGCGCGAACGAATCCGGCTGGACGAAGACTGGCAGTTCGCCCTGGGCAATGCCGCTTCGCCTGAAAAGGATTTCGGGTGCGGAACGGAAGATTTCAACTATCTCACCAAAGCCGCATCCGTACACAATACGGGGCCATATGCCGCAAAGTTTGACGCGACCGGATGGAAGCGTGTGGACCTGCCGCACGACTGGGCAGTAGACTTGCCTTATGCTAAAGAGGCCAGCCATAGCCACGGATACAAGACGGTAGGCCATAAATATCCCGAGTGCAGTGCCGGATGGTATCGCAAGACCATCATAATCCCCGAAACGGACTTGGGGAAACACATCAGCCTGCAATTCGACGGTATTTTCCGTGACTCCCGCGTCTGGGTGAACGGATTCTATCTGGGTGGAGAGCCTAGCGGATATGCCACGCAAGTGTACGACATATCGGACTACTTGAACTATGGAGGAGAAAACCTTATCACGGTCCGTGCGGACGCAACGCTGGAAGAAGGCTGGTTCTACGAAGGGGCGGGAATCTACCGTCACGTATGGCTGAACAAGATGTCCCCGCTTCATATCGCACCTTTCGGCACATTTGTCTACAGCACATTGGAAGAGCCGTACGACCAGGCCACACTGACCATAGAGACAAAGGTAGAAAACTCCGGCCTGGAAACGGTGCCCTCCTATCGCCTGCGCCACACGCTGTTGGACGCTGAAGGGAAAAAGGTGAGTGACTGCGAGCAGGAAGGAAACCCGATAAAGCCCAAGACTTCACAGGTAAGCTTCATAAAGTTAAGCGTAAAGAGCCCGAAACTCTGGAGCGTAGACACTCCTTATCTATACAAAGTACGCACCGAGGTTTTCCGGGACGGCAAGCTCACCGACACATACATGACCACAATCGGTATCCGTGATGTCAAGTTCGATGCGGACATGGGATTCTTCCTGAACGGAAAACCGCTGAAACTGAAAGGGGTGAATATGCATCAGGATCATGCCGGAGTCGGTTCCGCACTTCCCGATGCCCTGCAGGCTTTCCGCCTGAAACGGCTCAAGGAATTCGGATGCAACGCCTACCGGTCCTCACATAACCCCATGACACCGGAACTGCTGGACGCATGCGACAGTTTGGGTATTCTGGTCATAGAAGAAAACCGGCTGACCGGAGTCAATGAAGAACATATCCGCCTGCTGAAACGCATGATTGAGCGTGACCGCAACCATCCGAGCGTCATTCTGTGGAGTGTAGGAAATGAGGAATGGGGGATGGAATGGAGCGCACAGGGCACAAATGTCATCGCCTCCATGCGTGAATATTGCCACCGCTTCGACCCCTCGCGGCTTATGACCGTAGCTTCTGCAGGTGGTCCGGCCGTACTGCTCTCGCCCGATGTGGCAGGTTATAACTACATCCTCCAAAATCCGATAGACAAATACCGGACAGAATATCCCGGACGGATTGGTATCGGCACCGAAGAGATTTCAGGATGTGGGACGAGAGGGGTTTATTACGACAATGTCAAAGAGGGATACATAGCCGCACCGAACCGCACTCCTGACGAAAAGGACGGAACGCTGAACCGCATCGAACGGGGATGGAAGTTTTATGACGAACGACCCTGGCTTGGAGGAGTGTTCTATTGGATAGGCTTCGATTTCCGCGGAGAACCCAATCCCGTCGGCTATCCGCAAACTGGCGCGCACAAAGGAATCTTTGACTACTGCGGCTTTCCGAAAGACGAAGCGTATTACCTGAAAGCATGGTGGACGGAAGAAACTGTACTGCACATCTTCCCTCACTGGAATCTGGAAGGGCACGAAGGGGACAGCGTGAGCGTATGGGCATACAGCAATTGCGATGAGGTGGAACTGATTGTAAACGGGAAGAGACTGGGACGCAAGGCGATGCCAAAGAACGGGCACCTCTCTTGGGAAACGGTCTACCGCCCCGGAAGCGTAAAAGCGGTCGGATACAAGAACGGCAAACGACAGCTTGTCCGTATCGTCCGCACCGCCGGAACACCTGAACGTATTGTACTGACGGCAGACCGCGACACAATACAGGCCGACAACAGGGACGTATCGGTTGTCTGCGTGGAGCTTCAGGACAAGAAAAAGAACTTCACCCCCACGGCATGTCTCCCGTTAAAGCTGACAGTCAGCGGCCCGATACGTATATTAGGCGTAGGCAACGGGGATCCGGCCTATAAGGAGGATGAACGTCCAGCAGACCGCAATGCACGTACATATCAGGTGAAGACATTCAACGGTCTTGCACAGATATTGCTGCAAAGCACGGGAGAAGCCGGAGAAGCGACATTATCCGTAGAAGGGAAAGACATAAAAAGTGCGACCTATACAATTCGCGTAAAATAAACATACCACAGAGCCATTCAGAAATTAAAACATAATAATTGTATCATGAAAAGACAAACCATCTTATTCGCGCTTGCACTGGGAGCATCTTCCATCTGGGCGCAACAAGCTACGGTTTCCGGTCCGGACAACCAGCTTAAAGTAGAAGTATCGGTAGACAACGGCAATCCGTTCTATTCGGTTACTTACAAAGGAAAAACGATTTTAGAGAAGTCCCCTCTGGGATTTGTCGCAGACATAGGCGACTTCAGCAAAGGAATGACATACGTGGAACAGAAGTCCCGCAGCATTGAGGAAGACTACAAGCTGGACCGCATCAAACATTCTGAAGTGAAATACCAGGCCAATGAGCTGACGGTAACGCTTGAAAATGCAGACAAGAAACCGATAGACGTGACATTCCGCGTAAGCGACAACGACATCGCTTTCCGCTATGAAATGCCCCGCTATGGAGAAACGGGCAGCATCGTCATCGAAAAGGAAGCCACTGGATTCGACTTCCCGTCTTATACGACGGTGTTCCTCACCCCGCAAAGCACTCCGATGATCGGATGGAAACGTACCAAACCGAGCTATGAGGAAGAATACATCACGGATGCCCCGCTTACCACGCGCTCACAATTCGGAGAGGGATTCACCTTCCCCGGTCTGTTCCGCATCGGCAATGACGGCTGGGCACTGGTGAGTGAAACCGGAGTCGACTCAAGGTATTGCGCCTCACACCTGAGCGACGCGACACCGGAAGGCCTTTTCACCATTGTCTTCCCCATGCCGGAAGAAAATAACGGAAACGGCACTGTAGCTCCGGGGCTGGCTCTTCCGGGCATAACCCCCTGGCGCACGATTACGGTAGGCGACAACCTGAAACCGATAGTGGAAACGACCGTTCCTTGGGACGTGGTGAAACCGCTCTACACATCGGAACACACCTACCAATACGGCAAAGGCACATGGAGCTGGCTCGTATGGCAAGACGCGAGCATCAACTATGACGACCAGGTGAAGTTCATCGACCTCGCCGCAACCATGGGATTCAAATATACGTTGATTGACAGCTGGTGGGACAAGAACATCGGGTATGACCGGATGGAAGAACTCATAAAGTATGCGCAATCGAAAAACGTGGATGTGTTCCTCTGGTACAGTTCCAGCGGCTATTGGAACGACATCATACAAGGCCCCATCAACAAGATGGATAACCCCATCGAGCGGAAAAAGGAAATGAAATGGATGAAGAAGCTCGGTGTGAAAGGAATCAAGGTAGATTTCTTCGGCGGAGACAAGCAGGAGACAATGCGGCTCTACGAAGCCATCCTGAGTGATGCGGACGACTACGGACTGATGGTCATCTTCCACGGATGCACGCTCCCCCGCGGATGGGAACGGATGTATCCCAACTACGTGGGAAGTGAAGCGGTGCTGGCTTCCGAGAATTTTGTGTTCAGCCAGCATTACGATGATGTGGAAGCCTTCAATGCCTGTCTGCACCCGTTCATCCGTAACACGGTGGGCTGCATGGAGTTCGGCGGAAGCATACTGAACAAACGGTACAACCGCACGAACGACGGCGGTTCTATACGCAAGACTACGGATGCATTCCAACTTGCCACTGCCGTCCTCTTCCAGAACCCGATACAGAACTTCGCCATCACACCGAACAACCTGACAGACGCGCCCCAACAGGCACTGGACTTCCTGAAGGACGTGCCTACCACATGGGACGAGACGGTGTTCATCGACGGTTATCCGGGAAAATACTGTGTGCTGGCCCGCCGCCATGCCGACAAATGGTACATTGCAGGAATCAATGCACAAAAAGAGCCGCTGAAACTGACCCTGAATCTCCCCATGCTTCAGAAAGGGGATAAAATACCGTTCTATTCTGACACAAATGACCGCTTGCTTCAAATGAAGGAAAAGGCTATCAAGAAACCTTCAGAAGTGAAAGTAGTTATCCAGCCTGAAGGCGGGGTCGTATTGGTTAAATGACATAAAGACCCAGATTATGCAAATAAGGAATTTTCTGATAGCTGCCGCATTCCTTTCTGGAAGCGGACATGCATTGCAGGCAAAAGTTGTCCTGCCTGAGATTTTAAGTGACAACATGGTTCTTCAACAACAGACGGATGCACGTCTGTGGGGATGGGCGGATCCGAACGCAACCATCACCGTCAGGACATCATGGAACGACAAGACCTATCAGGCAAAGGCAGACAAGGACGGGAAATGGCTCACATCCGTCCTGACGCCTGAAGCCGGATATACCGCCTACACCATCGAGATTTCAGACGGCACTCCAGTCGTGCTGAACAACATACTCATCGGCGAAGTATGGTTCTGCTCCGGCCAGTCGAACATGGAGATGCCGCTTGCCGGATTCGACAACTGCCCTATAGAAGGCGCGAACGAGGAAATCGCCCTCGCCTCCAGATGGAAAGGAATCCGCGTAGCCACGGTAGGGAGAGACGGAAAAACCGCACCAGCCGACCGCTGCAGGGGAAAATGGGAAACGAGTTGTCCTGAAAATGCTCCGCGCTTCAGTGCCACCGCCTTCTTCTTCGCACGAATGGTGAACAAGGTGCTCGACATTCCCGTAGGCATCATCAACTGCAGTTGGGGAGGCTCATCGGTTGAAGGATGGCTGCCGAAAGAGATTGTCTCCACCTATCCGGACATCAACCTGGAACGAGACATCCGCAAAGTCCAGCCCGGCGACTGGTGGCATTGGATGAGTCCCACAATAATGTACAACGGCATGCTGAAGCCTCTCCAGAATTATACCATCAAGGGATTTCTCTGGTATCAGGGGGAGGCGAATGTAGGAAGACACAAGACGTATGCCGAACGTCTGAAAACAATGGTCGACCTGTGGCGGAAAGAGTGGGGACTGGGAGAACTCCCGTTCTACTTTGTGGAGACCGCACCCTTCGGAGACGGGAAAGGCACGGCAGGAGCCTTGTTGCGCGAGGCGCAGCACAAAGCCGAATCTCTGATTCCGAACAGTGCCATGATTTCAACCAACGACCTGGTGGAACCCTATGAAGCGACCAACATCCACCCGAAAGACAAGAAGCACGTGGGAGAACGTCTGGCATATCAGGCACTGGCAAAGACATACCACATACAGGGTATCGAAGCGGACAGCCCCGCCTACCAGTCAATGACTATAGAAGGCAATGCCGCAATTCTGGACTTCAGCCATGCCAGAAATGGCTTTAACCGTATGAACGGAATGGTCGGATTTGAGATGGCAGGCGAAGACCGTGTCTTCTATCCCGCACAAGGAGAGGTGAAATGGGAAGACCAGAAGATCCGTATCCGGGTGACCTGCGACAAGGTGACGAAACCCGTTGCCGTCCGCTATGGATTCCGCGACTTCCTTCCGGGCAACGTGGCAAATCTGCGCGAACTTCCGCTCATCCCTTTCCGCACGGACGACTGGGAATAAAATATAACCACAACAGATAAAGAAAAATCCCCATCACTCAATTCGTAATGGGGATTTTTCTTTTATTTCGGTTCTTCCACCGTCAACTCAGCATCAAGACTTTCGTCCAACAATTCCGCCGGAAGATCCTGAGCGGCAGTATCTCCCAAATCAATCGAACTCAGTTCTACACATTCCTCCAGATTAATTTCTTCACCTTCCGGAACAAGAACCAAATAATCTGTATCCGTTGACTTATCAACCTTATTTTTATGGATTTCTTTCATAGTTTTCATCTGAGCTTTTGTACGGTTCACAATCTCCTTCACCTCATTATACGCAAGCCCGACTATCTTCGGCCCGGCCTTAAGATATTTACCATAAGAAAATGCAAGCATCGGCTTCGAAGTAAGAGATAATCCGGCCGATGTCGTCATTAAAGTTATATTAGCCGCATCCAAGACAATATCAGTACCGGTAAATATTAAATCAGCTCCCTGCTGGATAGACTGAATCCAACTACGTTTTGTGCCCTGCTCATCACGGATCTGTATGTCATAGTAAGCAACGCCATTGTCTTTAACCAACACTGTGTCAATCTGAAAAAAATGAATGGAATCACGATAAGTCGTAATACGATTATACAATGTATCACAAGTCAGAAGATACTGATCGAAATCCTCAAGCCCGGTCAATTTCTCGGGCATAACCCATTCAAATTTCTTTTTCTCTTTCTTTTTCTTGTCACTCTTGGCTTCCGCCACTGGAGCAAAGCACATCATGGCAATAATAGCCAGAAGTACAATTTTCACATAATTCTTTTTCATAACTGTTTGGCTTTAATTTAACATTAATTTTTATTTATTCTCTTTGAAATAAAACGAACCACAAGCCCTTTCTGCACATCCTTGTCATTCGGCACATACTTTATTTCCGGCACACGCGTCAGACCAGTCTCCTCCTTATCAAATACAAAATACAGCACATAAATAGCATAAGAATTGTTCCGGGGGACAAAAGCTTCAAAACGTCCGGTCTCATCTGTTTTTGCCAAGACTTTCGTTTCAAGGACTTTGCCCGGTTTAGGTGTCATCACTCCTTTAATCCGATCCATTTCCACTTCATGCCTATACAAAACGACATACACGTTGGCCAAAGGCAGATTTTTTCCATCCAATCCCAGCTTGCCCTGATCTACCACTATTCCGGACACAACTCTGGGCAGTTCACTCCTTATCTTTGCGTAATCTCTGTTGAAACGTATACAATAAGAATCGTTAGGATTCATCTTCAGAATGGCCGCTGCATATTTATAAGCATCCTGATAATAATGCATACAACTGTCCATCTCTCCATTTCTCCGGAAAGCATCCGCTTTCTCAACATGCTTCATTACCCTGGATTTCGCATTGGTCAATATGGCTGAGTTTCTCATTTTCTTTTTAATCATCCCTTCATCTTCCTTATCATCACACTCAAGCGCATCCTTATAGGCAAAGTATGCCTCGCGATACAACCCGTTGATAAAAGCATTCTCGGCCATGCTTTCATTGTGACGAAAACATGATGACTCCTGAACCACACTCACAGCAATCTCAACTCCATCCTTCTGAGCCAACTGACCTACAACGAATGACTTAACTTCCGGATTACCCCCTACTGTCAGACGCAAAGAATATTCTGTTTCCGGGGGAACCCCAGTCAAATCCACAGTCTGAAGATACTCATACGAACCATCCTCCTTCTTCACAGGAGCATCAGACTTTACATTAGAAGCCTTTGCCTGTCCGGCATATACCTCAACATCCAAAGTCCCGTCATTGCAAAGAACAGAAATCAACGCTGTCTGCGCCTGCGCATGGGCAACATGCGGTGCGGTAACCTTTATATCCTGAATTATAAGCGGAAGTTCTGTCACTTCAATATCAAAAGACACCCATGTCTTTTCGTCCAACATTACTTCCAGTTCCTTTTTATCCACACTGCCACGCTGCCATATCTGAAAGTTCAGTCCTCCCCCATCCGCAACATCAATAACGGCAGAATAAACATATTTTCCATTACGTTGCTCCGGGGCAGACATAGTCACGCCTGTATTTTCATTGAACTCCAACTTGTCACTATTCGAGACAAACTCAAGCTTAGCCATATACGCATCCGGATATGAGCGATCCGGCTGACGCGTGATTCTTATATCCTGAGCCAACGAAGTAAAAAAAGAGGAAAGCCACAACAATACGACAAAAGCGCACTTACTCCTAATCATTCTGCTTCTCATAGCTTACTTGTATTAAATGACTGCAAACCAAACACTTCCTCCTTAGGCGTTTCATTATAGGGTTGCCAGGTACGCACATGAATCTTCGGATTGGCTTCATCTTTAAAGTCCCACAACAGAAACAGGTATCCCTTGTCACTATAGCGGTCAGCATTCCAATGCTGGACCAGCTTTACCCCATAAATATAATCTTTCTGACGATGCTTCATCACTTTCACATCCTCAAAGACAACATTTATACGTCGGTTAGACCTGAATACATTTGACAGATTGCTAAGATAAGTTTTCTTATTCTGCACTTTATACGTCACACCTGAAACAAACCCCACACCATCATTACTCACACGCTTACGTACAGATCCGGTGATAATCAGCGCATCATCACTGAATATATCTTCCAGAAAAGCCATATCCTTTCTGTTATATGCGGTGCGGAACTGTTCTACAAAATCCAGCACAAGTGACCGCCGCCTCAAGTCAGTCACCTCTAAATTACTCCGCATCACCTGGCTATAGATTGTCTGATTCAAGGCAAAGCAAAGATTGACAATCTTACCGGAATTATCAAAATTCAACACAATTTCCTGATACTCATCTTCTTCAAACCTTTCGCCCTCCCTCGGTTCCATAATTACCGGAATATTACGTATTTGTAAGGCCTGATTGTTTCCCACATGCAAACATGGCTCTATTATTTCAAGCTCATCACATCTGAAAGGACAAACCTCCCACATTATCATCAATGATTCGGCCGCCTGGTCGCTAATATCAATCCCCCCTAACGACAAGCTCCTTTGTTCCCCTTGTGCATTATTCAACTCTGTAAGCAAAAGCGTACCATTACGCTCCATATTCAACTTAACTGTCGTATTCGGTGCATCTGTCACCTCCAGAACTGTTTCATACTGGGCAAATGCACTGACAGTGCCTAACAAGCCCAATAAAAATATCCACATTTTTTTCATTTCACAACATTTTTATTCATACAGGATAAACCATACTTTTACATCCGACGCATAATCATCCAAAGCGGCTTGTTTTCCGGTCAACAAATCCGTCCTCTTTCCAGAAGTTTCACGATCGAGGACAGCCTTGACCTCATTCCCCGAAAAAACGGCTACATACCACTGCGGATTAACGGAAGAACGGACATTTCCCCACATCAATTTATGCTCGGCTTTCAAATTCCGCATAAGTGACTCCAGTTCAGACACCGTCCTTTTAGTCAATATTGTCTGAAGCACAGACGATGAAACTTCAACAGGAGCTGATGAAGATACGGACTCCACAAGAGATTCAAAAACCGATTTTTTCTGACTGTCCGCCCCAGTGTCAACATACCCGGAAGGAGCTTCCCCACTCTTCCGTTCAATGACATCTGGATTTTCATCTCCCGATTGTTCTGGGATTTCATCCACAACAACCGATTCCGGCTGAACAGAAGCCGAGATATCCAACGCGACCATACGGTCTGCGGGAAAAAGGTTTTTCTTCTCGACATAAAGAAAAACACGTTCCATCGCCCCTCTCTTCAGTTGAATCTTCTCGGAATGCTTCTTGATTGAATTGACCAGTATTTTGTCAGCACCCTGAAGTTTATCGTTTCCGCTCATTTCTGTGAGAATGGCATTCTTAAGATTCTGCTCAGCAAGACTCGTAGCGTCCTCCAAAGTTGCAGCCACACCTTCCCCATACAGATATTGCGAGTTACGCTTAATCTTATTCACTTTCGCCTTTTCCTCCATATAAGCAACCTGAGCCGACAAGACACAAGGGAAAAACGCAGACAAAAATATAAATATCAGAAAGTTCTTCATTTCCACATTTTAATTATCATTATTCAAATCATGACAAAGGAAGTTCGGATACATCATCATATAGATTCTCCACATTATTCAAAGGAATATAAGGATACAATACCAACTTCGCCTTCTCCCTTTTATCATGAAATCCCCTACATGGGAATCTGAAACACAACAGATGTTCATACATCAGATCCCAATTAAAATAGACCACCGTACCGGTGATTTCCCCTTCAGAAACCGTTTCGATTCCCACATAAGCCTTACAGCCTGTCCCGTCCATGAACGCAGTCAAACGCTTCAACGTTATCAGACTGGCGGAGTCATACCTATATCCCTTCACCGTCAAATCTGCCTCCATCGGTATATCCATCCGAAAAGCTCCGGTAAAAAGATTCAGCATCGACTCTTCCGGAAATCTTTCATCAAACAGATAATCAAACCCTTCCTTTGTTCTCTGTAAATAGGTTCCACTTTTCATCTGCGGAATCAGAAACGTCCCCTCCGAATCAAAATAAACATCTTTTAAAGCCGTCCGCTGAAAAGAAGACAGATCAAAATCCAACTTATCCATAGCGACAGAATCCGACACACTTTCCAACCTGGATGGCAATTCTTCCGTCAACATCCTTTTATCCTTTCCGAATATCAAATCGTATTGTTTCGGAAACACAAAGTCAACCTTTAAGCCTATTCCCTGCCAGGAAGCATAAAAACAAGAAGAGTCCGCATTCAAAGCAAAAGGAGATTCAACATCCACAGCCTGAAGCAAGCTGCACGGAGCCACTCGGGCGGAACTGTAATCCCGCCCGTTGACATTCAATCTCAAATGATCTTGACGCAAAAGATTCTTCCTGCCGTCTTCAGTCTGAAGGGCGAACAACAAGAAAAAGCGTTCGACGAAATCATACACTTCCGGTGAATAGATCTTTTCCATGTCTTCCGGGAAAAGATTGATTCCGGCATCCTGCAGAACTGTCCCATTCCACTTCATATGAAATGTCCGGGAACCGCAGTCAGGAACAGGAACACTCTCAGAAGTTCTTTCCAATCCATGTACCCGAAGCGCATCCTGCAAAAGCACACAATGCCCTGCATTCTCACCATGTCCGGCTGTAGCCGGAACCGCCACAGCCAGCATTATAGTCAGAATCCCTATAAACCGGAGAGAAGACATCATACTACAATCCGTTAGAACCTGCAAAGATGGCACCTTTCAACTTATTGTCAGCACCATACCATTTGACAGTCTTCACTTCATTATTCTCAAAGTCACCTTTCACATAATCGCCCGGTTCCGCAAAACGTTCCTGAGAATCACTAGTACTGATACGATGTCTTTTCGTATAAGTCAGCGTTCCCAATCCGTTGGCTTTCCCTCCGGATATACTTCCCACATAGGTGCCGTAATCAAAGTTCAATGTTCCCATCCGTGGAGAAGAGGGAGAAGTTTTACCAGCTTTTTCCGTTTCCGGCTTTATTGCATCTTCACCCGAAGCCTCAACAGCAACATTTGATGTATCCACATCAAGCGAATCCACACTGCCGCTACTGATTCCCATCTCCGGTTCTTCTCCGGGATCCTCAACCGGACTTTCCCCGCCCTTCAAGCCAAACATCAAGCCCACAACGACCAAGGCGACTACAACGACACCTCCAACAATATAAGGCAACACCGACTTTTTCGGCTTTACTTCAACCAGTTCGCCACCGCACTCAGGACATATAAAGTCCTCACCGATATTGACCTCAATGATCTCTTTCGTGTTCGCCTTATTGCAATTGCCTATATTCAGACAACGCCCTTTCTTTACAACAGCTTTATTTCCACTCATAATCTTCTTTTTTATTTTACCAATTCTATTGCTTTCAATGCCGCATCCTTAAAGAAGAGGAATTGCTCGCCACCCTGATTGCCTCCACATTCCGGCAGGATTACCTCTTTAATCAGTTTCTGAATCTGAGTAACCAACGTTTTCCGTTTTTCCACATGCAGATAGTCCGTTTTCAGAGCGGACTTCAATTTATCGGCCAAATCCTCCCCGAACTCTTCCGTAAATTTAGAAGAATAAGGAATCTCCGTAAATTTATCCGCAAACGGATTCAGAATTTCCAGCCCCAAAGCATCCTCTTCGATTGTCCCATAAGCACTCAATCCTGTACCATCCTGCCTGTCGGCATATTTTATAATGCCTAATGCATAAGCGGTCATCAGATACGGAGTATACTTCTTACGGACATCTGACGGCAACATTTCCTGCTTGACAAACAAGCTGGGGAAGTTTTCACCGGTTCCTTCCGTATGCAGCACAATCCGGTTCTGGCGCGCTTCGTTTGGGTTATTCACCAGATAATCATATTTCTCTTTCAGATAAGGCAATTCCTTGAGTGCACGTGCCGGGAAGCAATAGGTTATGCTCGAAATTGTCATCTCGTTCTTTCTTGTACCGTTCATATCCACTTTAACCAACACACCTCCGGTCACGGCATTCACTAAAGCATCCTTAAGCTTCATGGCAAACCTCTGAACCACTTCATTGCCTTCAACTTTAGGTAGATTTACCAATACAATCTTTCGGTCTATATTCTGCCCCGGTTGTGGAATCGGATTGTTTTTTACAGCACGATTGATTTCTGTCTGATTGAATGTAAGGAACACTCCACTCTGCTCAATAATTTTCTTGGCAAACTGCTTCAACTCATCATCCGAATGATATTGTTCCTGCAGCTGTTCCAGAATATTCCGGTTAATCAACTTTTCATTGTCCTCTATCAACACTTCGTCATGAATCGTTATAGCTTTTCCACGGACAACAGTATCAAGCAGATTGGAAATACTGTCCGAAGATATGGTCGCATTGGCACGCGCAAAAGTATGCTCCGTACCTATCTGCT
This sequence comes from uncultured Phocaeicola sp., assembly GCA_944320815.1. Lineage (GTDB taxonomy): Bacteria > Bacteroidota > Bacteroidia > Bacteroidales > Bacteroidaceae > Phocaeicola. Next base: position 79,386 of record CALUIZ010000002.1, on the reverse strand, counting down.
TAAGCACCTCCTGACGGAACTCGTCAGCAATACCTTTCTGACGGTTCCTGTCCTTGATGACATCTTTCGTGAACTTCATCACGGCGTTATTGTCATAGAAACGGATTATAGTTTCCTGAAGATTGGAGATACCGGTCTTGTCCTGACAACGGCTTCCTATCTGCTTCTCCGCATTTTCCAATGCTTCATTGATTATGTTGACGAAACGCTCAATACGCCCACGCAACGCATTCAACTTGTTCAACAGAACGGCCAGCATAGCCACAGCGAAATGCAATCCTTCCACTTCCGTCTTCTTCAGATATAACTGCTGCATAATAGTGGAGTGGGCTTGAATCAGTTTGTTTTTCGACAGCAATCCACCGATAAACCCTTTGCTGGACCAGTCCAGCTGGTTCATTGCCTTAGCCTTCTCAAGCTGGTCTATCGACTGGTTCCAGGTTGTAATTCTACCTTCATACTCTTTCCGTTTCAAATCCGCCGCCTCAATGACACGGTCGATAAGCTGACACAGGTTGTATAAAGACAAATCCCCCGTACTCCATTTGTCGAACATATATTGCTCTACCAGAGAACAGATTTCATTAGCGTGCTCCTCACGGGCCTGCATCTTCCCTTCAAAGAAATTCTTCACACCAACTTTACGGAAGAACTTATCATACCCCTCTGAGCAGAATCGTTCAAGTTCATTCAATGGCATCTTCTGCTTACTTGCCTCCTCTGTCCATAAAGGAATCACACCGCCCCAATAATCAGCGAATCCGTTCCACTTCTTCTGATCCGAATCAAGGATCGGCTTGTCAAGCGTCAGATGCTTGTCCGTCATCCGCCATCGTTCCAGATTTTCCGCCTCCGCAACGAACGAATGAAAATCTATATTGGCAGGAGTGTCACGGAACCCCATGTCATCATTCCAATTGTTAAAACGCATCTGCAGCAAGGCCTGACGACCGAACGAATAGGTAAAATATTCAATGATTTCCTCTTCAGGAATGACCACCCGCTTGATACCGAAAGAGCTGAACAGTTTCGTACGCACCACATCAATATTCCCTTCTTTCACCGTTTCGCTGTTCTCATTCCGGAAATCCTCAATGTTTTCAAGAGCATACGAACGCAAAAACTCTTCCGTATTGTCATTCTGTTCAAGGAATATACGGTTATAGGCAAAATCCGAAACAATTGCAGGCAACTGTTTGTGAGGTTCAACCGTAAGTCCGTTCTCATTCTCGTTACTGTAAAGAATGCAACTGTTCACGACCCTTGAAGCATTTTCCAAAGGCACACGCTCTGAATGTCCCGTAACGTCATAAGGCATATATTTCTTCACCATCATAGCATTCATCTCGGTTAAAGCTGCATAACCATTCGCATGATAACGGCCTGCATCGCACGTACCGGGAGGAGTGTGTTCCGGTATCATCGCATACAATATAATATTAGCGTCACGATACTCATTGCGGGTCTGCGCCAACACATCGATGATAGAACCGGAGCCTGTTCCGCCGGCCAATCCGGTAAAGATGTGTATATTCAGCTTTGTAGTACTGCTGATACTTTTTACTTTCGTATATTGTCCCTTCAACGTATTCAGATAGGCCTGCACGGAACTTCCGAACAGAATGCGTCCGGCACGACGTTTTTGCGCAGCAGCAGCCTCCACACTGCCTATTGTCTTCTGCATCACTTCAGGATCACCGATAAATCCCTTCAGACCGGGGAAACCGCTCGGATTACTGAACACACTTTGCAGATTGATTCCTTTAATAAAGACAAACTCACTCTCATTGAATGAAGCGTCCTGCCCCAACACTCTGAAAGTAATGTCATTAGGCTGCATCATCTCTTTTGAAGAATCTACATACACATAACCTAGCGGAAGTTTTGCACGTTGATCTGCAGTATGCTCCTGAAACAATCTTTTACGAAAAGCTTTCAGAACTTTCCCTCCTGTTCCACCCAGACCAACAAGAATGTGATTTTCATTAATATCCATAAAATCTCAAAATATTAGGTTTATAAATTCATCAGATTACGGTGGCGCAGATAATCAAGCTGTCTCTGTTTCTTGTCCGCATTGAAGAAAATCACAAGTCCTGCCAATACAAACACGCCCGTTCCCCACAACACACGCCGCCATATATAATGCGATACGGCGGAACTGAGCTCTGACAGACAATCGTCCGGAACTTCCGCCCCTTCTTCTAACGGGAAGAAACCGCTCAGAAACGGATAACTGCTTATAATTTCACTGGCCATTCCCGACGCTGACCCGACATTTTCCTCTATCGACACGACACAATTCCTTACGGACACGGCACCGCAGAACAGAAAAGACTGCACCAGTAAAAAAACAAATAACGGCAACGTCAACGCTACCGTACCCAAAAGTGCATTACGCAAATAGTCGGGATAAATTAAATGTACCGTGACCAGTAGAACGAGAACCAGTACCGTCGAAATACATAACGCACCGATTGCAAAAGCCAGTATGTTTCCAAAAAACGAAATCATCAAAATTATTATAATATTTTACTGCCGCATAAAACTACAATAAAAATCAAAATAGATTAATATTGTCAGCGGAACCGTACATTTATTTATTCTTTTTTAACACCATGTATAGTCTAACGCTTCCTGTTCGCACCCAAACATTGCAGATTCGTAAAAAGAGAAAAAGAACCGGCCACCCTCCGTTCCTATTGTCCGATATGCCGACCAGACTACAGAAACGTCAAGATTCATATAAAACACCCGGAGAAAAAGAAGTCCGCCGAAGCCGATCCAAAATCCAATACACAAGGACAAAATCTCTATCTCTAGTCTAGAGATACATAAATCCAATCTAAAGATACATATCTTTAACCTAGAGATAGAGAATAGAAAATATCCGAATAGAGAATATTCCGGTGCATCCGATTTTTCTTTCCGCCATATCTTCTCCATTTCCCGCGGATTTTCATAACTTTGCACTTTGGATGACTTAAAAAAAAACAGAAGTTATGATACAATCAATGACCGGATACGGAAAAGCGACCACCACGTTCGGTGACAAGAAGATTAATGTCGAAATAAAATCACTCAACAGCAAGGCAATGGACTTGTCTGCGCGGATTGCTCCTCTTTATCGCGAAAAGGAAATGGAAATCAGAAACATGATAGCCCAGGCACTTGAAAGAGGAAAGGTGGATCTCTACATATGGATTGAAAAAGATACGGCTGAAGCTGCCACACCCATCAATGTGGCTCTGGTGGAGAACTATTACAACCAGATTAAAACGATTGCAGAAAATTGCCGGATTCCTCTTCCGCAGGACTGGTTCGCCACTCTCCTCCGTATGCCCGACGTACTGACCAAGGTGGAGACACAGGAACTTCAGGACGAAGAATGGGCTGCGGTAAAGAAAACGATAGAGGAAGCCATTCAGCATCTGGTAGATTTCAGGAAACAGGAAGGAGCTGCCCTTGAAAGGAAATTCACTGAAAAGCTGGACAACATTGAACGCCTGCTGAAATCCATCGAGCCTTATGAAAAGGAGCGGGTGACTAAAATCAAGGACAAAATTACGGACGCACTGGAACGTGTGCTCAACACGGACTACGATAAGAACCGCCTGGAACAGGAACTGATCTACTATATCGAGAAACTTGACATCAATGAGGAAAAGCAACGTCTGGCCAACCATCTGAAGTATTTCCGCGAAACGATGTCCAACGGACACGGACAAGGCAAAAAGCTGGGGTTCATCGCACAGGAAATGGGACGCGAAATCAACACGACCGGAAGCAAATCGAACCATGCGGAAATGCAGAACATCGTCGTCCAGATGAAAGATGAACTCGAACAGATCAAAGAACAGGTACTTAACGTAATGTAAATTTAAATGAAGGATGAAGAATCAGGAATGAAGATTCACTCCCGGTCCTTCACCCTTCATCCTTAACTCTTCACTTTATGAGCAAACTGATTATATTCTCAGCCCCATCGGGTTCCGGCAAGTCAACCATCATCAATTATCTGCTGCAGCAGAACCTGAATCTGGCCTTTTCCATCTCCGCAACCAGCCGCCCGCCGAGAGGGACGGAACAGAACGGGGTGGAATACTTTTTCCTCTCACCGAAAGAATTCAGACAACGCATCGCCAATGATGAATTTCTGGAATACGAAGAGGTCTATACAGACCGTTTCTACGGCACGCTCAAATCACAGGTCGAAAAGCAGCTCTCCGCCGGACAGAACGTGATTTTTGATGTGGATGTAGTGGGCGGATGCAACATCAAACGCTTCTATGGCGACCGTGCGCTTTCAGTATTCATCCAGCCACCCTCAATAGAAGAGTTGCGCAAACGGCTTGTGGGACGCGGAACAGACGCACCCGAAGTCATCGAAAGCCGGATTGCCAAAGCGGAATTTGAATTGGGCTATGCGGACAAGTTCGATGTGCGCATCATAAATGACAATCTGGAACAGGCTGAAGCCGAGGCCCTGAGAATTATTTCTGAATTTATCAACCGCCAATAACCGGAATCCAATGAAGACAAAAAACCCGCAGAAGGTGATGCGCATGCTCACCGCCCTCTGCATATTCATCGGTCTGACAGCCGTAGCCGTGGGGATAATAGCCGCCTATAAGGAAGAGTATGTCATTGCCGTTGCGATGCTGCTGGTTGCAATATGGCAGATTTTCAATTTCCGCCAATGGAGAAAAGCCATAAAATAAGGACGGGAATATTCGGAGGCACGTTCAATCCGATTCATATCGGCCATCTGGCATTGGCGAACTACCTGTGCGAGTTCGGAGAGATTGACGAACTGTGGTTCATGGTCACTCCGCAGAATCCTTTCAAGCGGAACGACGCATTGCTTGATGACCATATCCGGCTGGAGATGGTAGAGGAAGCCATAAAAGACTATCCGCATTTCTATGCTTCCGACTTTGAGTTTCAGCTTCCCAAGCCTTCCTACACTGTCACCACACTGAACCGCTTGGCGGAAACCTTTCCTGAGCGGGAGTTTCATCTTGTCATCGGAGCCGACAACTGGGCCGCCTTCGACCGATGGAAGTCACCGGAAGAAATCATCCGGAATCATCATGTGCTGATATATCCCCGGAAAGGATTTCCGCTCAAACCGGAAGCCCTTCCTCCCCGTGTCCGTATGGTGGACACTCCACTGATTGAAGTCAGCTCAACCTTCATCCGCAACGCCATTCATGAGGGAAAAGATGTCCGCTACTTCCTGCATCCGGAAGTGTACCGGATTATCAAGAAAAAGAACCTTTATAAACAGACCGACCATGTTTGAGAAACTTGTAGCAGTAGAAGATACGCTTATCAGCGAGGAAGCAAGAAAAGAACTTCTACACTATGCAAAAGAAGTAAACCTGTATGATACGTTTCCGGAAAACGAAGAGGAAATAATCCGCCGGATAGGGAACGCTGATGCAGTGCTTGTGTCGTTCAAGACACAGATTACAAAGAAGATTCTGGATGCCTGCCCGAATATCCGGTACATCGGTATGTGCTGCACGCTCTACGAAGCCTCATCGTGCAATGTGGATCTGACCGAAGCATGCCGGAAAGGAATCACCGTAACCGGAGTGAAGGACTACGGCGATGAGGGGGTCGTGGAGTATGCCATCAGCGAACTGGTGCGCTTCATGCACGGATTCGGCGGAAAGCAGTGGAAAGCCGACAAACAAGAACTCACCCGCCAAAAGGTGGGAATCATCGGACTGGGGAAAACCGGGGGCATGCTGGCCGACGCTTTCCGTTTCTTCGGCTCCGAAGTGTATTATTACAGCCGCAACCGGAAACCGGAAGCCGAGGACAAAGGTTTCCGCTATCTGGATTTGGACGGACTGCTCCGCACATGCGACATCGTGCTTACCTGTCTGCCGAGAAACACGTATCTGCTGGGAGAAAAAGAGTTCCGCATCTTCGGGAACGGAAAGATTCTGATGAATACGTCCATCGGAGCCACTTTCGATATGGGAGCTTTGAAAAGATGGCTTGCGGCCAATCCGGACAGCCATTATTTCTGCGACGGGACAGGAATGGGCACGCTTGCCGATGAGCTGGCCGGACTTCCGAATGTATTCTATACACCGGTTGTCGCCGGAAAGTCCATCCAAAGCACCGGACGGCTTTCCCGCAAAACGCTGGACAACATCAAGACGTTTCTGGACAAGCGGGAAAACATCTGAAAACAAACGGGAAATTCAAATAAGGCAGGCGGTTATCCGAATCAGGACAACCGCCTGTTTTTTTCATAATCTCATTCGCTCTTCTTTTTATGCAGCACAATCAGCACCACCTCACTCGGAGTGAACAGACGGACATCCTTACGCGATGTGCCCAGACCGTTGCTGATGATGACCGGAATGCCCCGACTGCTGTATCTCAGACCAGTCAGAAAGCGGTTGCCGTATTTCGAGAAATGGGCGGGTGTCCATCGTCTGAACAGACTTACCTGCCCTCCGTGCGTATGTCCAGCCAAGGCCAGGTCAGTGTTCGACACATCCACATCCTCCACATAATCGGGTGTATGGACCAGCATCACCACAAAGTCGTCCGGACTGAGTGCCAATGTGGGCGACACCCCGTTCCGCTTCAGATCAAACGGATTGCGGATGCCACAGACCAAGATGTATTCATTCCCTTTCCAGAGGGTATCCACCTCATGTTCCAGCAGACGAACGCCGGTATGCGCCATTGCCCTACGCACCAGCGTATCCGCCTCCCCTCTCTCATGATTTCCCATCACGGCATAAGTACCGTAACGGGTATGCACCTGCCGCAAGGCCGCAAACAGCTCGTCCACATTCCCTCCGTTCCTTCCGCGATAGTCCCCTCCCAACAGCAGCACATCGGCATCTGTGGCATGAAGTGCACGTACAACTCCGGGAAGCCGTTTCGCAGTAAAACGGCTTTCATAATGAAAATCCGTCGCGAAGGCTATGCGGAATCCGTCGAACGAATCAGGCACCTGCTCGCTGTAGAAGTCATACTGCTTGATGCGGCCTACTCCCTTGTATTTCGAAAAAGAAGCTGTGGCACACGAAGGAAGCAGAAAAGCAACTGCAAACAGGACAGAAAAGAAGAACAGTATTTCCTTCCTCATTCGCATAATTCCAACAGTTTAGACTTCATCTCTCCCACTCCCGGAAACCCTGTATATTTCCGTACAATCCTCCCCTCTTTGTTCACCAGCAGATAAGTGGGTACACCCTGTATGGAAAATTCTTCATTCAGATAGTTCCATTGTTCATCTGTCAGACGGAAATGTTCGCCATGAATGTCCGGAATCATGTGCTCCCAAGTCTCCTCCGGCGAATTTTCTCCGGCAACGAACAGATATACGATATCCTTGTCCTTCAATTCTTCCTTCATCGGCTGCATCTGTTTCATGGCCTGACGACAAGGACCGCACCACGTGGCCCAGAAATCTACCAGAACCACTTTTCCCTTGAATTTGGAAACCATCGAATAAAACAGGTCCTCATTGCTGACCTTCCCCGCTTCATTCACCGTATAGCCAGTCTTCTTCGCATTTTCAGCAATCAGAGTCAGAAGACTGCCATTCATTCGTTCCAGCCGTTCTGCCAAATAAGGATACTTTGTATTTCGCAGACCCGCCAGTTCGGTCTCGTCCAGGGGTATAAAATCCTGAATTTTCTGTACCATCCTTATGACCTCCGACAAATCGGCATAAAAGCCTTTCTCCCTCGGCAGCCACAGCTCAATATCCTTCACTACTGAATCCGGCTTGTCGTAGGCATTGTATTTCAGCACCTGCGCATAAGAAAAATTGAAAATCGCCTGAGGATCATTCAACACAGGCAGCTTTTCCAGGTAATCGAAATAATCCGAAGGGAATCCCATGCCGCCCACCTTCTGATAGGCTTCCTCCCTGGAAATTCCGCCGCGGGCCACCAGAGCCTCCGACAAATTGCTCCTTGCCATATCCAGGGAATTTACACAGTCCAAACGCAATTGGTTCATATACAGAGTGCGGCATCCCTCGCTCAATGTCCTGTCACGGCCAATTTCCTTTTCCAACGCCTGCTCTTTTTCCAGCCAGTACTTCTTGTAGGCATCCAATGTCATTCCTGCCACATCCTGAAAATAGACCTCATACGAAGGCAATTTCGGGAGAGAAGGCCATCGCGAAAGAATCTCATCATTCAAGGCAGCCAGATGTCCGCTGAAATAACAGACTTTCCCAAGTGAAGGCAGATGCTTCCGAAGACGGCTTCCCGACCGCATCAGTTCAGGAAGATTCACCGCTGCCCGCAACGTATCTCCCGGTTCCACGAACATGCGCACACCCGAACTAGACGGACCGGCCTCGAACATCACCTGTGAAGCGGAAGCCAGTTCAAGTTCCGCGACAAACGTCCCGTCCGGATTTACATCCACAGGAATAAAATCAAAACTTCCCTCACACAAGACAGGCACACGGAAGCATGGCTTCAGTCCTAATTCCGGCACATAGCCCAACAACTTCCCTTCAACTGTGGCCTTTCCTCCTGTCAAAGCAGGATGTGGCAAAGGTTCCGGCCTCCCCAAACGCTGCGAACGGTAAGGCTCAGGAACGATGTCTTTCTCCCCTTCCAGCATGACTCCCAAAATTCTCCATCCGTCTTCAACATCTCCTTCTATAAAGCTGAACGATTTCACTTCCTCCGGTAAGGCGGGAAAATGCAGCTTGAATGAAGCCGTCCCGCTGTCAGGCATCCAGAATTCCTTGCCCAGCTCTATCCCCGTACCGAACCGTATCGGATATTTCCCGCCATTGTCTCCAAGCAGATACGAATCACGGCTGATACGTATCCAATAGTGGGGCCGATACCAGGCACTGACATCAAGCACGGTTGCTGTGTCAGACAATTCCACACTCTTGATTTCTATCGCAGAAGTGTTGGCTGCTTTTACCGCAGGCAACTCTACTATCCTTCTTTTTCCGGCAAACAAAGACAATGCACAGAACAAGGATATGACTGTCATACTCAAACGTTGTGTCATGGCATTCAATTATTTTATTTACAAGTCAAAAGTACACTATATTCCTTTTAAAAAAAAGCCGCGAAAAAGCTATTGTGACAGACACAGGCGTAATTGACAAAAATTAGCTAACTTTGCCGCAACAACAATAAAAAGTCATGAACACAATACAGACCAATTCTTTCAAGGCATGGGTATTGGCGGCACGCCCCAAAACACTGACCGCCGCCGCAATTCCTGTCATGACAGGCTGCGCACTGGCTTACATTTACGGACATTTTCAAATCATTCCTGCAACACTCTGCTTTCTGTTTGCCTTCCTGATGCAAATCGATTCAAACCTTATCAACGACCTGTTCGACTTTCTGAAAGGAAGTGACCGCGAGGACCGGCTCGGGCCGGAACGTGCCTGCGCGCAGGGATGGATTACGGTGAAGGCCATGAAAACGGGCATCATCGTCACAACAGGACTGGCGGCAGCCGTCGGCCTGTGTCTGCTCTGCTATGGAGGATGGGAAATGATTCCGGTCGGAATCGCCTGTCTCATATTCGCTTTCCTCTACACTACCGGACCTTATCCCCTCGCCTATCACGGATGGGGCGATGTGCTGGTACTGGTATTCTTCGGCTTCGTCCCTGTAGGATGCACTTATTACGTCATGGCGCACGAATGGAACATGGCCGTAACGATGGGAGCACTCGCCTGCGGACTCGTCATCGACACGTTGCTGATGGTAAACAACTTCCGCGACCGCCAGCAGGATGCCATCAGCGGAAAACGTACATTGGTCGTACGCTTCGGAGCACGCATCGGACTGATTCTTTATTTTGTTCTCGGGCTGACCGCATGCTGGTGCTGTTTTTATTTTGTCACACTCGGAAAGATTTTCGCCGCCCTTCTCCCGCAACTCTATCTGCTGTTCCATATTTTCACCACCATCAGAATGGCAAAAATCAACCATGGGAAAGAACTGAATCTCATTCTGGGAGAGACTTCAAGAAACATGTTTCTCTTCGGGCTTCTGCTCGCTGTCGGATTAATATTATAGTCTATGATACGTCATGTCAGGACACAGGATGCCGCACAGATTGCGGATATATACAACAAGTATATACAAGACACTATCATTACCTTTGAAACGGAACCTGTAGACGAAACGGAAATGAGAGAACGCATCAGCCGAATAGCCACACATTATCCCTATCTGGTTTATGAACAAAACCATGAAATCATCGGATATTGCTATGCACACGGCTGGAAGGAAAAGGCCGCCTACAGCCGTACCGTAGAAACGACTGTCTATCTTCATCCATCATACAAAAGGCAAGGCATAGGAAGCGTTCTCATGAAAGCTCTGATTGAAGAATGCAGGAAGTCCGAATTCCATGCGCTCATAGCCTGCATCACGGAAGGAAATGGAGAGAGCATCGCCCTGCATGAAAAGTTAGGATTCAGACAGGCATCGCATTTTCAGGAAGTAGGGTATAAATTCGGACGCTGGCTGGGCATCCTCGACTATGAGCTTCTGCTTTAAATCAGGAGATGACCGCCCAGTGCACGTTCTTTTTCCGCAGTTCTTTCAACTGTTTCCATACAACGGCATTTTCCGGACGCTCCCCATTGGGATCGGCATCAAGAAGTGCCTCGGCTATATCCCGCACATACTGCAACAACTGTCCGTCTCTGGCTATGTCAGCTATCTTCAGGTCGAAGGCCACACCGCTCTGTTGCGTCCCTTCCAGATCACCGGGACCGCGGAGTTTCAGGTCGGCTTCCGCTATTTCAAATCCGTCGTTTGTCTGCACCATGATTTCAATGCGCTTCCGGGTCTCTTCTGTCAGTTTATAGCCTGTCACCAGAATGCAATACGACTGGTCGGCACCTCTTCCTACCCGTCCGCGCAACTGATGAAGCTGGGACAGGCCGAAACGTTCGGCATTCTCTATCACCATAACCGAAGCGTTCGGTACATTTACGCCAACTTCGATGACAGTAGTTGCTACCATAATCTGCGTTTCATTCCGAAGGAAACGCTGCATCTCTTCATCTTTCTCCGCCGGTTTCATCTTGCCATGTACCTTACTGACTTTGTATTCAGGAAAAACCTCACAGATGTGCAGATAACCGTCCTCCAGATTCTTGATGTCCATCTTCTCGCTCTCCTGAATCAGCGGATACACCACATACACCTGACGTCCTTCCTGAATCTGTTTCCGCATGAACGCATACATGCTTGCCCGGCGATTGTCAAACTGATGGACCGTCTGTATGGGCTTCCGTCCGGGCGGAAGCTCGTCTATGACCGACACATCAAGGTCACCATAAAGAGTCATAGCCAGCGTGCGCGGAATAGGAGTGGCCGTCATCACCAGCACATGAGGAGGAGATACGTTCTTCGCCCAGAGCTTGGCCCGCTGTGCCACACCGAAACGGTGCTGTTCGTCTATCACGACCAGTCCCAAAGAAGAAAATCCCACCGTATCTTCTATCACCGCATGAGTCCCGATAAGGATATGCACATCGCCCGTAAGCAAATCACGCAGGATAGTCTCACGCTTCTTTCCTTTCACACTGCCCGTAAGCAGCTCCACCCGCACATTCATTCCCTCAAGAAAACGGGTGACAGTCTCATAATGCTGAGTCGCCAATATTTCCGTAGGAGCCATCATACAAGCCTGATAGCCATTGTCGAGCGCAATAAGCATGGTCATCAGCGCAACCAGTGTCTTTCCGCTTCCCACATCTCCCTGAAGCAGACGGTTCATCTGCCGTCCGCTTCCCATGTCGCGTCGCATCTCCTTGATTACACGCTTCTGGGCATTGGTTAGTTCAAAAGGAAGATTCTTTGAATAGAAAGTATTGAAAATTTCCCCTACACGCCCAAAAACCAGTCCGCGGAACTTGTTTCTCCGCTCCTTCGTATAGCGCAGGATATTCAGTTGCACATAAAAAAGTTCCTCGAATTTCAGACGGTATCGGGCCTTCCGCAGAAGTTCCGGATTGCGGGGAAAATGGACATTATATAAAGCATCAGTCAACGGCATCAGACGATAAGCCGCCACCATCGACGGACTGAGCGTTTCATCGAATGTCTCGTTCTGCAAAGCAGCGAAAAGATTCTTCATCAGCTTCTCAACGGCATGAGAATTGAGACCGCGACGCTTCATCGCTTCCGTCGTATTGTAATAAGGTTCAAGTCCCATCTCGCTCAGTTTCAGATCAGCGGAAGGGTCAATGTCCGGATGCGCCACATTGATGCGTCCGTTGTACACAGTAGGTTTCCCGAACACGATGTATTCTTCGTTCGCCTTGTATCTTCCTTCAATATACTTCAAGCCCTGAAACCAGACCAGGTCAACCACTCCCGTACCGTCCGTAAAGTGTCCTACCAGCCTCCGCTGGCGTCCCTCACCGAAAGTCTCAAAACTCAGTATCCGCCCGCGCAACTGGATGTAAGGCATGTTCCCGTCAATCTCACGGATGAGATACAGCCGGCTTCTGTCCACATACTTATAAGGGAAATAATACAGCAAATCCTTAAAGGAAAAAATGTTCAGTTCCTTGTTCAGGACAGACGCGCGCTGCGGCCCCACACCCTGCAAAAACTTTATGTCGCGTGTAGACAGGTCAATCATCAGCCTTCAATAAGCACCTCCGCCATCTTCAAATCAAAAGGAGTGGTCAGCTTGATGTTCTCCCGATTGCCCGGAATCAGACACACCGGATGTCCCAATGCCTCGACCACAGAAGCATCGTCCGTAAACTCCGGCACATAATCCTGGGAATAGGCCCGCTTCAACAGACTCACCGTAAACACCTGAGGAGTCTGTACCAGTTTATAGTCATCCCGCGGAACAGTCTCGCTTCTTCCGCCGGGCAACAGATGACGCACAGTTTCCACCACACCGACAACCGGCACCACCGCCTCTCTCTCTGCAGCCTGCCGGTAACATTCAGCTATCACTTCCGCAGAGACAAACGGACGAACCCCATCGTGCACACCGACAACTCCATCCGAATCAGGAATCAGAGAAAGTCCGTTCTTCACCGAATGAAAACGCGTCTCACCACCCGAAACCACTCGATGAGGGACAGTGAAACCATACTCCACACAAAGCTGCCTCCAATAGGACTGCTGTTCCTCCGGGAGCACCACAATCAATTCTATCCCGTTGTCGCAGGAGTGGAAAGTTTCAAGCGTACGCATCAGCACGGGCTTTCCCTTTACCGGAAGAAACTGCTTGGGGACACTCCCCCCCATACGCAGCCCTTTCCCTCCTGCCACAACGACCAGATATTTCCTCATCAGACGAACAACATTCCAGATTTCACTTCCTGCACCTTCGCCTCGCCCGCCAGTTTCCCCAACAGAGCGAATCCGAATTCAGCCGCAGCCGCCGGACCTTTCCCCAGAATGAAGTTATCACATACCTCCACCATATTGCCGGTATATTCAGCACCTTCCAGATATTTGTCGAAACCCGGATAGCAGGTAGCCTTCTTGCCCTTCAGCAGTCCACGTCTGCCATACACCATAGGAGCGGCACAGATAGCGGCCAGAGGCTTCTGTGCAGATGCGAAACTCCCTATCAGCTTGTCCAGCCCCGCATGTGCATCCAGGTTGGTCGCGCCGGGCAGACCTCCGGGAAGCACAATCATTTCAACGTCTTCCTCTTTCAGGTCTTCAAACAACATGTCGGCCACTACCGGAACAGCATGGGCACCTTTCACGGCCTTGTCTCCCGTCACCGACACAGTCTTCACATCCAAGCCTCCGCGGCGCATGATATCCAACGGCAACAGAGCTTCGCTTTCCTCAAAGCCTTCCGCCAAAAAAATACAAACTGTTTTCATATTCCATTTATTTAGTTTGACAATCTATTTCAACTTGAAATAATACGTGATTGTGCCGCTCTGGTTGTCCACCCCGTCAATCGCATTGAAACGGGCCTTCTGAGCCGCTTCCAGCGCAGCCCGGCGCAAAGCCGGATTCACGGTATTGGTACGCTTGTTTATGCTTGTACGGATTACCTGCCCTGCCGGATTCACCACAATAGTGACCACCACCCGGCCTTCATCCTGCACATCATATACGGGAACCGGCAATGAACCTGTCCCCAACGAACGTCCCTGCAGGGCGTACGCACTGCCCACGCCCGAGGTCTTGCCTTCATCACTGTTTCCCGCTGCGCTTCCCTGACGGTGTGTTCCGGTTCCATCACCCGTACTGCCCATCTTCGACCCTTTCCCGAAAGCGCCCGCAATCTTGTTTGCAGCAGCCTGAGCCGCCGCACGTTCCGCTTCAGCCCGTTTCTCGGCTTCAGTCTTCTCCTTCACTTCAGGTTTCGGAACCGCTTCCTGCACCTGCTCTTTCCGTGACGGTTCTTTCTCCACCTGCATGGGCGAGTCTTCTTCCTGCGAAATCATCGGGCGGTCGGCCGTTTCCGATTCGGGGACCTCTTCAGAGGAAGGCATCACATCCACCTCCGTCAGCGAATAGGCTTCCTCCTCTCCACCTCCCGACTCAGCGTCACCCAGCATAACAGGCACTCCCCCTTCCTCCTGCTCCTCCGGCACGGAGAAAGTCAGAAGAAAAAGCAACGCCAGCACACCCAGATGAAGCACCGCCGTACATACGATTCCTGTTATCTTGCTTCGTTTCATCCCGTCAATTTCTCTTGTCCGGCCTGCGTGTGGCCAGTACCATCTTAAAATGATTCTCGTTCGCTATGTTCAGCACACGCACAATCTCCCTGTACGGTATCGACTCGTCCGCATAGAGAGCCACATACATCTCAGGCTCTTTCTGCGCACATTCCTGCAGGAATGCCGTCAGCTCGTCCACATCAAGCGGCATCTCATCCTCATTGCCGAAAGCCCCGTAATAGTTCAGGTTCTTGTCGATAATCACCCTCGTCATCGGTTTGGCCGAGGTCTGCTCCGTCCCCTGAGGAAGAAGCACCTTGATGGCATTCGGCGACACCATGGTAGAGGTAATCATGAAGAATATCAGCAGCAGGAAGATGAGGTCCGTCATGGACGACATATTGAACACAGGCGATATTTTTTGTCTTCTCTTCAGTGCCATACTCCCGGATTTAAGAATTAGGCTCATTCAGCAAATCCATGAAAGCCATCGTGCGGGCCTCCATCTGATTCACCACCTTGTCGATGCGGTACACCAGATGATTGTAGGCGAACATCACCGCGATACCCACAATCAGACCGCCCACCGTGGTAATCATTGCCTCATAGATACCGCTTGAGAGCAGCGTGATGTCAATGTTGTTCCCGGCATTGGCCATGTTCCAGAACGCCCGCACCATACCGGTCACGGTTCCAAGGAAACCCAGCATCGGCGCGCCGCTGGAAATGGTCGCCATGATGGAGAGCTTGTCTTCCAGTTTCGCCACCTCAATGTTTCCCGTGTTCTCGATGGCCGCCTGGATGTCCGACACCGGACGTCCCATACGCTTGATACCCTTCTCAATCATGCGTGCGGAAGGAGTGTCGGTCATCCGGCAATAGTTGATGGCCGATTTCATGTCGCCCGACTTCACATAATCGCGGATGCGGTCCATGAACAAAGGGTCGCCCTTCGCCGCCTTGCGTATCGTCACGGCCCGCTCAAAGAAGATATAGAAGGCAATGACCGACATCACGGCCAGCACAATCATAATCCATCCCCCTTTGCAGGCCATATCCCAAAGATTCATCTGAGGTTCGCCCGTCATTACAGGCGTCAGCACCGGATTTTCACCGGACAATGTTTCGGCGGCAGTCTGGGCTGCCGCAAATAAAGTCTGCATCATAATTCACAAAATACAATTTTTATTCGTCCACTACATTATATATATTCAAAATAAGAAGCGCGCAAATTCATTTTGCCTGAAAATTTATATCTTTGCGCACAACAATATGCAAAGTTAGCAGGTTTTACGGGAAACTTGCCATGATATTTCTTAAAAAGATTGATAAAAAGCGACAATATATGCAAGCGAACATGAAGTTTGCCCTTTTTGGGAACACCTACCAGGAACACAAATCAGCACACATAGCCAACCTGCTGGAGATACTGCGGCGCAAGGAAGCACAGATCTGCATCAGCAGTGAATTCTATTATTTTCTGAAACATCACACGAAAGCCGACCTCGGAGGACTGGAAACCTTTGAGGGGAATGACTTCAACGCCGACATGGCCCTGAGCATAGGAGGAGACGGCACTTTTCTGAGAGCGGCCAGCCGGGTGGGCAAAAAGGAAATTCCCATTCTCGGAATCAACACGGGAAGACTGGGATTTCTGGCAGACATATCACCCGACCAGATGGAAGAGACGTTCGATGAAATCTACCGGGGAAAATATCTGGCCGAACCGAGACGCGTGCTGAAGCTGACAAGCAGCGGACAGGTGCTGAAAGGATACCCCTGCGGACTGAACGAAATAGCGGTACTGAAGCAGGACAGTTCATCGATGATTACCATCAAGGCCTACATCAACAACGAACCGCTCAATGTGTATCAGGCAGACGGACTGATTGTGGCCACCCCTACCGGCTCCACCGGATATTCACTCAGTGTGGGAGGCCCTATTATGGTTCCGCAAAGCGGCACCTTCTCCATCACACCGGTTGCCCCGCACAGCCTCAACGTGCGGCCGATAGTCATTCGCGATGACTGGGAAATCATACTTGACGTGGAAAGCCGGAGCCACAATTTCTGGGTTTCCATCGACGGACGGAGTGAGACCTGCCGCGAAGGCACCCGCCTGACCATACGGCGCGCCGACTATTTTGTCCGGATTGTGAAACGATGCCATCACTCTTTCTTCAATACGCTGAGGGAAAAACTGATGTGGGGAGCGGACAACAGACAGTGACAAGATACAGAGAAAGCGGTCCGGAATGACAATTACCGTTCATTCCGGACCGCTTTCTTTTTTCCCGAAGCCATCCCACGAGGCATCGGCATCCTTTGTTTCACCTTTATTTCTTGATGTTCGCTTCTTCAAGCCCGTAATGCTTTCTCGCATCCTCTGCACGCAGCAACAGGGCAATCACAATGGCACAAAGTCCGAAGACGGAAAAGATTGCCATCGGAACCGTATAGTCATACCCCGTAATCTTGCCTGCGGCATCACGCAACGTGGCAAAACGGTCGATGACCCAGCCAATCAGCCAGGGCACGGCCATCAGACCGATGTTCTGGATATAGAAAATAATGGCATAGGCGGAACCAAGCTGTTTCAACGGAATGATTTTAGGGACAGACGGCCACATGGCACTCGGCACAAGTGAGAAGGCGATACCCAGCACAATCATCACAATCACGGCAAACCACCAATAGTTCATGAACGGCAAAGTGAACAGCACATGCACCACAGTAAGCATCACCGCACCGATAAGCATCAGTGTGGCTCCTTTCCCTACACGATCATACAACGAACCGAACAGAGGAGTAAGCAGGATGGTGCCGAAAGGAATCAGAGCCGGAATCAGTCCCGCAAACGACTCAGGCACATCGTATTTGAATATCATCAGATTCGTGGCAAACTTCAGGAAAGGGAACACTCCGGCATAGAACATCAGACAGAGCAGCGTAATCAGCCAGAAACCCCGGCTGCCGAAAATCTGCTTCAAGTCGGAGAACTTGAAGCCTTCTTCCTCTTTCACACCGGCTTCCCGGCGGACTGCCATCTCCGAAGCGTCCTCCTTGCGGTCCATCACGCAATAAACCATATATGAAACGAAACCGACACACAGAGCCACCGCACCGAAAAGCACCGGATAGGACACATCTCCCATCATCCGTGCCACCGGAAGACTCACTCCCAAAGCTATCGCCGTCCCGATACGGGCCATGGCCACCTGAAGCCCCATAGCCAGTGCAAGCTCCTTGCCGGTGAACCATTTCACTATCACCTTCGACACGGTGATTCCTGTAATCTCCGCCCCCATGCCGAACACGGCGAATCCCAGTGAAGCCAACGCCACCTGCATAGTCATTCCAAACAAGTGCGCATCACCGAAATCCGTCGACAAGGCATACCACTTGACAAGCGCGCCTGCCAGCATCAGTCCGCACGACATGAGTCCCGTAAACCGGATTCCCATCTTGTCCAGAATCAACCCGCCGAAGAAAAGCATCAGAAGGAACACATTGATCATGCCGTATGCACCGGAAAAGAAACCATACTCCGTACTCGACCATCCTTCACCTTCCGCTACCGCGCTGACTGTCTTTTCCACGTTGCCCTGCCGCGCTTCCATCTGCTCAAAATACTGAAGCTTCATTCCCGCCTCCAGCTTGTCGACGGTCAGTTCCGGCTCGGAAAGCGAATTGGCCTCAGCGAAAAGCTTCACACTTGCCACCAACGAATCGGCCGGCATGGAAGTGTCGTCTGTAAAATAAACCATCCGCCCTTCCGTCTTCAACAGATTTTCCAACGGAGACATCACATCGGTCAGGAAATAACCGCACATCATTGTAAACGAGACAATCAGCATGGCCGACCAGCGCGCCACCTTCGAATCGCTCAATTTCTTCTGAATCGTTTCTTTCATCTTCTTTTTTATGTATTAATTTGATATTTATCTTAAAAAAACGCACAAAGATAGTCATTTTCCCGGCTTTTCTCTTTTAAAATCAAAATAAAGTCCTAACTTTGTCTACATGTAAAAACAGAAACGACAGCCATACACCCTCAAGCCACGCGAGCAGGCGCATGTTTCACTGAAAACATCAGGCTATCCGACACGAGACACAAGGGTATTTCTTCTTCAGAAGAAGGCTGGCCGATACGGACATTGCGACAAAAAACAAAGTATTAAACAGACTTATAACTTATTTAAAACCCAATGCGTATGAAAACAACGAAAATGACAATTCTGTGCGCCGTTCTGGGAGGTAGCCTGATGTGTTCTTCCTGCATCGGATCATTCGGGCTCTGGAACAGCCTGAGAGAATGGAACCAAGGTCTCGGACACAAATTCGTAAACGAAATCGTCTTTCTGGCTTTCCACATCATCCCCGTATATGAAGTGGCTTATCTGGCCGACATCATCGTGTTGAACTCCGTAGAGTTCTGGTCGGGTTCCAATCCGCTGGCAGACGTGGGCACGACAAAGACCGTGAAGGGTGAAAACGGAGAATATCTGGTACGCACCAACGAAGACGGCTACACCATTACCAAAGTGGGAGAAGAAGACAAGCCGCTGAATCTGGTCTACGACGCTGAAAACCGCACATGGAATGCCGTGACGACAGAAGGTGAGTTCGAACTCATCACCATGAACGAAGACGGCACCATTACTTTCAAGCAGGCCGACGGCACTCCGATGACAGTATCTCCCGACCTGCAGGGTATGGCCACCGCACGTGCGGCCAACGGCCAGTCATTGTTCTTTGCGGCAAGATAAAAGATTACCGAAATACGGAAAAGGCTTTCAAACGGGGTATAAACCTCATTTGAAAGCCTTTTCTGATTCCAGTCGCCATAACCTTTCATGGCCCGGAAACCTCATCTGAAGAAAACGTCCGGAGAGCCGTCATTCACTTGAACACGTCCATTCCCCACGTCTCATGCCAGGGGATTGTAATCTTCCCTTTTTCAACGATTACGGGAAGCCATACATAAAGCGAGTTTTCCAGATCGGTCTTGTTCCAACGGTCAAACATTGCAATATAGGCATCCTTCTTCCCGACAACGGGCTGTACATAGGTACTCTGCGCATAGAAAGTTTTGTCTGCATCCTTACCCGTACACGGATTGCCGATTGTTTTCCACTCGCCCATAACGGAGTCAGCTACAGCGATCTCAGCCACGTTTGGGTCCCATCCTGTACAACCGGATGAAATCATATAATACTTGCCTTCATGCTTGAATACAGCCGGAGCCTCACGCGACTTGTTGATGAAGTTCCTTGTAAAACGTCCGGAGGGCTTCAGATAATCATCCGTCAGAAGACTGATGTACATCGTGGCGTTGTTTTCTGAAGAATAGAACTGATAGGCCTTGCCGTCATCATCCACGAACACCGTCTGGTCACGGCTCATCGCATCGTTCGGGCGGAAGCTTCCCAGATATTCAAACTTTCCCGTCGGAGAATCGGAGACCGCCACACCTGCACACGCCTTGCTGTAGTCTGCACTCTCCACGTGTGCCCACATCACAAACTTCTTGGTTTTCTTGTTATAGATTACCTTCGGACGCTCCAGCACCTTCGAAGGATGCAGGTCATGATTCGGGTCTTCTTTCACGGCAGGAAGTACAATCCCCTCAAACTTCCAGTTGAGCAAGTCTTTCGAAGAATAACAGCTGATGCCAGTCACATCCGTACGGTAGCACTCCCATGTGGCCCATTCCGGAAGAACGGTCTTCCCTTTCTTGTACTCTCCATACCAATAATAAATACCTTCATGATACAGCACACCGCCACCATGCGCATTAATCGGATTGCCATCCGTATCGTTCCAGACCTGTCCGGGACGAAATTCCGTGTATTGAGCATGTCCGGTCTGCGAAAGACTCAGGCAACAACACAACAATACCCCTGAAAAAAAGCTTACTTTCATAACAAATCAAATATTAATAAATATCCATTTATAGAATACGGAATGATTCGCCTTCTTTCAGGCTGATCCGTTTTCTTGTTCCATTATAATATACGGATGTCTTTCCTCCTTTACGTGAAAAAATTTCCAGAGAAGTAACCTTTCCGTCTTTCCATGCCATATCCACAACAAAACCGCCACGGGCACAGATACCTTCCACATGCCCGTCTTTCCATGCTTCGGGAAGCGCAGGAAGAAGAGTGACAGACTCAGGAGTGGACTGCATCAACATTTCCACCACTCCGGCACAGCCTCCGAAGTTTCCGTCAATCTGGAAAGGAGAATGTGCATCAAGCAGATTTGGATATGTACCTCCTCCACGGCGGGCATCCTTTCCTTTGTATTCATCCGGACTTACATAACGGAGCAACGTGCGATACGTATGATAGGCTTTCTCCGCATCGAGCAGACGGGCATAAAGGTTCACTCTCCACCCGGTACTCCAGCCCGTAGTCTTGTCGCCTTTTATCTCCAATGTACGTGCACAAGCCTCAGCCAACTCCGGTGTTTCCGCCACCGACAGATGGTGTCCCGGATAAAGGCCGAACAGATGCGACTGATGACGATGCCGGGGATCCTGGTCTTCCCAATCGTGATACCATTCCTGCAGATTGCCTTTCTTTCCAATCTGATAAGGCTGCATCCGCTCGAGCGTCTGCTGGGCCTGTTTACGGAAAACGGCATCCGTGCCGAGCGTTTTTGCAGCATACAGTGCGTCAAGAATACATTCGCGGGAAATCGCAAGGTCTGCCGTACACCCATAAGAAGTAGCCCCGGCATATCCGTCGGGAGTGAGATAGATGTTTTCTGGCGAAGTGCCGGGCGAAGTCATCAGTTTGCCATTCTTCTCCACCATCCAGTTCATGCAAAACTCGGCGGCACCTTTAAGCACCGGATAATACTGCTTCAGAAATTCTTTATCCAATGTGAAAAGATAATGCTCCCAGATATGAGTGGAAGCCCATGCGCCACCCATTGTCCAGCAGGCCCACGAAGGACTTCCCGTATTCAGCCCGACAGGACAAGTCATCGCCCAAATATCCGAATTATGCCCCAGACACCAGCCCGTGTCCACACCATAATATGCCCGTGCCGTTTCTTTTCCGGTATGACTCAGGTTTCTGACAAACTCCAGCATCGGACGGTGCATTTCACTCAGATTTGTCGTTTCCGCCGCCCAGTAATTCTCTTCCAGATTGATATTACATGTATAGTTGCAGCTCCATGGAGGGAGCAGTTTCTCATTCCATAATCCCTGAAGATTGGCAGGGACACCCGGAGTGCGCGAACAGGAAATCAACAGATAACGCCCATACTGAAAATACAAAGCCTCCAATTCAGGATTATGCTGGTTATTGTCCGTGTACAGTTTCAATTGCCGGTCAGTAGACAAGCTGGAAACGGATTTATCCGTTTTTCCCAAGTCAAGCTTCACCCGATTGAAATAAGACGTGTAATCCGCGACATGCGCTTTCCGCAAATCTTCAAAACTCTTTGCCGCAGCACGTTCCATCCTCTGCGAGACAATACGGCGATAATCACGGCCTTCACGCACCGGATCCTTGTCGAATCCGTTGAAGCTCGTGACATTCGCTATCAGCACCAGTGCCTCCGTCACACCATCCAGTTTCATATCACCGGACGGAAAACTTTCCACCCTTCCGTCTGAAGCGAGCACCCGGACCAATGTACGGAAATGAATGCCACGCTCCGGGTCGTAAAGATGTTTCGCTCTCGACCCACCATGATATACAGGCAAGGAATGATAAGCCGCATATCCTTCTATCGAGATTTCGTTCCCTTCCGCAACGGATGAATACGGCAAAAGAGACTGGAATGAAAGCACAGCCCGGATGCCGCGAGGGTTTTCCGTATGCAAGCGAACCACGATGACCGAATCAGGGGCAGAAGCGAAATAATCGGCCGTACAAAGCTCACCGCCTTTCAGGTATTTTGTTCCCGCCACCGCCTCACTGATATCAAGCCAACGGGAATAAGCTCCTATCTCCGCTTTGTCTTTATCCAGATAATCAATGGTAAGCGTGCCCAGAGGCTGATAATTCTCACTATAATGCCCCTGCACTTTCCGCTGAAGTTTATCCGCCTCACGATAGTCTTCCCTGTCAAGTGCCTCCCTGATTTCCGGAATCGCCTTATAGGCGTCGGGAGTAAAAACATTCCGGTCCGGTTCTCCTGTCCAGAGGGTAAGGTCGTTCAACGCAATCTTATCAACACGGTCTCCGCCATAGACCACAGCCCCCATCGTCCCGTTGCCGATAACCAACGCCTCTTCAAAATATTGCGCGGGAGCATCATAATGCAATATCAAAGGATTCGTATTTCCTGCATACGATTCCATGCTCCAAAAGGACATGACACAAACAGCGCACGCCATTCCGACCGCTTTCATTTTCTCCATGCATTCCAAAGTTTTCAAGTTTCCACAAAAATAGGAAAACTTTTCCAGAAGGGAAACACTTGTCACGCATGAAGTCATGGAAAAATCTCATACCAAAAACAAGACCCATAGAAGATGAAACGGAACGATTTATGGGAGAAACATAAAAAACGCTGCCGGACCATGTCATTCCATAATCCGGCAGCGAACGAAACAGATTCACACCTGTCAGAGGAACGTTCAGAACTTGATGTATTCCATCGCTTTGTTCACCAGCATTCCGTCTTTCGGCTGCAAATTGAATTTCAGGTCACGTCTGGCCTTCAGACGGATGACAAAGAGTGTCCCGTCTCCTTCCAGCGTCTTCTTGTCACCTAAATTTACAAAAGTAGGATAAAGCGATTTCTGTCCGTCAGTATGCAGACGGTCGTTGGTCAGATTCTGCATATCCAGCATTCCGACAGGTTCAATTCCCACAAACTCATAGTCTTCCGCATCATATGGAAGAGCAAAGCTGAGTGCGTTGACCGCTTTCAGTCCCTTTCCTTTCACTTGGATTTCCACCGTCTCACCTTTCGCATATGCTTTCTTTGCCACACTGAGAGTCACAGTACCTCTCAAAGTGTCCGGTCGCAGATACCCTATGCCACCGTGTATCCGAGTGGCCACAGCCGATATGTCATAAGCATCAATCAGCCCATTGCGGTTCAGGTCTCCATTGCTGATGTACCCTTCAAAATCAGCGTCACCTTTCCGCAACCCCGTATAGTTGGTATAGGAAGTCAGGTCGTTCTCGTCAATCAGACGGTCGTGGTTGATGTCTCCCGGCAGATAGCTTTCCGTACCCGGAACCTTGAACACATAAAGTTCACGGCCAGAACCATAATTGCCTACAGCTTCGGTGACATGCAGCTTGACATAGCGCGCAGTGGGTTTTCCGTTGAAGGAGAACACCTTCACTTCCTTATCCCGGCTCCACTCGAACGCACCTGCCTCTGTCCAATTTTCCTTGTCCATGCTATAGTAGACGACACCCTTCAGCAAAGTTCCGTTACCGGCATTGTCACGCGGCACATAATGCAGCTTGTCAAGCTGGTTGATGGAGTTCAGGTCGGCCACCAGATCAAACGGCACCGCCTTCTCATTATAAGCCGTATGCCACAATTCTCCCTCCTCAAAATCAAACAGACGGCGCAACGAACGTCCCTGATTCTTGGCCGAAGTCCATCCTGTAATGCCCCGTACGGCAAATTCCAGCGGATCGGATTTTGTGGTGCCACTGAAAGCCGTCCAGTCAGAATGGCCCGACTTGTTTACGGCACGTATCTTGAAAGAATAATCCGTCTCAGCCTTCAGGTCTTCAAAGAGCAGTTCCGTATCGCGGACAGTGCTGTAATTCATGCCGTCAAACTCGATTTCATAGAAATCGGCATTATCCACTTTATTCCACGTAGGCTTCAGCGTATAAGCCGTGACATTTTCATCTGCAATACGGACCTCAGGAGCTGCCAGACTGCCTTCCGTCACACAAAGGCGGTCGGCCGGAGCAAACTCGAACCCTTCAATCTTCAGCACCGTCGCGTCGGACGTGATGTCGGCAGCCGCCAGCTTCACCCTCAACTGAGGATTCTTGGTGATGACCTGCTTTGCAAATTCGCTGCCCTCCGTGGCGAACCGGTTCAAGTTGGGGGCAGCATCATAATAGTAGACATTCTCTCCCTGAAGGAAAGCTTCCAACGATTCCGCTTCTGCCAGCTTCACCTTCTTCTTGCCGACGGAAGCGGACACCTTCTTCGGCTTCCGGGTCAGATTGACGCGGAACTCGGTAGCCTTCTCACTGACAAATCCTTTGAACAAAGTGCCCTCGGTCGGATGCACCGTAATGGTAGCTCTGCCCTTTCCGTCCACATCCGATTCAATGAAAGTGATGGCAAACTCGCCCCGCTTGTATGCTTCAGACACTCCGTCATCATCATATTCAGTGAAACTGCTGTGCCCTGCCGGATAAACTTCGTAAATGCGCAGTGATGAATCCACTTCATGCACATTGTTGCTGGGGTTGGACAAAGGAATGATGGCACCGGCTTTCACAAACACCGGCAGCTTCCACAGAGGTGCCTCATAATTGTTGACAATCCGTCCTCCCTGATACAAATCGCCGTTAAAATAGTCAATCCACTCGCCTTCGGGCAAATAGATGCCATTCCGGATATCATTCCCCTGCTCATCGGCACGCGTATTCTGATAAACGGGAGCCACCAGGAAGCTGGGTCCGAACAGATACTGATACTGCGTGGCCTTGCCCCATGTATAACGGTTAGGATATTCGAGGAACATGGCACGTATCATAGGCATGCCGTCTACTGCCTCGCGGGCGATGCTGTAGGTGTAGGGCAGAAGTTCGGACTTCAGTTTCAGGTACCAGCGATTGATGGAAGTGGCCGGTTCGCCCAGCGCGTGAGGATATTTCTCGTTGGAGCCCCATCCGTCCATATTCAACTGCATGGGCGTGAACGTCTTCCACTGGAAATCGCGCGTGTTCACCACCGGATTCTTCCCGCCGAATATACCGTCCATGTCCGACGTGATGTTAGGATTACCCGAAAGTCCGGAGCCTATATAGGTAGGGATATGGAAGCGGATATACTCCCAATTGCCGCCTGTCTGGTCGCCCGACCAGATACCGGCATATCGCTGTGTGCCCGCCCATCCGTCAAGGCTGATGATGAACGGACGACTGTCGTTCCCATAATAAGTCATAATCTGCGCCACGTCGGTAATGCCGTTCAGTCCGAACGAGTATCCGGCACCTACCCATGCCACGTCTGTCTTGAGGACGCGTACGCCGGCATCTCTCACCTCCTTCACGATGTCACGCTGCAGAAGAGGCTCCACCCCTTCCTTCGGATGCAAGTCCGACTGGGTCCACAGTCCTATCTCCACTCCGTTGCGATGAGCATAGTCGGTCAGACTCTTCAGATTCTGTATATTTCCGTCCAGCGTGCTGGTCTGTCCATACCCCGCACCATATCCATCGTTAGGCAGCAACCATCCCAAAGGCATGTCGTGCGCTTTATAACGGTCGATGACGGCACGGGCAGAGAACTGATAGTTCTGTTTTTCACCGTTCAGCGACTCTTTGATTCCCCCGTTGTCCTTCTGGCTTTCTTTATAGCGTTTTCCGTCCTCGAACAAGATTCCTTTCTCATCCTCTTTCCAGTAGTCACGGTTATAGGCATTGAGATGGCCTTCATAGAAACCGAATTTAGGAATCAGCACCGGATGCCCGGTGAGCTGATAATAGTCGTTCAACAGGCTCACGGCATCTCCGTCCACCATGACGAACAGATCCAGATAATCCGTCTCATGGCTCAACCTCACCGTCCCGGGGTCAGTCAGTCCGAAGTCGTATTCTCCTTTCTTGAAAGTATGCCACATAATGCCGTATCCGTTTGTAGACCAATAGAAAGGATTGGGCGAAGCCACACCCCCGTCCGTCCAACTGTTCTGGTTCTCGATGGCTATGGACTTGCCTTTGTGCGAAAAGCGTCCGTTCTGCACACCGCCTCCATAGAAATACTCTCCGGGGTGTTCTTTCAGTGTCACGACCGTCTTTTTATTCTGGAAGTTCACCGCCGCCGTTTCTTCCAGCACAACGGTTCCTCTCCGCAAATCAGTGACACTCATCAATGCGGTATTCTTGTCAAATTTCACTTCAATCTGTCCGGTTGAGACCGAAACGGCATTCCCGTCATCGTTCACTTTCAGACCGTTCCGCAAGTACAGGCCCTCACCGCGCGGATTGTCCGCCAGTATGCGGGCTTCGGGATTGGCCTGCGGATCGCGCAGGATGCCGCCCGCATTGTCCTGAAAAAGCCGGAAAATGTTCTCACCGTAAAAATCCAATGTCATGCGCTGCTGATTGGAAAAGACAATCTCCACCGTAGTAGGATTGATCTGCACGATTCCCTTGATATGGAGTTCTGCCCCTATCGTCTCTGTAGTTCCCGGTTTCTCCTGTATAAGAAAAGCCTGAGCGTCGGCACAAACCAATGTCGCGGACAGGAACAGGGCAGACGGAAGGACTCTCCATTTTCTGCAAGATGCTGTTGTATTAATCATATCTTTTTAGGTTAAAAAATTCGCCGCCAAAGTTACCCATTTACAACAGAATATGACAACTGAAACAAGAAAGAAAAAATGTGACAATGTTAAAAAAGCAGAAGCGACAGAACAAGCGGACGGCATCATGAATGCCCGCCGTAAATCAACGGGATATACTGAAAAAAATACCCCGCTGCCTGACGACAAACAGCGGGGTATTCTCATCAAAATATGTTTATTCCTTAATCCGAATCAGCAGATTGGCAAGAATGGCGGTCAGTCCTCCGGTCGTGATGCCGGAAGAGAAAATGTTACGCACCGTTTCAGGCAACTGGCTCAGGATTTCCGGAACGAGTTCCACGCTCAGACCGAAAGCGAAACTCAAAGCCATGACCAGCGTGGCCTTGCGGTCTATTTTCTGGGAAGCGATGATGCGAATGCCTGCCGCGGCCACCGTCCCGAACATCAGCAGAGTAGCTCCCCCAAGCACCGGTTCCGGCATCAATGAAAACACCAGCCCCACCGCCGGGAACAGGCCCAACAGAATCAGAAAACCCGCAATAAAATAACCTACATAGCGGCTGGCCACTCCGGTGAGTTGAATCATTCCGTTATTCTGGGCAAAAATGGAATTGGGGAATGAATTGAGCATTCCGGCCAGCATCGAATTGAAGCCGTCGGCAAGAATACCGCCCGAAGCCCGCTTCACGAACTTTTCGCCCTCAACCGGTTCTCCGGAAATCAAGGAATTGGCAGTGATGTCACCATAAGCCTCAATCGCCGTAATCAGATAGACAAGACCAAGGCCGATGATGGCGGAAATGTCGAACGAGATGCCATAACGGAACGGAACAGGGAAATTAAATCCCCCATAGCTCTGCACCGCTGAAAAATCGACCATTCCCAGCAGCCATGCCAGCACATATCCAATCACAAGTCCTATCACAATCGAACTCATCCGAAGATAACGGTTGGAACTCCGGTTGAAGAAAATAATCAGTACCAGCACCAGAGCCGCCAGCCCCACATGCCGGAAAGAGCCGAAAGAGCCGTCTGCCTGAGCCGATGCTCCGCCACCACAGGCAGTAACACCTACCCGTATCAAGCTCATGCCTATCAGCGTAACCACAATTCCAGACACAAGCGGAGTAATAATCTTGCGGGTATAACGCAGCACCCGACTGATGAGCATCTCCACGGTGGAAGCGGCAATGCAGGCACCGAATACCGAAGCCAGTCCTCCGGTCAGCCCCGCAGAAATGATCGGGCCGATAAAGGAAAAACTTGTTCCCTGAATACACAGCAGACCGCAGCCTATGGGACCGATTTTACGGCACTGCACAAATGTAGAGATACCGGAAGCGAACAAAGCCATGGACACCAGAAAACCGGTAGTCTCCAGATCAAGTTTCAATGCCCCGGCAATAATCAGCGGAGGAGTAATGATAGCCACAAAAATGGCCAGCAGATGCTGCAAGGCAGCAAAAAGCGTATCTTTCAAAGGTGGACGGTCATCCAGACCATAAATCAGCCCCTCATGAGGAGCTACCGACTGTTCCTGCTCCATAACCGTCCGATTTCAGTCCTTAATCTTTATTTCACAGTTGTCCAGGCTTTCAATCACCGCAAGAGATTCCACATGAATGCCTTGCCCACGCAAAAAATCCCCTCCATGCTGGAATGCCTTCTCAATCAAAAAACCCATACCGACCAGTTCGGCACCGGCCTTCTGCACCAGGTCAATCACTCCCTTGGCCGCATTTCCGTTTGCAAGGAAATCATCAATGAACAACACTCTGTCGCCCGGACAAAGGTAATCCCTGCTCACGCATACCGTATAAGTGGTTCCTTTTGTAAAGGAATAGACATCCGTAACCAGCATGTTTTCCATCGTGCTCGGCTTCTTCTTCTTGGCAAACACCACAGGGAGTTCAAGCAGATACCCTACCATAATGGCAGGAGCGATACCGCTGGCCTCAACGGTCATCACTTTATTGATGTCAGTGCCGGCAAAACGCCGTACAAACTCAACCGCCATAGATTTCATCAGAATCGGATCCATCTGATGGTTGATGAAATTGTCAACCTTGAGAATACCCCCTTCAAAACATTTGCCGTCACGCAGAATTCGTTCTTTCAGTGCTTTCATATCTAAAATGTTATATATCAGAGCGGCAAAGTTACAAGTTTTTCCGGAAACAAAAAACCAAAGGAATGAATACAAAAAAAGCAGGCTAACTTCACAGCCAACCCGCTTCCAACTTGCAAAAAACTAAACCAATTATTTCTTAAGCTTTTCACGCACCACTTCAACCACAGCGGGAAGCAGTGAAATGAAAATGATAGCAACCAGCAGGAGCTTGAGATTCTGCTGCACAAACGGCAGGTCACCGAAGAAATAACCTGCATAGCAGAACAGAACCACCCATGCTGCCGCCCCTATCAGATTATACAGCATAAAATAATAATAGTGCATTTTACCCATCCCCGCCACAAAAGGAGCAAAGGTACGGACTATCGGCACAAAACGCGCGATGATGATCGTTTTGCCTCCGTATTTCTTGAAGAACTCATGCGTCTTGTCGAGATAACTCTGCCTGAAAATTCTGGAGTTCGGATTGCTGAAAAGCTTCCTGCCGAAAAAATGCCCAATCATATAATTGCACGAATCGCCCAACACTGCCGCCGTAAATACAATGAGCACCAATATATGCACGTCCAAAGGCATGTCAGGCAAAGCGGAAATCGCGCCACACACGAACAGCAAGGAATCCCCGGGAAGAAAGGGAGTGACAACGAGTCCTGTTTCGCAAAAAATGATGGCAAACAAGATTGCATATGTCCATAAATGATAATTCTGCACGATAGAAACCATATGCTGGTCAATGTGCAATATAAAGTCAATGAGAAAATCCATAACTCCACCCACAAATATAACATTCAAAATGGAGGGCTCTGAAAAATCAACCGATTCTCATGTCCTCCATTTTTGAATAACAGCTTTTGCCGTGTCAAAATATGAATATGAAATAGAAAAATAAAATTCCTTATTGCAATCCCTCTATACCCTCAAGAGCCTGTTTGGCGGTAGGATTCTCAGGATCGATGGCCAAGATCTTGTTCCAATAAATCTTGGACTCATCATATTCACTCTTCAGGAAATAATAATATCCCAGATAGCTTTCACATTCAATCAAAACACTCTTGGATGCTTTCGGATTCTGCTCAAGCACTGAAAGAGCTTTTTCGTAATATGGCTTTGCCAAACCTAATGTAGTTTCGGGGTCAAGCATTGCGTTCGTACGTGCACGCCAGAAATAACCCAAATAGTTGTCCGGCACACGTTGAGCCACCTGAGCAAAAATAGTGTCAGCCTCTGCAAGATATGCCTTCTTCTGAATCGTGTCTACAGCAGCCACAACTCCATTTGCAGTCGAATCTACCGGAGCAGCCAAAGAGCCTGCCGCCATGTAATAAAGACGTCCGAACAGGAACAGATCGCTTACGTCCTCTTCACCGCCTTTCAACCCATCCAGATAAAGCTGGTACATCCGAATGGCTTCAGGATAGTCCTGCCATTTTTCATATGCCTGAGAGGCTTCTTTAGCGATGTCCGGATGTTCTTTCTCTGTATCGGCCTCAAGTGCCTTGTCAAATTCAGCAATAGCCAAATCTTTGTCCCCATGCAGGAAATACAAACGGGCACGATAAAGGAAATCCAAATAAACGTAATCCGGATTGTCCGGGTCCTCGAAGAACACATCCGCAGCTTTCAATCCTTCATCATATGATTTCAACTCATAAAGATTATACATTTTAAGACGGCGAAGCAAATGGCTTTCCGGATCCATAGACATACCTTTATCGGTCATTTCCAGAGATTTCGCATAATCCTTGTTCAGATAAAGCAACATGGCATATCGGCCATAATCGCTTTTTTCAGGAGTTCCTCTCTGCATGAACTCATCATAAGACTGCTTTGCCAGACTGTTTTTCCCCATCTGATAATAAGCGACAGCCAGCTCACGGTCAACGTTAATTTCTTCAGGATGCTTGCTCTTCAAATCCAATAATTTGTCCACTGACAATTGAGGATTCACGCCTATATATGCCCGCGCATATTTATAATAAGCTTCATAGCAATCCGCATCAAACAGAATCGCCTGCTCATAATAACCGCACGCATCCCCTACATTTTTCTTAGCCAAGGCCACATCACCTGCAAACATACAAGCCACTGCAGACTTTGAATCAACCTTCACTGCACGTTCTGCGTAATCCTTAGCTTCTGCGATTTTTTCATTTTTCAGATAAGCGTTGCCGATAGCGACAAGCAAAGAAATATTCTTTTTGTTTTTTCCCTTTGTAAGTTCGTCAAAACTTTCCGCTGCTGCATCAGGATTGTCTTTAATAGTAGCGGCAATCTGATCAACCTGCTTAGACAATTCAGAAGAAAGGGGCTCCTGCGCCTGCAAAGAAACAGACAGCAAGAAGCTACAACAAAGTATACCAAAAACTTTATTTTTCATAATCATATCCTATAAATTAAAATTCATCTTTAACATTTACCAGACGGACTGGTTGAGTCGCCGGCACAAGTCCCGACTTAAGAATGATACGCTGCCCCCTGTCTCCTGTCAAGAATGTCATCAAACCAGTCGGCAATCCATTTTTGGGGTCATTGACCAAAATGAATACATCATGGGTCAAAGGATACTGCTTCAGAGCCAAATAGGCCTGATAAGGCTTGAAACTGTTTGCGACAGTAGCATGGCCAGAATTACTGACTCCCATCACCCGAACCGACTTATTGAACGAAAGGCGAGTTGTATCGCTATCATTCCCTATCCAATTGGCACCAATCACACCTAACGCATCCGGAGTCTGCGAAACATACCGAATCACTTCCTCATTCGATTTCAAGGCAGTCAACGTCGATGCCAGCTTTTCGCCCTCGCAGATAGAATCAATGGCATAATGAATAAGGCCTGAATTGGGGTTATCAAACACAACCTGCATCTTTCCTCGCTTAGACTGCGGATACAAATCCCTCCACTCCGTAATTTTACCTGTCAATATATTCCGAAACTGACCTACGGTAAGTACGGAATCAGTGTTTTCAAGATTTGTAATCAGAGCTATTCCGCTGACAGCCATACGAATGGACTGAGGAAAGAATTTGCGTGCATGAAAAGAAGCCACCTCTTTTTCTGTCAGTCTGCGGTTGGCAATAACCAGTCTTACACTATCCTTCAACAACAGATTGATAGCTTCAACCTCACTGCAATAGATGGGTGTTACATTCGCTTCCGGAGTCAATGCCCGATAAACCTGAAGCTCCTCTTCTATAATAGGCTTGAAGGATTCATCAACGGCAATCTTTATATTTCCGGAATATAATGTCTCTCCATCCCCTTTCTTCTGGTTACCACATGAAACGAGCACCATAGAAAGCACCGCACAACAAAACAAGAACACTCTTTTCATACACGCAAACAAAAAATCAAATTATTGCAATTTAAACTGAATCGGCAAAGTGTAATAAACAGGAACATTACGTCCGTTCTGCTTACCCGGAATCCATTTCGGCAATGTGCTCACAACTCGAATTGCTTCTTTATCGCAATACGGGTCAAGTGAACGAAGCACCTGAATGTCTTCTACAGTTCCCGTTGCAGAAACGACGAAACGCAAGATTACACGTCCCTGAATACCATTCTCCTGTGCAATAGTCGGATAGCGCAAGTTCTTTGAAATATATTTCAACAACTCGGCCGGTCCACCCGGATACTGCGGCATCTGTTCTACCATCGTATACGGCTTTTCTTCCTCAACCGGAGCCTGAGTAATCACTTCCTGAAGGTCTGCAATATCAGCACCGTCCAATTCATTGTTACCTTTCACATCGGCGATAGAAATCTGCACTTTCGATTCGTTCAGGTCATCCTGGCTCTTCAGTTCGTCTTCATCAGCCACCTCTTCATCTTTCTTGATGACAGGAGCGGTAAACTTGATGGTACTCTTCAACTGGGGAGGAGGAGCAATCTGCTCAACCGGCTTTACAAGCTCTTCCTGCTTTACTTCCGGCTCTTCCAACTGAGAGAGCTGGGTCACTTCCAACATTTCCTCTTCCTTCTCAGGAATAGCCATCTGAATCAGACGCGGAAGATAGAAACCTACAGCAGCAACGACAATCACAATAATTATAGCGGCCAACTGACGTCTACCGAAATCACGGCGCAATCTATATGCACCATATGTCTTGTTTTTATCTTTGAAAATGAGGTCACACCATTCCAAAGAAATCAAATCAATTTTTGCCATATCTTTTCTTTTTAGGTGTTACACATTTCAACTTACTGCATTACTGCTCAATTGACCCTTCGTATTGTAGTTGTCAATCAAGAATTGGTCACCTTCCGTAATGTCAACAATCACATATTTACCGATACTGCAAATCTGCATTTCATCCAATGCATCAATCAAGTTCTTGTAAGTAGACTTATCTGTCGCCTTGATAATTACAGTCGGTGTGTTCTTTGCGCCCTTCACTTCAGAGACCTGTTTCTTGTATTCATCCTCCGTGATTTCCAGATTAGCCTTTTTCTGCTTCAACTCTTCCACCTTCTTCACTGCATCGTAATTCTTGCGGAGCAATACCTTACGAATACCGTCAGCGGTGTAGCTAGTTTCTTTCAGAGAAGTATAATCTTCGTAATTGGGCTCACCTTCATAATAATAAATTCTATTATCTGCATCAAGCAACAAAGTGAGGGCCTGCGAAGCCTTTACCTTATTTTGCTGGTCTTCAGTAATATTCTCATCATTAGTCGGCATACTGATTTCCATCGTTTGAGGCTTGCTCAAAGAGGTACACAGCATAAAGAAAGTGATCAGAAGCATGTTCATATCCACCATCGGCGTAAAGTCAACGCGGACGGCCATTTTTTTCTGCTTAGACCCTTTTCCTTTTCTGCCTCCATTATCTTGTACTTCTGCCATATTTTCCTTATTTAATCGTCAGACACTTGTTTCAATGAAGTAATCAGATTGTATCTGTTTTCCTTCAAATCCTGAAGAGAACTCATTACGTTCTTAATGACAGAATAAGGAGTGCTCTGGTCTGCTTTGATAGCTATACGCAAGTCACGATTGGCGGCACGCGCATTGCGAATCCAAGACTTGAACTGATTGTCCACACTGTCACAAGGAATTCCGTAATTCTTCAATATTTTATCCTGCTCTTCACCCGGAAGTGCTAGGAACTGCTTCATATTCTTCATCGGAACACCGAATGTCTGGAATACGGAGAACTTCTTCACCTCTTCAGGAGTAAATGTCAGGCCATATTCCTTTCCTACAGCTTCCAACGTAGCTGCCATATCCTGCTGTTTGTCAAGACTCATAAAAATCTTGCCAGACGGCTCGACAAGAATCTGCAGAATGTTCGTTTCCGGAATTTTAATCTCAGAAACCGAACCCGGAGTAACGACCTGTACCGGCTCTTTCTTGATGAAGTTACCTGTCAACATAAAGAAAGTAAGCAACAGCACCGTCACGTCACTCATGGCAGTCATGTCGATAAACATGGATTTCTTCTTAATTTGAACTCTACCCATAATTAACTATTTAAAATTAGTTACAAATATCCCATTTACAACGAGGGACTGCCACAGTCCCTTGGATTTATTTATGAGTAGCGTTAAATGTCTGTACGATAGAGAAGCCTACTTCGTCAAGGCTGTAAGTCAGTTTATCAATCTTGTTAGTAAAGTAGTTGTAAGAGATAACGGCCAACGCACCAGTCAAGATACCGAATGCTGTGTTGATCAAGGCTTCAGAAATACCGGTTGACAACGCAACTGAGTCTGTACCACCACCAGCTGACAGAGCGGCGAATGAACGGATCATACCGATAACGGTACCGAGCAATCCCATCAAAGTACCCAGAGTAGTGATAGTACCGATAATCGGCAGGTTCTGCTGCAACATAGGCAATTCCAACGCAGTTGCTTCTTCCAGTGATTTCTGGATAGCCAACACCTTCTGGTCCTTGTCCAGTTCAGTATTCTGTTCCATTTCACGATAAGTCTGCAGAGTAGCACCTACAACATTAGCTACAGAACCGCGCTGCTTGTCGCACAAAGCCTGAGCAGCCTGCATATCATTCTTTGACAAAGCTTCCTTGATCTGAGCCACAAATTTCACCAGCTTACCACGACCGAACGCAGCACGGATTGTGAAATAACGTTCAATACTCAAAGCCAACACAGTCAGCAACAGTGTCTGAATCACAGGAACGACTACACCACCTTTGTAGATAGTACCCAGCATATTACCCGGCAGCGGATGATTGTTAGGGTCATTGTTCATGAAGTTTGAAGGATCACCCAACACGAACTTGTAAATACACAATGCTACGATAAAGCACGCGATAATTACCAAACCTGCAGCTTCAATGCCTTTGAAACCTTGCTTTTGCTTTTTGTTAGTTGTTTTAGTTTCCATAAGATTAATTGTTTATTGTTAAAAATTAGTGAATTTACAACTCTCTCAAAAAAGAAAAAACAACGGCTATCTATTCAGAAGACTTTGAAAACACGCGAAAGCCCAAACAACCGAACGATGTTTTTCATAGCATTCACATTCATTTGCACGGCCTCCGTCATTCACCTCATGCCCGGTTTCCCTGTTTCTCTTCACATCGGCTGACCCACTTCCGACCCGCCAGAAGCAAGTGCAAAAGCATTAAGGTTGTCCAAAACTTCATTATACAAAGCTGTTTATTTTCCTATTTCCGCACAAAGAAAAAGCAATTTTACGATATATCAAAATAAAAAGATGTTATTTTGGCTTATCAAATTTGAATATTTACAGATAATTTAAAATCTCATCTCAAATTCATTACATTCTATCATAAAACGTCTTTTTCTATACTCAACCGCCCAAGTCTGCACAAAGTTAAGCAAACTTGGGCGATAAACCAACAAATAGGCGATATTTATTCCACGGGAGTCTCCTCAAAAGCAATATCCGGAATCACCTCCTCATTCCAACCGATGATTTCCTGGCCCACCAGGACAAGACCTTCTTTCGTAAGCTTCAGAGTGAACTTATTGTGAGTGCCGGCCTGAAATTCTTTTCCGAGCCTGTCGGTCGTTGCAGTATATGAGATTCCGTCACGTACATAAGCAATCGAAAATTCTGAATTTTCCACCAAAGAAACAGGATTGCAAAGCAATGTCAGAGAATAGCCAGTTTCATCCGCTACTGCCACAGGCTCCTCATACGACAGCGAGAGTTCGTCCACAGACGGCGCGTCAGTCGGCTGAAGGGCATCCGAAGCCGAGGTTTCACCGAACTGATATTCCATCTGGCTGAACAAACCGGTTCCTTTCATTGTTGCCTTACTGATATTCACCTCTTCTCCAGACTTGTCTTTCTTTATCGTTATAGACAACAACGAATAGACATGCTTGAAAGCGTAATC
The DNA here is from genome assembly GCA_944320815.1 of uncultured Phocaeicola sp. GTDB lineage: Bacteria > Bacteroidota > Bacteroidia > Bacteroidales > Bacteroidaceae > Phocaeicola. Next base: position 42,777 of record CALUIZ010000002.1, on the reverse strand, counting down.
ACCGGTAAACGAGACAGCCCCCGAATTTGTCTTATAACTGCTCGTACAGCGTGCCGCCAAGAAATCAAACAGCCCAATATCCGAAAAGCGGCCATTCTGCCTGCTCAGGTCCGGAGTCGGAACAGACGTACGTCCCGTTACTCCATCCGAATAAGGATAATACGCACAGAATTCAAATTCATCCACCTTGTTTTCCCACGTCAGAGGGACTTCAGACTCCCAGCCGTCACCAGTCAGAGACCACTTCACCTGACTTTCCTCTCCTGGAATGAAGAACCCGATTTCATCACCCTCCTCGAAGGTGGTAGACAAACCGCCGGCATCCGTTACCGTACGGGAGGCGACAGAATTTGCCACCGAAGCCCGCAAAGCTATCTTTCCCGTTTCACCCATTTCCAGTTCCGTTTCATTTTGCTGACATCCGGCCAGCAGGGACAACGAACAAACCCCCATCAAAAAAAACTTATTCATAAAATTGTTATTTTAAAACGGGAACCATTTCCCGTCCAATAACAAAAATGAATTTTTCCACATTTGTCCACCTTCAAGACGGAACAAATCCTCATTCAAATGAAAAATAAGGAGACAACAGACGGATATCCTCCTCCGAAAACTCTTCAAACATGGCCATTTGGGAAATATCCTTTATCCGTCCACGCTTCCGGCGGTATTCAAGAATGGCCTTCGCCTTATAAAAATCCATATAAGGATGATTGCGCAAACGGTCCAGTCCATCATGATTTACACGCAATTTACGGTAAGGGCCATCCTTCAACGTAAACCATCGGTTAACCTCATCCCCCAAATGAGGAATCTCCTGCAACTGTTCAATCCGTGAAAAGCCGCCCAATCTATGACGATAAGCCACAATCATGCGGGCTAATCCGGCACCTATCCCCGGAACACGTCTGAGCTGGGCAGTATCGGCTTCATTCAGGGAGACGAGAGTCCCCTCCTCATACTTGGGAGGAAAAGTTTGTTCTTTTTTCTCATGTACAAAAGAAGTGTCACGGCGAGACAGGAACTCCGGTGAAATGGAAATATAAGGTTTCAGAGCCACAAACTGACTGTCCGTCAACCCATAAATACGGGCAAATGCCTCTGGAGAACGGAACCTGCCTCCACTCGCGCGATAACGCAATATATTACGGGTCACAAATGCCGAAATCCCTAACCGACGGAACGCCAAAGAATCCGCCAAGTTTGGGTCAAAAGTCTGCAACACAGGCTGGATCTGATTCTCTGCATACCTACGGGAATAACCAGAAAAAGCAGAACGAGTTTTTTCACGCTCCCTGATCTGAGCCACAAAAGAATCAATCTCCGCATCCCCGCCGTCTACCATGACAGGAAGAGAGTTCCCGGCACGCCCACACCATAAAATTCCCGTCAGCACCACAACGGCCAATGCCAGCAGAACAATTATCGCCCTACGCTCTGACTTGGAATAATAAAAGAAGTCTTTCCACATCCGTCCGTCACCCCAACAGGCCCAATTCGTTCATAAAAATCATTATGATACCAACCGGTGCGATGAAACGAAGGATAAAGAGATATACCGGATAATAGGAAGATCTCAAAGAACCATAATTGGTGACCTCCCCCTTCACGATTTTCCGGTCAATAATCCAGCCGACAAAAATAGCGGCGAACATCCCTCCCACCGGCAACATTATTTTGGCTGTCAGGAAATCCAATGCATCAAACATATTCATTCCACAGATCTTGAATGCACTCCACTCTCCCAAAGCCAATGAAGACACAACACCCGTCAGCATACAGCCTGACGTGACCAGAACCGCAGCCCGGCTTCGGGTGAAATGGAATTTCTCATGCAGAAAAGCGGTAGACACCTCATGCAAAGATATGGTTGAAGTGATGGCCGCAAGTGCCAGCAAGACATAAAAAGCCACCGAACAAATATAGGCCAGCAGAGGAATGCCGGCGAAAGCCTGCTGAAAGACATTGGGCAACGTAATAAATATCAACGAAGGCCCGGCATCCGGCTGGATACCTACAGAAAAAGCGGCAGGGAAAATAATCAGTCCAGAAAGCACAGCGACAAACGTATCAATCAGTCCGACACTCATCGCCGTCTGTCCCAGCCTAGTCTTACTTCCAAAATAAGACGCATAAGTTGACAGGCACCCCATACCCAGGCTCAAGGAAAAAAAGGCCTGCCCCATGGCACTCAGAAAAACATCTGGAGTAACCTTGGCAAAATCCGGATACAACAGAAACTTCAGCCCCTCTTCCGCCCCCGGCAATGCCACCGAGCAAACGGCCAGCAGAACGACCAGAACAAAAAGCAGCGGCATCATAATCTTGGACGCTTTTTCAATGCCGTCCTTCACCCCTTTCACCACCACCCAGTGAGTAACGAACAGAATGGCAAACAGCCACACAAGCGGACGAAAAGGATGCTGCGAGAAATCCTGAAACATCCGGACATAATCGCCCGACGATTTCCCGACAAAGCCTCCCGTCAATGCCTGCCAGATGTATTCAAGTGTCCACCCAGCAACCACCGAATAATATCCCAATATAAGGAAGCCGGTCAGCACACCCAGATAACCGACCCACCGCCAGTGAGTGCCGGGGGCCAGCACTTCATATGCCCCACCCGTACAAGCCTTGGAACGACGGCCTATCGTAAATTCGGCAATCATAATGGGAAGGCCAAAAATAAAGACACAGCCCAAATAGAGCAAGATAAAAGCAGCACCTCCATGATTACCTGCCTCATAAGGGAAACGCCACACATTACCCAGACCGACCGCAGAGCCTGCAGCCGCAAATATGGCTCCCATCCTGCTACCAAAACTGACACGTTCACTCATATATAAATCCGTCTTTTAATTACGATTAGCATTCAAATAGGGAGCAAATGTACAAAAAATATCGTATTTTTGCGGCATAAATTAAAAATTTACTCAAATGCGTTACCTGAGACATTATCCGGTTTCTCTCGCCGTTGTAGCGATAATCTGTTATCTGTCGTTTTTCACACCACCGGAAACGAGCCTGAATGAAGTCCCATACATCGACAAGGTCGTTCATATATGCATGTACGGAGGACTGTCCACTCTCCTGTGGACAGAATATCTGTTCCACCACCGCATCATCCGTCCAAAACGACTGATTATCGGTGCCATTCTGTGTCCCATCCTGATGAGCGGATGCATCGAAATCCTTCAGTCCACCTGCACTGAAAACCGCAGTGGTGACTGGATGGACTTTGCGGCAAACTGTACGGGAGTATTCCTTGCTTCCTTGCTGGGGCATTATGTCTGGCAACCGCTTTTCAGCAAACATTTCAGAAAGAAATAAAAAAGATTGTCTCAAGATAAAATCAGATTTCACCTTGAGACAACCTTGCCAAATATCCCGTGTCGTCGGCAACTCATCAAGACACGGAACTTCCTTATCTGAAGTCCTTCAGATCTTCCTTCAATTTTTTGCGGGTAAAATGGATGCGACTTTTCACCGTTCCCAAAGGAAGGCCCAGCTTGTCCGCAATTTCACGATACTTGAAACCTGACACATACATGGCAAAAGGCACCCGATACTCTTTGGGGAGAGCATTGACCACTCTCCGGATTTCCTTCAGGTCATACGAACTTTCCAGTGAATCATCCGTCAGATCGGCCCCCAGATTCAGGAAATACAGATTATCTGTATAATCCACATATGTCTGGTCACGCAACGTTTTGCGATAATTGTTGATGAAAATATTGCGCATGATTGTATAAATCCATCCTTTGAAGTTCGTTTCAGCCACATACTTCTCCTCATTGTCCAACGCTTTCAAGGATGTCTCCTGAAGAAGGTCGTCCGCATCATCATGGTCTGCCGTAAGTTTATAGGCAAAATGGCGTAGTTCTGTCTGCATGCTCAATAAATTCTGAGCGAAAGTAGCTGTTTTCATAAATGTCTTCTTTTGTTTTCGATACCGCAATATTACGGCAAAAGAAGAGGCCAAAGGCCATGAAATCAGACAACTCACAGGGTAAAAACTGTCACCTGAATGTTTTTACCCCCTATTTTGAGAGTTTACAGGAGGTACTGCAGACCATTCTTTGTAAGGACAGACCATCAGTGATGCGTTATAATAGCGTCTCTGCCCTGTCACCTCCTCTCCAAGGAAAGGAGGACACCCGAAAGGTTCGTCCTCAGAAGCAAGCTCCACCTCCGCCACCACAAGCCCGTCGTTGGCACCATAGAACTCATCCACCTCAAACGTATGGCTGCCCCACTTCACAAGATAGCGGGTCTTGTCAATCATTCCGGGCCTGCAAAGCTTCATCAATTCTTCCGCTTCCGGAAGAGAGAGTTCATGTTCCCATTCATATCGACTCATGCCCGAAGCGTCCGACGGGCCTTTTATTGTCAGAAAACCTTTGTCATCACGAATACGGACACGCACCGTGCGTCCGCTGTCACTGCAGATATAGCCTTGACGGATGGCATAACTTTTAAATGCCATCCGTTTATAAGAATCATCCTTGACCAGAAACTTGCGTTCTATCTCCTGCGCCATACTTACGACATGCCTCCAGAATCAAGAAACCAAAGCATACGCCACTATCATCAGCAATGCCAGCAACAACAGTGCAAAACATATTGTCTTGAACAGGCGGTTCGCTTTTTCTTCTTCACGTTTCTCAAAATTCTGCCGTTTGGCTGCCCGATTGGCATTATTCTTTCCCATAGTTTTCGTTTTTTTAGATTTTAACGCTACCAAAATACAACTTATTCAGGAAAAAGACAAGTTTACGGCATTTTTTCTACGCAATCAGACTTCCTTGTCCGCAAACTCCATCAGATAGGCTTTGATGAATCCATCAATTTTCCCATCCATCACCCCATTCACATCCGAGGTCTGAAAGTTCGTGCGGTGATCCTTCACGCGCCGGTCATCAAACACATAGCTGCGAATCTGGGACCCCCATTCTATCTTCTTCTTTCCAGCCTCCACCTTAGCCTGTTCTTCCATACGATGTTTCATCTCCTTGTCATAAAGGATAGACCTCAACTGACGCATGGCATTTTCCTTGTTTTTCGGCTGGTCACGGGTTTCCGTATTTTCAATCAGGATTTCTTCCTCCTCACCTGTATAAGGGTTCTTGTACTGATAACGCAGACGCACACCAGACTCCACCTTATTCACGTTCTGTCCACCGGCGCCACCGCTTCGGAAAGTATCCCATGACAGACGGGCAGGTTCCACCGTCACCTCAATCGAATCATCAACCAAGGGAGTGACGAATACAGACGCGAACGAGGTCATGCGCTTTCCCTGTGCGTTATAGGGAGACACGCGCACCAGACGGTGCACACCATTCTCCCCTTTCAGATAACCATATGCATAGGCACCTTCAATGTTCATCGTCACAGTCTTGATGCCGGCCTCATCCCCTTCCTGCAGATTAGCCACCGAAAGTTTGTAGCCGTTGGCTTCCGCCCAGCGCATATACATACGCATCAGCATCGAAGCCCAGTCCTGGCTTTCCGTTCCTCCGGCGCCTGAATTGATTTTCAGCACACAATCCATCTGGTCAGCTTCCGAGCGGAGCATGTTTTTCAGTTCCAGCTCCTCTATCGCCCTGATGGCCTTTGAATACGCCTCGTCCACTTCTTCTTCGCTCACAAGCTCATCCTTGTAGAAATCAAAAGACAACTGGAGTTCATCGGCCAAAGTCTTCACTTCCTGATAGCCCGCAATCCACTGTTGCAGACCTTTCACCTTCTTCATCTGCGCTTCCGCCGCCTTCTGGTCGTCCCAGAATCCGGGAGCCTGCGTGCGGAGCTGTTCTTCCTCCACCTGGATTTTCTTTCCTTCAATGTCCAGATAGCGGAACAAAGCTTCCGTCCGCTCTTTTACATCTTTCAGCTGCTCTATAGTAATCATATATGCATTAACGTTATTATTTTCCGGGTGCGAAGTTACGAAAAAAATCCACACCTCCACTCATTCACCCGTATCCTCGTACATCTTGTCAATAATATCCTTATAATTCCGGGCCACAACCGCACGCTTCAGCTTCAGGGTGTTGGTCAGTTCTCCACGTTCCATGCTGAAAGGCTCAGGAAGCAGAACAAAACGCTTCACCTGCTCGTAATGGGCAAATTCCTGCTGGAGAGTGTCAATCCGGGTCTGGAAAAGAGTGATGATTTCCGGCTTCTGCAACAAGTCTTTCCGGTCAGCATAAGCGATTCTGTGGTCACGGGCATATTTCTCCACCTGCGAATATTCAGGCACGATCAGTGCGGACACAAACTTGCGTTCATCAGCAATGACTGTAATCTGGTCTATGAAACGATCCACCACCAGTTTTGTCTCTATCGCCTGGGGAGCAATATACTTGCCGTTGGAGGTTTTGAACAAATCCTTGATGCGTTCGGTCAGATAAAGGAAGCCGTCCCTGATATAACCCGCATCTCCGGTACGGAACCATCCGTCTTCCGTAAAAGCAGCCTGTGTCCTTGCCTCTTTCCTGTAATACCCTTTCGTCACCGTACCACCTTTCAGCTGTATTTCATTGTCCTCTCCGATACGCACATTCAGACCCGGCAGCACACGTCCCACACTTCCCAGACGAAAATCGCCCTTCCATTCACAGGAAACCGTAGCCGTACTCTCTGTCAGCCCATACCCGGCTATCATGTGAATGCCCACAGAATGCACGAACTCTTCCACCTTGTAAGGTATGGCAGCTCCGGCGGTAGGGAAGAAATTGCCGTTCTCTATCCCGATAGTTTTCTTCAGGAGACTGAATATCGTCCTTTCATAGAACTGATATTTCCAGTGCAGCACAGGCGGCGGCGTCTTTCCGTTCATCAAGAAGTCTATATTATGCTCGCGCCCCACACGAATGGCATCCAGCATCATCCATTTGGCAAGTCCGTGCGTCTCGTTGATCTTTTCCTGCACGGCTGCATAAACTTTTTCCCAGAACCGGGGGACACTGCACATAGCCGTCGGCCTGACTTCCCGGATTGTTTTCTGCACGTCCTGCGGACGAAGATTGATGCACAGCGTACAGCCGCAGTCCAGACAATAATACGACCATGCACGCTCAAATATATGAGTGAAAGGAAGAAAATTCAGCACCACATCCTTCTCGCCCAGGTCCGCCAGACGCATACGGTGGCCTTCAAACGCAGCCTCATAATTGGAATGCTGCAGAATGACCCCTTTGGAATCGCCCGTTGTCCCCGACGTATAAAGAATGCTGGCCAGGTCGTCCGGCGAAGAGGCGGAGGAACGTCTGTCCACCTCCTCATGGTGTTGCAGGTCCGCGCCCATCTTCATAAAATCAGAAAAATAAATGGAGTTTCTGTCCCCAGCCGCTTTTTTCACCTCCGAATCAAAAATGACAATCTGTTTCAACGACTTGCACAAAGCTTGCACTCTACAAGCCACATCATACTGATACTGCTCTCCCACAAACAGGTAGCGTATCGACGCATCATCCACGATATAATGAACCTGCGCTTCCGAGCTTGTAGCATACAGGGGAATGGTCACGACACGGTCGCGGAATGCGCCGAAATCCACATAAAGGCATTCGGGCTTGTTCTGCGAAAACACTCCAACGTTCTCCTGCTCCTCCACTCCGAGGCTCACCAATGCATTAGCCACAGTCTCCACCAGTTCCGAGAAACGGTTCCACGTCACCGGCTTCCAAGTCTCGGTCGCATAATCACGGTATTTCAATGCGACCTTCTCGCCATATTTATGTGCCTGCCGCTGAATCAGACGCGACAAATAAGTGTTAGTCATTATGTTATTGTCTTTGAATATTTTTAACAATGCAAATATAAGATTTTATTTGGAATATCCCAAGCCAGACAATGCCTGGTATCGATTCCGGTGCAAGAAAAGGAATCACCTGCGGGCAGCGTTCATTCTTTTAACTCTCTTTAACGGCTATATGCTTCACACAGAGTCTTCGGCACACACCTCCATTCCACAGAAATTCTGTACCTTTGCCTCGCAAAAACAACAGACAAATTATGGTACAGATTGGTGATGTAGTAGTAAGCCTGGACATATTCCGTGAGAAATTTCTGTGCGACCTGCACGCATGCAAAGGAAAATGCTGCATAGAAGGAGATGCCGGAGCACCGGTAGAACAGGAAGAAGTGGAGAAACTGGAAGAAGTACTTCCCATAATCTGGGACGAACTTTCCCCCGAAGCCCGTGCTGTCATCGAAAAACAGGGCGTTGTCTACATCGACCAGGAAGGCGACCTGGTCACCTCCATTGTCAACGGGAAAGACTGCGTATTCACCTGTTATGACGAAAATGGATGCTGCTACTGTGCCATCGAAAAGGCTTTCAGAGAAGGAAAGTGCAATTTCTACAAACCCGTTTCATGCCATCTTTATCCTGTCCGTGTAGGCAACTGCGGCCCCTACAAGGCCGTCAACTACCACAGATGGGATGTCTGCAAAGCCGCCGTCCTGCTTGGAGAAAAAGAGAATCTCCCCGTCTACAAGTTTCTGAAAGAGCCTCTGATACGCAAGTTCGGCGAAGAGTGGTATGCAGAGCTGGAACTGGTGGCTGAAGAACTGGGGAAGCAGCACATTCTCTGAACGTGCGTCTTCCCCTGCATTCCGCGTCCTACCGCTTTTCCACAACCACTTCTTTCACAAGCCGAAGCCCATAATCAACCGTCTTGCCCGAACTGGTTATACGGTCATTATAGAAACAGAAAGTGGAATTGAAGTCATTGCAGAGATACCGGAGGTCATATTTGTCAAAACGGTCAATGCCGTTTTCATAAAGGAAGGCACTCAAGTCAAGAATCGTTCCGGAATATTGGTCACGGAATTCTTTGGCTTCCTCCAACGTCAGCACACGCCATCCGGTCATGTCATCCACCTCATAAGCCTCGCAGACAGAACGGGCCTCATCCACCGTCACCACCCACTGACGAGGAGCCAACAACACTGCCCGGACACTGCGGGCCGACAACGGTTCCGCCTTCCACACGTAGAAAGGTCCCCAGACAGTCTCGGCTTCAGGCAGCTCATCCGCATAAAGTATGTCGCCATCCGTCTCCCCTGCATCACCGTCCCCCTCATCAGGCACCTCTTCCCAATCGTCCGCATCCTCCTCCACCAGATCTCCGAACCCGAATTCAATGTCCACACCCGGCCGCCATCCCGTCACCTGATTCTCGCCGTCCAGAATGATTCCGCCTTTTTCCCCGCTGACAAAACGATAAATGCTTCCGGACTTGAAAGACGAATTATAGTCATATCCATAAACGGTTTCCGTGCTTCCCTGCCGCAATTTTACAGACAGATGCACGCGTGAAGCGTCCGAAGGGAACACGTAAACCGGACCTGCCACCCAGCAGGAACCTTCTTTCCGGCAGGAAACCGTCGCGAACTGCCTGTCATCGGCTATATCTCCCGCCAAAGAGATGCCGGATCCTACCGGCGACACATGGACCGTCACTTCCGACACATCGGAAGGAAATGAGCCGAATGAAAAATAAAGCCCCGCCACTGCATAAGAAAGCGAAACGGAGACTTCCGTATCCCGTTCCAGCAGCACGTGATTCTTTCCTACCGCCAACGGAACTTCCGCATGGCCTCCTTTGGCAAAGGTCAGCAACTGACGGGGATGGGTCTCCATCGGATAAGAGTATTCACCCGAAGAAAGGCCCGAAAACAGAGAAAGCACATAGCTCCCCTTTGCCTGCACAAGTACCGGCATATCTGTTTCCGACGCGGCCACATGCTGAAATACGCACCGATTGTCGGCATCAAACAGATACACTGTCACGGGGTAGGGCGAAGAAAACTCACCCGCATTGCCGAGCGTCAAGTCCATCCTGCAATCTTGCTGCTGCCCTTCTCCACCTTCCTCTCCTTCCAGTTGATAGCTTCCGCAGGCAGAAAAGATTCCAGCCATGAATGCAGAAGACAATAAAAATATGCGTTTCATAAAGAATCATTTTCTTCAAGAAACGCACAGCAACGGCCCTGTCCACCGCAAACGCACAGAAATCCGCTCAAAAATATTTTTCCAGCTTCTTTATCATCATACCCAGACAGAAAACTACCACATGGTCGCCTTCCTGAATCATCGTGTTACCTGTCACCAGCACACCTTCGCCGTTACGAATCAGTCCGCCAATCGTGGCCCCTTTCGGAAGTCCGAGATCCTTTACCGCAGCTTTCGTGACACGAGAATCGGCTTTCACCGTAAATTCCGCCACATCAGCGTTCGCGAAAGTCAGACATTTCACATTCGACACGTCGGCATCCAGCATCATCTGATAAATATGGCTTGCAGCAATGAACTTCTTGTTGATGACCGTCCCGATGTCCAGACTTTCCGCCATGCTGATATAGTCCACATTCTCCACCTCCGCCACCGTTTTCGTCACTCCCAGACGCTTGGCGGCCAGACAAGCCAGAATATTGGTCTCCGAATTGCCGGTCAGCGCGACAAAGGCTTCCGTATTTCTGATGCCCTCCTCCAACAGCAGCTCCATGTCACGTCCGTCACCGTTGATCACCATCACCCCGTCATCGACCAGTTCAGTCAGGCGGTTGCAGCGGTTGATGTCGCTCTCGATAATCTTCATGCGCATATAGTCGGGCATATACTGGCAGGTGCGCACCGCAATCCTGCTCCCCCCCATAATCATCACATTCCGCACGTCCGCCTCATTCTCCTTTCCGGAGATTTTTCGGATATAAGGTATGTACTTTTTGGTCGTGGTGAAATAAACGATGTCATTCAGCTTTATCATGTCATCTCCGCGAGGTATAATCGTATCGGCTCCCCGCTTGACTGCTACGATATGGAAAGGAATGTTCCTGCCTCCCAGCTCATGCAGCGGCACATTCAATATTTCCGCCGCCTCACCCATCTTCGTGCCGATCAGCACCAGCGCACCGCCTGCGAACTCCCACCACTGACGTATCCAGCTCATCTTCACAGCATCCACAATGTCGCGGGCCGCAAGCATCTCCGGATAAATCAGCGAATGCACGCCCAGCTTCGCAAAAAACTCCTTGTGCTTGGGCAGCAGATATTCATAGTTATCAATACGTGCCACCGTCTTCTTCGCCCCCATGCTGGTGGCCAGCATACAGGCGGTCATGTTTCTGCTTTCATCGGGCATGACACCGATGAACAGGTCAGCCCCCGCCACTCCGGCCTCTTTCAAACCGTTGATGGATGTAGGCGACAGATTCACTGTCATCAAGTCCAGATTCCCCCCCAGTGCGTTCAATCTGGTTTCGTCCTCGTCCATCAGGATGATGTCCTGCTTCTCGTCGGACAGAAGTTTTGCAAGATGGGTCCCTACCGCCCCTGCTCCAGCTATAATTATCTTCATTATTTGTCTAACAACTGAATTATCGTTCGATATATGTTCGTCTCGTCAATTCCGCAAATCGCATGCAGTTCCTGCACCGCCCCATGCTGCACAAAACAGTCGGGTATTCCCAGACGCTTCACTTCTGGGGTATAGCCATGGTCGGACATGAACTCAAGAACCGCACTGCCCATTCCTCCTTTCAGCACACCGTCTTCTATCGTGAGAATCCGCGCAAACGTCTTCCCTATCTCATGAAGCATATCCTCGTCCAGCGGCTTCAGGAAGCGCAGGTCATAATGGGCAACACTGCATGAAGTCGCCTTTTCGGCACGGGCTATCGCCTTTTCAGCCACATTGCCGACCGGTCCCAACGTAACGACTGCCAGGTCTGTCCCGTCCTTCATCTTCCGGCCTTTGCCCACTTCCACCGCTTCCAGAGGACATTTCCAGTCAACCCGCACTCCGCGTCCGCGGGGATAACGGATTACGAATGGACCTTTATCCGGCAACTGGGCCGTAAACATCAGCCTGCGCAGTTCGTGCTCGTCGTAAGGGGAAGCGACTGTCAGATTCGGGACAGGACGCAGACATGCCAGATCAAACACCCCGTGATGGGTAGGCCCGTCTTCACCCACCAGTCCCGCACGGTCAAGACAAAGCACCACGTTCAGCCGCTGTATCGCCACATCGTGAATTATATTGTCATACGCACGCTGCATAAACGACGAATAGATGTTACAGAACGGGAGCAGCCCTTCCTTAGCCATCCCTCCGGAAAAGGTCACGGCATGTCCCTCGGCAATCCCCACGTCGAACGCACGGTCGGGCATTTCCTTCATCAATATGTTCATGGAACATCCCGTCGGCATGGCCGGAGTGACTCCGACAATGCTGTCATTCTGCCTGGCAAGTTCCAACAAAGTGTTGCCGAACACATCCTGAAACAGAGGGGGAAGCCCTTCCGAGTCCTTCACTATCCGCTCTCCCGTTTCTTTGTCGAACGGCCCGGGAGCGTGCCAGACGGTAGCCGCCTCCTCGGCAGGCTTGTATCCTTTTCCCTTGCGGGTATGCACATGCAGAAGCTTCGGACCCTTCATGTCCTTTATCTCCTTCAGCACCCTCACCAGCGAACCGACATCGTGCCCGTCCACCGGCCCGAAGTAACGGATGTTCAGTCCCTCGAAAATATTCTGCTGCTGCATCAGCATCGACTTCAGACTGTTGTTGAAACGGAGCAGACTCTTGCTGCGCGCGTCGTTCAATATCCCCCATTTATACAATTTCCGGGCCAGCATCTTCCGGAAACGGTTGTAACCTTCCGAAGTGTGCAGATTAAGAAGATACTGTTTCATCCCCCCCACGCTCCGGTCGATTGCCATATTATTGTCGTTCAGGATGATCAACAGATTGTTGGGGATGGAAGACACATTGTTCAATCCTTCAAAAGCCAGCCCTCCGCTCATTGACCCGTCGCCGATGACAGCCACCACATGACGGTTCTCTTCTTTTTTCTTCGCGGCGGCCACAGCCATTCCCAGCGCGACCGAGATGGAATTGGAAGCATGGCCACAGGTAAACGTATCGTATTCGCTTTCTGCCGGAGAAGGGAACGGACAAAGCCCGTTCAGTTTCCGGTTGGTACCGAAACGTTCACGCCGCCCCGTCAGTATCTTGTGGCTGTATGCCTGGTGTCCCACATCCCAGACTATCCGGTCATACGGAGTATTGAATATATAATGAATGGCAACCGTGAGTTCTATGACTCCCAAATTAGAGCCCAAATGCCCCGGATTGTGTGACAGCTCATCGATAATCATATCCCTAAGCTCATCGCAGACCTCGGGCAACGCCTCGACAGACAACCTCCGCAAGTCATCGGGGCTGTCTATCTTCTTCAACAATTCATACGAAGTTTGCTGTTCCATCTAACTTTTCATCATACATTGGGAATGCCTGTACCCGGCCCGTTGTCTCATGGAAAAAGCACCGCGGCCTTTCAACGAAAACAACAGCCTGTTCCGACCAAACCATGCGGCAGTTCCAGCCAGAACAAACGGGTGTTTTCCGCGCACCGGTACGGATGCCGGAAGATGGCAGACATTCATATTAAACTTTAACCGCACAAAAATAACATAAATATGTATTAAGTTTTACATTTGCAGCAAATTTTCTCTCTATGGAATTCAGAACTAAAGTTGAAATCTCTCCCAGCCGCCCTTCAATCCGTCATTCGGACAAGCTGATGCTATGGGGGTCATGTTTTGCAGAGAGTATCGGAAAACTGCTTCTCTGCAACAAGTTCCGGTGCGACATCAACCCGTTTGGTGTCCTCTACAATCCGTTGTCCATCGCGGAAGCTGTCAGACAAATCATGAACGGGAAACGCTATACTACGGACGACCTGCTTTCCGCCGGGAACGTATGGTTCAGCCTGATGCATCACAGCACGTTCGACTCTGCCGACCCGGAAAGATGTGCCGAATCAATCAATTGCCGGATAAAGGAAGGGAAAGACAATCTGGAGCAGACCGACTGGCTGCTGTTCACCTGGGGCACGGCACGTGTCTACACATGGAAAGAAACCGGACAGATTGTAGGAAACTGCCACAAGCTGCCTGAGCGGATGTTTGCGCGCCGGCTGCTGGAGACGGACGAAATCGTCAACGAATATGCCAGGTTATTGGACGAGTTGCACGGAAAGAGGCCGGACCTGCAGGTGATGTTCACGGTAAGCCCCATCCGTCATGCCAGAGACGGGATGCACGGCAACCAACTCAGCAAGGCCACATTGTTGCTGGCCATCGACAAACTATGCCAACGCTTCCCCTACTGCCATTATTTCCCATCATATGAAATCATGATGGATGAGCTGCGTGACTATCGTTTTTATGCCGATGACATGCTTCATCCGAGCCAGTTGGCCGTCAGTTACATCTGGGAACGCTTTTCCGAAGCCTTCTTCGCCGACAGTGCCCGCCTGTTCATCCGGGAATGGGACAGCATAAAGAAAGGCTTGGCACACCGCCCGTTCAACCCGGAATCTGAAAATTACCGGACTTTCTTAAGTCAAATACTGTTAAAGATTACGGAACTGAAAAAAAAATTCCCGTACTTAGACACCCAAAATGAAGAACAATTATGTCAAGCTCAATTGAAGAAATAGCCTCTGCCACCGGAGCGGAGCGCATCGGTGGCACACCCGCCAGCATCGACTGGATACTCACCGACAGCCGTTCGCTCTGTTTCCCTGAAGAGACTTTATTTTTTGCGCTGAAAACCAAGCGTAACGACGGTCACAAATATATATCCGACCTTTACCGTCGGGGAGTGCGCAATTTCGTGGTCAGCGAAATGCCTGCCGGAGCGGAACATTTCGAGCATACCAACTTTCTGAAAGTGACCAGCCCGCTGAAGGCACTCCAGCGTCTGGCAGCCAGACACCGTGAAAAGTTTCAGGTGCCTGTGGTCGGAATTACCGGAAGCAATGGGAAAACTGTAGTAAAAGAATGGCTGTATCAGCTGCTCGCCCCCAGCCGTGTGGTCACGCGCTCGCCACGAAGCTACAATTCGCAAATCGGCGTTCCGCTTTCCGTCTGGCTGATGAGCGAGCACACGGAAGTGGGAATCTTTGAGGCGGGCATTTCCGAAATGGGCGAGATGGAAACGCTGAAGCCTATCATACAGCCTTCCATCGGCATACTGACCAACATAGGGGGAGCGCATCAGGAAAACTTCCCTACCCTGCAGGACAAGTGCATGGAAAAACTGCAGTTGTTCAAAGACTGCGATGTAATCATCTATAATGGAGACGACGAGTTCATCAGCGGCTGTGTCATGAAATCGCTCTTTACCGCGCGCGAAATCGCATGGTCGGCAAAAGATCCGGAACGTCCGCTCTTCATCGAAAAAATACTGAAAGACGATACCGGCACCACCATCAAATACCGGTATCTGGGATTCTTCAAGGAATACCGCATCCCGTTCATCGACGACGCGTCCATCGAAAACTCCCTGCACTGCCTGGCGGCGGCACTTTATCTGATGATACCGCCCGAAGACATCGCCGCACGCATGCTGCATCTGGAACCGGTCGCCATGCGTATGGAGGTGAAGGAAGGGAAAAACAACTGCGTGCTCATCAACGACAGCTACAACTCCGACTTCGCCTCGCTTGACATTGCGCTCGACTTCATGTCGCGCCGCACGGAGGACAAAGGACGGAAGCGGACTCTCATCCTCTCGGACATGCTTGAGAGCGGCCAGTCGAGCAAGCAACTGTACAAACAGATTGCTGAACTGGTGCAGAGCCGCGGAGTGGGCCACATCATCGGAGTGGGAGAAGAAATTTCAGCCTCATCCGCACGCTTCGACATCGAAAAGCATTTCTTCCGTACCACCGCGGAACTGTTGGAATCGGGATTGCTGGACACGTTGAAAGGCGAAGTGGTGCTGATCAAGGGGGCACGGACCTTTCATTTCGATGAAATCACCGACCGACTGGAACTGAAGGTGCACGAGACCATTCTGGAGATCAATCTCAACGCACTGATTGACAACCTGAACCATTACCGCAACAGACTGAAGGCGGACACGAAGATAGTGTGCATGGTCAAAGCCTCCGCATACGGAGCAGGCTCGCTTGAAATAGCCAAGACACTCGAAGACCAGCGTGTAGACTATCTGGCCGTGGCGGTGGCAGATGAAGGGGCCGATCTGCGCAAGGCGGGAATCAACAGCTCCATCATCATCATGAACCCGGAAATCACGGCCTTCAAGACCATGTTCGACTATCGGCTGGAACCGGAAGTGTACAGTTTTCATCTGCTGGAAGAGCTGATAAAGGCAGCCGAACGTGAAGGGGTCACCAACTTCCCCATTCATATCAAAATTGACACGGGAATGCACCGTCTCGGATTTGCGCCCGATGAAATCCCGCAACTGGTGGAACGTCTGCACCGCCAGACAGCCGTCATCCCACGGTCTGTCTTCTCTCATCTGGTAGGCAGCGACGCAGAACGTTTCGACGCATTCACGCAACAGCAGATCGAAGTGTTCGACAAAGCCTCACAAGCGTTGCAGGAAGGATTCAGGCACAAGATTCTGCGGCACATCTGTAACACGGCAGGCATCGAGCGTTACCCGGAAGCACAGTTCGACATGGTCCGTCTGGGCATCGGACTGTATGGTATCGACCCGTTCACCAACCGGATTCTGCACAACGTGACCACGCTGAAGACAACTATCCTGCAAATCCACGACGTAGCGGCCGACGAAACGGTGGGCTACAGCCGCAAAGGGGTACTGTACCGCGACTCGCGTATCGCCGCCATTCCGATAGGATATGCCGACGGCCTGAACAGACATTTGGGAAACGGGCACGCTTACTGCCTGGTCAATGGGAAAAAGGCTCCTTATGTAGGGAATATCTGCATGGACGTATGCATGATTGACGTGACGGACATCGACTGCAAGGAAGGTGACAAAGCGATCATCTTCGGAAACGAACTTCCGGTCACCGTGCTGTCGGACGTTCTCGACACGATTCCCTATGAAATACTGACCGGTGTATCGAACCGCGTGAAACGTATCTATTATCAGGACTGAAGAAACATAAAACAAATGCTTTTTTTCTGATGGCATGGAAATGTGCGGATGTGTCAAGGCAGACAGCCGGTTTGACGCATCCGCGCATTTCCACATCATGACATTCTTTCCGGATGCAGTCCTGTCTGCAGGAACAGCCGGTTTGACAAATTATCAGGAAAACCTCCGGACATACAATTTTACCATATTCCGGCAAACACATTTTGTTCTCCGCATATTTTCGGTTTATTATCACATATTCTAAGTTTTTTTTCTACATTTGTCCCGAAAACCATAACGGAATACAGAACATCATGCAAAACAACCTAGTCATTGTCGAATCTCCGGCGAAAGCCAAAACAATCGAAAAGTTTTTGGGAGAGGGGTATAAGGTGCTGTCCAGCTACGGACATATCCGTGACCTGAAGCAGAAAGCGTTCAGCATAGATATAAAAGACCATTTCAAACCCATCTACGAAATACCGGAGGACAAGAAAAAAATAGTGACCGAACTGAAAAGCGAGGCGAAAAAGGCTGACATGGTATGGCTCGCATCCGATGAGGACCGAGAAGGAGAAGCTATATCATGGCATTTGTATGAAGTGCTGCAGCTTGAGCCACAGAAGACCAAGCGAATCGTATTCCATGAAATCACCAAGCCTGCCATTCTGAAGGCAATTGAACACCCGCGCAACATCGACATCAATCTGGTCAATGCGCAGCAGGCCCGACGAGTGCTTGACCGCATTGTCGGCTTTGAACTGTCGCCTGTGCTGTGGAAAAAAATAAAGCCCGCACTGTCGGCCGGACGTGTCCAGTCGGTTGCCGTGCGGCTGATAGTGGAGCGCGAGCGTGAAATCAATGCCTTTGTCAGCGAGGCTTCCTATAAGGTGACGGCTCTTTTTTCCGACAAAAAAGGGTCGGAAATCCGTGCCACGCTGGGAAAACGCTTCAAGACAAAAGAAGAGGCACAGGCTTTCCTTGAAACATGCGAGGGCGCATCGTTCACCATTAAGGATATTGTCACACGTCCGGTAAAGAAATCGCCGGCTCCTCCGTTCACCACTTCCACTCTACAGCAGGAAGCCGCACGGAAACTGGGATATTCCGTAGCCCAGACCATGACTATAGCCCAAAGGCTGTACGAAGGCGGATTGATCACTTATATGCGTACCGACTCGGTCAACCTGTCAGAACTGGCACTGAACGCCAGCCGTGAGACCATTGTCTCGCTCATGGGTGAAGAATATGTACAGACCCGACAGTTCGCCACCAAGACCAAAGGTGCGCAGGAGGCCCACGAAGCCATCCGCCCCACTTACATGCAGGATGAAACCATCAACGGGACAAATCAGGAAAAGCGTCTCTATGAACTGATCTGGAAACGCACGCTGGCATCGCAGATGGCTGATGCACAACTGCAGAAGACAACGGCCACCATCTCTATCAGCGGGAATGACGAAGAGTTTGTCGCAACGGGAGAAGCCATCATATTCGACGGATTCCTCCGCGTGTACAAAGAATCGTATGACGATGACCCGGAACAGGAAGACGAAAGCCGCCTCCTGCCAAAACTTGAAAAAGGGCAGTCACTGGCCAGAAAAGAAATTTCAGCCGTCGAACGATTCAGCCAGCCACCCGCACGTTACACAGAAGCGAGTCTGGTGCGCAAACTGGAGGAACTGGGCATCGGACGCCCGTCCACTTATGCGCCTACCATCTCCACCATCCAGCAAAGGGGCTATGTGGAAAAAGGAAATAAAGAAGGGGTAAAACGCCCGTATCATGTGCTGCAACTGGCAGACGGGCTCATCACTGAAAACATACAGACTGAGACCACAGGAAATGAAAAGTCCAAACTGATTCCTACGGATGTGGGATGTGTGGTCAATGACTTTCTGATACAATATTTCCCTCAGATCATGGACTACAACTTCACGGCCAGCGTGGAAAAAGAATTTGACGAAGTGGCCGAAGGAGAAAAGCCATGGACAGACATGATGGAAACGTTCTATGCGCATTTCCACCCGTATGTCGAAAAGACACTGGCGACAAAAAGCGAACACAAGGTGGGCGAACGCATGCTTGGCACAGACCCCGCGAGCGGAAAGCCTGTTTCAGTAAAAATCGGACGCTTCGGCCCTGTAGCACAGATAGGTTCATCGGAAGATGAAGAAAAGCCGCGTTTCGCACAGCTTAACAAGGAGCACTCGCTGGAAACCATTACACTGGAAGAAGCACTTGACCTGTTCAAACTTCCGCGGACACTGGGGGAACGCGACGGAAAGAGCGTGACAGTGGGAATAGGCAGGTTCGGTCCGTACGTGCGCTACGACAACCAATATGTGTCCATTCCCAAGACAATGAATCCGATAACTATCACGATGGAAGAGGCGGAAGCCCTGCTGAAAGAGAAGAAAGAAGCTGAAGCCAAGAAAATCATCAAGACATTCCCGGACAATCCGGACATGCAGATTCTTAACGGACGCTATGGACCTTACATCGCTTACCAGAAGAAGAATTACAAGATACCCGAAAGTGTGGAACCTGCCGACCTGAATCTTGCGGCCTGCTTCAAGGTTATCGAACTGCAGAACCAGAAAGCGGAGCTGCGCAAGACAAAAAATGCAAGAGCCAAGAAAAAACAATGAAAAGAATTTTTTTAATCGGCTACATGGGTTCGGGCAAAACTACACTCGGAAGAGCTTATGCCCGTTTCACGCAACTGGAGTTCATCGACCTCGACTGGTATATAGAGGAACGGATGCACAAGAGCATACAGGAACTGTTCGCCGAAAGAGGAGAGAACGGTTTCCGTGAAACGGAAAGGAAAATGCTCCACGAGGCGGGTGAGTTCGAAAATGTAATTATTGCCTGCGGAGGAGGGACACCCTGCTTCTTCGACAACATGAATTATATGAAGGAAGCGGGCGACACCGTATTTCTGGACGTATGTCCGGAAGTATTGTTCCGCCGGCTGAAAGTGGCGAAGTCAAAACGTCCGCTGCTCGCGGACAAGACGGATGAGGAACTGATGAAAACCATACTTTCCGCATTGGAACAAAGGATGCCGTATTATTCGCAGGCACAATACCGTTTCAATGCCGAACAACTGGAAAGCTATGGCCAGATCAATGAATCCGTTGAACGTCTGGACAAACTTTTAAACAATCCTACTAGAAAATAAAGTATAAACATAGACTATGTTGTGAAATGAGAAAATGGCGTATTGAAGATTCAGAAGAGCTCTACAACATCACTGGATGGGGCGTTTCGTACTTTGGTATCAATGACAAGGGGCATGTAGTGGTGACTCCCAGAAAAGACGGGGTGGCCATCGACCTGAAAGAACTGGTCGACGAACTGCAGTTGCGCGATGTAACGGCTCCCATGCTGGTGCGCTTTCCTGACATTCTGGACAACCGCATCGAAAAAATATCAAGATGCTTCCAACTGGCAGCGGAAGAATATGGATACAATGCGGAAAACTTTATCATCTACCCCATCAAAGTAAACCAGATGCGTCCGGTGGTAGAAGAAATCATCAGCCATGGAAAGAAGTTCAATCTGGGACTGGAGGCAGGATCCAAGCCGGAACTTCATGCTGTAATTGCCATCAACACCGATTCCGACTCTCTGATTATCTGCAACGGATATAAAGACGAAAGCTATATAGAACTGGCACTGCTGGCCCAGAAAATGGGGAAACGCATTTTCCTCGTGGTAGAGAAATTGAACGAACTGCGCCTCATCGCAAAAATGGCCAAACAACTGAATGTACGCCCTAATATAGGAATACGTATCAAACTGGCTTCTTCCGGAAGCGGGAAATGGGAGGAGAGCGGAGGCGATGCAAGCAAATTCGGACTGACTTCCAGCGAACTGCTTGAAGCGCTCAACTTCATTGAAGAAAAGAAGATGCAGGATTGCCTGAAACTGATTCATTTCCATATCGGAAGCCAGGTGACCAAGATACGCCGCATCAAGACCGCATTGCGCGAAGCCTCACAATTCTATGTGCAACTGTACAGAATGGGATTCCCGGTAGAATTCGTTGACATAGGAGGGGGACTGGGTGTGGACTATGACGGTACGCGCTCGTCAAACAGCGAAAGCAGTGTCAACTATTCCATACAGGAATATGTGAATGACTCCATATCCATCATGGTGGACGCGAGCAACAAGAATGGCATCCCGCATCCGAACATCATCACTGAAAGCGGGCGTTCACTGACAGCCCATCATTCCGTGCTGATTTTTGAAGTGCTCGAAACGGCTTCCCTTCCATCCATGGATGAGGATTTTGAGGTCGGGCCAAACGACCACGAACTTGTGCATGAACTGTATGAAATCTGGGACAATCTCAACCAGAGCCGGATGCTGGAAGCTTGGCACGACGCACAGCAAATCCGGGAAGAAAGCCTTGACTTGTTCAGTCATGGCATCGTCGACCTGAAAACCCGCGCCCAAATTGAACGAATGTACTGGTCGGTTACCCGTGAAATCAATCAGATTGCCGCAGGACTGAAACACGCACCCGATGAATTCCGCAATCTGGACAAACTGCTTGCAGACAAATATTTCTGCAACTTCTCTCTGTTCCAGTCGCTGCCGGATTCATGGGCCATCGACCAGATATTTCCCATCATGCCTATCCAACGCCTTGACGAACGCCCTGACCGCACAGCGACACTTCAGGACATTACCTGTGATTCGGACGGGAAAATCGCCAATTTCGTATCAACACGGAACGTGTCACACGATTTGCCGGTGCACACCATCAAGGCAAAGGAATCATACTATATCGGAGTATTTCTGGTGGGTGCCTATCAGGAAATTCTGGGAGACATGCACAACTTGTTCGGAGACACGAATGCCGTACATGTCAGCGTAAATGACAAAGGGTACACCATCGATCAGGTAATTGACGGCGAAACGGTGGCTGAAGTGCTTGATTACGTACAATATAATCCGAAAAAACTTGTACGAACCCTTGAAACTTGGGTCACGAAATCTGTGAAAGAAGGGAAAATATCACTGGAGGAGGGCAAAGAATTCCTTGCCAATTACCGCTCCGGACTGTACGGATATACTTATCTGGAATAAACAATATTGACTGATACATCAAACGTAAAGATGAAAGAAAAACTGACTGTCATAAAAGTGGGCGGGAAAATTGTGGAAGAAACAGAAACGCTCAACCGGCTGCTATGTGATTTCTCGGCACTGCCGGGCTACAAAGTGCTGGTACACGGAGGAGGACGTTCGGCCACACGGATAGCCTCACAACTGGGCATTGAAAGCAAAATGGTCAACGGAAGGCGAATCACCGATGCCGAGACATTGAAAGTAGTCACCATGGTCTACGGAGGACTGGTAAACAAGAGCATCGTGGCAGGTCTCCAGGCAAAAGGGATCAATGCAATAGGCCTCACCGGAGCAGACATGGATATAATCCGCTCGGTAAAACGCCCCGTGAAGGACATCGACTATGGTTTCGTAGGCGATGTGGAAAGAGTGGATGCTGAAGCACTCGCATCTCTTGTCAGACGCAATGTCGTACCCGTATTGGCTCCGCTCACACACGATGGCAAAGGGAATATACTCAACACCAACGCCGACACCATTGCCGGAGAAACCGCAAAAGCGTTGGCCGCCATCTTTGACGTGACGCTAGTATATTGCTTTGAGAAAAAAGGCGTACTGAGTGACGAAAACAATGATGACAGCGTGATTCCTGTCCTCACACCTGACTTGTTCAGGGAGTACGTGACGAAAGGAATCATCAAGGAGGGAATGATTCCCAAATTGGAAAACTCTTTTTCTGCAATCGACGCAGGTGTCACCGAAGTCATAATCACCTCAGCCTCAGCCATCCGAGAAAAAGCAGGTACAGTCATTAAAAAATAATTCAAAAAAAACGACGGGTGAGTGTAACTTTTCTGCCACTCACCCGTCACTATTATAGAAAGCAATGCATGAAATCAGTTTCCGAGACGATATACTGCCGCTGAAAGACAAGCTGTTCAGGCTGGCTCTGCGCATCACATTCGACCGTGCAGAAGCGGAAGATATTGTTCAGGACACACTGATAAGGGTATGGAACATACGGGACGAATGGCCGGAGATGGAATCGATTGAGGCATATTGCATGACCGTCGCACGCAATCTGGCTATTGACCGGAGTCAAAAAATGGAGGCCCGGAATACGGAACTGACACCTGAAACTCAGGAAATGCCCGATGCACTGACCCCAGAGAATAAGTTCGAACGGGATGAGCAGCTCAAGCTGATACACCGCATAATAAACGGACTACCGGAGAAGCAACGTACCATCGTTCAACTAAGGGATATCGAGGGGAAAAGCTATAAAGAGATTGCCGATGTGCTGGACATCACGGAAGAACAAGTAAAAGTGAATCTTTTCAGGGCACGCCAGCGCATCAAGACACAGATTAATGGAATTAATGATTATGGACTATAAGTACATTGAACAACTTCTGGAACGCTATTGGAACTGTGAGACTTCCACCGAAGAGGAACAGATTCTACGCATTTTCTTTCAACAGAAAGAGATTCCGTCACATCTGCGTTCATACCAATCTCTTTTTGCCTATCAGCAGGTAAATGCCGGGATGAAGCTGGACGATGACTTTGACCGCCGCATATTGGCTGAAATTGAGCGGCCTGTCGTAAAGGCACGGCACATTTCACTTTACACACGTTTTATGCCCTTGTTCAAGGCCGCGGCCATGCTATGTCTGCTGGTGATGTTAGGAGGTCTTGTAAAATACACGGCATACAACAATGCCGAAGGCATCGTATATGTCTACGACCAGTTTGAGAATCATGCCAGCGACCCCCAGGTAGCCTATGAAGGAGATTCTGTAAAAACGATAATCCGTCATAATCCGGCCAAGCCCCATGTGGAAAAGAACCATAAACAATAGAACATTTTCATTTGCTTTTATATAATAGTTAGTGCTTATAAACTTTAAAAAACGAGGCTGTGAAGTTTCAATTCTCTCAAATTTGATTTACTAACTCAAATAAAAAAGGATTACCGCGTGAGCAGTAATCCTTTTTTATACAGTTTAAATTTCTACTGCGCCTTTAACTAGTCGCCCTTAAAAAACAGTTTTTTCTAAAAGGTTGTCAATATTTTCGTTTTTACGGAAAATGACAGTGACATCATACAAACCCTGTTGTTGATACTTATTACCATCAGATTCGTTGATGGATATATGATTGGCTTCTTCGTATTGCTTCTGTTCACTCCATTTTTGCAACAATTCGTTGATGACCTCTTTTTCTTTTCTTGTCGCTAAATTGAACACTTTTAAATACAAGTCCTGTAATGTCAGATTCTCGCTTTTATCAAACTTGATGCCTTTTATACCTGCCAGATTCAGGAGTAACCCTAATAATCTGCCATACCAGCGTGAAGATGAAAAATTTTGTTCCATGATATGTCGATTTTAAATTTTGTTTGCTACAAAACGTGTTTTTAACAGAAATTAATGCTTCCACAGTTGCCTCTGAAAGGGGGGGGTAAATTGGGAAAGATCTTTTTTAAAAGAGACTCTATTCTTTATTAATGCAATTGACGTATCAAATCTTGTATTTGGTCTCGATACGTCCGAATCAAACGACGTTGTGAATTCACCAATTGCCCCCCTGAAATAGAAGGATCTTTCCTGTTCCATTCCTCATATTTACGCAAACTCTCTTCAGCATCCCGTAACTTCCATTCCAATTGTCGGATTCTCTCCCGAATCACCAAATAATCGCCAGATGATGAAGATGAATTATCATAAGAAACATTATAAGTTGGGACAGGCTGAAATACCCAATATACAGATTGACCGTTCCCATACGTCACAAAGAGCTGCTCTCCTGGTTGCCAAAACCATCCATTTTCAGATCCAACAGAAAAAGAATCTCCGTTAGCAAGAAATTCTACTGTATATGATTGCTGCTGGCCTAACGCAGAATTAACGCACTTTACCGTAAGATTGCTTAACGAATAGCCAGATGCATTCTGTCCTATAAAATAAATAGAACCATTTTGGTTATAAAATCCACCTGAAAGTTGCGCTAACATTGTTAATGGAAACAATGCGCATAAGCAAGAAAATAAGAATAGTCGTTTCATAATTTGCTGTTATTAAAGGTTGATATGATTTAAACTTGATGCCTCTTCCTAATTATATCTGATGGCAGATATAATGAAAACTTATTATGAATAAGATTATGCCCCTACTTATTCAGTCCTCTGGAAATCATTTCCATGAACCTATTCCACCAGGATATTTCTTTGATTCCACTCGTGATCTTCCGGATTGCATCGACAAGCTGCAATGCCTCTGTTTTGTCGAAATCAAAAATATTGCCCAAATAAAAACGTCCTAATGAGAATGTATATATTTGAGGCTGGTAATTGGTGAAAAGATTAATCCTGGTTTTCCGGCAATAATTTTTCAACTGTTCTATCGGACCTTGATATATTGAAATCAACAACTCGCAAGCCTAGTCTAACCGTGTACTCCCGTCACCTAACATATCCGCTTTGGTAACTATAAAATGAATGGCATCCACCTTGCTCATGACATCCTGGTTTACAGGAAGCTCAAACAAAGAAATGAACATATTGATGAAATCCCGTTGGTTGATGTATTTCCTGCGCACATTTTGACCTATCAAGTCACCTTCCGCATCCCTTATATCTTCTAAATAGTCAATTTCCAAATTCAGCTTAGTGGGGTCTACAAGGATAAAGAACACCTTCCGGTTCTCGCTCTGCAACAAATTAGTTGCTCCTTCCACCATATTCGCCAACGATACTTCTTTTTTGTCAACCATACTCACAAAGAGCCCAACACCTGACATCTCTACCAGATTGATAGGGTGGTAGACCGCCTTACCTCGTTTGGTTCTTTCTGTTACTTCCCCGTTAATCACTGTAACAAAACGATGATAAGTAGGTCCGGACGTAATACCTTCGTGCACATATTGTTGCAATGCTGCGAGATACGGACCGCCACTTTTACGCATATTCAAGGTATACCCGTATCCACAGGCACCAATTAGTCCCATTAGCAAGCACGTTTTTCCGGCACCCGGCATACCAAAGAAATAGATATCCGTACAACCTATTGGAGCCTGTATATTGGGATCTTCCATTTGCATAGCCTGAAGGTCTGGCAAAGCGTCTCTGTTAAAGTCTTGCAATCTCGCCCAGCTTTCTTCCGTCATGAGTCCTTCATCAATCAGCTCCTGAGGTTTAAAGATATCCGATTGTATCAACCGGTCTACGTCCTGTTTGGTATATTCCGATGGATTGGCTCTCATCTTTTTTATTTCTTCTTCCCGAAGTTCATAATACTTAGCGTCTACTTCATTCTTAAACAGACTGTCGGGATGGTTATCACGGTAATCATCCACAGCAAATAAATCGTTGGAACGCTCGACTCTTTCCCATTCTCCAATCTCTCCAAGTACCTGAATGGCTTCTTCTGCATGGTTCCCTACAGGCCAATCACTTAGATAGCGTCTCAAATTAGGTTCGGAAACAGCATTTCTTGTATTCATCCACATCAGATTATCAAGTTCGTCCGAGTGTACACTATTGGGGTATTTTAGCTTATAGTTACGGAGAGCGTTATAGTTGCCTTTTTCCAGAGCGTTCCAATCGTTCGATTCCCGCTGCTTTTCCATTTTTAATTTTTCTTCTTCCATAACGGCAAACATTTTCAGTTGTTCCAACAATTCTTCAATTTCACTTATTTTAGGGTCTTGATGGTAATTTGATTTTAAGTTTTAATGCATGTAAACGTGTTTATTTAGGACAATTTACTTCGTAATTCCAATTAGACACAGTTATATCAGAAGTTCTAATGACAACGGTCACAACCCCTTGGGTAAAATGAAATGTACGAACAAATGTATAACTAATAAATTCATTGGGACCAACAAGAATTCTTCCTGATGTGTCTGGACCATCATAAACAGTCAAGTAATCTCCGTTCTTCATAAAATCACCTGAAATAGAAGCGGTTCCTTCTTCTATTCCCATTCCAAATGAGCGCTGATGGACTCTTTCATTTACTTTCATAGGTATATTCTCTCCACCATTGCAAGGAGGCAAGTCCAATTTCAGCGGTATATCCCTTCTCTCTTGATCTGTTGATAGTACAGGTAGAAGGCATACGTCATACCTTGCTGTCGGCAACAAGAAAGGTGAGGGAACTCAGCCGAAACAAACGTTACAGCCATGACTACGAACTGCTGACATCAATCCCCGGTATCGGCATCAGTGTGGCCATGTCTCTTCTGACTGAGATAGGAGACTTCAAGCGTTTCCATAACGAAAGAGAGTTCGCTTCATATCTGGGTCTTGTTCCTACAAGCCACAGCAGCGGCGGCAAGGTCTCACATGGCGAAAAGACATTCCGCGGAAACAAGAAACTCGGTCCGCAGATTGTGGAGGCTTCCTGGATAAGCATCTACCGGGACAAGGGGCTTGGCTGTGCATATATCAGTTACAAAAAGAGAATGGAACCGCAGGAGGCGATTGTGAGGGTGGCGAGAAAGCTGTCGAACATCATCTTCTCCGTGCTTAAAACCGGCAAGAAATATGAACCATATCAATGGAATGATAAATAAAAGCATACAGACCGGCAGGCAACTTCATAAAACGACTCCTACCCACGGCTGATGAGCCACAAGGCTTCATCTTAGAAAGAGATTGTTGCGTTTTAACCTGTCTTCTGAAGAAGTAAATTGAGGTACGGTTTCATTCCGTGTCCTCTTATAGAAGTTTGTCTGGTAGGTCTGTTGCTTTTTAGTCAATATCGCGTCCGGCATAACTTGTCGGACAAGGGATGTGTGCTTCTTATAAAAAGACTTCAATCTTGCAAGTGATTGAAATATAATAGTTAATTTAAAACAAATATTATCCGATTATTTGGATTGCAACATAGAAGCCGTGTCAAATATAAGGATTTTACTACTTTCCCAGACGGCGAAAGTAGAAAAATCATCTTTCGATGTGTGTAAATTCTCGAAATTCTCGATATTTTCTCCATGAACCGGGTAAATCAAAGATAGAAGCCGCCACGAAGCATGAGTAGGGACATAACCGTCAAGATGGAATATTTTGTTTACGGAAATACTTATTCTTATATTAAAAGGTACTCTTTTGTAGATTTTTTATTCCACCCTTACGGATGGTTATGTTTTATCATTCACTTCGTTCATTGGCTTCCGGCTTTGCCTTACACCAGTGAAGGAGAAAAAATAAAAAGAGAAGCTGGATTTTAACCCCGGCCTCTCCTTTTTCCGTATCATTCCACCACTTCAAAGGCATGGAACGAATACCAAACATCCTCGTCCTCTTGCCGTTCAACATAGTCGTCCAAAGCACGAGCTATGTCGTTTTCCGTGGACAGTATTGTTTTTCCGACAATCCTTGAAACAAACACTGCCGCTTCTTCTATTGCCCGGAAATACTCGCAATCCTCGTAAGAATCCAGACAGTACCTTTCAGGGAAATACTCGCCGCTTGAATCATTGGTATAGTATACACCGCATCCCGGTTCTTCTTCACGGTAATACACTTTGATTGAAGGGTATTTTTCTTCTATTATATCCCGGATGCCCTCCTGTTCACACCAGGCCGTGGATTGGCAGATGGTCAGAATATTGCCGTCCAGTTCATAGTAGGTTATCTCACCACGACACCTGTATTTTTTCCAATCGCCTCCAAGCAGAATAACGAGATTACCGAGCCATCACTTGCCGAATCCGTTCTTTACAATCGTGGTCTTTCGTCTGTCGATATGTTTAAATACCTTGTACAAAGACTTTATATCTTCCGGTTTACCCACGCATTTGTATTCCACGTCACACCAGTTAGGCATCTTCCACCTCCTTCCCGTTTTCATATCTGTAAATGGACAGGTTTTCCGTAACCATCCAATTGCAGTCATTTAACCTGAACCCATACTTATCCTCAATGGTTGAGAGGAAATCTTCAAAATCATCGTATTTCTCTGATTCCTTCAATTCTTCATCGGTCAGCTCTATTATATTCAGACAGCCGGCACTGAAATCCAAAATCAATACATATCTCGGTTCCATAATTTTCACTTCTTGTTAAATGAATACTCGTTGCCATAGGGTAAAGTCTTTTCGCTTTCCCGTAGGCAGACATTTGATTTTTCGCATTTATATGTACTTTAATCCGTACATGATTGATTGTAACGCTAAAATGGTATCTTGTCATGCTATCTAAAATAGTTAGGTTCATTAGGGCTGATACTGACGATTACAGCTCTGACACCTTTGTTTATACCATAGTTTGCTCTCTTTATTTGAGGCCGAAAAGGGATTGTCTTTTCTGCGCCTCCTTTCCGTTTTTTCTCTTTCATAACAAACCGTATGTTTTAATAGGTTTATACACATTTGTCTCATTCATCGCCATAGTATTCCTTCATGTAACAGGCTTCACAAAGTGTCCCGTAATCGTTCACCTCGGACGGCGTGAGAGGTTTTCCGCAATATCCGCATTCCCTGATTGCCTCGTGATGTGTCTCATGGACAGTCCGATACATCGGCTTATTGGCGTTCTCCTTTCCATAGAGGAACTCCATTTCTTCCTGTCGTTTGTTGTTCTTCTTTTTCATTGTCTTTTCCGTTTTAATTGTTGCTTCAACTTCTGTAAAATCTTCGTCACAGTGGAGGCATTGGAAACCGTAGCCTTCAATATCCGACTTTATAAGTTTTCTGCCACATACAGGGCAGTGATATTCTTTCTTCATATACATTGTCTTACTCCAGAATTATTTTCACATCCTCATTAATCCTTCCTCCTATGGGATCGCCGTCAGAACATCTGCCGAAATAGCATATATGTTCATTCAATTGCTTGCCGCGATAGAAGCTATAAACCTCATCCTTATCCGCACCATAATTGAACAGATTCTCGGTGTCTCCAAAATATCTTCCTTTCCCGTCCTTGAATACAGGGCGGTTCCAGTCGTCTACCGCCACGAATTGTAGTATGAGTTGTTTCATTGTTGATTCTCCTATTGTTTTGTTCGTTATACATAAAAGAAAAAGGCCGGAGAGACATCATAATGTTTTTGTTATTATATGATTGTCTCCCCGGTCTATATTCCGAGTCTTAAATTGATATTGCCAATGACCCTGCAACTTTTGAAGTCTTCATGTAGGCTTCGAAATCAATGTCGGGATGGTCTTTCCTGAACGCCTGCAAGTCGAATGAAGTTCTTGTTCCGGCAGCTTCCTTGTAAGTCTCATCGTGTCCGTGAACCAGAATTTTACGTCTTTCGCTTCCATTTCAGACAGGATATGTGATTTGAGGACGCTTAGCCTTTCCTCTATTTTGTTTTTTCCCTGAACAAGTTCCCGAATCTCCGCTTCCCGGTTCTTTATTTCTTCCGGTATGCTGTATGGATTATTGAACTGTTCCCCTCTTGAATCGCAGTCCATAAGTTCCTTGCAAACGTCGGAAGGTATCCGGCCCACAAAAATCACTTCCTTGATACGGTCGAACGTGCCGTCTTTCTTCGGCTTGTTTCTAAGGTGTATCACAAACAGCCTTCTTACATTGGCTTTCTTGTTCTGAAGCTCGAACAGGTAGGCATATATACTAAGCTGCCACCTCGCCTTTTCAAGTTTTTCTGATGTCATCGTCCCGTAGGTCTTGATGTCAGCTATGTCAAACGTGGCATCGTCAGCCCTGTACACCTTGTCAATCATTGAAGCCCAGTTTTTACCGTCGGTAACACAATATTCCGAACTTTCGTGAACAAGTCCGTATTCCTTGCAGATTTCAATATAGTCCGCCACTTCCTGTGTCCCGTCATTGTTCCAGTTCCTGTCAAAATCCTCTATCGAAACATGAACATCCGAACCGTATTCCGCCGCCGCATTTATCATTCTTTCCGGTATTCCTTCAAACTCATCAGGGAACAGCTGCCTTTGTAGCATTCCGGTAATTCCGCTTAGTTTTTTATTGCCAAGCCAGTATTCGTGAGGCTCTTTTAAAAAGACAACCTCACTCTGTTTCAGTTCAATTCTTTTCGTTGTCATAATTTATGCCGCTTTTTGAAGTTGTAACTTGCGCTCGGTAAAGAGAGCCTTGATTTCAGCGTTGCCGTCCACCTCGTTCTTATGCTGCTGATAAAGGCTCATCAACGATTGCTGGTCAGGACAAGCGTTCAAGGCCGCTTTGATACCGGCATACTTGTCAACTGCCTGTTGCATTTGGGGTATAGCTTTGGTTCTCCTTGTTGTTTTCTTGGAAGCATCTGCTTGTTGGCGCATGTCAGACGGTTCACTCTCCGGGAAATCCTCACCTGAATAAATGCAAAGTCCCAAACCGAACATGGCGAGGTTTTTCACCAGACATCGCATAATCGTCTTGTTAATGTCAAACATCGTGGCTGCTTCCACCGTCTTTTCTACATACTGTTTCTTGAACTTATCCCAGATTTGATAGGTGTAGGGTTCAAGTTTCATGGACTTGTTGGAAGCATTCATTACCGGAAGCCACATTTCATGAGTAATCCCGTCTACACTAACTTCGGTATAGACCATAATCCCGATTTGGGGATCTGCAAAGTAAGGTAAGTTCGTTTCCGGATTCTTGATAATCCGGTACGTGGCTGAGGGATAACACCGTTTGAACTCAGCCCAGGCATTTGCCCAACTCAGATAAGCCAGGTCATTGTACTTCTCAACCTTATCACGAAGGTCAAGAGTATAGAGAGCGTCAAAATAGACGGCTCTCCTTTCGTCTGCCGTTGCGTTGGCAGGGATTTGGGGTTGTTGAAATTCACACATAATGTTTTAAGTTTTTAACGGTTAAGTTTTGATTTGTACTTGATATGGACGTATTCAAGACAGACGGCTCTCAGAACCTCAGCCTTGTCTTTCACATCGTACACGTAATAGTTGGTTTGAGGATTCCCATAACGGTCATTTCTGATAACCGCCCCTCTGTATTCCCCTTCCCTGAAAAAATCATCGGAAGGCATTGTTTTCTCACAGTCCGTATGGTCAAGCTGGATATAGGCCATGACATACAGTTTCCCTTTGTTGAGCCGTATCCCTTCCACTTCGGAGTTCCAACGGTTTCCGGTTCTTCTGTCCGGGTGGATATAAAGCTCACAGTTCCTCGTTCCGGGATTCCTGCGTCCCGCTTCTTTTGTAATCCGGAGCAGGGTTGTTTCCGATACTCCGGATAATTCAGCCTGGGTCAGATTCTTGATGAGTTCAATCTTCCTCTCAGGCGATGTCCTATTGAAAAGTTCGATATTTACGTCTGTCATTTCTCTGATTTTTTAATTGGTGAAACAAAAAGAGAGGCACACAAAATCTTTATCCGGTTGATATTGATAATGTGTACCTCTCCTATACTTATTTTATATAGGCTAATTCAAGAACCATCCGTAGCCTTCGGTATCGTGACCACGGATAGCGTTTTGGATTCCGACTGCGAAATCCGTACAGTTCTGGTTTCTTTCCAACCAACAGTTAATGTAGGCTGATTTAACCGCTTCTGTTGCCAGTTGGAGCAAGTTCCAGCAGGTGAAATCTTCCCCGTCTTTCTTTCCGAAATTCGGGTTGGAAACATATCCCTTAACCATCGCATTCACGGCTTGATCGCCTATTTGCAATGAGGGCAGTCTTCTTTGTTCAGGTGCAGGCAAGAACTGGTATAGTCTTAGCCTGCCCACGATCTTACAGAACTGTTCTTCTGTGAGTGAAGTTTCTCTTAATCCTTCTAAAAGTTCCAAGGTTTCTTCCTTATGCGGATTGAATGTCCCGAATAATTCTATGGACTTTTGCATGATGTCAGCTTCCGTCATACATTCGATAGTCCCTGAAAAGCCATCGGTTGTCAGCATCAGATTGCTGCATACTCTTACTTGCCAGCCCACGAAGATCTTGAATTTCATGGGACTTCGCTTGCTGTAGAGTTTATCCTCGTTGTAAGCACGGACTCCGCCAATACAAAGATGGGTAGGTTGTCCGTTGATGGTTCTCACAAGGTTCTTGATGTGACAGACCCAAGCTAACCGTTGATAGAAAACCGTCTTTTCTTCCTCCGTCAGTTCGCTCGCTTTCTTGTGCTGGGCTGATGGAATGCGTCCGATGATGGGGTGTGATACCCTGCATTCGACAGGCGTGAGTTCTCCGAATGTCTGTTCCGCCACTTTTGATACCGCACCGATGAAATTCTGGTGTGAGATGGTCAGGCTGTTGTCGCTGAAGGTAGGGATGATGTTCTTCTCCGTCAACTCTTTCAGCGTGATTCCCGATGTGTTCGCTTCGATGAAATTGGGATGCTTTCCCGTTTCATCCGGTGCGATCAGTTCATTCCCTGTTGGTTCAATCACCATGCTTGTCGTTTCCGCTTCCGTTTGTGAAACGGCCGGCTGTTTCTGATTCTTCTTCATTTTCTTAAAGTTTTAAGTTGTTGATAATCCGTCAAACGAAAAAAAGCCAAGAGGTTTATTTCTTTGACTTTACAAATAAACTTCTTAGCTTCTTGATTCCTTTCAGAACGGAGGTTGCCACCTCCAGAATCGTTATAATCACGTCCTGTGTCTTGTCATAATTCATAAGACGTTACTCTGTTTCCGATGCTTTCTTTGCTCCGGCTTCTACACTTGCGGCTTTCACTTTCACTCTACCGCCGCATTTTCCGATAAGCTCGATTATTACTGAGCTTGCCATCACGATTTCGGCCACATAAGCCGCAATCTTCAATCCTTCTACTAATTTTCCCATTTTACTTTTTGATTTTTGTTGTTCATACTATTGTTATTGTTCTCTCGTTTTCTTCTTTATTATTCTTCTCATTAATAAGGCTTTGAGGGGACACGAGAAGGATGGGGAAAATAAAAAAAGGAAAGCCGTCATCAGACCTCCTCGATCTGACTTGACTTTCCGACAGGCTGCATACTTTCATAATCAAGACTAAAGCTGTGAAAATTACTCGTACCGTTTCTATCCATCGAATTAAAGTTCCAATCATTATCTGAAATTAGATTTAACCCGGAAATGTTTTTGTTGTAACGCTTGAAGTCATGCACCTTATTGTGATGGTGCTGAATTATGCTTCAAGCTGTTTTCTCATATATAAGGGTTTGAGGGGTTTGAAAGCGGAAAGAATATTTGATGGGAGAGGATAGCCATGAATATGTTAAAAAACTGTTCGCTATTAATATTCCTATCGGCTTTTGTTTCCTAAATAGGAACTATTTTTGTAACTTTGCCGCAGTGATATATAACGGAAATGGAAACAAAGGCAAAATTTAAAATAATATATTCGGAAGAGACCGTTCAATTTCTAAACAGCCTTGACGAAAAAGCGAAAGTCAAGGTCATGTACAATATAAACAAAAGCAAGTATGTGATTGACAAGGAGCTCTTCAAGAAACTGGACGATGCGGATGATATATGGGAGTTCAGGACTTTATACAACGGGATTGCTTATCGGTTGTTCGCTTTTTGGGACACAGATAAGGAAACATTGGTCATAACAACTCATGGCATAATTAAAAAGACACAGAAAACTCCATCCAGGGAAATAGCTAAAGCAAAAGAGATAAGAAAGATGTATTTCAATTCTAAAAAGTGAAGATATGGAAGAAATGAAGTTTTATACGGAAGAAGAAGCGTTGGATAAGGTAATCGGTGAAAAGGGCACTGCGGCACGCAACAAATATGAGGATGATATTAATAATTTTCTAATTGGTGAAGCAATCAAGCGAACCAGAGAGGCCAAGAATCTCACACAGGAACAGCTCGGTGAACTGATGGGAGTAAAAAGAGCGCAGATTTCAAAAATAGAAAGTGGAAAGAGCGTGACTTTCTCGACCATAATCAGGGCATTCAAGGCCATGGGAGTAAGCTCAGCCAATTTGGATTTAGGGGCACTAGGAAAAGTGGCTCTCTGGTAACAAACAAAACAAGATAATACGCATTCAGGAACAACCCATTCTGCCAAAGAGTGGGTTTGTTTTTTGCAGCCATTAACGGAGAGAGGTTAAATGAGTTTAAAAGATAGGGGTAGCCAAGAGGGGAGTGGCTAAAAATAAGAAATCTCTAAGTTGCTGAAACTTAGAGATTTACAATTGCTGTTTTTCTATTCAAAGTGGTGCCACCAGGAATCGAGCTATTCGTTCAAGTAGCTGAATATCTTTGATTTACAAATCGGCAAGTAGTGTAATCTCCCGCTATTACTCCACCGGATTGTTGCAGCATTCTGCATCAAATTGCGTGGAGGTTTCCCGCTGCAAAGATAAGTTTTTATCTTCAAAGTCGTGCAAGTCATCGTAGGTATTTTCTCCCTTGATTCGTTCAAGCTCATCTTGAAAACGCTCCCATGCCATCAAATCCTCGTGCCAGCTTTCAAATTCTTCCAAATCGGTCATAATCTTTTATTCTATAATTTGCCAATATCCTTGTTTCCTACCTCCTACACGTTTCAGCAAGCCAAGTTCTTGAAGACGAGAAAGATTATACTTTACCCCATCCTCTGTAATGTTGGGAAGACTTTTGCTTATCTCTTTTCGGGTTGCTCCCGGATGTCCTTTTAAGAATGACAGGATAGCTTGCTGTTGTTCCGTCAGGTTTTGGGTAGTCTTTTGGGTAGTCTTTTGGGTAGCGTTCTGGTCGCTTTGGGTAGTAGCCCTTTTCGGGTATTCGAACTTGAACGTTGTCCAGATACCCGAAGCGTCATAGCGGAACTCCGGTGTGGAGAATCCATCGTTCTTACAAGCTGTGATAATACGCTCGATGCCACGTCCCCATGCTTCAATCTCACCTGCACGGAAGAACGTATTGGCAATATCAGGGTTGTAAGGCATACTTCGGTGTGAGGACAATAAGGTTTCCACCGTCCATCCTTCGGGTAATACCCCACCGTTGATTATCTCCAACTTGTTTTCATACACACGGATTTGAATGGGAGAAGGTTCTGCGTAGTCCTTGTTAATGCAGGCATTCAATAACGCCTCACGCAGAGCCTCACGGGGCATGGGCAATGTTTCTATCCGTTGGATGCCTTCGTAGGTAATGATGGCTTTCATGTATTTGGTACACAACAAGTCCATCAGCTTCACAATTTGTTGGAACAGATTGCCATGCACTTCATCCTGATACACCAAATCCATGCCTTCACGGAAGAAGCCGACCTTTACAAACGCTCCGGTCACATACTTTTCCGGGTCGGGATGAAACAGCAAAGCGGCAGCACGTTTCAGATAACTGCCCTCATAAAGCCGGAGCTTTTCTAACAATCCGTGATTATCGTCCATCAAGTCCGCTTCCTCCATGCGTCCGCTCCGCTTGGCATACTTGCGGAACAAATCAAACGTAGCGTTGTCCAAATCCTCCGCTTTCAGATAAGGCACAGGCACACTGTCCCAAGTCTTGCCCTGTTTGCGAAGCATGAAGCGGTCGAGAGCCGCCCCTTTCAGCTCCTGATTGGTCGCACCGCTCCGCTGGTAATACTTACCACGGAAACTGACGGGATAAGGATAAGCCTCCGTCACAATCTCCAGATAAGACTTCCCGTCTTTCTCTTTCTGATTGACATCCACCAAGATACCCATCATATCGCGCACCTTGTTCGGAATGTCCTCCATCAGCTTCTTGGCATCCTGCACACCGCACACATCACCGTTATCCTTTACGCCCACATAAAGGATACCGCCTTGTGCATTGGCAAAGCCGCAAATCCATTTCTGGTATTCGTCACGCCAAGATTCTTTGAACTCTATGTTTTGGGATTCGGTATTCATGCTTCCTTGCTAAACGACATTGTTTGTATGCCCCAAAAATACAACTTTTTATTAAATAAAATCATCTCATATGGAAGGAAAATGAAATGAAATCACTATTTTTGCATTATGTTGAATTTTGGAATATGGAAGCAGGTAAAATGCGAGATATT
Organism: uncultured Phocaeicola sp.; assembly: GCA_944320815.1. GTDB lineage: Bacteria > Bacteroidota > Bacteroidia > Bacteroidales > Bacteroidaceae > Phocaeicola. The sequence goes on along the minus strand of CALUIZ010000002.1, from coordinate 5,847 downwards.
AATCGGCTGAAGATATTGTTGGCAGAAAAGAAGAAGACAAACAAATGGTTGTGTGAGCAATTGGGAGTTAATCCTACGACTGTTTCAAAATGGTGCACAAATTCATCACAACCAAGTTTGGAAATGGTTCTAAAGATGATGGAAGTCCTGAATGCGGACATAAATCAAATAATCAATCTGCCAGAAAGAAGGCATTAAATTATAGCCTTTGGCTACAAGCATAATTTCATGCCGATATAAATCTCCAATCCAAACTTCCTATAATATAATGTTATGACAATATGGTAGATAAAAAGACGTTGACAGAAGAAGACATCAAGCGTTTGTTTATCACAAAAGCCATCACCAAGGCAGGATGGGCAGACGACCAAATAAAGATGGAATATTACTTTACCGATGGCAGAGTGATATTTGAAGGAAACACGCACGACCGTCAGGCCCGGAAGCGTGCTGATTATGTCTTGTTTGACAGGAATAACTATCCTATTGCCATAATAGAAGCCAAAGACAACAAGAAACCTGTTGGTGGCGGTATGCAGCAAGCAAAAGAATATGCGGAAATTCTTGATATAAAATTCGCATACAGTTCGAATGGGGATGCTTTCTTAGAACACGACTTTCTTACAGGCAATGAAAAAGAAATCCCATTGGAGGAATTTCCATCGCCAAAAGAATTAAAAGAGCGTTTGGCTGCTTCTGACCCGTTGACAGAGGTGGAAGAGGGAATAATCAATACGCCCTATTATTTTGATGCCTATTCTTATGAACCACGCTATTATCAACGTATTGCCATAAACAGGGCAATAGAAGTCATTGCGAAAGGCCAGCAACGTATTCTAATTGTGATGGCAACCGGGACAGGAAAGACCTATACGGCTTTTCAGATAATTTACAGACTTCATAAATCTGAAGCTAAAAAGAAAATATTATACCTTGCAGATAGAAATATACTCATAGACCAGACTATGACGCAAGACTTTAAGCCTTTCAAGAAAATCATGACTAAGGTAAAGGATTGCGAAATAGATTCTGCTTATGAAATATATATGGCTCTTTATCATCAGCTTGTCGGCAAAGAAGGTGAGCCAGACCCATTTGAACAGGTGCAACCGTCTTTCTTTGATTTAATTATCGTTGACGAGTGCCATAGGGGAAGCGCAAAAGACGATTCGGCTTGGCGGAAAGTATTGGAATATTTTAGTTCAGCCACACAGATTGGTATGACGGCAACACCCAAAGCGGATGAAGGGGCGAATAATCTGGATTATTTCGGCGAACCAATTTACACTTATTCTCTTGTACAAGGTATAAGGGATGGTTTTTTGGCTCCTTATCGGGTTACCAATTGTTTCATAGATTTGGACTTGCAAGGATATACTCCCCAAGAAGATGAACTAGACATTTATAATCATCCGATAGAACAGCGTTTTTATCAGCAAAAGGACTATGGGCGTGACATCTCATTTCTGAAACGCAGGGTATTGGTCGCACACCGTATTACACAAATGCTTCATGAAATTGGACGAATGACAAAAACGATTGTCTTCTGTACCGATATAGATGAAGCAGAAGCTATGCGTAGTTTGTTAACTACAATGAATGCAGATTTATGCAAAAAGGATGGTCGGTATGTAATGCGCATAACGGGTGACGATGCCGTAGGAAAGAAACAACTGGATAATTTCATAGATGTTGACCAACCATACCCGACTGTAGTTACGACATCGGAGCTATTGGCAACGGGAGTTGATTGTAAGACGTGTGGTCTTATCGTTATCGACAAGGAAATCGGTTCAATGACCGAGTTCAAACAAATAATAGGTCGTGGCACCCGTTTGCGCCCGGACAAAGGCAAATGGCATTTGGAGATTTTGGATTTCCGCAATGCTACCAAGAAATTCCGTGACCCTGAATTTGATGGATTACCAGAGCCGAAGGTTACAGGTAAAAAGGCAAAACCTTATCCGCCTGCACCTCAAAATGGAGGAACGGTCAGTGAACCTCATGTCAAGTACATCGTAGAGGGTGTGCCTTACAACATTACAACCGAAATAGTTTCCGTTCTGGGTGAGGACGGTAAGACTTTAAGGACAGAATCCATCAAAGCATTTACCAAAAAGCAGATTCGGAAACATTATGCCACGCTTGACGATTTCATACACAAATGGTCTTCCGTTGACCGTAAGAAAGCCATTGTAGATGAATTGAAGGAATTGAATGTGCTTGTCGAGGCTGTCCGTGAAAAGAATCCGGCTCTTGCGGATGCAGATATTTTTGACATTATTTGCCATGTGGCATACGACCAGCCACCACTTACTCGCCGAGAACGGGCTAACAATGTCAAGAAAAGAAATTATTTCGCCAAATATGAAGGCAAAGCCCGTGAAGTATTGGAGGCATTGCTTGAAAAGTATGCCGAAAATGGAATCATGGATTTTGAGGATGTGAATGTACTTGACCATGCCCCGTTTGATGCGATTGGCAAGCCGCAGAAAATAATGAAACTGTTTGGCGGAATAGCCAATTTCGAGAAAGCGGTCAAAGAACTTGAAGATGAAATTTATAAAAATGTAGCATAACAACAATGGCAGTAAACAACATAGTAAAGCGCATCCAAAACATAATGCGCCAAGACGCAGGTGTAAATGGAGATGCGCAGAGAATTGAGCAAATGACATGGATGTTCTTCCTAAAAGTATATGACACGCAGGAAGAAACATGGGAATACAAGGCTTATCGTGAAGGCAAGACATACATTTCCATCATTCCTGAAGAATTGCGTTGGCGTAATTGGGCAGTGGATGAAAAAGACGGGAAAGCACTTACTGGCGATGCCCTCTTATCTTTGGTAAACGACAAGCTGTTTCCGACTTTGAAAAATATTGAAGTAACACGGGAAACTCCACGCTCCAAGGCTATTGTGAAAGATGTCTTTGAGGACATCAACCAGTATATGAAAAACGGCACGTTGCTCAGGCAGGTCATAAATGTCATCAACGAAATAGAATTCGATGATGCGCAAGACCGCCATTTGTTTGGGGACATTTACGAAGGCATCCTGAAAGATTTGCAGTCTGCCGGAAATGCCGGAGAGTTCTATACTCCACGTGCGTTGACCGATTTCATTGTGGAAATGCTGCATCCGCGTTTGGGTGAAGTTTTTGGCGACTTTACTTCCGGTACAGGAGGCTTTTTGACTTCGGCATTGAAATATCTCGAACCGCAAATCAACAATGCAGAAGATAGAATATCATATCAAAATGCGGTCATTGGTCAGGAATGGAAGCCTTTGCCCTATTTGCTTTCCATTACGAATTTGCTTTTACATGATGTGGAAGCACCCAATATCCGCCATTGTGATTCCCTTGCCACCAAAGTAACTGATTTTACAGGTAGGGACAGAGTGGATGTGATTGGCATGAATCCGCCATACGGAGGCAGTACGGAAGCCAGCGTGAAAAGTAATTTTCCAATGGAAATGCGGAGCAGTGAAACGGCAGACCTTTTTATGGTGCTCATCATGTACCGTCTGAAAGTAGGAGGTCGTGCGGGTGTGATTGTCCCGGACGGTTTCCTCTTTGGCACGGATGGAGCAAAATTAGCTATCAAGACAAAAATGTTGAAGGACTTTAACCTGCACACAGTTATCCGTTTGCCGGGAAGTATTTTCTCTCCATACACCCCCATTGCCACAAACATTCTTTTCTTCAATAATGAAAAGGCGAATGATGCCCCCGAAGGATATTCCACCAAAGGCACTTGGTTTTATCGCCTTGATATGCCCGAAGGCTACAAGCATTTCTCCAAAACGAAATCCATGAAGTTGGAGCATTGCAATCCGATTAAGGAGTGGTGGAATGATAGGAAAGAAATTATCGTTGATGACAGCAACGAGAAATCCCGTTATTTCTCTGTAGAAGAACTTATTGCCAACGATTGCAACTTCGATTTGTGCAAATTCCCTAAAGACGAAGAGGAAATTCTGCCTCCTGCCGAATTGCTTGCCGATTATTACAAGAAGCGTAAGGCACTTGACCACGAGATAGATAAGACGCTTGCGGAGATACAACGGATATTGGGAATCGAATTACCGCAGGAATAAGAATAGTGTGCAGCTTGTAACAATTGAAATGAGTATAAGTATGAAAGACTTAACAACATCCAATATAGATAGGCAAAACATATTAAACAACCGTTTTGCTGTTGAAAAGGTGCAATCCCAAATAGGTATTACAGGTATGTTTTTCAATGGAGAATACCTGTTCACCAAACAAATGGTTGCGGATTTCTATGAAGTGGATACGTCCACAATAGACCGTTATTTGTCGTCGTATAGTGAAGAACTGAAGCACAACGGATATGTTTTATGCAAGGGTAAGTCTCTGAAAGAGTTTAAGTTGCAATTTGCTCACCTTATAAATGAGGCGAGCAAAACCACTCAACTTGGCTTGTTTAATTTTCGTGCGTTTTTGAATATCGGAATGTTGCTTACGGAAAGTGAGAAAGCCAAACAAGTGAGAAGCATTATGTTGGATTTAGTCATATCTACCATCAATGAAAAAACAGGCGGCGGCACTAAATATATCAACCGTAGGGATGTCAATTACATACCTGCTGCTATCACAGAAGAAAATTACCGAAAAAATCTCACATCAGCCATCAGCCAGTGTGTAATCGGGCATGTCACTTACAAGTATTCCTTAATTACAGACTATATCTATAAGGCTATTTTCAAAGAAAATGCAAAGGAATACAGGGAGATACTGAAACTAGATAGCAAGGACAATGTTCGTCACACGTTATATGCGGAAGTATTGCTTGTTATTTCTTCCTTTGAAAATGGTGTTGGGGCTGCTATACGAGAAAGGTATAAAGCAAAGCATGGTATGTGCCTTACTCTTGAAGAAGTGGAACATATTGTTAATGAACTTGCAGGGCATCCCATGCAGAAGCCTTATCTTAATGATGCCCGTACAAAAATGGCCTCAAGGGATTACAGCTTCCGTGATGCTTATCATGGCAATATCGCGAATTATTTGAGAGCTGTAACACCCGAGGAATTTGAGCGGTTCATTGGTGACCAATCAATTGATTTCGACCACATCTTGGCAGAGAATAAAGATGTGCTGAAACGCTTAAAGCAGGCGGAAGATGAATGAGGAAATTGTTTATATTGATTACGATGAAGCCTTAAACGTCTATGGCAAGATGATAGATGCCAGCGATGGAGGTTTTGAAGGTGTACGTGATGAAGGTGGCATTCGTGCTACGCTTGATTTTGTGCAGAACGATTTGTATTACCCGACATTTGCTGACAAGCTGACTTATCTCATGTATAGATTCTGCTCCGGGCATTTCTTCAACGACGGGAACAAGCGCATTGCGTTAACTCTTGGAGCATACTTCTTACACAAGAATAATTACTATTGGCACGCTTGCATCTGTATGCGTGCATTGGAGTCTATTATTTATCATGTGGCCGCATCGAATATCGACCAAGATTTATTGTTGCGCATCATAAACAGTTTTATGACAAGCAAAGATTATGATGAAGAATTGAAGATTGATATTGCCAATGCTATGAGTAAGGGTAATTTAGGCATTGAAGGTGAGGATTACAAAAAATATGATAAACTAAACGAATGTGGTCATATACAATAAAATACGAGTCTTGATATTAAATATAGTAAACAATAAAATGAAAAATTATTCCGTTGTACTTTCTTTATTCCTGCTATTTTTTTCTTGTAAATCATCCCCTAAATTCCTGCAATGTGAAACTTGTAACGGAACGGGAGAGATTATAGTAGAATGTAATGAATGTAATGGTTTTGGTTATTTTAGATG
>CALUIZ010000001.1 GCA_944320815.1 uncultured Phocaeicola sp. | reverse complement strand
AACACCGGGCTTACGATTGCGGCCTGCATGTCCAGTTCCGCCACCGTACTGAAACGCTCCATGTCGGCCCGCTTGGGTATCCTGTCCGTCACCTGCCCGTAGTTGGCGAAGGTCTTTCCCGTGTTCTCCCACAGTTCCAGCTCGGAGCGTTTGCCCACCCGTCCGTCGTGGAGGTTGGGGACGATGAAGAGCCGGGCTTTCATCCGTCCGCCCACGGCCTTTCGCAGACGGTCGATGAACATGAGGAAGCTCGCGGTGGAGGGGACGGTCACCAGGTCGTAGTGGAACGGCACGATGATGATGTCCGAGTTGACGAACATGGGTATCAGTCCCTCCGCCTTCAGACTGCCGGGCGAGTCCATGAGCACCACGTCTATGCTGGGGTCGTTATGCAGCTTCTCCATGAGCTCGGTCATGGCCTGCTTGTCGTTAGCTTCGTAGGCCAGCACGTCGTAGGGTACGGCATCCACGCCGTATTTCTTGATGTCGGCCTTGCGGCACTTCAGGATGGAGTGCTGGAAATCGCAGTCCACGACCACGACACGCACGCCCTTCGTCACAAGGTAGTTGGCGAAGGTGACGCAGAGGGTCGTCTTGCCGACTCCCCCTTTCTGGTTGGCGAATGTCACGATGACGGGTGTCTGTATCATTTTGTCCACGGTCGTTTGGTTCGGTGCAAAAGTATGCACCGGATAGGACGGTAACGAAATGCACAACACTTTTGTGCTTCCGGTCTGTCTGACCGAAGTGTTCAGGGTAACGTAACAAGCAAAAGAATAGCTTATGCGGCCAAACAGGTGACAAAAAGGAGTCTCCGTTTTTGGCTACCGCTTGAGGTTGCGCCCGTCGTCAATGTCGTCGTAGCCGCCCTTGCCTCCGACTTCCCACTCACGCTTTTCGGCATGGCTTCCGGCACCGGAATCCTTCAGCCCGTGCAGGCGGATTGGTTTAATATGTTTCCCGTATGGGGCCGGCTGTTTGGCCTGCTGTTTCCGTGGCCGGGGTTTCAGCCGTTCCGTGTCAAGCCCTTCCGCCGCGAGGTCTATCACGATATGCCTGCCGAAGTTGACAGCGTATGCCGCGCCCTCTTCCTCGCGGACGATGAAGCCTTCCTCATGGAGGGCACTCTTCACGGAAAATATGTTTTCGTCATTGAAGATTTCATGCAGGCGGTTGACGGCATCCGAATGGGACTGCGGCCTTTCGCCCGACAAGTCCACCAGGTCGGGGCGGTTCACCTTGAATATCTTGCAGAGCAGGTCGCGTTCGGCTTCGGTGGCCGGGTGGAACATCTCGATGAAACGGATGCGGTTGTTCCGGTCGATGGCTTCCGCCATGAACGGCTTTAACGGGCGTGTCTGTCCGTCAAAGTGGATGACGCCTTTCTTGATATAGGCACGCTGCTTCCTCAGCTTCTGGAAAATCTCGCCCTGTGTGATTTTCGGGTTGAGGGTGAGCAGCCGGTCTATGTAGTCCTCTATGCGTGCGAAGCGTTGCTCCGGGGTGGCGAAGTCCAGAAGCTGTTCCGTGGCCAGCACCCTTGCCCCGTTGATGACGGTACGGTGGGCGTGGTCGACAATCATGTAGCCGTAGGGCGCATCCTTCCTGCCGAAGAACACGAGGTCGATGCCGAACTTTTCCTTCAGCTCTTTCTGCAGCTCTTCCTTGCCGCCGCTCACGTCCCGGTATTTTTTGAGGATGCTCCGCAGCTGGCGGCAACGGGCGCGTTCCCTATAGCCGCTTTTGAAAAGCTGTTCGACTTCGGCCAACGGAATTTGCCGCTGCACCTTGCCGCCATGCTTGATAAATACGTTTTCATCTTTCTTATATACCTCATATCCCATAGAAACCATGATTGCCTTGAACTGGGCGAAAGAGGAGAAGGTATATTGCCTGGCCGCGTCCATGTCGTCGGCAATCTTCTTTTGCCTGTCCGTGCCGAGAATCCTGTCTATGACTTCCTGGGAACGCCTGCGCTCGTGACTGTGGGCTATCTTCCTGCCGTCGGGGGCGACACGCGAGGTGATGATGTGCAGGTGGGTGTTGTCGGTGTCATGGTGGGCGTAGATGAGCCAAGGTTGTCCGGGTTCGGCATATCCCATTTCCTTGAGGTATCGGTGCGCGAAATCCAGCAGTTCGGATTCCGTCATCTCACGGCCTTTGCAGCTGACGGCCACATGGAACTGCGGTTTCCGGATGCGGCTGTTGGTGGAACTGTATTTTTTGAGATAGCCGGTAAGCTCCTCCGTGGTGGGTCTGCCTGCCAGACCGATTGTCCCGAAGTTCCGCATCTCGATGAGCCGGGCAAGCCCTTTCGATACCTTGTGTTCGTTGTAACCCACGGCATGGAAGTCCGCGCTTCCGGGTAATATGGTCGCTATCATCTTGGGGTGGTGTTATCTGGATTGGTGATATGTCTGGTTCTAAGGCTTGTTTATTCTTGATGTGAGGATGTCAAGTTGTCTTTTTATCCCGTTGACGGTTTCCTGTGTGTCCCGGATGAGCGGCAACAGAACTTCCCGGATATAGCTTGGGGGCAGCAACCCTGCAACCGCCAGCTCGTTGGCACGCTTCATCGCCTGGTTGAGGTTCCCGCCGATATGGGACAGTTCGCTTTGGTATCTGCGGTAAAACGAACCGAGTTCCTGCATGAGTTCAAGCTGCCGCCTGACGCTTACGTTTGAATACTCTTCGAGTGCCTTGCGCACGTAATGGCTCACGGTCTTGTAATCGGCCGATTTCTCCTTGAACGCCCGGACTTCCTCCGGGGTCATCCTTACCTTGATGTACTTGTTCCTTTGTTCCTTCATACTTCGGTTCTTGGCAGGCCGGGATTGTCTTACCTTATTTCGCGATGCGAAACAGCGGCGGTGCCGCTCCGGTGCAGGGCATCCGGCAAGTCACTTTTGGGAGAACAAACGGAGTTTTGTGGCCACAAAAGTACAACTTGCTTGGAAAATCCTGCAACGCAGGGCAATGTCATCCCGGGTTCTTTCTTGCGCCAAAATTACCGTGAAAAGGGGCTTCCGTACAAAATGCACAACACTATTCTTCAAGGAACATATCATTTTGACCGGGATATCGAGAGCATCCGATTGCCGGGTGTATCGAATAGGATTTTCCTCGGTCTGTGAGTATCGGGTCATCCAGTTATCTTGTAATCCAAGGTGCGAAATGGGGCTTACTTTGGTTTCAAGTGTCCGGTTATATTAGTTCATCTATTCGTGAATTATTAGAATCATTATCCGTTTGTTCGATAACAAGAGGGAAAAGGAAGCACAGGCATCAGATTTTTCAGATTGGTAATGAGCTTGGATATTTCAACATGATGCAATAATGTAGTAATGTAATGGCCGACCAAGGCTAAGACGACCTTGACATTACTTTATAGTCACTCATCAGACCTGAGAAAACGAGTTATTTGCACCTGACGACTTCGGATTTTGGAAATACAGGCACTTTTACCCGTATCTCCCAAGCTATGGATATAAAGCTATCTTGATATGGAAGCACAATGGGCAATCGTCTGTCAATCAATGATTTTGTCAGGATAAAGTTGCCGGAATATTTTCATATCTCGCTGATTTTTAGTATATTTATGGTGGGAAATAGCCTCGTATGGCTTATGGTTTCACTTAAATTTGAGTGTATGTTTGAACTGTTACTGATAATATACCTGGTGCCTGTCATCATCGTGCTTTCGCTTCTGCTACGGTTGGTATTATGGCTGGCAAGAAACGTGCTTCGGCTTGCTGGATGGCTGGTTAAGAAGGTGTGCGTCCTTGTATGGAAGGGATTCTTGCTGTTGGTCGGTATCTTCTTGGGGCGGTGTTGTGTCAACCGTCCGCCGGATTCAAGATAAGAAAGAAGCAGCAAAGCCGCACCTGTCTTGAAAGGGTAGGTACGGCTTCGTGCTGTGTTCAGGTGGAAAGGTGTTCTTCCCTCATGTCAGGTGTTTAGCCTCATTAACAAACGGGTTAAAATCCTTTGCCTTTGCTTCTCTCATAGACAACCTCTTTCTGGGTGTCGCAGTTGGTGATGCGGAACTGTACGGTGCATCCGGTCGGTATGTCACTCGGAAGTTCTTTTGCCAGCCTGGCAATCACCTGGTCAACATTGCTGAAACCGATGTCTGTAAATTCGGATAGCACTTTTCCCTTGAAATAGGCCCGTCCGCGAATCATCATCTTCTTGGATATGCGGAACAGCTTGTCTGCCGGGGCTTCAATGTCACGCGCTTTGCCTTGCTTGCTCTTCTCGTCACTGAAAAAGATGAAGTCGATGACCTTGGCGTTCAGCCTCCATGCCGGGGTGAAGTCTATCTTGACATAGCCACGGGTGACATTCAGGCCGTGGCTGTGGTTCATGCCGAACGCCACTTCATAAAGGTTGGCGTCACAGTCGTTCTGGGCGATGGTCGCCCACGTGTGCCTGAACGTGTAATAACAGTAGTAGTCCTCCTTTTTCATGCCCATGTCGGCGCATATCTTGCGTATGCCGATATTCACATTGGCGTTGAAACTGTCTGAGTTACTGTAACGACTGTGGAATACAAACAGGTATTCATCGTCATCGCCGGATAAATACTTCTCAAAGGTGGACTGTATAAATGGTTCGATACGCATTTCCATATATGCCTCGTCCTTGCGGCTGTGGCGTGTCTTGGCTCTTTTATAGCCGATAATACCATTGTTATAATCCTTCTTTTTGAGTTCGTAAAGGTCAACGGTGTTGATGCCACCGATACACAGAGAAAGAAGTGCCACATCCCGACCAAGTTCCGGAAGAGGAGACAGCATCTTCGTTTTTGGAAGAGGACGGTTGAAGAACTCACGGCAGGCTTCTGCACTGATAGCCCTTTGCACAGTGCCGTCAGATTTTGGAATCTTTATTTTCAACCAAGGATTGAATTTTATCCGTATTATATTTTTCTCTTCGTCATTGAGTTCTGTGATGGCTTGTTTGAAAACCTGCCGAACACAAGTAGGGTACATTTCCTTTGCTCTGTTCGTTTGAGACAGGCTTTCAATCCATTTCTTCAATACGGCTGATGTCAACTGACTGAACATAATTTTATTGGAGCCAAAATAACGTTCAAGATGCGCTACTGCAAGTTTATAGTTCTTCGCAGTTCGCAAACGTCCTTCCCGTTCTATCTTATTAATGTATGTCTGGGCATATTCACTGAAACAAACTTCCTCGTCTGCTTTCATCAGATATTCGATTACTCCCTTTACATCCCATAACGTAACATCCGTCCGGTTCAATCGGTCTGTATATTGTCGGATGAGCATGGCACAATATTCGTTGACCACAGGGTCGGTCAATTCGCCGTTGCTTGCAATATGCTCCGCATCAATGATTTTATCCGTTTTGATGTAACCCGGTTTGCGATTGTGAACCACCCGTATATATACGGAGTAAAGCCCATCTGTTCTTGGTTTTCTGACCATTGCTTTTAATGTCGTCATAATCAATACTTTTAGGTTGTTGAATCGTGGTGTAAGCAGGTGTAAGCAACAGGGTCTTTTGGTGTAAGCAGGGAGTAAGCAAATACGGTCATTTGGCTCACTTATTGCGGTCAAGTGAACGAACCGCCTAAACGCAACTCAGGCTGTAATCTACCGCTAATGCAGTGAATTACAGCCTGATATTATGATTTAGAATTATTTAGCCTGAGGGCTTCTAATCTTAGAGAGTGTCCTCTACCGCAGCCTGCGCCGCTGCCAGGCGTGCGATAGGCACGCGGAACGGTGAGCAGCTTACATAGTTCAGTCCTACCTTGTCGCAGAACTTCACGGATGAAGGTTCACCGCCATGTTCGCCGCAGATACCGCATTTCAGTTCGGGACGTACTGAACGGCCTTTTTCTACTGCCATCTTGATGAGCTGTCCCACACCGTTCTGGTCGAGTACCTGGAATGGATCCACCTTCAGAATCTTCTTCTCCAGATAAACCGGCAAGAAGGTGGCGATGTCATCACGCGAATAACCGAAAGTCATCTGGGTCAGGTCGTTCGTTCCGAATGAGAAGTATTCCGCATGGGATGCGATACGGTTGGCTGTCAGAGCGGCACGCGGGATTTCAATCATCGTACCTACTTTGAACGGCACTTCTATACCTTCCTGTTCGAACACTCTCTTGGCTGTAGCGCGGATAATCTTTTCCTGTGCTTCGAATTCATACAGGATACCGATGAGCGGCACCATGATTTCAGGGTGCGGGTCGTGTCCTTCCTTCTTCAGTTCGCAGGCTGCACCCAGGATGGCTTCTGTCTGCATTTCTGTAATTTCCGGATATGTGTTGCCCAGACGGCATCCACGGTGACCCAGCATCGGGTTGTGTTCGCAGAGGCTGTCCACGCGCTGACGGATGTATTCTACCGTTACGCCCATGGCTTCAGCCATTTCTTCCTGTCCCTTCTGGTCGTGCGGAACGAATTCATGCAAAGGCGGGTCGAGCAGACGGATGTTCACCGGATAACCGTCCATCGCTTTGAAGATGCCTTTGAAGTCATTCTTCTGGTAAGGCAACAGTTTTGCAAGTGCCTTTTTGCGTCCTTCCACATCCGGAGCCAGAATCATCTCACGCATGGCGATGATTTTCTGGTTTTCAAAGAACATGTGTTCCGTACGGCAGAGACCGATACCTACGGCACCGAATTTGCGGGCCACTTCCGCGTCATGTGGTGTGTCGGCGTTGGTGCGTACCTGCAGACGAGTGTATTTGTTGCAGAGATCCATCAGTTTCGCGAAGTTGCCAGACACTTCGGCTGCCTTTGTCGGTACTTCTCCCTGATAAACTTCACCTGTACTTCCGTTCAGTGAGATATAGTCGCCTTCCTTCAGCACCACACCGTCGATTTCCACTGTGCGTGCCTTGTAGTCCACATTGATTGCGCCTGCTCCCGACACGCAGCATTTACCCATACCGCGGGCCACTACGGCCGCATGGGAAGTCATACCGCCACGTGCAGTCAGAATACCTTCAGCCACGGTCATACCGGCCAGGTCTTCAGGTGACGTTTCGATGCGCACCATTACCACACGGTGTCCGTCAGCGCGCCACTTGGCAGCATCTTCCGCAAAGAACACAATCTGTCCCGTTGCCGCTCCCGGAGAAGCCGGAAGACCACGTGTCAGCACTTTCGCGTTGCGGAGTTCTTCCTTGTCGAATACCGGATGGAGCAGTTCGTCGAGCTTGTTCGGTTCGCAGCGCAGAACGGCGGTCTTTTCATCAATCAGGCCCTGTTCAAGCATTTCCATGGCGATGCGTACCATAGCGGCACCCGTACGCTTTCCGTTACGGGTCTGCAAGAACCACAGCTTGCCTTCCTGTACGGTGAATTCCATATCCTGCATGTCGTGGTAGTGGTTCTCGAGTTTGGTCTGAAGTTCGTCGAGTTCCTTGTAAATTTCCGGCATTGCCTCTTCCATGGAAGGATATTTGCTTGCGCGTTCCTCTTCAGAGATACCCTGCAGTTTGGCCCAGCGTTGGGATCCGATTTTGGTGATCTGCTGCGGTGTGCGGATACCTGCCACCACGTCTTCACCCTGTGCGTTGATAAGATATTCGCCATTGAACAGGTCTTCACCCGTTGCGGCGTCACGAGAGAAGCATACGCCTGTAGCCGAAGTTTCGCCCATGTTCCCGAATACCATCGCCTGCACGTTCACTGCAGTTCCCCATTCGGCCGGAATGCCTTCCATCTTGCGGTAAAGGATAGCGCGTTCGTTCATCCATGAGTCGAACACGGCGCAGATAGCTCCCCACAACTGTTCGTATGCGTTGTCGGGGAAGTCCTTTCCGGTCTGTGTCTTTACGGCTTCCTTGAAGCGTTTCACCAGTTCCTTCAGGTCTTCCACTGCCAGTTCGTTGTCCAGACGTACACCTTTTTTCTTCTTCACGTCTTCGATGATGGCTTCAAACGGGTCGATGTCATCCTTGTTGGCCGGTTTCATGCCCAGTACCACGTCGCCATACATCTGTACGAAGCGGCGGTATGAGTCCCATGCAAAACGTTCGTTGCCCGTCTTGCGTGCCAGTCCGGCAACCACTTCGTCATTCAGTCCCAGGTTCAGGATTGTGTCCATCATTCCCGGCATGGATGCACGCGCGCCCGAACGTACGGATACGAGCAGCGGGTTCTCCACGTCGCCGAATTTTGATTTCATCAGTGTTTCTACGCCTGCGATGGATTTTTCCACATCGTCCTTCAGCAGGGCTACCACATTGTCTTTCCCTTTTGCGAAATATTCGTTGCAGACTTCAGTGGTGATGGTGAAGCCGGGAGGTACGGGCACTCCGATAAGGTTCATTTCGGCAAGATTGGCTCCTTTTCCTCCCAACAGATTTCTCATGTCAGCTTTTCCTTCGGCATGTCCGTTTCCGAAGGTGTAAACTCTTTTTGTTTCCATTTCGTTACAGTATGATTTGTTAGGTTATAAATGTTTCTCACGCTTGGGACTGTTCGGGATTTTCCGGCAAAAATCTGCCGCGTTTTTTCAGGCTGTTGTTTCCGGTTTGTTTTCCCGTTCCTTTCCTTCAGGCAGCCCGTTGTTTCCTTCATGGAACCGGGAAGCTTTTTCCGGAGGCTTGTGGGGGAAACAGGCGGGAGTGAAAATCCTTGCAGACCCTTATACTGATGCAAATCTATGCAAAAAATGTAACATATCAAATGCAAAAAAGGTGTTGTTTGACATGTTTTGCAATACGGAGTTGCCAAAATCAACTTCTTCCGGAAACGTGCCGTCGGTTTGGAGAAAAATGCTTACCTTTGTTCCCAAATTGGATTTATTGAAAACGAACGTGGCAAGAAAGAAAAAAGAACTTCCTTTACTCGAAAAGGTAACGATAACGGATGTGGCCGCTGAAGGGAAGGCGGTGGCAAGAGTGAATGATCTGGTAGTGTTTGTGCCGTATGTGGTGCCGGGCGATGTGGTCGACCTGCAGGTGAAGCGCAAGAAGCACCATTATGCCGAGGCGGTGGCGGTGAACTTCCATGAACGGTCGTCCAAACGTGTGGAACCGTTCTGCCAGCATTTCGGCGTGTGCGGAGGATGCAAGTGGCAGTGCCTCGCATATGAGGAGCAACTGAAGTACAAGCAGAAGCAGGTGTTCGACAACCTGACGCGCATCGGCAAAGTGGAACTTCCGGATTTCCGTCCTATCCTGGGTTCGGAGAAAACTCTTTTTTACCGTAACAAGCTTGAGTTCACTTTCTCCGACAAACGCTGGCTTACTGAAGAGGAGGTGAAGCGGGATGTGAAGTACGAGCAGATGAATGCCGTAGGTTTCCATATCCCCGGTTCGTTCGACAAGGTGCTGGCCATTGAAAAATGCTGGCTGCAGGATGACATTTCAAACCGGATACGCAATGCCATACGCGACTATGCCTATGCGCACGGCTATTCTTTCTTCAACCTGCGCACGCAGGAGGGTATGCTTCGCAACATGATGGTGCGCACTTCGTCTACGGGCGAACTGATGGTGCTGCTGCAGTGTAAGATTACGGTCGACGGTGAACTGGAGAGGATGAAGGAGCTGCTGCAGTATGTGGCCGATACGTTCCCGCAGATAACTTCGCTGCTGTATGTGGTGAACAATAAGTGCAACGACACGTTCGGTGACCTCGACGTGGAGGTGTTCAAAGGAACCGACCATATCTATGAGGAGATGGAGGGGCTTCGTTTCAAGATCGGGCCGAAATCATTCTATCAGACCAACTCAGAACAGGCGTACAATCTGTATAAGGTGGCGCGCGAATTTGCCGGACTTTCCGGCAATGAGCTGGTGTACGACCTCTATACGGGGACGGGGACCATCGCCAATTTCGTGTCGCGCCAGGCGCGCAAGGTGGTCGGCATCGAGTATGTGCCGGAAGCCATTGAGGATGCGAAGGTCAATTCTGCCATCAACGGCATCACCAACACGCTTTTCTATGCGGGCGACATGAAGGATATTCTTACGCAGGATTTCATCCGTGAGCATGGCCGTCCTGATGTGATCATAACGGATCCTCCCCGTGCGGGTATGCACGGCGATGTGGTGGACGTGCTGCTGTTTGCCGCACCGGAGCGTATCGTTTATGTGAGCTGCAATCCTGCCACTCAGGCGCGCGACCTTCAGTTGCTCGACGGAAAATACCGCGTGGCGGCCGTGCAGCCGGTGGACATGTTCCCTCATACGCATCATGTGGAGAATGTGGTGCTCCTTGAAAAGAGATGATTTAACCTGCAAAAAAACATGGATAAGACAAATGGCTAGAAAAAACTTTTCCGGAACAGGTGTTCCGAGAGGGCGCAATGTGCCCAGATATACGGTTTTCAATGTGACCGAGCCTGATGAGCTGATGGCCTTTCTGATGAAAAAAATGGCTGGAATCAGCCGTACGCGCGTCAAGTCGCTTCTGTCTCATCGGGTGGTGCTGGTGGACAATACTATCCGGACTCAATATAATTTTCCGTTGCAGCCGGGCATGAAGGTGCAGATAAGCCATGCCAAGCACAACCGTGAGTTCCACAATCCGATGCTGAAACTGCTTTATGAGGACGCTTATCTGATTGTGGTGGAGAAGAAGGAGGGGCTGCTTTCGGTGGCGACGGACCATCAGAGGGAGCGTACAGCCCAGCATATCCTCGGAGAATATGTGAAGCGGCAGCACCGCAATAACCGTATTTATGTGGTGCATCGCCTTGACCGTGAAACGTCGGGCATCATGATGTATGCCAAAGACGAGAAGACACAGCATACGTTGCGCGACAATTGGCACGATATCGTGACGGACCGCCGTTATGTGGCGGTGGTGGAAGGTGAGATGGAGAAGGATGCGGGCACTGTGGAGTCGTGGCTTACGGACCGCACGCTGTATGTCAGCTCATCGGACCATGATGACGGCGGGAAATATTCGCTGACGCACTACCGCACAGTCAAGCGTGCCAACGGCTATTCGATGGTGGAACTGGAACTGGAGACGGGACGGAAGAACCAGATTCGTGTCCATATGCAGCAACTCGGGCATCCGGTGGTGGGTGACGCCCGCTACGGGAGTGAATCGGACCCTCTGGGGAGGATGGCTCTCCATGCCTTCAAACTCTGCTTCCATCATCCTGTCACGGGGGAAATGATGGAGTTCGAGACTCCTTATCCGCCGTCGTTCAGAGGTCTTGTGCTCAAGCGGTCGCCGCGTCAGGATTAAGGAAACGGAGCGGGGTGTTCCGGTAGGTTTAATTCAACAAGAATGTTCTTATGATCAGGAATATAGTATTCGATTTCGGGGGAGTGATTGCTCCCATCAGCCGGGAGAAGGCGGTGGAGGCTTTTGTCCGGCTGGGACTGGCCGACGCTGACAGCCGCCTGGACAAGTATCATCAGACCGGCATCTTTCAGGAACTGGAGGAGGGGGTGATTGACACTGCCTGTTTCCAGAAGAGGCTGGGCGAACTGTGCGGACGTACGCTGGATTGGGAAGAGACGCAGCAGGCATGGATGGGGTTCTTTACCGGAGTGGACGAGGCGATATTGGAGTGTCTCGAACAGTTGCGTCGCCGTTACCGCCTGTATGTGCTCAGTAACACCAATCCTTATGTGATGGGCTGGGCGTGCAGCGAACGTTTCTCGCCCCAGGGAAAGCCGCTGGACGCTTATTTCGACAAGCTTTATCTGTCGTACCGCATCGGAGTGACGAAGCCCGACGAGCGCATTTTCCGCTACATGATTGAAGACAGTGGGGTGGTGCCGTCCGAGACGCTGTTCGTAGACGATGGGGCGTCGAATGTGGAGGCGGGGAAGAGGGCAGGTTTCCTGACTTACTGTCCCGCCAACGGTGAGGACTGGCGTGACGCGCTTGGAGCGGTCCTTTCGGAAAACCCCTACAGGCGGTAGGGATTTTCCTCTGAATTCTTAGGAATAATCTTTTTTTGTTTTCAGCATGCCTTCCTATCTTTGCATCAGACAAACAAACCAAAGGAGGACGTGTTATGAAGACTTTAATTCGGAAATTTTATTATATGTCCGCGCTGGCGGTGTTGGTGGTTTCCCTTTCTTCGTGTGAGGTGGATTTCTCAATCGGCAACAATACGCTTGGCTATCGCGAGAGCACGGAATATCTCTGCAGCTTCGTGTGGGTGGACGAATGGTCGGACGCTGACGGCTATCATCGGCAGGAGATTTGTTTTTATCCCAACAATACGGGCGAGGATTATATCCGTTTTCAGGACCGCTGGGGATATGTGCAGGAATACCGCTATGTGTTCACGTGGGACTGGTATGACTCATTCTACACGAGTATCCGTATGAACTATGGGGGAGGCGATTACTCGTTCATGGACAATATGGACATGTATGACCGGCGCATCGACTGCCTTCTTGACGGATATCCGGTTACATTTTTCGGATATTGAGTGAACCAAACGGTTGCCTTTCCGTTATAATAAATGAAGATGTTTGATTTTAGATATAGTTTTCGATAGATTTAGTTTTTCCGTAAGATTAAGATTGTTTTGATTGAAACTGCCTGTTGTTCTATTCAAAGACGACCCGCCATTCTAAGTGCACGGGAACCGGTTTGACTAGAATGACGGGTCGTTTTTTTATGTGGCAGGCTGTGATGTTCCTGCAAAGGTCGTGTGGAAGTTATTGGTCTGTCTTTTCGATGTTCATCAGCAGACGTCCCATCATCATGATGGACGAGCCGCGCAGTTCAGGCAGCAGCGACCGGATGTATTTGGCCACCTCCGGAAGTATCGGTGAGTTCTGCGGGTACAGACGTGAAGTGTTGAGCAGTACCAGTTCAAAGTCTTCCTCGTTCATCGCCTCTTTTTCCGACTTGACCATCGTGAAATATGCTTCCATGTCTCCCTTCGCGTAGCATTCTATCAGGCTGAACAGCGGCTGGTAGGGGTAGCTCTTGTCAAGTCCCAGCTTCACGATCTGATTCTTCAGTTTGAGATAGTCTGCTTCATTGTATTCTTTGGTCGCGAACTTGTGTCCGGAGAGATATGTGATTATTTCGCGGCGGAAGAGTCTGTCGACCAGTGTCGCGGCATCCTTGCGGATGGAAGCCTCGGCGCGTCCGAAGTTGTTCACAAGAAATTCACCCTTCGGGTCATTCAGGCTGAATGTGTAGCGTGAGAAAAGGAAGAAGTTGTCGGCCGACAGTCTCTGCTCGTCGCTGAGCGAGTTGAAGTAGTCGTTTATCACCTTGAATCCTTCCTGTTCCTTCTTCTGCTCCATGAGTGACAGGGCATAGGCGTTTATCAATTCCGGTGTACGTTCTCCGCCTTCATAGCGTTGCTTCATTCGTTCGGGAGTCATGTCGGGGTTCAGCTCGTTTTTCACCTTTGTCACGAACGCTTCCGCACTCAGCGCGCCTTCGATGTGCATTTTCACCGTTTCATTGGTGTCCAGTACGATAAAGGTAGGGTAGGCTTTCACATTGAAGCGTTTGGCCTGTTCCAGACCTTCCTTTTCAGCGTTCAGCTTGATGCAGACGAATTGTCCGTTCAGGTAATCGCCGACAGATTTCTGCGGGAATACGTCGCGCGACATTTTCCGGCAGGGTCCGCACCAGTCGGTATAGAAGTCGATGAAAACCATCTTGTTCTCATTCTTGGCCTGCTGGATGGCCTCACTGTAGGAGATTGCGCGGAAGTTTGTCTGGGCAACCATGGGGAGTGCCAGCAGGAATGCCAGCATGGATAGTAGAATCTTTTTCATAATTGTTCAGTAATGATCTGTTTGTATGGTTTATGTATCGTTCTTTCCGGAACTTCTGTCCGTTCCGGAAAGAACTTTATTGTAAATCCGTATCCGGATTATAGTGAGCTGTTGCGGTATTCCAGTTTCACTACCTTCAAAGGAGTATGGTAGATGAACTCCTCGCTCTGGTCCGGTCCCTTCATTACAGGACTGAGTTTCAGCGACTGGTCGATGGTGTACATATAAATAGTGCCTCTCTCGTTGGAGTCGGCGGCCGACTCGTTGTAGGTGCAGACAAGATAGCGGGTTCCGTCATTGTCTGCTGAAGCGGGCACTCTCCAGTCGTATGCCAGATAGGTGATTTCTCCGTCATACTCGCGCACCAGTTGGGCCTGTTTGGTATTATAGTTGAACTGATACAGCTTGTTGCCCACAGCATACAGGATGATGGCGTAGTCTATAGTCTGATAGGCGATGGCGAAATGGCTCGCCTTGTCAAATTCCGGAGCGTCGTCTGTGGTGAATGCCGAGCAGCTCGCCTTGTACGGACTCAGATAGCTGTACACATACATTTCGTACAAATAGAAGTTCGTGTCGTTGTCCTTGTCCTTCATGATGGCATAGCTGTAGATTGCGGCGTTTGTTCCGTAGACAATGGTGCGTCCGTTCTGGTTCCACGGGAACGGGTCGCCGGGATTGTCAGTCAGTTGCCGGCAGTACTTTGTGGTCAGGAACATGTAGTTTCCATTCAGGGTGACAAACCGATCGTTGTCCAGGTCATAAACCATATATCCGAGGATGGAAGTTCCGTCAGCCATATAGAACATGGTTTTGTAGGGCTTGAACAGTTCGGTCGAAGCAGCCGTATAGCGGTTGACAGGATTACTGTAGGATTCCCCTCCACTCACGAAGCCTCCTCCCACGATGGCATCTTCGGTGATGTATCCCCGGTAGTTCGGATTGAAGAAAGCACTTCCGCCGCTCACCTGATGTGGGAACGCGTCCACAATCTTCACGGGGCGTGCCATCATGTCAGAGAAGAACATCAGCTCCTCGTTGTAAGTGGGGTCGATGTCGAATGTCATCTTCTCCTGTACGGAACATTCGATTCTGTACGAGCCAGACTCGGTCACAGCCCAGAGATCGATGATGGCACCCGGTCTCGCGGTGTACCCCCTGTAGAACAGGTTTTCCGCTCCCCGGATTTGAGGCGAGTTGATGAAGATGTTGTTCACTACGGCAGTATCGCCCCCTCCGTTTCCCGGCATACTCAAGAAGTCCATGCCTACCGTGCCGTCAGGATTGTCGCCGAACACATAGAATCCTGTGGTGAGCGGAGTCGTCACGCTCAGTGACATGTTTCCGATAATCCATTCCTGATCCGTCGTCTTGTCTTTGACGAGCAGGTACAGATTATACACGCCCGGATTCAGGTCCACATTGGTGTGCAGGTGCTTTTCCCGTCCCAATACGGTGTGGTCATGGTTGTCGCTGGCAATCTCGCTCTGACAAGCATACCATGTATATTCGTACTGGCTCTCGTCGTCACCCAGTATGGTTCCTTTCACCGTCGGGTTTATATCCAGAATTCCGGTTTTGGCCATTACGCTGTAAGGACTGCTGTAGTCCTGCAGTCCTTCTACCGTCACCTCGTTGAGGTCGCGGTAGTCGTAGGACCCTTTGTCGTCCACACAGGCGGAAAGAATTGTCATTCCGCTCAAGATGGTTGTAAGTATATATTTCGTTTTCATGATTCAAGCATATAAAAATGGGTTATTCTCCTCCGTAATATTCGTCGAGTGTAGTAAACGGATTCCAGGCTTTGTCTGGGTCTATTGTTGTAATGGCGTTCACCCACATCATGGTTCCGTCTTCATCCAGCACGGCATGTTCGCGTCCAAGGGCAGCCTGTTCCAGAAGATAGCGGGCAAACTTGTCGCAGATGACATTTGCCCTTGCCGTCGGCATTGTTTCTGCAGAGGCATAGTCTGCCATGTTCGTATCGGTTATTTCCATCATCAGACGCCATTTTGTCGGCGAGAAGTTACCCATGATTCCTGTCCCGGAGTTGTTGTATCCACCGATCCATCCGTCCGGCCGGCTCATCACGTCGTTTACCACAATCTTGTGTTCCTCGGCATTGGTGTTGTATCCGTATCCTGTCTGCGGAGGGTCAGACTGCGGGTTGTCCGCATAATTGGTGAAAGGGCAGGTGAAGTATTCGTTCGGCTGGAGCTGGAGCTGGAGCGTGATGGTGTCCTTCTGCATCTTTTCCGAACGTTTCATCTTGATGTCGATATACGCATACTGTTCGCCGGCTTTCAGCACATAGTCCATAGGAAAGGCTTCGTAATCCTCGCCCGCCACGGCGGTTGTGCTGTCCGCTCCGATGGTTATCGAGAACGGGCGGTCATAATCTTTTGGAGTGCCGCTGGCCGTCACCCTCACTCTCACGTCATACGTAGTCACGTCAATGTCCATTGTCCCGAACTCTACGGGTGTGTAGTATTGGTGCGCCCAATATCCTTCGCGGGCCTCATTTCCCCAGCGTACGTCAAAATAAATTCCGTCTTCTCCCTCATAAGACATCAGTTCTTTTTCGCACGATGCGAGAAGAGAGAAAGACATTGCGGCTGTCATTATAGCAAATCCAAACTTTTTCATGTCTCGTTGATTTTGTTAGTTATTGACGGTTATCAGTCTCTGTTTTCGGCAGTGGCACCACATATTTGGATATCGGCATGCTGAACTCACCGCCGGCTTCTGTTCCGGAAGGTATCTTGCTCATCGCATGGCGTTTGTAGAAATAGAACAACTGCCCTTCACCGATCACTTCGCGTGCAAATTCTTCCTGAATATATTTCATGCGTTCCTCTTCCGTAAACGTGATTTCTTCCGTCAGGTTGCGCTGCCACCGGATTTTGTTTATGCAGTCGATAGCCTCCTGCAGGTCGGTCGTGCATTCTGCCAGAATCAGATACATCTCACTGATACGCATGAGCGGAATCATATACCGTGCATGTGAAGTGGTCTCGATGTCTTCATATTTCAGAAAATAGGCAGAAGTGTTGCCCGCAGTGGTGCCTTCTTCTTCCTCAGAGCCGCTGAACGCGATGACCTCCCACATTCTCCTGCGATAGTCGCTTGCACTGTTCGGTCCGTAGAAGGCCTCCACTTTAGAGTCGTCGCCCGACATGCCTCCGATGAAAGTCAGCGCGTTTCCTTCCAGCGACTGATTGAACTGGCTGTCGAACAGAGTTTCCCTGCTGGTATTATACAAAGCGAACATCACTTCTGTGGAGAAAAGACGGTCGGGAGCTTCCAGATTTGTTGCGTTGGCGCGGGTAACCCATGGGAAGGTCGCTTTTTCCTCTATCTCCGTCAGCAAGGGCTTTACACAGTTGTATGCGGCGGTCTTGTCACCTTTCCACATATAGAGACGGGCAAGCAGTCCCTGCACAGCATAATAGTTCAGACGATACTGACGGTAGCGGAAGTCGTTGTTTTCGTTGGGCTGGTCAGACTCGGAGGCCATTACTCCATCCGTGCGTATCGGGTCATCCTTGAGCAGTTCGGCTGCATCCGTCAGGTCCTTCAGCACCTTTTCCGTCACTTCCTTGGCACTTGAGATGGCCACCACTTCTTTGTTGTTCGGAATGTCAAGATAGGGGATGGCCGGCTGCGATTCCGTGTCCGGTCCGTAAATCGGTCCGTAGAAGCGGAGCAGGTCGAAATGCAGCATGGCGCGCAATGCCAGCGCTTCTCCCTTGACAATCGGATAGTAACGTTCACTGATGGCACTTCCTTCCGTGTCGCAGTGATCAATCAGCACGTTGATATTGGCAATCAGATTGTAGAGGTTGGTCCACAGATTGCCTGAACTGGTGTCGAAATTACTGTCTTCGTAGTTGTAGTTGGCATAAATCTTGTAAGGATGGTCGCTTGTCTGGGGCACATTGTAGAGCTGTGCCATCACATCGATGGCCCCCATGCTCCAGAAAGACCCGTAAGTGCCGTTCAGACTGCTGTAGATGCCGTTCAGTGCAATCATGAACCCCTCGTTCTCGCTATAGAGCGCATCTTCCATGATACCGTCCTCCATGTCCACTTTCAGCCATTCGGAGCAGGAAGTGAAAGATGCGGACAATGCTGCGGCAAGTGTAATATTTCTGATAAAAGTTTTTATTTTCATATTCGTAGTTTTTAGATATTAGAAGCGGAAACCTACGGAAGCGGATATGTTCCGTGAGAACGGATAGTCGATTCCTCGTTCTTCCTTGATGGTAGACAGGCGGAACAGGTTGTTTCCGTAAATGCGTACATTGAATGCCGATGCGCCGATGGCCTGCAGCCATTTGGCGGTTGTCGTTTCGTATCCCAGTGAAAGAGATGTGAACTCCAGCGTGTTGTCATCGGCGATGAAGCGGGATGACATGTTGGTGGTGCTGGTGTCGTCAATGCGTTTGAATTTGGCGTAGTCGCCCGGTTTCTGCCAGCGGTCGTACAGCGCACGCTTGTCCTGATTGTATTTCATCTGCGTTTCACTGATGTTTTCCACCTTGTTGAACAGTGTGGAGAGCTGCGCCTGTCCGCCATAACGGTAGGTGAAGATTGCATTGAGCGAGAATCCCTTCCAATAGAGGTAAGTGCCGAACGTACCTTCGATGTCGGGCGTGGTGTCTCCGCATACCACTTCGTCCGATGCATCCCAGTCGTAAGTGTATGAACCGTCCTTGCGGATGAAGATTTCGTTACCCGTCATCGGGTCGATTCCTGCCGAACGCACTGCATACATGGCCGTGCTGCTTGCACCGTCATAATAACGTGTCAGCGTCTGGTTGGTGCGTCCCTCCTCGTTGTATTTTTCGAGCAGGTCACCTATATTATAATAGGTAGTCTTGATATGGCGCAGGTTGGCGTTGATTGTCCAGTTGAAGTCCTTCTGTCGCATCAGCATGTAGCTGGCCGTAAGCGTGACACCCTTGTTCTTCATCGCACCGATGTTCATCGGCACGCTGGAGATACCCGTCGAGGGCGGGAAGTTGATGTTCAGGAGCAGCGGGTCGGTGCGCTTGATGAAATAGTCGACTGTCAGGCGCAGACGGTTGCGGAACATCTCAAGGTCGATACCCCAGTTCTGGTCGTTGGTACGCTGCCATTTCAGTCCCGTGTTTCCCCATGAGCTTACCAGTGCGGCCAGACCAAACATATTGGGGTAGCCGGTTGCATAAGTGTAGATGCTGTTCGCCAGTTTTGCGTTTATGTTGGAGTTTCCCGGGTTACCCACAGAGTAGCGCAGCTTCAGATAGTTCAGCACATCGGTCTGCTGGAAGAAGGCTTCATTGTGCACGTTCCATCCAAGACCCAATGACCATGTGGTAGAGAACGGATTGTCGACACCATATACGGAAGCTCCGTCCGTACGCAGGTTGAAGTCGACCAGATAACGCAGCTTATACCCGTAGTTGAAGTTGGCATAATAGCTGGCTGTGCGTGCCTTGTTGATGGATGACGATGGCTTTCCGCCGTCCGGATACCCGTTCGAGAAGTTCGGGTTCGAGAACAGGTCGCTCATATAGCCGATTGCACTGAAGCTCGACAAGTCAGAATTGTTCTGGCTGATCTGCATACCGGCGATGGCGTTCACCGTATGGTCGCCGAATGTCCGTCCGTATGAAATGTCCAGACTGCCGTCGTAGGAGGAGCTTCTTGTGCTTGATTCTTTGTAGCGTCCCCTTTCCATTTCATCCGTGTTCAGGAACTCGCTCATCTCGGGCGAGCTGAAGGCTTCCGCATTCACGCGTCCCACCACGAGTCCGAATTTGGCACGGATTCGCAGTTCGTCAATCGGGCGATATTCAATCTGGAAGTTGTTGGTGAAGTTCAGCTGGTTGCTCTTGTCGTAGCTTCTTTGCTGCAAGTCCCATATGGGGTTGGCGATGTATTGCGTTCCGTTGAGCGTCGCCACCGCGTCCAGCACCTGTTCTATTTCTCCGTATTCATTGCGCTTGTCGTAGAACGGGTTGGTCTGTGCAAACTGGCTGAAGGACACAGTCGGGTTTTCGATGTCCGTATTGGTGATGTTCGTCTGGTTGCTGAATGCGAACTTGTCAATACGGTAGGTCAATTGGATATTGCCGTTCAGCACGTCGCGGTCAGAATTCTTCATCACACCCTTGGTCTGCGTGTAAGTCAGTCCGATACCATAGCGGAATGCCGCGTCACCACCTTCAGCGAAGATATTGTGGCTTTGGGTGAATCCCGTACGGAGAGGTTCATTCAGCCAATAGGAGTCGATGCCCCTCTTGGCACGGAACAGGCGTTGGTTATAAATTTCGCGCTGCCCTTCGTCAATGATGAGTCCGTTCTCGTCGAGTCCTCCATAATATCCGGCCAGACGTTCATATTCCAGCTTCTCCTGCGAGTTCATCAGATTGTAGTCCGAGAGGTCGGCCCATTCCACGGTGAAGTTACCGTTGTAGTTGAAGCGGAGCCTTCCGGGTTCGGGCTTCTTGGTTTCCACAACTACCACACCGTTGGCAGCCTTGGCACCGTAGATGGCGGTAGAGGCGGCATCTTTCAGAATCGTGATGCTCGACACGCGGTCCATGCTAAGGTCGGTGATGGTGGAGAGAGTCGTCTCAAATCCGTCCAGAATGAACAGAGGCTGGTTCGGGTTGGTGTTGTATTCGGTTTCCAGTCCTACGATGTTGGTGTTTCCTCGCACGTTCAGGTTCATCGTGGCGTTCGGGTCAGAACCCGCCAGATTGTTTTCCAGTACCACGAATGCCGGGTCGAGTGCCTTCAGGCTTTCAAGCACATTGTTGTTTCCCACAATTTTCAGTTCGTCTTCCGTATAGGTTGCCATAGAACCGGTAAAGCTTTCCGCCTTTCGCGTGTAGATACCGGTCACGACCGTTTCCTTCAATGCAACTGCATCCGGTTCCATTCTTACCTTGATTTTACCGGAAGTTCCTGCCACGCGCACCGTCTGGTTCATCATTCCCACATACGAGAAAATAAGGTTATGCACGTTGTCGGGCACCGTAATGGTAAATTCACCGTTCACGTCCGTTATCGCTCCGGCCCCTTTGGCGTTTCTGTAGGTGATGTTCACACCCGGCAAAGGCATGTCCGTGTCATCTATTACCACACCCTTGTAGGTTGTTTTTCCTGTCACTTTCTCCTTAGGGGTCTGCCTGTTGTTCCCACTGCTCTGTGCGAATGCTTCTGATGCAGGGAGAATACACATAGCCGCGCACAGGCATGCATATATGCCCCTTTGGCGGAAGCGATGTGTGATGAAGGGAATCCCTCTGCAGTCAGATTTTACATGTTTGTTTTTCATATTCTGTTTTGATTATATTACATAACGGGCGCAAAAAAAGAGAAATTTTCATAAAAAAGCAAATGTTTCTCTGCTTTTCTGTTGTGGAAATGCAGGATGGAAATATAAAAATGGTCTTAAGGGCCGCGAAATAAGTGTACTTTTGCCAATTAAAAGCGCGTTTTTGGATGCAAGGTGTAACTTTTTATAAAGCTTTCTGTTTGATAAAATTAAACAAAAGCGGGCGTCGTAAAGGAGAACAACTTGCCAAGTCTGGCTATAAAAACAATGTCATCCTGAACGTATGGAGAGCAAACGTTCAGGATGACACGATGAAAGTTGGTTCCGGCTTTGACAGTCTTTACTGTGCGGTCGGGTTTATTCCTGCGGCTTCAGCCAGCGGTCCAGCCACCTGAAGAAAGCGCGTTGCCAGAGCACACCGTTCTGCGGTTTCAGTACCCAATGGTTCTCATCAGGGAAGATGAGCAGTTCGGCAGGTATGCCGCGCATTTTGGCCGCGTCGAATGCCGCCATCGCCTGGTTGGCAAGGATACGATAGTCCTTCTCGCCGTGGATACAGAGGATAGGAGTGTCCCATTTGTCCACGAAGCGGTGGGGTGAGTTGGCAAAGGTGCGCTGCGCCGTGGCATTGTTCTTGTCCCAATATGCACCGCCCATGTCCCAGTTGGCGAACCATTTCTCTTCCGTCTCCAGATACTGCATTTCCATGTTGAAGATGCCGTCGTGGGCGATGAACGCCTTGAAGCGTTTGTCGTGATGCCCGGCCAGCCAGTAGACGGAGAACCCTCCGAAGCTGGCACCCACGCAGCCCAGACGGTCCTTGTCGACGAACGGTTCTTTCGCCACTTCGTCAATGGCCGTCAGATAGTCCTTCATGCACTGTCCTCCGTAGTCGCCGCTGATGGCTTCGTTCCATTCGGGACCGAAGCCCGGCATACCGCGGCGGCAGGGAGCCACTACGATGTAGTCGTTGGCCGCCATGATCTGAAAATTCCACCGGTAGCTCCAGAACTGGCTCAACGGACTTTGCGGACCGCCTTCACAGAAGAGCAGGGCAGGGTACTTCTTTTTCGCGTCGAACTGCGGCGGATAGACCACCCATACGAGCATGTCCTTTCCGTCGGTCGTCTTTATCCAGCGTTCTTCCACGCGGCCCATCTCCAGCTTGTCGTAGATGTGTTTGTTTTCCGCGGTCAGTTGGGTGGCCTCGGCATATTCTCCCTCGAATTCAGTGGGGACGGAATAAATTTCGTCCGCCTGGCTCATGCTGTGGCGTGTGGCGACTAGCTTGTCTCCGCCCCACGCGATACTGCCGTAGTCGTGCAGTCCGTCGGTAATCTTCACCGGAGCTTTGTCTTCTTTCCAGTCGTTCAGTCCGAGACGGTAGATTTGCGTCGTTCCATGCCAGGTGCCTATCAGATAGAAGCCGTCGGATGCCGGATTCCATATATAAGTATCCACATTGGTCTTGAAGGCGGAGGCTGCATTGAACTTCTCCTTTTTCTCCAGATCCAGCACATACAAGCGGTTCAGGTCACTTTCATACCCGTCGTGCTCCATGCTCTGCCATGCAATGAACTTCCCGTCGGGCGAGAACTGCGGGTTGACATCATAACCCATATTCTTGTCTTTCGCATCCAGCTTGCATAAGTTCTCGGTCTTTCCTGTGGCAAGGTCATACAGATAGATGTCACTGTCCGTTGAAACCGCATAAGCCAGTCCCGTTTTCTTGCGGCAGGTATAGGCGATTTTGTCCGAAGCCGGACTCCATGCAAGCTGTTCCATTCCTCCGAAAGGCTTCATCGGCGATTCGTAAGGCTCGTCTTTCAGGATGTCGGTCGCTTCGCCTATACTGTTTCCGTCGAAGGAAGCCACGAAAGGATGCGGTATCGTTTCCACCCATTCGTCCCAATGCTTGTACATCAGGTCGTCGATGATTTTTCCGCTTGCCTTGTCGAGGTCCGGGTACTTGTCCGCAGTGCGTTCGCCATATTTCACCTGTGACACGAAAAGCACCTTCGATTCATCGGGCGAGAACCTGAAGCCATCCACACCCCCTTCCAGTTCCGAAAGCTGTCTGCGTTCCGAACCGTCGGGGTTCATTTCCCAGATTTGTCCGCCTGTCAGAAAAGCCAGCTTACTGCCGTTCTTTATCCATGCCGGGTCGCTTTCGCTTGCCGCTGCAGTGGTGAGCAGTTTGTTGTCCGAGCCGTCAGCGTTCATCACATAAATCACCGTGTGTCCCTTGTTTTCCTTCACGCTGTAGTATGACACCGTATAGGCGATTCGTTTTCCGTCGGGTGACGTGCTTGAAGAGCCGATGCGTCCCATAGCCCATAAGGTCTCCGGAGTCATCCGTCCGTTTTCGACGGTAACCTCCTGCCGTCCGATGATCGGTCCTTCATCCGTAGTCTTTTCAGGTGCGGCACATGAGGAAGCCGCCAATGCGATGGCAGCTGTCATGGTCATTAGGTCTGTTTTTTTCATAATCGTTGCTTTTATTCTTGTTCGGAGGACAAAAGTAACCAAAAAATGAGAAAAACGACACTTTTTCACACCGAACATTGAGTCTGTCATGCCAGTTCCTTCAATTGCCATCCGCCGGGCCGCTTCTTCTGCCGGAAAAAACAGCCGCCTGTTCTGCCATGAACAACCGCCTGTTCGTGTTGGAACATGCGGATATTCCGTTCCCTTAATCCCGTTGTCAGAGATAGCTGTCATACCTCCATTATCCGGTCACATAGGCTATTCCGTGTGTAAATGATGTTTAAGGAGAGATTCTGTGCCATGGCCTTCCGATTTTGCAATATTTTTTCTGATAATATGCCACTGAATGAATGGAAACCGATATATTTGTATATCGCATGGCAGATGTCATACATGGTCTGTATATGCGTTACAACTGTTGGGATATGAATGCTTTTAAATCCATAGATGAACTTTTGCGCGTGCTTGAAAGGGAGAAGGTCCTGCTGAAACAGATGTTCCAGAAAAGGCCCTCCACTTCCTTAAAGCACGATTACGCCCTGGAACTTACGGAGTATAAGGAAGACAGAGTCAGATACCTCATTGACTATGGGGTAATAAGAGACAGCGGGAACTTTCTTGAGATGGAGGATGTGTATCTCAAGTTCTTTGAGGATGTGTTGCAGGTGAATGAAAACATCAACGTCTCTTTTGTCGATGATTATTTGGGAAGGCTGAATGAGAACATAGAATATTATCTCAAGGAAGACAACGAGCAGCGGAAGTACAATTATCATAAGGAGGTCAGAAGGTGCCTGAAGAATATAGCGATGATTACCGTGCGTAATGTAATAGACTTGAAGCGTAACATTGACAATACATACAAGAACGAACCGAATTATCGCGTCAAGCTTTCCAAACTGAAGAATCTTGACGAAAAGCGCAAGAGTATAGCTCTGCTCATCAGCAGAAGTGAAGATGTGATTGAGAATCAGCAGCCCGTATTCTTCAGGGTGGCCATGGATACGCAGATGCGCATGGTGGTGAGCGATGTCAAGTTACAGTTGAATGATTCGTATCATAATCTGATAGAGATAGAGAAACAGATTATCCATTACTTGAACCTGGTAGCCTACCAGAACCGGATATTTGAGAAAGTGCGCCGCCTGAAATATCTTCGCGACCAGTTCCTGCTGGAGGAGAAAAGTGACATACGCCAGATTCTCAACCAAAGGAATCCTGTATGGATGGAGCCGCAGGCCAGCTACCGCATCAAGTTGTCGGTGGGCAATCTGCGCACTTCTGCGACGGCACTTGAATTGATAAGGAAAGTCGTCTCAAAAAGAAAGAATCTGACGAAAGGGCCGAAGAATATGGCGGGAGCCATCCCGCGGGAATATCTGGAGACGGACAGTGAAGTCATGGATTCGGTCAATCTGCAGGAAGTGTATAATGCCTTTGCCGCTTCGGGCAGCCATCTGTTCAAGTTTGTAATGGGCTACAACTATCACAAGAATCTGAGTACGGACAACAGGATTCTGTTTTTTTGTCAGATTGCGTCACAGTATGCCGACGTACTGAACTTTACGGATACTTATGAAACGAGCTATGGTGTGGAATATCCCTTGATTTATTCCAAATGACTATATAATCTGAATGCGCATGAAATATACGGAGGAAATATTCAATATATTGAGCAAGGGCGGATTCATTTCTGCCAACAGTGTGTCACCTTTGATAAAACGTTGTTATGATGCCATAGAGGAAGACTCGGCTGATTATTATGAATATTATAAGGGGATAGGCTTTTATCTTGAAGGTGGTGACGGGTATTACATGTTTACCCGGAAGGAGGCTAAGGTTGATCTTGAACGCAAACTTGAGGCGGTGATGAAGTGGATTGACTATCTGAGTTTTCTGAAAACATATGATGCGACATTCGGGCCTGGATTCAAATTCAGACCGGCTGACATCGAAGTGAAGATCAGTTGTGAGATGGAGCTTAAGGATAAGGCTTCCAAACTTTTTCCGGACAAAAAGAAATTCGATGAGATTGTGGAGAAACTCGTTTCGGAACTTGAAAAGTCGGGGATGGTTGAACTGGAGAATGAACATGACAACACGTATAAAGTATTAACCGCGTTTCACTATATGGAAGACCTGGTGGACTGCATAACGATATCGGAGGAAATGAACGATGAGGTATCTCAATAAGATAATTTTTCTGAACAGTGCCCATGTGCCGTATGCGGAAGTGAAAGTGGACGGCAACGTGCATTTCATAGGTACACAGGGGGTAGGGAAGAGTACGCTTCTGCGCGCAGTCCTGTTTTTCTATAATGCGGACAAGCTCAGGCTGGGCATTCCGAAAGAGAAGAAGAACTTTGATTCTTTCTATCTTCCGTTTGCCAATTCTTATATAGCATATGAAGTGATGCGCGAAAACGGTGCCTATACGGTTGTGGTGACCAAGTCGATGGGTAGGGCTGCATTCCGTTTCATTGACGCGCCATATCGGAAAGACTGGTTTGTGGATGACAAGAACGAGGTGTCGGCCGAATGGAGTGAAGTCCGTGCACGCATATCCGCCGGATCCGGCTGCAGTGTGTCATCGCTGGTTACCGGTTATGATATGTTCCGTGACATCATTTTCGGAAATAACAGGAAGCCCGAACTGCTTCAGTTCCGGAAGTATGCCATCGTGGAGAGTTCGAGATACCAGAACATTCCCCGCACGATTCAGAATGTATTCCTGAATTCCAAACTTGATGCCGATTTCATCAAGGATACCATTATACAGTCGATGGATGACAATGAGTTTGTAGTTGATTTGGGGTATTATCGGAGCCAGATAGAGACTTTTGAACAGGAATATTCTGATGTGATGCTTTGGAGCAAGCGGGACAAGAACGGGGTTGTTCCGGTCAGAAAACAGGCCGACACGGTGATGAGATGGTATAGGACATTACTGTTCTTGAAAAAGCAGATTGAAGACAGACGGGCTGAACTGAATTACGCGGAAAAAGCGGCTATCCGGAAACTTCCGGAACTTGAAGAACAGATTTCTTTTCTGGGCAGGGAGGTTGAACGCTATACCCGTTTGCTGGGTGAGGAAAAGGAGAAGTTTGACAACGAACGTGACGGGCTGATAAAACGGAGTGGAATCATCGATTCGGAATTGAAAAAGATAAAGGAGAAACGCAAATATTATGAACAGGAACGGATTGACGAGGTTATATCGAGAGTGAAAAAGAAACCTGCCTTGAAGTATGAACTGGAGTCTCTGGATAAGGTCTATAGTGAACTGACAAGCACGTACAGTGATGTGATTAACAAGTACACTTCGCTTGGGCAGACTCTTGACGCTGAGTTCGCAAGGTTTGAGAATGAAACCAACAGAAGAATACTTTATCGGAAAGAGGAGCTTGATGAAAGGCTTTCCGGTTTGATGAAGAAATGCAATGAACAGGCAGATGAAGTCCGTTCCCTTTATGAAGAGAAACTGAAGACCGTGTCTGATGGCAAGATTCAGTTATTGGAAGAAATTCACAGACTGAAAGAACTGAAGACCAGGATAGAGTGTTCTGTACATTTTAAAGATGAAATAAAGGCATGTGATGACCGGTTGAGAAATTTGTCTGCAGAGGAAGAACGTACGGCAAGGGAAATTGACCGCATGAAACTGGAATGCGACAGTCTTCGACAAAGGTCTGAAGGGGAGACCAAAGATGTCGAAAATGAATTTGATGCGAAGATTGAGGAAATATTGCGCCACAGAAAACTTCTGGATGCGGAAATGGAGTCGTTGAATCTTCTGATAAGCAACAGCAAAGGTTCTTTCTGTGAATGGCTTGACAGGAACAAGCCGGGCTGGCAGGAAACAATCGGAAAGATAGCCGACGAGAAGCTGATTCTTTACAATCCGAATCTTTCGCCGGAACTTTCGGCTGACGGCAGGAATTCATTTTTTGGTGTGAAGATAAATCTGGACGGGGTGGAGCGCGATTTGCGTTCTCCTGAACAGCTTAAAGCTGAATTGGATGCCAAATCGTCTGAAAGGGAAGCCGATACAATGAGTGTCGGTCGTCTGAATGAAGAGAAAATGACGAGAGTGGAAGCGGTAAGGAATAAATACAGGAAACAAATTTCTGCAATATCTGGTGAGATGCATCTTCTTGAAATCCAGTTGCAGCAATATCCGTCTCAGAAGAAGACGGCAAAAGCGGAATATGTTTCATGGACACGCAAGGAGGAGGAGTGGAAGAGAAACCAGCTTGAAGAGGTGGAGACTGGAATAGGCGGCAAAGAAAAGGAAAGGCAGAGATGCAGCGGCAATGAAGAAGCTTTGCGGCAGGAAAGGGAAAGGCGCATCGCTCAAGTCTTTGATGAACAAAGGAAAGTGGAAAAG
Organism: uncultured Phocaeicola sp.; assembly: GCA_944320815.1. Taxonomy (GTDB): domain Bacteria; phylum Bacteroidota; class Bacteroidia; order Bacteroidales; family Bacteroidaceae; genus Phocaeicola. The sequence continues at coordinate 195,134 of CALUIZ010000001.1, read as the reverse complement.
AAGGAACGCAATGCTGCTGAAAATGAAATACAGGCTATCAGGAAAGAACTTACCGACCGCCGGGTGGCTATGGAAGTGAAAAAGAAAGAACTTCTCAAGTCACAGAACGATGAGCTGAACGGTAAAGGTGCGGATACATCGGCAATCAGTGCCTATAAGGCAAAGATAGATTCCGTCTGCAATGAGTTGGATTACATCTCGGAAAAACAGAATCTGGTATGGAGCTATGAAAAGGACAAGAGAGAGCTGTTCGACCATGAACAGGAGCTGCGGGATGACAGGAAGACCAATGAACAGCACTTGAAGGAACTCGGAGAAAAATATGCGTTGCGGAAAAAGAGACTTTCTGACCGGTGTAATTCGGTGAAGAACGAAAAAGATGAAAAGTTGGGCGAGCGTGATTCTATCAGGAAAGATCTTGATGCTCTTGAGAACTTCCGTAAGGATGAAGGATTCTGTCCTCCGGAGTCATATACGTCCGGCGAACTTGCTACAAAGAAGTCATGCGGAGCCATAGTGGATGAACTGAAAAGTCTTGTCGTGTCCTTGAACAGGGATACGGAGAGTTTCAGGAAGGCGGTGAATCTGTTCTGCGACAATTTCACTCCCAGAAATACGTTCTGTTTCCCCACATCTCTGTCCAGTGATTCCGATTACATGGATTTTGCATCCAACTTATGTGAGTTTGTGGAGAACAATAAGATTGCGGAATACCAGAGTCGTATAAGCGAGAGGTATGTGAACATCATACGGCGCATATCGAAGGAGACGGGCGAACTTACCCAGAGTGAAAGTATGATACATAAGACAATAAAAGACATCAATGGGGATTTCATCAAGCGGAATTTTGCAGGGGTGATACGCAGTATCGAACTCCGGCCGCAGCAGAGCAACGACAAACTCATGCAGCTTTTGATTGAAATAAAGAACTTTAATGACGAGAACAGTTTCAATATGGGCAAGGTGGATCTGTTTTCACAAGATTCACGTGAAAATGTGAATCTCAGAGCAGTGAAATATCTTGACGCGTTCAGCAGACTGCTGAAGGATGAGCCGTCCCGCAGAAGTCTGGTCGTTTCTGATACTTTTAACCTGCAGTTCCGGGTAATTGAGAATGACAATGATACGGGCTGGGTGGAGAAGATAGCCAATGTGGGTTCCGACGGGACAGATATATTGGTCAAGGCCATGGTGAATATCATGCTTATCAATGTGTTCAAGGAGAAGGCTTCGCGGAAATTCGGCGATTTCAAGGTGCATTGCATGATGGATGAAATAGGCAAGCTGCATCCGAACAATGTAAAGGGAATACTCGACTTTGCCAACTGCCGTAACATACTGCTTATAAACAGCTCGCCTACGACGTATAATGTAGAGGACTATAAATATACTTATCTGTTGAGCAAGGATTCCAGAAGCAATACCAGGATAGTGCCGTTGCTCACCCGTAAGTGAAAGGATTGTTCTGGAGTATGGAGAAGAAAAGATTTACAGTGTCAGTGGCCAACAGACTGTTGCGGATGCTCGGAGGGGAAACTGTTCCTTCAAGTTCGTTGCCGCGCTGGATTGTCGATGAATTGAAGGAGGAGGGGCTAATAACCGCCCTGACTCGGGGAAGCAGAAATTCCTACCGCCTGACTGACGCTGATGCTTGTCGCAGATATGTCACGGACAACTATACAAATGGTGTCCTCCTTGAAGAGTGGGCTGATATGTTGAGTGGTAAGAACGGAGGTCTGGAACGCAGTATGCTTGTGCGGGAAACAGGAGATTCAAAGTCTGTCAAGTTAAGGACATTCAGAGGATTTCTTGTGAACAGCTATGAGCCGATAGACGCAAGGGTGGGGGATTCTGAGTTTGTCATCTCTCCGCCTGACGGTACGGCTGTTTTTGTGCAGAATCCGAAGGAATTCCATATCCCGGAGGATGTTGTGGTGACTGGCGTTGAGAATGGGGAAAACTTCCGCCATATCCGCCGTCAAAGGTATCTGTTCGGCGACAGGAAAATTCTGTTTGTGTCGCGCTATCCGCAGTCATCCGATTTGCGGGAGTGGCTTATGGAAATTTCCAATGAATATATCCATTTCGGCGATTTCGATCTGGCCGGCATCAGCATTTATCAGTCTGAGTTCTATAAATATCTCGGCGGAAGGGCCAGTTTCCTTATCCCAAAGGATATAGATGAAAGGTTGAGAACGGGTAACGGCAGATTGTACGATGTCCAGTATCTCAGATATAGAAACATGAAGATTGTTGATCCGCGCCTTGACGGGTTGGTTGAGATGATTCATCGGTACGGGAAAGTGTATGAGCAGGAAGGGTATATCGCGGGGATATGACTGTGCCATATCCGATAGAAGCGAAAAAGGGCTGCGGCAGTTTATTTAAGCAGGATATCATACGTCTTTTCGGGAACATTCGGCAGAATCTTTCTGAACTGGCCAAGTATCCGTTCGTGTGATTCCTGTGGCGTACGGTCCGGATGACAGGCTTTTTTCCCGAAAATACTTTCCGGTGTGGTGAGCAGAGACCATCCCCAGCCGTATTCTCTCCCATGACGGTCATGGGGATAAATGAAGTCTTCCGTCACGATATAGCCGCCCATTTCCAGACGCGTCAGATAAGCGTCGAAACGGCTGCGCATTTTTGGCCCTGTGAATCCACACGCCGCACGCAGTTCGCGGGTAATCAAGCTGCCCTCACTTTTCAGTGTTGTGAGAATCGCCTCTTCGATGCTCCCTTCTTCCGGATACGGGTAAATGCTCCGGCGGTAGTTGCAGAAGTCCGGCCACCACTCGCGGCTGATGAATGCGGCCTTGCGGTTGAAGAACTTGCCGTATGCACAGCCGCTTTCCTGCAGGATAGAGCCTTTCCATTCCCAAAGCGGCCATTCCCATCCGCCGTCGGGCAGGCGGGTGTACTGACAATCTTCGTCTGTCACTTCTTCAGCCGACCAGCCGGGGATACCCATGCGGAGCAATGGCAGGAAACCAGTTTCATTGATATAGTCAATCAGTTCCGGGCAGGAGTGTAAAAGTTCTTTTCTCATTATTCCAATTGTCATTTGTGTTGTTGGAAGATAAGTGTCTCGATGCGCAGTTTTTATTCTTTTGGATTCAGATTTCTATGGTATCACCGCATCCCATATAGTCAATGGTGTCGCCCATCTCTTTTTTCAATGTTTCATACTGCGCCGTTCCTGTGCAGTGCATGGTAAAATAGCGGCAACCGGTGTGCGCCGACAATTTTTCCGCTAAAGAATGGATAAACTTTGCTTCGCTTTCTTCTGTCAGACCGCTTTTCACCAGGTGCATTCCTGCAAGGACATGGGTAAAGGGGCTGCCTGCCACGTGCATGCCTCTTTGCATGATGTTCATGATACCTTTGTGTGCGCATCCGGCAAAAAGAACGGTCTTTTTCCCTTCCTTGATGATAAGGCTCTGTTCATGACGGAAGTCATCGTTTATGTCTTTGTCTGGGCCGAATAGCAATCTGTTTCCGGCTGGTTTCAGGCAGTCGCCGTTTGCTCCGGAGAATAGTATGATGCCATTGCCTATGTGAACTTCATTCTTACAAAACACCAGTCTGTCATTCGCTTTCAGTTCCGGGTCGATGCCGATGTATCTCAGCCCTTCATCGCGCCACGAGTAATGCGGTTCGAAAGCATATTGGCTGATATAGACTTTGGCCTTCTCATTGAGTTCAAGAAAAGTGCGGAGTCCGCCTCCATGGTCGTAATGTCCGTGCGATACAACCGCCATGTCCACATCGGTCAGGCTAATGCCCAGCCTTTCCGCATTGTCCGCAAACAGTCTGTGCTGTCCCATGTCGAACAGAATCTGCCGTCCGTTGTTCAGGCGGATATGCAGACTTAGTCCATGCTCTACGGGCAGTCCTGTCCGGCTTGTGTTTTCAACTAATGATGTGATCCTCATAAATGAAAGATAAATGCCTCGCCGATGCCGCTATGGTTTCAGTTGTGGCCAAACATTACGCTATGCCTAAAAGTTCGATTTCAAATACAAGCGTGGAGTTGGCGGGGATGCCCGGCTGAGAAAACTTGCCGTAACCCATTTCCGCCGGAATGTAGACTTCCCATTTGTCACCCACACACATCTCCTGCATGGCAATGATCCATCCTTCGATGAGGTCGCAAAGGCGGATGGCCAGGGGTGCGCCACCACGGCTGCTGTCAAACTGCCGTCCGTCAATCGTCCGTCCGGTGTAATGGGCAGTCACGATGCTACGCGGGTTCGGATGCCTGCCGTCGCTCTTCCCTTCCGCAAGGATTTTATAGCAGATACCCTTGGAAAGTGTTTTTACTCCATCTTCCTGTGATTTTTGTGTAAGCCAGTCTTTGTTGGCCTGTGCGTATTCTCTTTTATTCATGTTCTTGTTTCTGTTTTATTGTAGAAACGGAGTGATTGCCGTCTGTAGGTCAGCCTTTGATACCATGCCGCTTTGCCTCCAAAGAATTTGTCCTTTGCGGAACAACATCAAGGTAGGTACGGCCTGTATTCCATATCGGGCGGCTGTCTGCCCATATTTGTCCACGTCCACCTTGATGATGCGCACCTTGTCGCCGAACGTGCCCTTGAGTTGTTCCAGCACGGGATGCATCATTTTGCAAGGCTGGCACCAGGTGGCGAAAAAGTCCACCAACACCAGACGGTCTTCTGAAATCACGTCGTTGAAAGTTTCCATCCTAATCCGATTTTACTGTTTGTTATTTTGTATCTCTCCGTTGATGCGCTTGCGCACAATGGAATATGCTTTTTGGAATAATGCCGACTGTCCCATAGTATCCATCATTTCCTTGAACCGGCAGGCCGGTATGGTGAATGTCAGTTCATCCTTGGGAACCAGCGGACGTGTCGACGGGTCGAGCATGCCGATGAAACACCGGCGGCCCCCTTCCGCATTCTCCTTGGCGGTGAAGGTCACGATGCTGCAACATCCCGAAGCGAACCGTGTGCATACCGCGTCATCATCGTTGTTGTCGTAAAACGCCCATGCACATAGGCCAGACAGCACGTCGGGAACGGCGAAGAAAAGTATTCCTTCCACTTCGTCCAGGTTGTCAATGTGGTCCATGCGTACAAAGTTGAGGTACGGCTTTTCGGACAGGCGGATGCCCAGTCGGTCGATGTACTCTTTCACCTGTTCCTTGGTTTGCTTATAGTGTTCCGTCTCCGACACGAACACCGGCACGCGGTCGGGCATGGGGGTGAAGGCAGTATAAAGGCCGCCGCCACCGCATAGCACATTGTCGGCAGACAACGTCAGCGGTTCCCCGTCGCATACCTTGCGTATCGCACCAATCATGCAGCGGGGTATCTTTCTCACTTCCGTTACAGCCTTGTCACTGTAACCGAAAGCCACGGGAAGAGGCACGTTTTCACTGAATGCTTCCCTGTATTTGACTATGAATTCCTGTATGTTCATGTGTTCCAGTAAACAGATTTAAATACAAAAATATACGCTTCCCTCAATAAACAGTCATGTCTAAACTATCTTTAAGATTATTAAACTTGAAATTCCGTCAGGGACAAAGTCAACCAGCGGATGCATTATCACGAGATGTCTCCGAAAGAGCTTCTATCTGAAGCCGGAGCATGAAGCCGGTGTACGGTCATTCAAAGTGATACATCTCTGAAGGTAATGTGCGCCGGAGCGGAATCACCTGCAGATCCTTCCCTACCGTAATTCCCTTTTCCTTCAAAATCATTTCAATCGTCTTCAATGCCAGTGCCGGATGATTGTTCTCTTTGCTTAAATGGCAGAGCCAGACGTATTTCAGCTTCTCAGTCAGGTTTCCGGCCAGATATTCGGCCAGCTCACGGTTGCTCAGATGCCCGTTCGGTCCTGCAATGCGGATTTTCAGATGCTGTGGATAAGGTCCCATCCGCAGCATTGCTTCATCATAGTTCGCTTCTATGATGAGGTAGTCTGTCTGGCTGATATAGCGTGATGCGGTAGGCGTGATGTGTCCGATGTCGGTGAGGAAGGAAAACGTCTTGTCACCCGCAGTGATGCTGTAACCCACGTTGTCCGAGCCGTCATGAGGCACTTCGAAGCATGTAATCTGAAAGTCGCCTACCGTTATCGGTTCCTCCTTTTGTATAAAGCGGATATGGTTCTGGCTCAACTTTTCGGTCATGCAGTAGTTTCGGCGCATCCCCTTGTGGATTCTTTCGGTGGAGTAGACCGGTATACCCTGTTTTTCGCCCAGATGGCCTGCACCCTTGATGTGGTCTGCGTGGTCGTGGGTGATGAATACGGCACAGATGCTGCTCAGTCTGAGTGCATGTTCCTTGAACACTTTCTTTATGTTTCGTATGCCTATTCCGGCATCAATCAGTATGGCTGTGTTGTCTGTGGCAAGATAATAGCAGTTTCCGCTGCTTCCGCTTGCCAGACTCATGAAGCTTATTTTCATCCTAATGTACTTTTTGTTGTTCCTTTTTCTGAAAACGAAACGCAAAAATACTAAAAAATGATCAGAAAATCGACAAAAAAGCCGCGGACGAAAAATTATGTCCGCGGCAGTGCTTGTGTTTTAGGCCAATAACAACTATAGAATTTCTCAGAACTGGAAGAAATTCTTCGCATTGTTGTAACAGATGTCCTCTACCATCTGCCGTACGCGTGCCATTTCGCTGAACGGGATTTCTCCGTTCTCCACATCTTTCCCCAGCAGGTTACACAGCGTACGGCGGAAATACTCGTGGCGCGGATAGGAGAGGAAAGAGCGCGAGTCGGTGAGCATTCCCACGAAGCGGCTCAACAGTCCGAGGAGCGACAGTGCGTTCATCTGCTTCTCCATTCCGTCTTTCTGGTCGAGGAACCACCATCCCGAACCGAACTGAATCTTTCCCGGAACGGATCCGTCCTGGAAGTTGCCCAGCATAGTGGCGATCACTTCATTGGCGCACGGATTCAGATTGTAAAGGATAGTCTTGGTGAGTTTGCCTTCTGTATTCAGACGGTCGAGGAATTTCGCCAGCGTCTTTGCCGTGTTGAATTCGCCGATAGAGTCGAATCCTGTATCGGGACCCAGCAGTTTGAACATCTTTGTGTTGTTGTCGCGGATGGCTCCGTAATGGAACTGTTGTGTCCATCCTGTTTCCCAGTCCATTTCGGCAAACACAACCAGCATGGCCGACTTGAACTTCAGTATTTCTTCTCTTGTAAGCTCTGTGCCGCCATATACCTTGTTGAAAATGGCATTGATTTCCGCGTCCGTGTAGTCTTCCGCATAGAACTCCTCGATTCCGTGGTCAGAAAGCTTGCATCCCTGTTCCGCGAAGAATTCATGACGTTTGCGCAGGGCAGCCACCATGTCATCGAATTTGGATATCTGCACACCGCTCACTTCCGACAGTTTCTCCATGTAGGCACGGAAGTTGGCGGGCACTTCCACTGCCATGGCTTTGTCGGGACGCCATGTGGGAAGCATCTTGATTTCAAATCCGCTTTCACGTGTGGCGATGTGATACTCCAGCGAATCTACCGGGTCGTCAGTCGTGCAGACCGTTTCCACATGATAACGGCGCATGAGGTTGCGGGCCGTATATTCCGGAGTGGCCAGCTTGGCGTTGCATTCGTCAAAGATTTCGCGTGCCGTGGTCGGGTTCAATATTTTCGTGATGCCGAAAGCTGTCTTCAGTTCCAGATGTGTCCAGTGGTAAAGCGGATTGCGGAAAGTGTAGGGAACGGTTTCCGCCCATTTCTCGAATTTTTCCCAGTCGGTCGTGTCTTTTCCTGTACAGTAGCGTTCTTCCACACCGTTGCTTCTCATCGCACGCCATTTGTAATGGTCGCCGCCCAGCCACAGTTCAGTGATAGACTTGAACTGGTAGTCTTCAGCCACCATTTTCGGAATAAGGTGGCAATGGTAGTCGATGATCGGCATTTTTGCCGCATGGTTGTGATACAGTTCCTGTGCCGTTTCGGTCTGTAACAGGAAATTTTCGTCCATAAACTTTTTCATGACAAATTGTTTAAATTGTTGTTTTCTTCTGTATTTATGCCTTTTGCTTACAATTTATTTATGTTAAATAGCATAAGGTTGCAAATAATTTTCCGTTATCGAACACGAAAGTATGGATTTTATTTGGAATAACAAAATATTTCGTATATTTGCACCGCTGATTTAAGAAATTTAAGTCTTGTGTTCCCCTGACAATGTTTTGAGAATCAAGATTGTTTCTTGTACGGGAGAGGAGAATGACCGAATCTTCTTCCGGATTTTGAAGATTTTACTTACAGTTTAAAATATAATTGACATGAAAGCACTGAACAAAGAGACGGCGAAAAAGACACTTCGCCCCGAAAGAATCATCCAGTTCGGCGAAGGCAACTTCCTCCGCGCGTTCGTTGACTGGATTATCTGCAATATGAACGAGAAGACAGACTTCAACAGCAGCGTGGTTGTCGTACAGCCGATTGGAAGAGGCCGGATAGACGTTCTGCAGTCGCAGGACTGCCTTTATCATGTGAATCTTCAGGGCTTGGAGAATGGCAGGAGCGTGAACAGCCTGACCTTAATTGATGTCATAAGCCGTGCACTGAATCCTTACAGCCATTATGAGGAGTTCATAAAACTTGCCGAACAGCCGGAGATGCGTTTCGTGATTTCAAACACCACCGAGGCCGGCATCGCCTTCGACCCTTCCTGCAAGCTGGACGACGCGCCCGCCTCTTCTTATCCGGGAAAACTGACGCAGCTGCTTTACCACCGTTACAAGACTTTCAATGGCGACATGTCGAAGGGACTGATCATTTTCCCGTGCGAGCTGATTTTCCTGAACGGACACAAGCTGAAGGAAACCATCTATCAATATATTGAGTTGTGGGGGCTGGAAGACGGCTTCAAGAACTGGTTCGAGAAGGCATGCGGTGTATATGCCACTCTGGTGGACCGCATCGTGCCGGGATTCCCGCATAAGGACATTGATGCCATCAAGGAGAAGTTGCAGTATGACGACAACATGGTGGTGCAGGGTGAAGTTTTCCATCTTTGGGTGATTGAAGCTCCCAAAGAAGTGGCGGAAGAGTTTCCGGCAGACAAAGCGGGTTTGAATGTGTTGTTCGTTCCTTCGGAAGCTCCTTATCATGAAAGGAAGGTGACGCTGCTCAATGGTCCGCACACCGTATTGTCGCCGGTTGCTTATCTGTCGGGAATCAATATTGTGCGCGATGCCTGCCAGCATCCGGTAATTGGCAAGTTCATTCATAAGGTGATGTTCGACGAACTGATGGAGACGCTGAATCTTCCGAAGCCGGAACTGGAGAAGTTTGCCCACGATGTGCTTGAACGCTTCAACAATCCGTTTGTCGACCATCAGGTGACTTCCATCATGCTGAACTCGTTCCCGAAATATCAGACGCGCGATTTGCCGGGACTGAAGACTTATCTGCAGCGCAAAGGCGAACTGCCCAAGTGTCTGGTGCTGGGACTGGCTGCCATTATCACTTACTACAAGGGTGGTGTGCGTGAAGACGGTGCGGAAATCGTTCCGAACGATTCGCCGGAGATTATGGAACTGCTGAAAAGCCTGTGGGCTACGGGAGACACCCGGAAAGTGGCCGAGGGTGTGCTGGGTGCTGAATCAATCTGGGGCGAGAACCTGAACGAGATTCCGGGACTGGCCGCCGCCGTGAAGGCCGATCTGGACAGCATTCAGGAAAAGGGTATGCTTGAAACCGTGAAGTCCGTCCTGTAATCGGGCCGATTTCACTTTTGATGATATGAAGGGCAGAGGGACATTCGTCTTTCTGCCCTTTCTGCGTTTTTCCGGGACAGATTTCCATGTCTTCCGTTTGCATTTCCGTGAGATTTTTCTTATCTTGTCCGCAAGAGAAAGGAGGGGCGGATGGAACTTTATGACGAACTGCGCGGAACAATGCCGGAGACTGCCGGGAAACAGATGGAGAGGATTGAAGCTTTCAACAGGGGGCGTAGCCGCGACAACGGCATGTATGTCATCACGATGGCCGCCGCCTACCGTCCCTATTATGCGCTCTGGCGGGTGTTTCCGGCGCGCCGTTCGCCTGTGTTTGTCCGCACGCTGGGTGTCACCTTCGAGGCGGCGGCCGGCAGAGCGTTTGAATTGCTCCAGAACTGTAACGTATGGCTGGGAGTGGCCGGAAGTTCTGTCTTTGAATCATATTATGGAGAAGCCGATGAAATCATTCCGTTCGGGAAATACAAAGGGAAACACCTTTCTGAAATTTTCTATATTGATCCGTCTTACGTGTATTGGCTGGCAAACAAGTTTGTCCCTGCCGGCAGAAAGTACGACCGCCTGAAGGAGCTGGCGGGCTGTCTCGTTACCGTCCATTTTGAATTTACCGTCCATAAGCCGCGTGTGGCTTCGGTCAGCCGGTTTGTGGGGAATGCGGGCGACAGACTGAAAGACCTGCAGCTCGTGGTGCTGAACGTGCGTCTTCAGGTGGACGCATACAAGCCCGACTTTTTTGTGGACCAGAATGTGCTGGCCGCCGACCGCGACGGCAACCGTTTCACCTTTCTTGTAAAGGCGGCAGCCCGCAGCCTCACTCCGAATGCACTGAGTTGCCGGAGCAGGAAGGTGGAGAAATATGAGACACTCCGCGTGAAATCGGCGAAAGTGATGTCGCATTACGAGTCGCACGGTGTGCGTTACACGCGGCTGGGGTATGTGAAGTTCGACTGATTCATTGTCCGTGGTCTTCGGAGAAGGCCTGCAAAGCTTTGCGCACATATTCTTTCCCAAAGTCGAGTGGTCTCAGCACCTGCGGACCGTATTGCAGCAGGTCGATGTCCAGCGGGACAAAACCGGACTGCTTGTCATCCGGTCTGCGTCCGTTTTCCTTTTCCACGTTCTTGACAATCCTTTCCACTTCCTTTTCTGTCAGTTCCGTTTCAAAGCGGGCTATCCGGTTGAGGTAGTCGGGACCTTTCCCCCCGTTCCCTTCAGGCGGAGTGCAGACGGACTTTCCCCAACGGATGTTCGGGAACATTCTGTCTAACGTCTTTTCCGCCCTTTTCAGGTGGACTTCTGCATCGACGTTCGAGCCCAGACACAGAAGGCAGTTGTGGGATGTTTTCATGCGGATTCGCTTTTGTGCGGCAAAGTTACATTTTTCCTGGAGAACGTTTTGTCGTTTTACCGAAAATATGCCGTTGTTCTCCATAAAACAGACAGGTGTTTCAATGTGAATACCGGCATATTGTGCGACTTGTTTCCTTTTGGCTTTTTCCGGTCGAAAAATCCCTCCCTTTCGTTTGCGGATTATGGGGAATGTCGCTACTTTTGCGGCGTAAAAAGGAATCAAGGAATATGATTGGTTACGTGTTGGACAAACTGAAAGGACATCCCCGTATGGCGGAGGGAACGGCCTATGCCATTCTGTTCACGATAGGGACCTGTCATCTGCTGAACGATATGATTCAGTCGGTCATTCCGGCCATCTATCCTCTGTTGAAGGACAAGTTCGGTTTCACATTCGCGCAGATAGGTGTCATCACGCTGGTGTTCCAGCTTACATCTTCTGTGTTCCAGCCTTTTGTGGGGCGTTATGCCGACCGCCATCCGCAGCCCTATTCGCTGGCGGCGGGCATGTGTTTCACGCTTGTGGGACTGGTGTCTCTGGCTTTCGCTCCCAGTTTTCTGCTGATACTTCTGGCGGTCGCCGTAATCGGCTGCGGCTCTTCCGTGTTCCATCCCGAAGCCTCGCGGGTGGCACAGATGGCTTCGGGAGGCAGGAAAAGTCTGGCACAGTCCATCTTTCAGGTAGGAGGCAACGGAGGGAATGCCCTCGGGCCGCTTCTGGCCGCTCTGGTAGTCATTCCTTACGGGCAGCATGCCGTGGGATGGTTCGCGTTGGCCGCTTTGCTGGCCTCCATCCTGCTGATGCGGGTGGGAAGCTGGTACAGTCTGATGCTTGCGGAGATAAGGACATTCCACCGCAGAACCCGGACAGCCGTCTGCAGTCTCCCTCCACGGACCGTCAGGATGGCATTGGGTATTCTGGTGCTGATGATATTCTCAAAATACTTTTTCAATGCCTGCATGACGAGCTATTTCACTTTCTTCCTGATGGAGAAGTTCGGTGTCACGGTACAGCAGTCGCAGTTCTGTCTGTTTGCCTATCTGGCCGCCTTTGCGGCGGGCACGCTGCTCGGAGGCTTTCTCGGCGACCGCTACGGGCGGAAATACGTCATTCTCTTTTCCATCCTTGGCGCGGCTCCCTTTACGCTTGTGATGCCCTATCTCAATCTGTTCTGGACAGTCGTGATGTCCGTCATTACCGGCCTGGTGATTGCTTCGGCCTTTTCAGCCATCGTGGTGTATGCCACCGACCTGAAGCCTGACAAGGTGGGGATGATTGCCGGCATCTTTTTCGGACTGATGTTCGGGCTGGGCGGTATCGGTTCCGCATTTTTCGGCTGGCTGGCCGACCTGACGAGTGTCGAATTCATTTTCAAGGTCAGCACATGGCTTCCGCTGTTGGGAATCGTCGCCGTGTTCCTGCCTGATGTGCGTCCGAATGTAACAGCAAAATGAAGGCGTTCCATAAAATATTGGTGCAGCGGTATTGCTCCCCTTGTGGGGAACTGCTGCTCGGCTCGTACGGCGACAGGCTTTGTTTGTGCAACTGGGTGGACGAGAAACATCCCGGACGGGTGGAGAGACGTCTCCAGAATTTGCTGAAGGCCGTCTATGAGGAAGGCATGTCGGATGTGGTACAGGAGGCTGCCGGACAATTGGACGGATATTTCCGTCACGAGCGCACAGCATTCGACGTACCGCTGCTGACTGCGGGTACGGACTTCCAGAAGAAAGTATGGAGCATGCTGCTGGAGATACCTTATGGAGAAACATTTACTTATGGCGGGATGGCGGAACGCCTCGGAATGCCTGGAGCCGTCCGTGCCGTGGCGAATGCCAACGGGGCGAACGCGCTTTCCATTTTCATTCCCTGCCACAGAATAATCGGCTCCGACCGTTCGCTTACAGGCTATGGCGGAGGACTCGAAGCGAAAAAGTTTCTTCTGGAACTGGAGAAGGGAACAGGCAGATTCCCGTTTCTGTAGTCAAGGACAACCACCGTTTTCTTCTTTACCTCAAAGGATAACCTGTCAAGAAAAACCACAAGCCTGTCTGCATTGATGAATTCTTGTGTCGTAAAGCCTTTGTATTGATTCCTTCGGGTAATCATGGCAAAGATATATTAAGTCTTGCTGTTTTCCCGGATGGAATATAGACATTCCCATCTTTGAACTGCCATCCGTAAGGTACATAGCCATCGGTACATACATGACTTTCATCGGTGTAGTAAGGGTTCACCTTGCCGTCTATGTTTAGATGTTCAAGTTCTTGCAACTTCTCGGCCTTATACGCATAGAGTTGCGGCGAAGGTACTCTTGGACATTCCCTTATTCGCTTATACCTTGCGCCAGTGCTGATAAAAAACGCTTGAATGTCAGGTCGCTCGCTTCCTTGCCTGCGGCCTTCTGCCAAGCTTCGCGAGCTTTGCTGACGCTCTGCCTGCCCTGTTCTATAGCTTTGCGAACAACTCGTGCAGTCCATGATAGGTTTGCGCCCACGGCCGGGGCGGATCTGCAGGCACTGATGCCTTCTTGCATGAAACGTTTCACCCAAAAGTTGACGGATACATGCGACATCTCCGTCTGCAAACCTACCTGCTTGCTTGAAAGCCCTGACGGTTTGAGCAGTACGGCACGGCAACGCATGCGGAAGCAATGGCTGTCTTCCTACCGGAAACCCGCTTCCAACGTCAATCGTTCGGAGTCCCTTAATATGATTAATTTGACTTTGCCTATAACTGTATCTTTGAGGTTTATGAGGCAAGGGTACCAAATCTATATGATATAAACTAATTTTGAACATCTACTTATAACAAATTAATCTTATATAATGCCTAATTTTAAAACGAACAATTCTATATGGCACATTTATACATTATCATTTTTTAATACTATTTTTTTCTTCAATTAAAACCAACTAAAGTTATCTTTGTAAAAAATTGATACATCATTATTATAATGCTTATAATTCATAGATTTCCTATGCGATATACTCTAGCAATAAGTTTTATCATGGTCTTAATACTGGCAACTATTACATCATCATGTTCAGAAAAAAATAATATAGAAGTTGTCACTTTAGATGAACACGTTTTGACTAACTCAAATTTACTAAAAGAAGACAGTGTATGGTATCCGATAGATAGTATTTATGCAAAAAAATTTTATGTGTACGCTGATTCTATATTGATTATGGAGAATAATCAAGCTGCTGGTAATTTTTTGAATATTTATAGTATGCGTAATCAGCAACTTATAGCTAAACTATTACCATTCGGTGAAGGCCCTGAAGAATTACTTTATGCGCAAATGCACTATGATGGAGATGTAATGCGTGTGACAGATTACATAAAGAGAACATTGTATAACATAAATATTGAGAAAATATTGACTGATAAAAGCTATAAACCTGAATTATTACCACTTTCTCAAAATTATATTATTACTACCTCTCCAGTATCTTATGGTGATTCGATAATTTATGTGAATCCATTTCATTATGTTAATCGTCAGGCAAACATAAATCAGCAACCTCCTAGATTGATTGCATCGTCTAAAGGGAAGATTGAACCTAAAATGCCGATGGATTTTGATTATATGACTTTTAATGTTGGACAGGGATATCTTGGAGCAAATGCACACTTGGGTAGTATTTTTTTTTGCATCTAATGAAAATTCTATTATTGAGTTCTTTTCTTCAGATCTAACACTAATAAAAAAGATAGTAGGGCCAGCATCTTTACCTGAAGCCAAATTAAGTATATCTGGAGTGGATGGTAAACATGAGGTTTCTTATAAGGGTATGCTTCAGCCTGAAGCATATAGAGGATTTACGATATGTCATATATTTTATGTTTTGACTGGAAAGGTAATTTCAAAAAAAGTTACAGCCCTCCTTCAAGAATTTACGCATTGAGTGTATCTGCAACATCTGGGACTTTTTATGCTACGATAAAAAATGAGGAGGGCAATCCTAAATTAGTTAAATTCACTTATCTAGAAGATGATTAATTATGTTTAGTAAAGTATTAAGAATAACACAAGTAACTATTCAAAATTAATTTTATACATATGATTAATTCACAAATAAGTTCGTACCTACAGATGCTAGAGCTCTGTTTGTACAATAGAATAGCGAGTCCCTAGTATTGTAATCGCAGGTCCTATCCATTTGCCTTTCAATATGCGCCACAATGGTGGAAGATAGAAAAGGAATAATCCTCTGTCCTCCCATATTTTTCTTATTTCCTTTATCTTCCGATTTCTATGGACAGAAGCATTGTCAAGGACAACCACCGTTTTCTTCTTTACCTCAAAGGAGAACCTGTCAAGAAAATCCACAGCTAGTCTGCATTGATGGATTCTTGTGTTGTAAAGCCTTTGTATTGATTCCTTCGGGTAATCATGGCAAAATATTATCCAAGCGTATACTGTTTTGGTATTGTCACATCGAATATTTCGGCTATTTCTGAAGCTGATTTTCCTGATGACCTCAACAATATGGATTTACATCTGATACGATAGTTATGAGTAGGGCCATTATGGATAGCCTTTCTCCAATTTGGGGCGATCAGCCTCACTTAATTCAAGCACTTTTATATGTTTCATGATTTACATTCTAAAATATCATGATACAATATTAATATTTTGTGTTGAGTATAAAAATATTTTTGATCACTTACTTAACTTTCTGATTTGCAATTCCTATTACGTTAATCTGCCGAATTCCGGCGGTTTTTCGATAGATTTTAGTAACTTTGTCAATCTAATTTCTAAAGCAAAGACAGAATATGAAATTTATAGGAATCATTCCGGCAAGATATGCGTCCACGCGCTTCCCCGCCAAGCCTCTGGCCATGTTGGGAGGGAAGCCCGTGATTCAGAGAGTGTACGAACAGGTTGCGGGCGTGTTGGACGACGCGTATGTGGCGACCGATGACGAACGGATTGAAGCGGCCGTAAAGGCTTTCGGCGGAAAGGCGGTGATGACTTCGGTGAACCACAAGAGTGGTACGGACCGCTGCTATGAGGCTTACTGCAAGGTTGGGCAAGGATACGATGTGGTGGTCAACATCCAGGGTGATGAACCTTTTATCCGGCATTCGCAGTTGGAGGCGGTGAAAGCCTGCTTTGATGATGCGGACACGCAAATCGCTACGTTGGTGAAACCTTTCACTCCGGAAGACGGGTATGAGGCGCTGGAAAACCCCAACTCACCCAAGGTGGTGGTGAACAGCCAGATGCAGGCCCTGTATTTCAGCCGCTCTGTCATCCCGTTCCAGCGGAACCGTGACCGCGGGGAATGGCTGGCAAATCATGTGTATTATAAGCATATAGGACTTTATGCCTACCGTGCTTCCGTGCTGAAGGAAATCACGGCCCTGCCTCAGTCACCGCTGGAACTGGCAGAGTCGCTTGAACAGCTGCGGTGGCTTGAAAACGGCAATGTGATAAAAGTGGGTGTCACTGAAATGGAGACGATCGGCATCGACACTCCTCAGGATCTGGCACGTGCCGAAGAGTTCTTACGTCAACATCAGGAACTGAAATGAGTGTGCTTGACAGAACAATTGCGCCTGAAATCCGTCAGTTGGATGATTTCCTGATTGTCCGTCCGGAAAGGCGTCAGATGAGAAACGGCATGCCGCTGTTTACCATACAGGCGGGAAGCGAAGATGTGGTACGTTTTGACCTGGTAATCCGGAGCGGGCAGCTCCAGCAGGACAGGCCGCTTCAGGCCGTGTTCACCAACCGGATGCTGAGGGAGGGGGCACGCGGCTTCACTTCGGCGGAAATGGCGGAAGAGCTGGACTATTACGGAGCATGGCTTGATTTGTCGGTTTCAGTGGACTGCAGTTTCGTGACGCTCTATTCTTTGTCCCGGTATTTCAGCCGGACCATTGAAATTGTGGCTGCGATGGTGAAGGACTCTATATTCCCGGAGAAGGAGTTTGATGTGATACGGGACGTGCACAAGCATCAGTTCATGGTAAACAATGAGCGGGTGGAGGTGCTTTCTCGCAAACAGTTGAATCGTTCCCTTTTCGGACCGTCACATCCGTTGGGCCGTTTCGCCGAACTTGAAGACTATGACCGCATGGATGTGGAGACGCTGAAGGAGTATTACCGCTGCAACTATACCTCTGACAATTGTTCGGCATATCTGTCGGGAAAGGTGACTCCGGAGGTAGTGCGCTGTGTGGAACGCCATTTCGGTGATGCCGAATGGGGATGTGTCCCTTCATTGGCGGTGCCTATGCCGGCTGAGGTGTCGACCGATTCCCGCAGGCGGGTGTTCGTGGAGAAGGAGGACGCGCTGCAGAGTTCGTTGAGAATCGGGGGATTTACGCTCGACCGCAAGCATCCCGATTATCTGAAGCTGCGTGTGCTCGTCACGCTGTTCGGCGGATATTTTGGCAGTCGCCTGATGTCGAACATCCGTGAAGAGAAAGGATATACCTATGGCATCGGGGCGGGACTTGTGGTGTATCCAGGTATGGGATTGCTGGTAGTCAGTACGGAGACCGGAAATGAGTTCGTGGAACCGGTGATTAAGGAAGTGTACAGGGAGATGGACCGCCTCAGAGAGGAGCGTGTGCCCGAAAAGGAACTGGAGATGGTGCGCAACTATATGCTGGGCGACATGTGCCGGTCGTATGAAAGCCCGTTCTCGCTCTCCGACGCATGGATATTCATCGAGTCGTCGGGGCTGGATATGGACTTCTACAGCCGTTCGCTGGACGCTGTGCGGGACACTTCACCTGAAGACATCCTTATGCTCGCGCAGAAACATTTCTGCAAAGAAAACTTAATAGAGGTGGTGGCGGGTAAAAAAGTATGAATCCGCCGTCAGAGGCATCGGCAAAAAAACTAATTTTGGCCGCGATAAAACAGGAAAAGATGAGAATGAACAGATATAGCATTTTATTGTTTGCCCTCCTGGCTATGGGAGGGACTTCTGCTTCGGCGCAGTTGTCGCTGGGATATTATAAGTTCAAGGATGGTTCCGAATATACGGGAGAACTGAAAGGACGCCGTCCCAACGGAAAGGGAAGGACCGTGTTCCGGAACGGCGATGTGTATGAAGGAGAATATGTGAAAGGCAAGCGTCAGGGACAAGGAACCTATACGTTCAGTGACGGAGAAAAGTATGTGGGCGAGTGGTTTCAGGACCAGCAGCATGGAAAGGGTACGTTCTATTTCATGAACAACAACCGTTACGAAGGCTTCTGGTTTGAGGATTTCCAGGAAGGGGAAGGCACGATGACTTATTACAACGGCGACCTGTACGTGGGAACCTGGCATCAGGACAAGCGCAACGGGAAAGGTACCTACACATGGAATGGAGGCGCGTCTTATACAGGAGAATGGAAGGATGACCTGAAGAACGGACAGGGAACGATGGTATGGGAGGACAAGTCGGAGTATGAAGGCGGTTGGAAGGACGGTATGCGTCATGGCAAAGGCACTTATATCTATTCCAACGGCGACAAGTATGTGGGCGACTGGAAGAATGACGTGCAGGAAGGAAAGGGAATATTCTATTTCCAGAACGGTGAGAAATATGAAGGCGACTATATCGACGGGAAACGTACCGGAGAGGGTATCTATACCTATCCCAACGGCGACAAGTATGTGGGTCAGTTCTCCGACGGATGGCAGAACGGAAAAGGTACGTTCACCTGGGCCAACGGAGCGGTTTACGAAGGCGACTGGCTCAGGAACCAGCGGTCGGGAAAAGGTACTTACAGGTGGGCTAACGGTGATGTGTATGAAGGCCAGTGGAAAAATAATATGCCCGATGGAGAAGGCACGTTGCGTATGGTGGACGGCACTGTCTACACGGGCGGTTTCGTGCGCGGAAAAGAAGAGGGGAAAGGTACGCTGGTGAATAAAGACGGAATCCGTTTTGAAGGCTTCTTCAAGCAGGGAAAGAAGGACGGGCCTTTTGTGGAAACGGATGCTGAGGGGAAAGTGGTCCGTCAGGGCACTTTCAGATATGGACGCTTGCTGGAGGAAAAGAAATGAATCTGAATCTGCCGGAACTTACAGAAGAAGTGCGCCGGCTGGCGGTGGAGACCGGACGTTTCATCCGTGGGGAAAGAAACGGCTTTTCGCGCGGAAGCGTGGAGAAGAAGCATGCGCACGATTACGTTTCTTATGTGGACAGAGAATCGGAAAGGAGAATCGTGGCCCGTCTGCGGGAACTGCTTCCTGAAGCGGGCTTCATCGCAGAGGAGGGGAGTGCCGGATTCGGCGGGGAGCCTTATTGTTGGGTGGTGGACCCTCTTGACGGAACCACCAACTTTATCCACGACAATGCGCCTTACTGCGTAAGCATCGCTTTGCGCAGCAGGGAGGAGATTCTTCTGGGTGTGGTTTATGAAATCTGCCGTGACGAATGTTTCTGGACATGCAAGGGGATGCCATCTTTCTGCAATGGGGAGACAATCCGCGTGTCGGAGGTCAGTTCGTACGATGATGCGTTCGTGGCTCTCGGCCTGCCATACGATGCGGAGACCTACAAGCCGACATTCCGGAAACTGGTCGACGGAATCTATGGCAACGTGGCGGGAACGAGAGTGGTGGGAGCGGCCGCGGCGGAAATGTGTTATGTGGCATGCGGACGTTTCGACGGAAGAGTGGAAGCCTTTCTCGGTCCGTGGGACATAGCCGCAGGTATCCTGATAGTGAAGAATGCAGGAGGGAAGACGACCGACTTCCGTGGAGGGAACGATTATGAGTCGGGACGGCAGATTGTGGCCTCAAACGGGAAAATACATGATTTCCTACTGAAAATGCTGGAGGAGGAATAAAAAACGTCTGTTTTGTTGTGGTTTATCAGAATATATTTCGTAAGTTTGTGTAGTTCAAAAAACTGGAAGTTACGGATATACAAATCTGATTATTAATATTAAAAACATTGCATTATGGTTATTGACAGATTAGAGAACTTGGAAAGGTACGTGTCTTTGAACCCCTTGTTCGCGCAGGCCGTGGAGTTTTTGAAATCCACCGACCTGGATGCGCATGAGATAGGGAAGGTTGTCTTGAAGGAAGGTGAACTGATGGTCAACTTCTCCCAGGCTCGCCCGAAGACGAAAGACGAGGCAAGAATAGAAACCCACAACAATTTCATTGACATCCAGATTCCGCTGTCGGGTGTGGAACTGATGGGTTACATGCCCCGTACTGATTTGCCTGAAGCTCCTTATAACGCAGAAAAGGACATTACTTTCTATGAAGGGCTGGCCACAGACTACCTGACCGTGAAGCCGGGCATGTTCGCCATCTTCTTCCCGGAAGACGCACACGCACCGGGTGTAACTCCTGACGGGGTGAAGAAAGTGATAGTGAAAGTTCGTGTAAAATAATCATTAAATCAGATATACTATGGGTGAGACTTTGAATATCATCAAGAATGATCCATGGCTTGAGCCATACGCTGATGCCATCAACGGACGTCATCAGCATGCAATCGCGAAGGAAAAGGAACTGGTCGGAAAGAAGAAGCTGGCGGATTTTGCCGACGGGCATCTTTATTTCGGCCTGCATCATACGGATAAGGGATGGGTGTTCCGCGAATGGGCTCCCAATGCGACGGAAATCTATCTGATAGGCGACTTCAACGGATGGAAGGAAACTTCTGCATACCGGATGAAGCGTCTGCGCAACAGCGGCAACTGGGAAATAAAGCTTCCGGAGAAGGCGATGAAACATGGCGACCTGTACAAGTTGAAGGTGTATTGGGAAGGAGGATGCGGAGAACGTATCCCGGCGTGGGCACGAAGAGTGGTGCAGGATGATGTGACGAAGATATTCAGCGCACAGGTGTGGAACCCTGAAAAACCCTACAAGTTCAAGAAAAGGGCATTCACTCCCAATGTGGGGCCGCTCATGATTTATGAGTGTCATGTGGGTATGGCGCAGGATGCGGAACGTGTGGGCACTTACAATGAATTCCGTGAGAATATTCTTCCGCGTGTGAAGGAAGACGGCTACAACTGCATTCAGATTATGGCCATTCAGGAACATCCGTATTATGGAAGCTTCGGTTATCATGTGTCGAGCTTCTTCGCGCCCTCGTCACGTTTCGGGACACCCGATGAACTGAAGCAGCTTATAGATACTGCTCACCAGATGGGCATTGCTGTCATCATGGATATCGTTCATTCGCATGCGGTGAAGAATGAGGTGGAAGGTTTGGGCAACTTTGCCGGTGACCCTTGCCAGTATTTCTATCAGGGCGACCGGCGTGAACATCCGGCATGGGATTCTCTCTGCTTCGATTATGGGAAGAACGAGGTACTCCATTTCCTGTTGTCCAACTGCAAGTACTGGCTCGAAGAGTTCCATTTCGACGGGTTCCGCTTTGACGGGGTCACTTCAATGCTTTATTATAGTCACGGACTGGGTGAGGCATTCTGTAACTATGGCGACTATTTCAACGGACATCAGGACGACAATGCCGTCTGCTATCTCACGTTGGCCAACAAGCTGATTCATGAAGTGAATCCGAAGGCTATCACCATCGCTGAAGAAGTTTCCGGTATGCCGGGGCTTGCGGCTCCTTTTGAAGACGGAGGCTATGGGTTTGACTATCGTATGGCAATGAACATTCCGGACTATTGGATCAAGATAATCAAGGAGCGTCGTGATGAGGACTGGAAGCCTTCAAGTCTGTTCTGGGAGGTGACCAACCGCCGCAAGGATGAAAAAACCGTTTCTTATTGTGAAAGTCACGACCAGGCACTGGTGGGCGACAAGACTATCATTTTCCGTCTGATAGATGCTGACATGTACTGGCATTTCAGAATCGGCGACGAGAACGGTGTGGTAGAACGGGGTATCGCTCTGCACAAGATGATTCGTCTGCTGACAGCTTCTACCATCAATGGCGGCTATCTGAACTTCATGGGCAATGAGTTCGGACACCCCGAATGGATTGATTTCCCGCGTGAAGGCAACGGATGGTCGTATAAGTATGCGCGCCGCCAGTGGCATCTTGTGGACGACAAGAGTCTGTGCTATCATTATCTTGGCGACTTCGACAAGGCGATGGTTCATCTGCTGACGGAAGTGAAGAATGTCCAGAAGTCGGATGTGGTGGAAATCTGGCACAATGATGGCGACCAGATACTGGCCTACCGTCGGAAGGACCTGATTTTTGTATTCAACTTCAATCCTACCCGTTCGTTCACGGATTATGGTTTCCTTGTTCCGCGTGGGGCTTATGATGTGGTGCTGAATACGGACAACAAGGCGTTCGGAGGTTTCGGATTCTCCGATGACTCGCTTCGCCATTTCACGTGCGCCGATCCCCTCTATGCGAAAGACAAGAAAGAGTGGTTGAAACTCTATGTGCCTGCTCGTTCGGCTGTGGTGCTGAAACGGGTGAAAGCTTAATGTTTATATGACCGGTTATATTGTTTCATTATACAGGAAGACCGCACGCATCATGATTGTGGTATGCGGTCTTCTTTTTTCTGTTTTCAGTTTTGTTTATCTGTATGTGTTCCAGCGTGAAGTGCTGGAGGCACTGCATTATTCGTTGGCTCATGGGAAAACTCATTTTGCTCCGATGGCCAGTGCGGTGGTCATCACGCTCATTTTGCTGCTTGTCAGATGGGGGGTGAACTGTCTGTTGGGGTTGAAAGGCTATGTCCGTGCGCTGGCTTATGTGCCGTCTTTTCTGATTCTGTGTGCGCTCACCGATGTGGGGAGAGATGTGTACACCTCCTCATACCATTCATGTTGGCCCTGGTTGCTTCCGTTGCTGATTGCCGCATTCATAGCTGTTGCCTATTGGTTGAGAGGAATATTCCGGGTGCAGCTGAACAATGAGGAAAACACTATGGGAATAGTCAATGGAAACTTGTTTATTCTTGTGGCCCTGTGTGTGATGACTGTATTGTGTGGCAATACGGACCGCACTTTCCATCATGAGCTTCAGGCAGAACATTATCTGCGGAAACATGAATATGGCAAAGTGCTGAGTGTCGGGAAAAAGTCGCTTGAGGCCAGCCGTACATTGACTGCTCTCCGTGCGATGGCGATGGTAAAGAGTGGAACGATGGGGGAACGTCTGTTCGACTACCCACAGTATTATGGTTCGGAAGGACTTTTCTTTGCCGACGATTCTTTGGAAACGCTCCGCTATACAAACGATTCCATTTATTATTTGTTGGGAGCCAGACCTTATAGAGGGGAACAGCGCATGGTTTTCCTGCGTAACATCTGCTATAAGGGTACAGGAAAGTACACTTCGCTTGACTATTATCTTTCGGCGTTGCTGCTTGACAAGAATCTGACTGAATTTGCCGAAGCCGTGAACGACTTTTATGAACCGGAAGATACTCTGCCACGCTTCTATCGTGAAGCGATGGTACTGTACTGGTCGCAGCACGCTGATTCTGTGTCCCTGAAAAAAGATACGGCTTATGTGCGTCGTTTTGCAGAATACAGGGAGAAGGAAAAAGAATATGCATCTGCCAAGGAGCGTGAGAACTGGATGCGCCGTTATCATGGCGACACATACTGGTGGTATTTTGACTATCAGAACTGAATGTTTCTCCTATGAAAATTTTAGTTGTAAACGGAAGTCCGCGGAAAGATGGAAACATATTCCGGATGCTGTCTGCCATGAAAGAAGAGGCAGAGGCAAAAGGGTTTGAGGTGACTTCCGTTTCTGTATCCGGACTGCACGTGGTACCCTGTACCGGTTGCATGACATGCCGCAGCCGACGGGAGTGTGTATTGCCCGAAGACGATGCGCAGCGTGTACTCCGATTTATCAGAGAATGCGATGTGCTGGTAGTCGGGGCACCCTGCTATTGGGGAAATATCCCAGGGCAGCTAAAGGTCCTGTTTGACAGGATAGTGTATGGGATGATGGGAGAGAGCTCCTCCGGCATTCCGGAACCGTTGCATAAAGGCAAGAAAGCAATTCTGGTGAGCACCTGTTCCACCCCGTTCCCGTTCAACATATGGTTCAGCCAGTCACAGGGAGCGGTCAGAGCTTTGAGAGAAATCTTGAAATGGAGCGGATTCAAGGTGGTGTCCGCCATCCAGTTGGGTGGGACAAGAAAGCGGCAGGCAGGAGAGAAAGAACTGGAGAAATGCCGCAGGGCGATAAGAAAGCTGTAGATCTCCTCATCCTTTTTTCGTTTTTCTGTATTCTCCCGGTGACATTCCCATAATCTTGCTGAACAGACGCGAGAAATAGTATGCGTCTTCAATCCCTACCTTATAACATATCTGGTTCACCTTCATGTCCGTCGAATCAAGCATGAAACATGCCTGCTGTATTTTCAGCAGATTGAAGTAGGCAAGCGGAGCGTGACCGGTCTGCTTTTTGAAAAGCATGGAGAAATGTGACGGAGAATATCCCACATGGTCGGCCATGTTCTGCAGGGTAATGTGTTTTTCCATATTCTCTTTCATGAAATGGATGGCTGTCCGAGTCATGTCACCGTCATCCGTCGCGTCTGTATTCGCCTTCCGGTATTGCTGTATATAACGCAGGGAGCCAAGATAATAATGGAAAAGCGAAGACACATAGCGCAGATTCTCGTTGCTGTATCCCGATCTCAGCGTGTTGAAGATTTCTTCGAAAACATTCATCCGGTTGCTGATCCGCGAATGCCTTTCGGGCTGGATGTCCATCGGATGTGAGGCCCCTTTGGCATAATAGGGCGCCAGGATTCCTTTGAAGTGAATCCAGTAGATTGTCCATGGATTGTCATCATCGGCGGCATATGCGTGCGGGATTCCCGCAGGCAGAATAAAATACTGGTTGGCCGACACGGGAAATTCATGCTCGCCTATACGGTACCTTCCCGCTCCGTCGATGCAATAGATGAACACATACTGGTTGATGGGGAGCATCCTTTCTCGGAAATGATGCAGCGCTTTCGGGTAATATCCGATATCCGTAATGTGCAGCATGGAGACAAGCGGGTCTTCCTCCATTATTTTTACGATCAGCCGGGGAACCACCAGTGCCCTTTCGCCGCTGAATCCGTCTTTGAGCTTTATCATGGTCTTTCATTTTTCAAGGTTGCATACAAATATAAGAAATCCGGACATATGCAGCAAATGAGGGGAGACGAAAAATCGTAAGAAAGTCCATCTATAAGATAAAATCTTCCATTTCATGTTGTGTTGCAACACACTACCTTTGCCATATCAGAAAAACATAATTAATTTCTAATTGCATATGAAAAATTACAACAAAGGATTTGTCTATTTCATCTGTCTCGTTTCCGCGATGGGTGGCTTGCTGTTCGGTTACGACTGGGTGGTCATCGGTGGAGCGAAAATCTTCTATGAACTGTATTTTGGCATTGCCGGAAGCCCTGCCATGCAGGGGCTGGCCATGAGCATCGCTTTGGCCGGATGTCTGATAGGTGCTCTGACGGCAGGACTGCTGGCTGACAAGCTGGGGCGGAAAATGCTTCTGTTGGTTTCCGCCTTCATCTTCATGACAACGGCCTACGGAACGGGTGCTTTCAACACCTTCTCTCTTTTTCTGTTGGTCCGCTTTCTGGGAGGCATAGCCATTGGCATCGCTTCGGGGCTTTCGCCTATGTATATTGCGGAAGTGGCACCCACATCCATCCGCGGGCGGCTGGTGTCACTTAACCAGCTTACCATTGTGATAGGGATACTTGCCGCTCAGGTAGTCAACTGGCTTCTGGTGAGCGATGATGCGGCATGGAATGAGGAGATGGCCTGGCGCTGGATGTTCTGGGCTGCCGCTTTTCCTGCATCCGCCTTTCTGGTGCTGGCGATATTCATTCCTGAAAGTCCGCGTTGGCTGGCAATGAAAGGGAAGAACGGAAAAGCGTTCGCCACATTGGTGCGGATTGGAGGCAAGGAATACGCGGAGAATGAAATGCGTGTCTATGAAAAGGCGGAAGCGCAGAAACGGACGCAAGGCGGACTGAAGATGCTGTTCAGCAAGCCTTTCCGCATGGTGCTGGTTATCGGCATTGTGGTTGCCATGTTCCAGCAGTGGTGCGGTACGAATGTGATATTCAATTATGCACAGGAAATATTCCAGTCGGCAGGCTATGACGTGGACAATACGTTCATCAACATTGTGGTGACGGGTATAGCCAATCTGGTGTTCACGTTTGTTGCCATCTACACAGTCGACCGTCTGGGCCGCCGTGCTCTGATGCTTATCGGTGCGGGCGGGCTGGCCGGAATCTATGCCATTCTGGGGTTGTGCTACTATATGGAGATGAGCGGAATGATGATGGTGGTGCTCGTGGTGCTTGCCATTGCCTGCTATGCCATGTCGCTCGGTCCCGTCACTTGGGTGTTGTTGTCAGAAATATTTCCGAACCGGGTGCGTGCAGTGGCCATGGCTACGGGAACTTTCGCCCTGTGGGTGGCAAGCTGTACGTTGACTTATACATTCCCGTTTCTCAATGCGTTCCTCGGCACGAGCGGAACATTCTGGATTTATGCCTGCATTTGTCTGGCGGGTTTCATCTTCTTTCTCCTCAAACTGCCCGAAACGAAAGGGAAGTCGCTGGAGGAGCTGGAAAAGGAGTTGCTGAAATGATTTGTGTCTTTAATTATCAACTGTCAATATATTTACGATTATGGTAAAAGCATGGAAAGAACAGGTGGTTATCCCGACATATGAAGTGGGAAAGCCTGAAAAGAATCCGATATTTCTGGAAAAGCGGGTGTATCAGGGAAGCAGCGGTGTGGTTTATCCTTATCCCGTCATTGAATCCATCTCGAATGAGAAGACCGACAAGACATACAATGCCGTCTTCATCGAGAACGAATACATCAAAGTGATGGTGCTTCCGGAGCTTGGGGGACGTGTGCAGATGGCATACGATAAAATCAAGCAGCGTCATTTCATTTATTACAATCACGTCATCAAACCGGCACTGGTGGGACTGGCAGGACCGTGGATTTCGGGAGGCATCGAGCTCAACTGGCCGCAGCACCATCGCCCCAGCACATACATGCCCGTAGACTGCACCATTGAGGAGAATGCCGACGGAAGTGTGACGGTATGGGTGAGCGAGATGGAGCGCATGTTCCATCAGAAAGGTATGGCAGGCTTCACTCTCCGTCCGGGATGTGCCTACCTTGAAATCAAGGGTGTGCTCTACAACCGTACGGAAGTGCCGCAGACTTTCCTTTGGTGGGCCAATCCGGCGGTGGCGGTCAACGACCAGTATCAGAGCGTGTTCCCGCCCGACATCAATGCGGTGTTCGATCACGGAAAACGTGCCGTGAGCAGTTTTCCCATCGCCACCGGAACCTATTACAAGATGGATTATTCGGCAGGAGTGGACATTTCGAACTATAAGAACATCAAGGTGCCTACCTCTTACATGGGTGTGAACTCCCGTTTTGATTTTGAAGGGGGGTATGAGAATGACACCCGTGCCGGTATGCTTCATGTGGCCAGTCATCATGTGTCGCCGGGCAAAAAACAGTGGACTTGGGGTAATGGTGACTTCGGACGTGCCTGGGACCGCAACCTGACCGATGAGGACGGGCCGTACATCGAACTGATGGCGGGTGTATATACTGAGAACCAGCCCGACTTCACCTGGCTCCAGCCTTATGAAGAAAAGAGTTTTGTGCAGTATTTTCTGCCTTACCGTGAGTTGGGTGTGGTAAAGAATGCCACGAAAAACCTGCTGATGAACATCGACCCTGAAGGAGAAGGGTGTGTGCGTTTCAAGCTATTCGCCACATCGGCGCAGAATGTCCGGGTGACACTGAAGGGAGATGACGGGAAAATCTATTACGACAAGGAAGTGGCCGTCACTCCGGAACATCTGCTGGATGAGAAGGTGGATGTGCAGGGAGAACGCTTCAACCGGCTGAACCTTGACATCACTTCTGCCGGGAGGGAAGTTCTTCACTGGCATGCCGAACCGGATGAAGTGAAACCGATTCCGGATGCGGCTGAAGCGGCCCTTCTTCCTGAAGAGATAAAGACCACCGAGCAGCTTTATCTGACCGGACTCCATCTGGAACAGTACCGTCATGCCACCTATAATCCGGTGGAATACTACGAGGAAGCTCTGCGTCGCGACCCGACAGACGTGCGCAACAACAATGCCCTTGGTCTGTGGTATATCCGCAAGGGACGTTTCGCCAAGGCGGAAC
Source organism: uncultured Phocaeicola sp. (assembly GCA_944320815.1). Classification (GTDB taxonomy): domain Bacteria; phylum Bacteroidota; class Bacteroidia; order Bacteroidales; family Bacteroidaceae; genus Phocaeicola. The sequence continues at coordinate 166,882 of CALUIZ010000001.1, read as the reverse complement.
AGTATTTGCGTACGGCGGTGAAGGTGCTCCAGAAACGCAATCCGAATCCTTATGACGGGGAACCTGTCTATAACCTTGGTTTGGCACTGAAGTATCAGGGGTGTGTCTGTGAAGCCTACGACCGTTTCTATAAATCCACCTGGAATGGTGCATGGCAGGATGCCGGCTATTTTGCGTGTGCACAGATTTCACTGATGCAGGGCCGTCTGGAAGATGCGCTGTATGAAACCGACCGTTCGCTGATACGCAACTGGCACAACCATAAGGCCCGTGCACTGAAAGCAACTGTGCTCCGTCGCATGGGGCGCAAGGACGAGGCCCTGAAGCTGATTGACGAGTCGCTGGACATTGACAAGTTCAATTTCGGATGCCGTTATGAGAAATGTCTGCTGACAGGTGCGGAGGAGGATCTGGATGAACTGAAAACGTTGATGCGCCATGATGCCAACAACTACGATGAAATCGCGCTCGATTATTGCGCTGCAGGGTGTTGGGAAGAAGCCGTGTCTCTGTGGCATGTGGCCATTGAGGAAAAGGCTGTCACTCCGATGACATATTATTATATAGGGTGGAGTCTGAAACAGGGCGGACTGGACGGAGCGGAACAGGCATTCGCCGAAGCTTCCGCCTATTGTCCGGACTATTGCTTCCCGAACCGTCTGGAAGCGGTTCTGGCTTTGGAATGCGCGATGGAAATCAATCCGGGCGACCCGAAGGCACCTTATTATCTGGGAAATCTCTATTACGACAAACGTCAGTACGATCTGGCCGTGGGCGGATGGGAGGCTTCGGCAAAACTCGACGGAAAGTTCCCGACCGTATGGCGCAATCTGGCTCTGGCCTATTTCAACAAGAAGCACGATGAGCGGCTTGCCGTGGAATGCATGGAACGCGCGTTCAGTCTTGATACCACCGATGCGCGTATTCTTATGGAACTCGACCAGCTCTACAAGCGCATGCACCGTCCTCATGTTGAACGTCTGGCCTTTCTGCAGAAATATCCTGCTCTGGTGGCACAGCGTGACGACCTGCTGCTGGAGGAAATCACACTTCTGAACCAGACCGGTGATTACCGGAGAGCGAAGGAATTGCTCGACGGACACATCTTCCATCCGTGGGAAGGAGGTGAAGGCAAGGTTCCGGCGCAATACCAGATAGCCCGTGTGGAACTGGCAAAACAGGCTCTGGCAGGAAAGCGATGGAAGGAAGCTGTGGCTTTGCTGGAAGAATGCCTGGTTTATCCGCATCATCTGGGCGAAGGCAAGCTTTATGGCGCACAGGAGAATGATTTCTATTATTTCATGGGATGTGCCTACGAAGGGATGGGCGACACGCAGAAAGCGAAGGAGTGCTGGGAACAGGCTACCGTCGGACCTACAGAGCCGGCTGCCGCGCTCTATTATAATGACGCGAAGCCCGACAAGATTTTCTATCAGGGACTGGCGTTGCTGAAGCTGGGCCGGAAGGATGAAGCGAACGGACGCTTCTACAAACTGACCAACTACGGAGAGAAGCATCTGTTCGACAAGGTGAAGATGGACTATTTTGCCGTTTCATTGCCCGACTTGCTGATATGGGAAGACAGTCTGGACGTACGCAACGAAATCCATTGCAAATACATGCTGGCATTAGGATATTACGGACTGGGGAAGAAGGAGAAGTCACTCCGTTTCCTCAGCGAGGTAGAAAGATTGGATAACAACCATCAGGGCATTCAGGCTTTTCGGAGCTTGATGGCCTGAGAAAGAATGTGTCGGAAAAACGTCCCGGCATTCTAATAAAAATAACGGGATGTTTTGGTCAAAACAACGGCATGTTTTGAGAGAATGACGGGGCATTTCCGATACATCCTTCTTCATTGATTATGTGACTGTTTTAATTTTAAGATTATTTACCATGAAAACTGATTTTCAAACGAGAGTCCCGGTTGTGGGGACTTTGGGCTATGTGCTGTTGGGCATTGCGTTGACCTCTTGTTCTTCGGATGAGCCGATGGCAGCTCCTTCGCCCGAACCGGCTGTAGTGGTCGCTCCGCTTCCTAACGGAAGTTTCGAGAGCGGAATGGAAGGCTGGAATGTGCAGGGAGACGCTTCTGCCGCCGTACAGGCGGAAGGGGGATGTGAAGGCACTCATGCTTTGGCTTTCGGAGCATCGTCTGCATATGATGTGACGGTAGGGCAGACTTTGGAGGGACTGGAGGATGGTTTTTACGACCTGGAATTCTATTATCAGAACGGAGGCGGACAGACAGCCTGCTATGTGTCGGCAGGGACGAATGAAACGGGACATAAGATGACATCCCTTCAGGTGTCGCCTGATGTCTGGACCCGTTCGTATGTGCGCGGCATCAAAGTGACGGACGGGAAATGTACGGTTGAAATACGTTCGCAGGCGGATGCCGGCGAGTGGAGCCGTCTGGATGCGCTGCGCCTTGTAAAGACAGACAAAGGCTTTAATCTCCTGAAAGGTGGTGACATCTCTGAGCTTACCTATCTGGAGCAGAACGGTGCTAGATGGTATGACAACGGACAGGAGAAGGACTGTATCGAGTTGCTGAAGGATAACGGATTCAATATTGTGCGTCTGCGTCTCTACAATGACCCCGGAAATCCGGACTATTCGCCTTCAAACCGTCTTCCGGCCGGAATCCAGAACGAGGAGGACATACTGCGTCTGGCGAAACGTACCAAGGATGCCGGTCTGCAGATCCAGCTCACTTTCCATTACAGCGACTACTGGACGAACGGAGAGGACCAAAACAAGCCTCATGAGTGGGAAGGACTGACATTTGAAGAAATGAAACAGGCTCTTTATGATTTTACTTTCGGCTTCATGACCAGAATGGCCGCACAGGGGACAACTCCCGAATTTGTGTCGCTGGGCAACGAGAGTCAGGCCGGAATGCTTTATCCCGACGGGAACTGCACGGATGGGATGCCTCGGTTGTGCGAGCTGTATAATGCGGGATATGAGGCGGTGAAGGCGGTTGCACCCGAATCGAAAGTGATTATCCATTCCAATGCCGCCGGCGACAGGGAACAGTACAACTGGTATTTCGGCGAATTGCAGGACAGGGGTGTGAAATATGATGTCATCGGAGCTTCCTACTATCCGTTCTTTACGGACAAGAAGGCTGCGGAAATCCGTGAATGGGCCGACTACATAGCTGAGAAGTTCGACAAGGACATTCTTCTGATGGAAGTGGGCTATGCATGGCATCCCACTTTACCCGACGGCAAGACCGGACAGCTCGGACATAACGGACCTTATCCAGAGATGACCAAACTTGGGCAGAAGAATTTCATGCTGGAGCTGATGGGCGAAATCAAGAAGTCGGAGAATTGCCGTATATTGGGCCTGCTTTATTGGGACCCGATATTTATCGAGTGCGGTGACCTTGGCTGGGAGCTGGGTGCGGACAATGTGGTGAGCAACACAACGCTGTTCGATTTCGACGGGAACGCGCTCGAAGTGTTCGATGCTTTTAAATATAACAACTGACAAATGACAATGCCATGAAGAATATTCTTTCATGTTTTGCGCTGGCGGCATCGCTCACGTTTGCCGCGTTTGCCGCAGCGTGCGATGACGAGCACGACGACATTCGTCCGGGACTCTATACGTCGCAGGAAATGATTGAAACGTTCCCCGGGGATACGGTACTTGTGACGGGTACGGTGTCCAACTATGTGGGCATCTCGAGCGTGACGTTGAGTTGTGAGAGCTGGGGGATTGAGAAGGTGTACGATTTGACTCGGGAAGAGCCGACGGTGTTCAACTATTCTTATCAGTTGATAGTGCCGCAGACTGCCACATTCGACCAGACGCTGGAAATCAGGGTATGCGACAAGAACGGGCTGGACACACGGAAGGCTGTTGTGCTTTCGTTCCTTCCCGACATGGAGGCCCCGACCGCTTCATCTGTTCCGGAACAGGTGGAGGTGAAGTTCGGGGAAGAAGAAACGGGAAAAGGGTTCTGGAATTTGAACCTGTCGGTTTCTGACGACCGTGCCTTGAAGGAAGCGCGTATCGAGATACCGGGCATTCGGTTTGACAAGACAGTGGAACTGTCCGGCAGAGAGGGAAAGATTGAGGAAACGGTTGAGTTTTCTGCTGTAGGAAGCTTTCCCGTGACGATTACCGTGGCGGACGCGAGCGGCAACCGGAAAGTGATTAGCACTGAAGCCATGGTGATATTGGAGGAGGTGGAGAATCCGTTTGAAGACTATCCGCAGATGTATGTCGTGGACGCGGGAGAGAATCCGGATGATTATGTCAACGGTTATTACCGTTACATGGACCGTGTAGGGGAATATCAGTATCAGGGCAGTTTCTATGCCGCCGGAGACAATACGGAAGTGTTCTTTGTCCCGGAAAAATCGATGGACGGTGATCTGTTCGGAGCCAGTCCGCAGGTCAGCAGCAAGCTGATGAACAATAACGGCTATGTGGTGCCTGTGGTTATCGGAAAAGCCGGTTATTACGGAATCTGGATTGACCTGAATGCGCACACTTACAGCATGTGGCCGCTGGAGATTCCGGCGGATGTCTGCACCGAACCGCTCTGGATGTCGGGAACAGGGTTCAGTTTCGGCGAGTGGGGAGCTTCCGATGAGATGACGAGAACGGGCTACCGTTATACGGTGGAGACGGAAATCACGGACTATACAGGCGACCGCCAGTATTATTTCTATACAGCCGGATGGACCCGTCAGTTCCGTGCGGACACTGCAGGCAACTGGTGGTATGAAGCGACCGGAGGCACATGCGTGACATTCAATACGGACTACAGAGGTAAAGTGCTTGTCACCTTTGACACGGCGGCACCCTGGGGTACAATCAAGAAAATAATCGAATAAATGAAAACGCTATGAAGACAATACATTTATATGTAAGGCATCTGGGACTTGTCCTGTCCCTCTTGCTGATGACAGTGTCGCTGGCGGCCCAGACGATACAGGTGAAAGGTGTAGTAAAAGACAAGTCCGGTGAGACGGTGATCGGTGCCAGCGTTCAGGTGAAGGGAACGGCAAGCGGCACGATAACGGATCTGGACGGAAACTTCGTGCTGCCGGATGTGAAGAAAGGCTCCGTGATTGTGGTGTCATATATCGGTTTCGTCACTCAGGAGAAGGAAGCCTCCTCTACGATGGAATTCATTCTTTCGGAGGATTCGGAAATGCTGGACGAGGTGGTCGTAGTGGGATACGGTACGCAGAAGAAAAGCAGCATATCCGGTTCGGTGGCTTCCGTGAAGGCCGACGAACTTCCTACAGCGGCATCGGCTTCCGTGGGAGCGATGCTTCGCGGACGTGCGGCCGGAATGAACATCACGTCGACGAGTGCCAATCCGGGCGGGTCGATGAGCATCGCCATCCGGGGAGGGCTTTCCGGACAGGCTCCGCTGATTGTTGTCGACGGTGTGCCGCAGGTAAGCTCCAAGACTGTCATGGCAGGAACGGCATACAGCGGCGGGGAAAAGGAGAATTCTCTGATCAACCTGAATCCGAATGATATCGAGACGATTGATATCCTGAAGGATGCTTCGGCTGCCGCCATCTATGGATCGGACGCTTCGGGAGGCGTTATCCTTATCACGACCAAACGCGGAAAGACCGGGAAACCCGACATTTCCTACTCGGGGTCAGTGGCTTTCCAGTATATGAAGGACGTACCGAAATTCTTGAATGCGCGCGATTTCATGATTGAACAGAACAAGGTGTTCGACGAACTGGGACGCGGCGATGAGAAGCGGTACACGGATGAACAGATCGCGAACTTTGTGGGCGACGGCACAGACTGGATGGATGAGGTGACCCGTGTGGGTATCGTGCAGGAGCACAACCTTTCGCTGTCTGCCGGAACGGAACAGACCAAATACTTGTTTTCACTGAGTTATTATGACCATCAGGGCATTGCGAAAAACAATTCGATGAACCGTATCACGGGCCGTCTGAATGTGGACCAGACCATCAACCGGATGCTGAAGGCAGGCATCAGTGCCACGTTCTCGCAGGTAAAGTATCATGACGTGCCGTTGGGAAACGGAAAACAAGACAACTCTGCCCTGATCTATTCTGCCATGACATTCATCCCCACTGTGTCGGTCTATGATGAGGAGGGCAACTATTCGAACAATCCGATACGCGACATCTATCCCAATCCGGTTTCGCTACTGGACATTACGGATCAGACCACAAGCCGTGACCTCTTCGTGAGCGGTTATCTGGAGTTTAAGCCTATAGAGGAACTGACCTTCAGAGGGACGGTGGGCTTTGACATGAAGGATGTGCAGGCCGACCAGTATATCCCCACCACGACCAAGAAAGGGTTCAGCATGAACGGTCAAGGCTCGAAGCAGAATGCGAAGACTCAGATGAATCTGGTCAATCTGATCGGTACTTATGCCAAGACGTTCGGCGGCAGACACGACCTTAATGTGATGGCCGGTGTGGAATACAAGAAGTCGTCGTGGGAAGGAATGGGCATTGTCACTTCACAGTTTCCATATGACGGTGCACTGATGAACAATCTCGGCATTAGCGAACAGGAGAAGCCGACCATATCTTCCAACAAGGGAGCGAACGAAATGGCTTCGTTCATCAGTCGTCTGAATTATACGTTCGATTCGAAATACATTCTGACGGTCAATCTTCGTGTAGACGGTTCTTCCAACTTTTCGAAGGAGCACCAGTGGGGTGTTTTTCCCGGCGTGTCGGCCGCATGGCGCCTGAACGAGGAAAGCTGGCTGAAAAACGTGCGTTGGCTCAGTAACCTGAAGCTGCGCGCCGGAGTGGGGCAGACCGGTAATGCCGGAAATCTGACAGGTATCAATTCCTATTATACGGTGTCGCAAGGTGCGTTCGCACCGAACGGGACTCTCGCCAACGGCATAGCCTTTTCCAAACTTGGAAACGAGAATCTGAAGTGGGAAACTCTGACTGATTATAACATTGGCGTTGATTTCGGATTCTTCAATAACCGCCTGTCGGGATCTGTCGACCTGTTTCAGCGTTTCCGCAAGGATGTGATTCTCACTCGTAGCCTGATGTCTTATCATGAAATCAATACCATCGACTATAACTCTGCGGAAGTCTACCGCTCACGGGGCGTTGATCTGGAACTGCACAGTGTGAACTTTGACACGAAGGATTTCGGATGGACTACCGATGTGAACTTCTCGTTCTACCGGAACCATACGACAGAACGTGACCCGGAATTCATTCCGGAAGTATATCAGGATTATGTGGAAGAGTGGGGCAACATCTATGGCTACAGGACTGACGGACTGATTCAGATGGACCAGAAATATACGCATCTGCCCAGCTCAAATGCAGGATCCATTCTTTATCAGGACCTGTACGGATACAAACTGGATGGCAACGGTAACCGGATGCGGGATTCCGAAGGGAGATACATCCGTCTGGAAGGTGCCGATGGTGTGCTGGATGCGGCGGATATGGTGGTGCTGGCAAATTCTACGCCGATACCGTTCAGTATCAATAACACGTTCCGCTGGAGGAACTGGGATGCGAACATCTATCTTTACGGCTCTTTGAACGGCTGGAAGGTCAATGACCTCAAACTTCAGTCCATCTATGGTATAGAAGACATTACGTACGGCGTGAATGCTTTGGAGGAGGTGAAGAACCGCTGGTCGCCTGCCAATCCGAATGGTACGATGCCCGGTGTGGCCGAGGCTTCCTCGGGCGTGAATCCCGGCAGCAGCGACTTCTTCCTTGAGAAAGCATGGTATCTGCGTCTGGACAACGTGTCGATAGGCTACACGTTTCCTTCCAAATGGTTTAAGAACAGAATACGTTCCGTCCGTCTGTATGCGTCGGGAAGAAACTTGGCCGTGTTCACCCCGTATCAGGGAATGGACCCGGAAACGGACAACGGTATCGGAGCCTATCCGAACCAGGCTTCGTTTGCCATCGGTCTGGATGTGAAATTCTAATAATGAAAGCGTATGAAAACGATGAAATATATTGCAGCGGCGTGTTTGCTGTGCGCCGTGACCTCTTGCGAACTGGAGAGGCTGGACTATACGGAAATCTATCCGGAGAACTTTCCGAAAACGGAAACCGACTTGCGGCTGGCTGTCAATGCCTTGTACTATGATTTCAATCCAAGAGGGTTCAACGGAGTCTTTTCCGCCGGATATGAAGGGTATCAGGTGATGAGCGACATCACCACGGATGCGTTATGGTCGTGCTGGGCATGGGAAGCCGATGACTATTATTATCATCAGTGGTATGCCACGATGGGTGGGGCTGTAGCGGATGATGTCTATGCGGCTTTCGCACGCTACAATTTCCTGTCGAAGGCGCGTAATGCCGTTCGCAGAATCGAGGCTTCGGATGTCAATGAAGAGGCTAAGGCACTCTATTCGGGAGAGGCCAAGGCTTTGCGCGGCTGGATGGCACTGTATCTGTACGACCTGTTCGGCCCAGTTCCGGTGGCTTCCGATGAAGTGCTTGACGACCCGGAAACGTTCGTTTATCTTCCTCGCCTGACTGATGAGGAGTATGACGAGATGATGGAAACCGACTTGCGGGATGCCATACGCGATTTGCCGGAGAAGGCTGAAGCGCGTGGAAGAATGACCAAAGGAGCCGCCCGCATGATTCTGTTGAAATATTATATGATAAGAGGGTTCTTCGACAAGGCGGAGACGCTGGCACGCGAACTGTATGCCATGGAGGGAAGTGTGTATTCCTTGCAGGGTGACTATAATTATATCTTCTCAAAGGAAGGTGCCGGGAATGATGAGGTCATTCTCCAGATTCCCTGCAACAGCACGGCAAGCTGGTACTCGAACTACATGACTGCTGAAGTACTTCCGGCCGATTATCCGTGGGCGGAGAAAGCGGAAGGATGGGGCGGATATGTGATACCTTGGGACTTCTATGACACTTTTGAGGAAGGAGATGTACGTCGGCAGAACATCATCACAGAATATACGAATACAAGCGGCGTACATATCGACCGTTCGAACAGTACGCAGCTGGCGAAAGGTGCCTTGCCCTTGAAATATGGAATGGACCCGGATATGACAGGTGCACAGAGCGGAGTTGATCTGGTAATTTACCGCTATTCGGATGTGTTGCTGAGTTTGGCGGAATGCATTGTGCGTAACGGAGGCCAGCCGACTCAAGAAGCTGTCAGTTTGGTGAACCGTGTGCGTGACCGTGCGGGACTGGAGCCTTTGAGTGTGGAACAAACAGGAACGAAAGAGGCATTTCTGGATGCCATTCTTCTGGAACGCGGACATGAATTCTATCTGGAAGGTTTGAGAAGACAGGACCTCATTCGTTTCGGCAAGTATGTGGAATATGCCAACGGTCGCATCAATGAAGCCAATGCCGTTGAAGGTCAGGGTTATTTCAATGTGGATGAGGGACACAACCGTTTTTTTATTCCGCAGACATTCATTGACGAGTCGAAAGGCGAAATCAAACAGAACGATTACGACCGGTAACTGCTTTCTGGAAATGAAAGACATGGACATCAGGGAATTGCCCGTTCGTGGCAAGTCCTTGATGTCCTCAAAAAGTAAAAAAACAGTCATGAAACATCTCAGTTTATTGTTTGTGCTTTGCTCCTTTATGGCAAGTGTCAGCGCGCAATCTTTTGTGCGACAAGAAGTCCGTCCGACTGTCGCCATATTGGGCGATTCCTATTCCACTTTCGACGGATATATCCCAGCCGGAAACCAAACCTATTACAGCACTTCCGACTGGGCTAAGACCGGAGTGGTGAGTGTGAAACAGACCTGGTGGTGGCAGGTGGTGAAAGAAGGCGGATTCAAGTTGGGAGTGAACGATTCCTACAGCGGAGCCACCGTATCGTATTCAGGATATAATGACGAAGACTATGCGGACCGCTCATTCATCACCCGGCTTCCACGGCTGGGAAATCCCGATATCATTCTTATCTTTGGCGGGATAAATGACAATTGGGCGGAAACTCCTCTGGGCGAATACAAATATGAAGGCTTCAGGCGGGCGGACATGTACACTTATCGTTCTGCGGTCGCCTTTCTGTTGCAGTCTGCCATGGAACGCTATCCCAACGCGAAATTATATTTCATCATCAGTGATGACCTGAAAGAAGGGATTGTGGAATCCACGCAAACGGTCTGCCGACATTATGGTGTGGAATATGTCTTGCTTCAAGGAATTGAGAAGGAAAGCGGACATGCCACAGTGAAGGGCATGGAGTCCATAGCCCGACAAGTGTTGGCAATGATGGGAAATAAATAATAACAATAACAACTGCCATCTGCCTTGATGGCACAAAACATTTACCGTATGAAAAACAAACCTTACACAATCTTGGTTTTGGCAACGCTGTTTGCAGCCAGTGCCAGTGCACAACGTGTCTACGAACTGACCGCTCCCACCCGATGGGAACCCATACGCAGCGCCCATCTGCAGATGGGCGGCACCGCTCCCGACGGCGGCAGCATCAAAGTCAACAACTATTACATTACCCGTAACGGGAAGCCTGTGGTCCCGGTTATGGGTGAGTTCCATTATTCACGCTATCCGGCTGAACAATGGGAGCAGGAAATCCTGAAGATGAAAGCCGGCGGAGTAAACATCATTCCTTCCTACATTTTTTGGTCGCTCCATGAACCGAACGAAGGGGAGTTCCATTGGGAAGACAATCTCAACGTGCGCCGTTTCATTCAGTTGTGCCAGAAGCACGGCATGGACGTGATCGTTCGCATCGGACCTTTCGGTCACGGGGAAATCCGGTCAGGAGCAATTCCCGACTGGATATTCACGAAGAATCTGGATGTCCGTTCCAATGATCCGAAATACTTAGCCTACGCCAAGAAGTTTTATACTGCCGTAGCCGAACAACTGAAAGACCTCTACTATCAAGACGGAGGTCCCATCATCGGCTGCCAGATAGAGAACGAACACCAACATTCGGCTGCGCCTTGGGCTGTACAATATAATGGCGAACCGGTACTCGACTTTACAGCAGCCAGCTACGACAAGGGAATCACCAAATTAGGTGTTTCAGTGCAGGAAAACGTCATCAGCACTGCAGATTTAGGCAACAAGCACATGCAGACCCTTCTAGACATGGCGGAGGAAGCGGGCATACGCACACCGTTCTATACCGCTACGGGCTGGGGCAACGCAGCCGTCATTCCGGGGCGTGCCATACCCGTTACGTCGGGCTATACTTATCCCACTTGGTTCCCTGATCAGCGCAAGAGTGAGTTCTGTATGTTCAAGAATCTGTGGGCGTCGCCCGACTATAGTCCTGTGCGCTATAATCCGTTGGATTATCCTTCGGCATCAGCCGAAATGGGTGTAGGTATCCAGATGGTTTATGACAAGCGTCCTACCTGCACGCCTGAGGCGGCAGAGGCACTCATGCTGCGCTGTCTGGCCGGAGGTTCCAATATCATCGGCTATTATATGTATCACGGCGGAACCACTCCGCGCATGGACGGCGGCACAGGCGACTTCTATTCCGATCAGCCCATGGGACTGCCCAAAATGAGCTACGACTTCCAAGCCCCGCTGGGCGAAATGGGACTGGAAGCTCCCAGCTACCGTCCGCTGCGGGTCATCCATAACTTCTTGGCAGACTTCGGGCACTTGCTCGCCCCGATGCAGCCCGTCATGCCGGAAAATGTGAAGACGATGACTCCCGATAACCGTGACGACCTGCGCTATGCCGCACGTATGACTCCCACGGGCGAAGGATTCCTCTTCGTTGTCAATACCCAAGACCATGACTCCGGCCGCCACGACCAGACCGGACTTTGCGTCAAGCTCAACCTGCCGGATGAAACATTGGTTGTAGGAGGTAAAGACGGATTCACACTTCCGAAAAACACTTCAATGATGTTCCCTTTCAATTTCGATATGGATGGTGCACTGTTGAAATGGGCTACAGCCCAACCGTTGATGCGCATTGACGACAAGGGCACGCCGCATTATTTCTTCACTGTCCACGACGGCCTGACTCCTCAATTCGTTTTTGCTGACGGAGTGAAGAAGACAGTTGTACCGGGAATGAAGAGCACATTCACCGTCCGAGGCAAAGAAGGGAAAGTGAAAGTCACCGTCCTGACTTACGCCGATGCGCTGAACGCCGTCAAGCTCGATGGCAAGCTGTTCATCACCTCTGCTACAGTAGTTCCCCAGTCCGGCGGGCAAGTAAAACTGCTTTCATTGGGCAATCCCGAGTTCAGCTACATCACCTATCCGTCTCGTCAAGGTTTCAAGCCGCAAACAGTACGTGTTGATTCGGTCCGTCCGCAGTTTACCGTTGATAAGAGCGTGCCCGCCCGCATGGAAGTGACATTTACCTCCAAAGCCAACGAGACCCCGCAGGTCAACGAATATTTCCTAAAGGTGCCTTATACCGCTGACTTGGCAATGGGATTCCTGGACAACACGATGATTCTTGACCATTTCTGGCAAGGCAGGCCTTGGATTATTGCACTGAACCGCTACGCCGACAAGATGTCGCAAGGCAAACCCCTCGGCTTCTATTTCCGTGCCCTGCGTCAGGAAGCACCCTTTCTGCCCGACATTGCCAAAGAATATCTCCCCGACTTCTCCAACGGTCCCGTGCTTGAGATAGGCGAAGCGGAAATTATCCCGGAATACGTCACAACGGTTTCGGTACCTAAGTAATTACATTTTAACCCATTAATCGCAAACACGCCGAAGTTCATCCAAGCTTCGGCGTGTTGTGATTAAGCCATAATTACAAACACAATGAAAAATTCTTATCTGAAATATGCCTTGGGACTGACAAACCTATTTCTGTCCCTTCTAACAGCAGCGCAGACAGTCAGCGTAGCCAACTATTGGGAAGACCGCCAAGCTGCAATAAGTCTGACTTTCGATGATGGCGTACAAGAACATTATACCTTAGTAGCCCCGCACTTAGACCGTTATGCTTTAAAAGGCACATTTGGCATTAACGGGAAATACATCGGGGACATAGACGAACATTATGCTCCCCGCCTCACATGGGAAGAATGCAGAATTATGGCAAGGAACGGACACGAAATATGTAGCCATTCCTGGAGCCATCCAAACTTGACCGAGATAGACTCGCTTGCATTGCAAACGGAAATCAGGAAAAACGACTCTGTTATTCAGGCTGAAACAGGAATCGCCCCCACAAGTTTTCTTTACCCGTTCAATGCATGGACCCCACAAGTAAAATCTGCTTGCGAAAAAAATAAAATAGGGTCACGCCTCTGTCAATTCGCACTTGGGCAACGGAATTCCGGCTGTACAGCAACCTCCATCAATGCTTGGCTTCGCGAACAAATAGACCAAAGACTATGGGGCGTAACTATGACGCATGGTATCTATACCGCATGGGACCAATGGGATGAGCCTTGGATTCTTTGGGAGTTCTTCCGAGACCTTGCTTTCAAAAAAGATTCCGTATGGATTGACACCTTCTCAAACATACAAGCTTATCTGAAAGAACGGGATGCCATCACATTGACTACAGTTTGGGAAAAAACGGATTTTGTCATCACGCCAACATTGACATTAGACAGGAATCTATTCCAGATGCCTCTTACATTAAAAATTGACGGATTGAAAAAAGGACAGTGCATTGAAGCCGTGCAAGACGGAAAACATCTTCAGGTGTCTTATAGAGGAAACTATTCTACGGTCAACATCAATCCTTATGGTTCACCAGTCCGATTAAGGTACATTTTACAGAATCCGCTCAAGAATAAGACTTTATGTGTTATCGGAGACAGCTATGTATACAATCATGGATGTCCTTTCACTGAAACATGGCACTACAAAGTCGCTCAAAAGCATCATATGAACTATCTGAATATGGGCCGGAATGGTAATTGTATTGCATTTGAACGAGACAGCATATACGGGGAGCCTTTGTACAAACGTTATCATGCCATCCCTAAAAATACAGATTATATACTTATCATAGCCGGTCATAATGACGCTTATATGGTCGGCGAAAATATCGTTCAGCAACAAGTACTGCGTTGTCATTTAGATGAATTGCTGAAAGGTCTGAAGAAAGAATACCCACATGCTAAGATTGGTTGGGTTACGCCATGGAATGTGGCATACAAAGGATTTCCTGCTACGATTAGTATCATTGAAGAAGTATGCCATAAATATGGCATCAGTGTATTGAATGCAGCATATACCAGTGGCATCCGTCCTAATGATCCTGTTTTTCGGGCGCATTATTTCCAAGGGAAAAACGATACGGCACATCTTAACTCCAAAGGACATGATTTGCTAATTCAATGGGGGGAACAATTTCTTATGGGATTATAAGATATCCCCAACTTCTCCTAAAGCTCGTGCCTGAGATAGGCGAACCGGAAATTATCCCCGAATACGTCACAATGGTTTCACTTGCTGAATGATTCCGTTGCATACTTATTGAAAAATACGGAGATGCAGAGAATTATTAAAGCTCTGCATCTTCATGCCTTTGTGTTTTCTCTTAATTATCATCGGAATTTGCAAATATCAATAATTATTGCGAATATTGCATAGATATTAATTATCTGACTCAACTCAATCAACGTCTCTATGAATACAAAAGTAATTCTATTTTCTTTAATGTGCATGTTAGGATTTCCTCTGCAAGCCCAAGTGCCCGAAGTGAAATGGGATTCGCACAGCCTCATTATTGACGGAAAACGTATCGTTCCCGTAATGGGAGAGATACATTACTCACGCATCCCTGCCAACGAATGGGAAAGAGAAGTACGGAAAATGAAAGAAGGGGGCGTGACCCTCATTGCCAATTATGTATTTTGGAATCATGTAGAAGAACAAGAAGGAATCTTCGACTGGAGCGGGCAACGCGACTTACGCCGCTTCTTAGAGGTCTGCAAAGCAGAGCAAATGCCCGTAGTGCTGCGCATCGGACCGTTCTGCCACGGCGAAGCACGTTGCGGTGGCATACCTGACTGGGTATTCACCAAAGGATGCAAGACGCGCGACACAAACGAAACATTCATGAAATATGTCGATGCATTCTACCGCCAGATCTATTCGCAAGTTATTGGTTTGCAATGGAAAGACGGAGGACCGATTATTGCCGCCCAATTCGATAACGAACAACGCAACGGAGATTACCTGATGGCACTCAAACGGTTGGCTCTTTCTATTGGCTTTGACCTCCCGTTCTATACACGCACAGGATGGCCCAAACTAACCCATCCCGTACCTTTTGGCGAAATGATTCCGCTTTATGGCGATTATGCCGACGGGTTCTGGGACCGTTCCATCGAAGAGACCGCAGGCAACTATTACAAGGCTTTCAACTTCAAAGCTTTCCGAAGCTCTACCGCTATAGCTTCCGAACAATTGGGCGAACAAAAAGAAACCATTGACCAGGCAAGCCAAGCGTACCCGTATTTCACTTGCGAACTGGGAGGAGGAATGATGACCTCCTATCACCGCCGCGTCTATGTATATCCCGAAGACGCGTATTCGCTGGCTATCGTCAAATTGGGAAGCGGAAGCAATCTGTTGGGGTATTATATGTATCACGGAGGAACAAATCCCGATGGCAAGCTGACATACCTGAACGAGAACCAACGGACGCCTGCAACGAATTACAACGACCTGCCGGTCAAGACGTACGATTTCCAAGCTCCGCTCGGCGAGTTCGGACAAAAGAACCCGCACTATTATATGCTCCGGAAGCTGCATCTGTTCATGCACGATTATGCCGAGACACTCGCCCCGATGGAAGCCTCCTTCCCTTGTCCGCAAGACATTGAGAAGGGAGACGACAGCCGTTTACGCTGGGCATACCGCTCGAAAGGAGAAAGCGGTTTTGTTTTCATCAATAACTATGAACGCCTGCAAAACCTGAGCGATAAGAAAGGAATACAATTCGATGTGTGCGGCATTGAGTTTCCACGCAAACCGATGACCATACCCGCCGGAACATCCTGCATCTTTCCCGTCAACATAGACGGGATAACGTATGCAACCGCCCAGCTTATCGCCAAACGGGACGGGAAAATCTACTTAGAACAAATCAAAGGCATACCTGCCGAAATCTGTGTGGACGGAAAGACCTTGCGCAACGTCAAGCCTAAAGGCACAGAGCGACCCGTGTACCGCAATATTTACTTAGTCGATTCGGAAACCGCCGGACGCTTGTTCTTGCCCCTCCGTTCACATGAAGACTTGGCTGTCGGAGCCACGCTGACCAAAGTGAAAGAAGCCGGAGCATCCCGCAAAATCACCATCGGAGTGCAACACGTAGCCGAAGCACCCGTCGATGCCGATTTTGAAGATGCCGCTATCTACACCATCGGACTTCCCGAAGGTGACGGCCGCAAGAACCGCCTGCTTCAAATCGACTATCGGGGAGACGTGGCACGCTTGTATGCCGACGGAAAGCTGATAGCCGATAACTTTTATAACGGACGTCCTTTCTTATTCGGACTGGAGAGATTGCCCGACACCTGCAAACAATTGGAACTGCGCATCCTTCCGCTCCAGAAAGACATGCCGGTCTATTTCCCGCGCGAAGCCCAAACGGATAAACCCGGCGAAGAAGTTATTCACATTTCAACCATACCCTTATGAAAAAGAAACATATTTTATTCGTATTGATGTTGTTGAGCGCAACGGTTTATGCGCAAAACAAAATTGACTTGGCAGGCGAATGGAAATTCGCTCAAGGAGAACATCCGGCATACAACGACCGCATTACTTTGCCCGGATCGATGCTGACCAACGGAAAAGGAGATGATGTAACCATAAATACCCAATGGGTAAGCAGCCTCTACGACTCATCGTTCTACTTCAATCCGTATATGGAGAAATACCGCGTGCAGGGCAATCTGAAGTTCCCGTTCTTCCTGACTCCTGAAAAGCACTACGTGGGTCATGCCTGGTATAGCCGTACGGTGAGCGTACCCAAAAGTTGGAAGAAACAACGTGTGCTGCTTTTCCTCGAACGCCCGCACATCGAAACCACCGTATTCATCAACGGCAAAGAAGCCGGACGCGATTCGTCACTCAGCGTGCCGCATGTATTCGATGTGACCGGACTCATCCTTCCGGGAAAAGACAATGAAGTAACGGTCCGGGTTTATAATGGCATCGAAAACGTATGCGTGGGGCAGGATTCGCATAGTGTCACCGACCAAACGCAAGGAGACTGGAACGGCATTGCCGGACGAATCGAACTGCAAGCTCACCCGATGGAATACATAGCCAACGTACAAGTTTACCCCGACATTGATGACCAAACCATAGAAGTGGCATTGCGTATCGAAGGCGGAAAAGGCAAACACGACCTGAGTTTCCACGTAGCAGGGAAACAATATGAACGCAAAGCACTTGTACCCGACGGGAAAGGTATCGTAAAGGTGACTTTGCCCATGGGCAGCGATGTGAAACTTTGGGACGAGTTTTCGCCCAACCTCTATACGCTGACTTCTGTGTTGGACAAAGATACCGTACGCACCACGTTCGGCATGCGAAAGATTGAAGCCAAAGGCCGCCAGTTCTATCTGAACGGCAAACCTATCTGGATGCGTGGCACGGTAGAGAATTGTTGTTTCCCGCTTACTGGCTATCCTCCTACTGATGAAGCGTCGTGGCTCGCAGTGTTCCGCAAATGCAAAGAATATGGTCTGAACATGATGCGTTTCCATTCCTACTGTCCCCCCGAAGCGGCTTTCTCGGCTGCCGACAAAGTCGGTTTCTACTTACAGCCCGAAGGTCCTTCTTGGCCCAATCACGGTGTGCGTCTCGGAAACGGAATGAGCATCGACCGTTACCTGCTGGAAGAAACCGAACGCATGGTAGAGGCATACGGCAATCATCCCTCGTTCTGTATGCTCGCGGCTGGAAACGAACCGGCTGGCAACTGGGTGGAATGGGTCGGCGACTTTGTAGATTATTGGAAACAGACAGGCGATGACCGCCGGGTGTATTGCGGAGCATCGGTAGGCGGAGGCTGGGCATGGGACCTCCGAAGCCAATACCACGTGAAAGGAGGCGCACGCGGACTGGACTGGAAACGACAACCGCCCCAATCTGTTGACAACTTTTACCCGAACATCATTCGTGTCACTCAAAAGGGACGCCAGCCGATTACCTTCGATGTAAACGAACCTTATCTGAGCCACGAGTTAGGACAATGGTGCGCCTTCCCCGACCTGAAGGAAACCGCCCAATACACCGGAGCCTACAAAGCGCGCAACTTCGAGATATTCGCCGACCTGCTCCGTGACAACGGCATGGAAGCGCAAGCCGGAAAGTTCCTCATGGCAAGCGGGAAACTGCAGACATTAGCTTATAAATACGACATCGAACGCAACCTGCGTACCAAAGACTATGCAGGTTTCCAGATGCTTTCGCTCAACGACTATAGCGGGCAAGGGACTGCATTGGTCGGCGTACTCAACGTCTTTTGGCGAGAAAAGGGATATTGCACTGCCGAAGACTGGACACGTTTCTGCGCTCCCATAGTGCCGCTTGCCAAATTCCCGAAGTTTGTGTACACCGACCTCGATACGCTCCGGGTGGATGTGGAGATGTATAACGCCTACAAAGAAACCCTGCGCAATGCCCGCTCGATGTATTACATACACGATGACAAACACAACGAGTACACCCGCGGGCTGCTCTCGCAAGGCGATATAGCCGTAGGCAAAAACATCCCTCTCGGTACGGTCGAATATCCGTTGGAAGCATTCAATGAGCCGACCAAACTTACACTGACCGTAGTGACCCGTCCACAAGACGAAACAAGCCGGCGCATAGAAAACAAATGGGAATTCTGGGTTTATCCCTCCGAAACACAAATGCCCGAAGCTCAAGGGATTCTCATCACCGATACATTGGATAAAAAAGCAGTAGAAACCTTGCGTAACGGAGGCAAAGTGCTCATAACGGCTGCGGGAAAAGTCCGGTTAGGCAATGACGTAAAGCAAACCTATCTGCCTGTATTCTGGAACACGAGCTGGTTCAAGATGCGCCCGCCGCACACGACAGGTGCCTATATCGACACCTCACACCCCTTGTTCCGTGAGTTCCCTACCGATAATTGGAGCAACCTCAATTGGTGGGAATTGCTGAACAATGCACAGGTGATGAACCTCCGCGAGTTCCCTGCCGGTTACCAGCCTCCCATCCAGCCTATCGACACCTGGCACATCAGCCGAAAACTGGGCATGTTGATAGAAGCCAATGTAGAGGGAGGGAAACTGCTGATGACCACTATGGACATAACCGGCAATCTTGAGCACAGGCCTGTAGCCCGACAGATGCGTAAAGCGATAATCAGCTACATGAAAAGTGAAGATTTCCAACCAGCCCTAACGCTGGAGCCACAGACCGTAACTGATTTATTTGAGAAAGAAGCTCCGAAAGTAAACATGTTTACCAAGGATTCGCCTGATGAATTGAAGCCGAAATTAAAATAAGTTAGTTAGACTGGATTCAGTTTATACTGTGCGCGGGATGCATTTGTGCATTTCGTTGATGTCTTCGGCAGCACGCAGGGGACACAGAAGCATACAGAAATTTTTAATGTGCTAATCATGCCAGCCGCAGGACTTTTCCATGCACGCAAGTGCCGGAGTCTTGTGGCTGGCATTGTTAATGTGCCGGCCGTTCGCATTGCGTGGAAACATCCATTACCCGTGACCCTCCGTAAAGTAACGGGCTATTTTCTATACTCTATCCTTCTTCTTTTGTCCGACCAGGCTTTTGTTTCGCAGAAATCTTTTATCTTTGCCATATGACAGATAGATTTGCTTTATGAACTTATTTCTGGATTTTAGTCTCAGGCTGTTCGTGGCCGGAGTAATGGGAGTCCTCATCGGACTGGAGCGTGAATATCGTGCCAAAGAAGCGGGCTACCGCACACATTTTCTGGTCGCGCTGGGCAGTGCGTTGATGATGATTGTGTCGCAGTATGGTTTTTCTGATGTACTTGAACGGGATCTGGTGCGGCTTGATCCCAGCCGTATCGCCTCTCAGGTGGTGAGCGGGATAGGTTTCATCGGAGCCGGAACGATTATTCTCCTTCAGAAACAGATTGTGAGGGGACTGACCACGGCTGCCGGGGTGTGGGCTACTGCAGGCATAGGCCTTGCCATCGGAGCCGGAATGTATGGCATCGGAATCACAGCCACTGCTTTGGCGTTGATTGGGCTGGAGGTGTTGAGCCGCTGTTTCAAGAGTATCGGGATGCGGAACATGATTGTAGAGTTTACGGCAGACAACGAAGAGATTCTGAAAGCCGTTTCAGCCAATTTCAGGACAGACGATTATCGCATCTCTTCCTATGAAATGCATAAGGTGGTGGAAGAGGGGAAGATGAGATATCACGTCACGCTTGTGGTGAAGGCGAGGCGCATGAATGAAGAAGGGCTCCTTCTCCTTCTGCTCCATGATTTCCCGGGAATAACGGTAAACAAGATTATCTGACAAGTCCGTTCCGGAAGATATAAAGAAAGGGTATGCACAGAGGAAAGATCAGTGGCATACCCTTTTTTATTTAGCCGATATAGACATTTACGTGAAGGAATAGTCTGTCGTGACCGTTGTCGATGTCAAAGTCTATTTTGTCTTCGCGCGCTAGCCAACCGATGGCGGCATTCAAATCTCTGTCGCATAACCCGGAAGCTTCTTTAAGCTTCTCGTAATCCCAGTGTGCGTTGTCTGACAGAAGTCTCCAGACAATGCCTGCGTTTTCTCCGATTTGATTCTTGTTCATCATAATAAAAAAATTAGTAGTTTGTAGTAAATTGTTATTGGCTGAACAAAAATAAGAACAATTTGTCTTTATTGCAAGCGATAAGGCTTTTAAATGTTCTGAAATTTTGTTTTGTCATCCGTTTGGAACATAATAGTTGCATAATGGATGAAAAAATCCGCCGTTCCGGATTTGGAAGTGACACGATGGGACGACCGGAATTTCTCCTTTGCGGAAATGCCGTCCGGAAATGTCTTCATGTGCGTCCGGTTCATGATTTTGCTGTTTTTTCTTTCGTATATCTCATGGATTTTCCATAACTTTGCATGGTCATTTTAATAGAAACAATGAGGAAGCATAGAATAAACTGGAGGGTGCCCAAGGGTGCTGAACTGACAGAACTTGACAGGAAAGTGCTGTACTATCAGGACAAAGGGCATCTGGTTCCGACGCGTGAACTGATAAAAACCCCGGAACAGATAGAAGGCATACGGCGCAGCGGTGTAATCAACACCGGTGTGCTGGATTTGGTGGAAAGGGAGATTCATGCAGGCATGACCACGGCCGACATCGACAAGCTGGTGTACGACTACACGGTAAGCCATGGGGCGGTTCCCGCCTGTCTGGGGTATGAGGGCTTTCCGAAAAGCTGCTGCACTTCCATCAATGAAGTAGTCTGCCATGGGATTCCGAACGATGTGGAGGTGCTGGAAGAAGGTGATATTATAAATGTGGATTGCACGACTATCCTTGATGGTTATTATGCAGACGCTTCGCGTATGTTTGTCATAGGACAGACCACTCCGGAAAAAGAAAAGCTGGTCAGGGTGGCGAAGGAATGTCTGGAAATCGGGATGGAGGCGGCCAAGCCGTTCAGCTTCGTGGGAGACTTGGGAAATGCGATAGAAAAACATGCCAAGAAGAACGGCTTCTCTGTCGTGCGCGACTTGTGCGGACACGGAGTGGGTCTGGAGTTCCATGAAGAGCCGGATGTGGTGCATTATGGAAAGAAAGGGACGGGGATGTTGCTCGTGCCGGGCATGGTGTTCACCATCGAACCTATGATTAACATGGGGACATGGGAAGTGTTTATAGATGAAGAGGACGGGTGGACCGTGGTTACGGAGGATGAGCTTCCTTCCGCGCAATGGGAACACACGTTTGTAATGACAGACCATGGTCTGGAAATATTGACATATTAGAAAAATGAGTATAATTATATTGGGTATAGAATCATCATGCGATGACACATCAGCCGCCGTAATCAAGGATGGTGTGTTGCTGTCGAGCGTGATTGCAAGTCAGGCGGTGCATGAAGCATATGGCGGGGTGGTGCCCGAGCTGGCTTCGCGGGCCCATCAGCAGAATATCGTTCCGGTGGTACATGAAGCACTGAAGCGGGCGGGTGTGAAGAAAGAAGAGTTGAGCGCGGTGGCTTTTACCCGCGGACCGGGTCTGATGGGTTCGCTGCTGGTAGGCGTTTCGTTCGCCAAAGGTTTCTCGCGTGCGCTGGGCATTCCTATGATTGAGGTCAATCACCTTCAAGGACATGTGCTGGCCCATTTCATAAAAGAAGAAGGAGAGGAGGCGCATCAGCCGAAGTTCCCCTTTATCTGTCTGCTCGTTTCTGGAGGAAACTCTCAGATAATTCGTGTAAATGCCTATAACGACATGGAGGTGCTGGGGCAGACCATTGACGATGCCGCAGGTGAAGCCATTGACAAGTGTTCAAAGGTGATGGGACTGGGCTATCCGGGCGGACCGATTATCGACCGGCTGGCGCGGCAGGGCAATCCGGATGCGTTTACATTCAGCAAGCCCCACATTCCAGGATATGACTACAGCTTCAGCGGACTGAAGACCTCATTCCTTTATTCGCTTCGTGAATGGGTGAAGGAGGACCCCGACTTTGTGGAACATCACAAGACGGATCTGGCGGCATCTCTGGAGAAAACGATTGTGGACATTCTGATGGAGAAGCTTCGCAAGGCGGTGAAGAGTACGGGCATCAGGGAAGTGGCTGTGGCCGGCGGCGTTTCGGCAAACAACGGCCTCCGCAATGCGTTCTGCGAACATGCGGAGAAATACGGATGGGATATATTCATCCCCAAATTCGGATATACCACAGACAATGCGGCGATGATAGCCATTACCGGTTATTTCAAATATCAGGACAAGGAATTCTGTGCCATTGATGCACCTGCATATTCGCGGGTGACGATTAAGTAACACATATATTAGAATAAAGATTATGTCAGTAGAAACTAAAACATTGAGCAAGCTGATCAGTGAGATCTTCTGGAGGGAAGGGTTCACTCTGGCTACAGCAGAAAGTTGTACGGCAGGCAATGTGGCTGCCATCATTACTGCAATTCCGGGAAGTTCACGTTTCTATAAAGGGGGTGTGGTGGCTTATGCCAATGAAGTGAAGGAAGAACTTCTGCACGTGAAAAAAGAAACACTTGAGAACTATGGGGCGGTAAGCGAAGAGACGGTCATTGAAATGGTGTATGGGGCAATGGAAACCTTGCACACGGATTATGCGGTGGCCACTTCCGGTGTCGCCGGTCCGGGAGGAGGCACACCGGGCAAGCCGGTGGGGACAATCTGGGTCGCTGCAGGAAGAAAGGGAAAAGTGCTTACAGCCAAACTTTCCGAAGATGAAGGACGTGAGAAGAATATTCAGGGAGCGACGACGAAAACGCTTCAATTGCTGCTCGAATTGTGCCAAAAGCAGGAAAATGAGGAATAAAAGTGTAATTTATGGTTGAAAAACTTGTGCATGTCAAATTAAATCACTTACTTTGCACTCCGTTTTAAGGGACCATGAATAAAACTATAAAAACTAGATAGAAATGTCGAGAATTTGTCAAATTACCGGAAAGAAAGCCATGATTGGCAACAATGTTTCACATTCAAAAAGAAGAACAAAAAGAAGATTTGAGGTGAACTTGTTTACTAAGAAGTTCTACTATGTAGAGCAGGATTGCTGGATTAGCCTGAGAGTCAGTGCTAACGGATTGCGAGTTATTAACAAGAAAGGTCTTGATGCGGCACTGAATGAAGCTGTTGCAAAGGGATATTGCGATTGGAAGAATATCAAAATTGTCGGTTAATTAAAAGAGAGAGACTATGGCAAAGAAAGCTAAGGGAAACAGAGTACAGGTGATTCTTGAATGTACTGAAATGAAAGACAGTGGGATGCCGGGAACTTCTCGTTATGTGACGACAAAGAACCGGAAAAACACCACCGAAAGATTGGAGCTGAAGAAGTACAATCCGATATTGAAGAGAGTAACCGTTCATAAAGAAATTAAATAATAAGAGAGTATGGCAAAGAAAACAGTCGCAACCCTTCAGACAGGTAAGGAAGGCCGTTCTTATACAAAAGTCATCAAAATGGTCAAGTCTCCTAAGACAGGTGCTTATGTTTTTGATGAACAGATGGTTCCTAATGAAAAAGTGCAGGAATTCTTCAAGAAGTAAGAACTGGATAAAATTGAAATATGATTCAAGGAAAAAGGCATACCCATGCGAAAGCGGGTATGCCTTTTTTTGATGGACTCGTTTGATTTTGTTCGTGTTTTGTTCTTGAATGTGCGCATTTTGCTGTATCTTTGCAAATAAGATATGTCCGTATCGCAATAACATAAGAATATAACGTATGGGATTTTTTAGTTTTTTTTCTAAGGAAAAGAAGGAGACATTGGACAAGGGATTGTCCAAGACCAAAGAAAGCGTGTTCGGGAAGATTGCCCGTGCCGTTGCCGGAAAGTCTAAGGTAGATGATGAGGTGCTTGACAATTTGGAGGAGGTGCTCATCACTTCGGATGTGGGTGTGGAAACAACCTTGAAGATCATCAGACGCATTGAGGACAGAGCGGCAAAGGACAAATATGTGAATACGCAGGAACTGAACAATATCCTTCGGGAAGAAATCGCGGCGTTGCTGACGGAGAACAATACGGTTGACGCGGAGGATTTCAGTGTGCCGGCAGACAAGAAACCCTACGTGATTATGGTGGTCGGAGTGAATGGAGTCGGCAAGACAACTACTATCGGAAAGTTGGCCTACCAGTTCAAGAAAGCCGGGAAGTCGGTGTATCTGGGTGCGGCGGACACTTTCCGGGCAGCGGCTGTGGAGCAGCTGGTGATTTGGGGCGAACGTGTGGGAGTGCCTGTCGTCAAACAGAAGATGGGAGCGGACCCTGCGTCCGTGGCTTTCGACACGCTCAGTTCGGCTGTAGCCAATCATGCCGATGTGGTCATCATTGATACGGCGGGACGCCTTCACAACAAGGTTGGACTGATGAACGAACTGACCAAAATAAAGAATGTGATGCGCAAAATGGTTCCTGACGCTCCCCATGAGGTGCTTCTGGTGCTAGACGGGTCAACAGGACAGAATGCGTTTGAACAGGCCAAACAATTTACATTGGCTACCGAAGTGAATGCTATGGCCATTACCAAACTGGATGGAACGGCCAAAGGCGGGGTGGTAATCGGCATCTCCGACCAGTTCAAGATTCCGGTGAAATATATCGGACTGGGAGAAGGCATTGACGATCTGCAGATTTTCCGTCGTCGCGAATTTGTGGATTCACTGTTTGGTACATCATCTGCAAAATAAATGAGGAAGAATACGATAGACATCATTACGTTGGGCTGTTCGAAGAATCTGGTGGATTCGGAGAAACTGATGAAACAGCTTGAGGCCAACGGGTATAAGGTGACTCATGACAGCGAACATCCGCAAGGCGAGATAGCGGTGATCAATACATGCGGATTCATCGGCGACGCGAAGGAGGAATCAATCAATATGATTCTGGAGTTCTGCCAGGCAAAGGAAGAAGGACGGCTGAACAAGTTGTATGTGATGGGGTGTCTTTCGGAACGTTATCTGAAAGATCTTCAGGTGGAAATACCGCAAGTGGACAAATTCTATGGCAAATTCGACTGGAACGGGCTGCTGGAAGATTTGGGAAAGGTTTATCATCCTGAATTTGCTGTCTGCCGTCATCTGACCACTCCAAAGCACTATGCTTATCTGAAGATATCGGAGGGGTGTGACCGGAAATGTGCTTATTGTGCCATTCCGATCATTACGGGACATCATGTGTCCCGTCCTATGGAGGAGATTCTTGAGGAAGTGCGCATGCTGGTGGCAGAGGGCGTGAAGGAGTTTCAGGTAATTGCACAGGAGCTGACTTATTATGGGGTGGACCTTTACAAGAAGCAGATGCTTCCGGAACTGATAGACCGTATGGCGAAGATTCCGGGTGTGGAGTGGATTCGCCTGCATTATGCTTATCCGGCCCACTTTCCTGAAGACCTTTTCCGTGTGATGCGGGAAAACGGCAATGTGTGCAAGTATATGGACATTGCATTGCAACATATCAGTGACAACATGTTGCAGAGAATGCGTCGCCATGTGACGAAGGATGAGACTTATGCGCTGATAGAGAAATTCAGGAAGGAAGTGCCGGGTATTCATTTGCGTACGACGTTGATGGTCGGCTATCCGGGAGAGACGGAGCAGGACTTTGAAGAGCTGTTGGAGTTTGTCCGGGAAGTGCGTTTCGACCGTATGGGAGCTTTTGCCTATTCAGAAGAGGAGGGCACTTATTCTGCCAAACATTATTCTGACGATATACCGGAAGAAATAAAACAGTCGCGTCTGGATAAACTGATGGCACTCCAGCAGCGGATATCCGCAGAACTGAATCAGGAAAAGATTGGCCGGACCTTTAAAGTAATCATCGACCGTAAGGAGGGTGAATATTATATCGGCCGTACGGAATACGATTCGCCGGAAGTGGATCCGGAGGTGCTGATAAAAGTGGAAGAGGGGCATCGGCTGAAAACGGGTACATTCCATCTTGTGCAGATTTATGAGGCAGATGAGTTTGACTTGTATGCAACGATTGTGAAGTGACATATGAACAGCAAAGAATTTTTTGAGGAACTCTCCTGCAGACTGGGGCGTGAAGAGAAGGATGTGGAACAGCTGTTGTCTTCGTTCACGGAAATCATGACTGAAAAATTACTGGAAGGGAAAGTTGTCGCGTTGGATGGCTTCGGTGTATTTGAAGTGAAGAAGGAAAAGGAGCGGATTGCATTTAATCCGGTTAGCGGACAACGCCTTCTCGTTCCTCCGAGATTGGTTCTTGGATTCAGGCCGGATGCCAAGCTGCAGAGGAGCCTTGCAAATGAATAATATCGGATGAATGAAAAGCTGACTTTGGAGGAGTTGGGCAGACTGCTGGCTGAATGTCGGCAGATGGAAGAGGCGGAAGCGGAGGCGTTCGTGAGGGCTTTTCTTGCTCTTGTTAAAGAATCTTTGGCTCGTGACAAATATGTGAGAATCAAAGGCTTCGGTACGTTTAAATTGATTGAGGGCGGTTCTTGTGCAGCCGAAAGTGCAGAATGGGCCGGAACTTCGATTTCTTTTGTGCCGGACGTGCCGCTGAGGGATGCGGTCAACAAACCTTTTGCGCAGTTTGAGGCGGTGCCCTTGAAGGAGGGAGTGCATTTTGATGATATTTGTGAATGTGAAGAAAAGACCCAGGGACAGAAAGAAAGGCAGGACGAACCGGAAGATTCTTCCCATATGGAAATCTCTCCTGATGGTTTGTGTGTTGAAGAGGATACTCATCATGTGCCGGAGAAAGAGAATACGGATTCCCGGAAACTCCGTTTGCCGTGGTGTATGATTGCTTCAGTGTTACTTGCGGGTGTATTGATAGGTGGGGGGATTGTGTGGACGCTTGTCTCAGGCCGCCAATATATCCCGGAGTCCGTAGTCAGGTATCTGGAAGAATCGAAGGACACGGCATCGTCTTCTGCTCGTCCGGTCGCATTCTCCCGGGAGGAGGTGAAGCGTGACTCTTCTTCGTTTCACACGAAGGTGAGTGACGTTGTTGCACCGTTGAAAGAAAAGGAATCTGTTTTGGAGACGGAACATGCTTCTTTAAGGAAGAGAGAAACATTGGCCGATACGATAGAATATGTAACTGAGGGTACACAAGCCTCTTATACACTCCGGTCCGGGGAATCATTGGCCAGAGTAGCCCAGAGATTTTATGGGAACAAGAAACTTTGGCCATATTTGGCGAGATATAATCGGACACTACTTCCTGACCCAGATAATATTCCGGTGGGGACAACCATCCGGATTCCAAAACTTGTGCCGAAAAAATGAGGGGCATTTGGTGTCTGGTTGCATACGCAATGAAAAAAGCATTGTCAATTTAATGTTCTTTAGTTGAATAAGGCTTAAAAGTTGACTGCTGTCTGTATTTTTTAATAAACATTTGTTGCCTCTGTTAATGGAATGCCGTAATTTTGGGTGCTCAAACCGAAAAAGAGGGCAGACATAACTTATAACTGAAAAAATGGAAATTAAATAAGAGAAACTATGGCTGAAGCTATTGACATTCGTGAATTGAATGAACGCATAGAACGTGAAAGTGCGTTTGTAACCAACCTGATTACAGGAATGGATCAGGTGATTGTTGGACAGAAACATCTGATAGAATCATTGTTGATTGGTCTGTTGTCGGACGGGCATATTCTGCTTGAAGGTGTTCCTGGACTGGCAAAAACTCTGGCAATCAAGACTCTGGCATCTTTGATTGACTCGAAATACAGTCGTGTACAGTTCACTCCCGATTTGCTTCCTGCGGATATTGTCGGAACGATGATATATAGTCAGAAAGATGAACAGTTCGTAGCGAACAAGGGGCCGATTTTTGCCAACTTCGTGTTGGCCGATGAAATTAACCGTGCTCCGGCGAAAGTGCAGAGCGCGCTTCTCGAAGCGATGCAGGAACGGCAGGTGACACTGGGGAAGGAAACGTTTGATCTTCCGAAGCCTTTTCTGGTGATGGCCACCCAGAATCCGATAGAGCAGGAAGGTACTTATCCGCTGCCGGAAGCGCAGGTCGACCGTTTTATGTTGAAGGTAGTGATTGACTATCCGAAACTGGAAGAAGAGAAGAAAATCATTCGTCAGAACATTTCCGGTGAGAAGCGCGAGGTGCGTCCGATAGTCAAGACTGATGACATCATCGGTGCGCGCAAGATTGTGCATATGGTGTATCTCGATGAAAAGATAGAACAGTATATCGCCGACATCGTTTTTGCAACCCGTTATCCGGAAAAATATGATTTGAAGGATCTGAAGGGACTGATTGGGTTCGGAGGGTCTCCACGTGCTTCCATCAATCTGGCACTGGCTGCCCGCAGTTACGCTTTCATCAAACGCAGGGGGTATGTGATTCCGGAAGATGTGCGTGCGGTGGCTCATGATGTGCTCCGCCATCGCATCGGCTTGACTTATGAGGCGGAAGCCACGAACGTGACTTCTGATGAAATAGTCAGCAAGATTCTGAATAAGGTGGAGGTGCCCTGATTCCGGCTTCTTTCTCTGCATCTTTTTAAAGGATAATTTTGTATGTGTTAAGCTCACGGGGTGTGCGGTTGCACACCTCGTGAACATAAAATTCCAAAAGAATGGAAACAAGTGAACTATTGAAGCGGGTCCGTCGGATTGAGATAAAGACTCGCGGGCTTTCGAACAACATCTTTGCCGGACAATATCATTCTGCCTTTAAGGGGAGAGGTATGGCATTTTCGGAAGTACGTGAATATCAGTATGGTGATGACATACGCGACATTGACTGGAACGTGACAGCTCGCTTTGACAAACCATTCGTGAAGGTATTCGAGGAAGAGCGTGAACTGACGGTCATGTTGCTGGTGGATGTGTCGAACAGCTTGGATTTCGGTACGGCAGTACAGATGAAAAAAGACATGGTGACTGAAATAGCTGCCACAATAGCTTTCTCGGCTATTCAGAACAATGATAAAATCGGAGTGCTTTTCTTTTCCGACCGGATAGAAAAATTCATTCCTCCCAAGAAAGGACGCAAACATATTCTGTATATCATCCGCGAACTGCTTGACTTTCAGCCGCAAAGTACACGGACAGATGTGCAGTGTGCGGTGGAATATCTGACGAATGTATTGAAAAAACGCTGTACGGCCTTTATCCTGAGCGATTTCATAGACAACCATGACTTCCGGAATGCTTTGACAATAGCCAACCGGAAACATGACGTGGTGGCTATTCAGGTATACGACCGGAGGATGGAAGAACTGCCGGACGTGGGTCTGATGCGTGTCCGCGATGCGGAAACGGGACATGAACAGTGGATTGACACTTCGTCAAAAGCATTGAGGAACGCACATCATGCGTGGTGGACGGAACGTCAGCGGGCATTGGATGAAGTGTTCACTCACAGTAACGTGGATTCGGTTTCCGTGCGCACCGATCAGGACTATGTGAAGGCTTTGCTGAACTTATTTGCTAAACGAAACTGAAATGGAACATACCTTATTATATTATGGAAAGAAACTGAAGTGGTTCTTGTGTGGTGTGGCATTGGCGATGACTGCATCTTCAATGAAGGCACAAGTGACGGTAGAGGCAACTATCGACTCTTTGCAGCTTCTCATAGGCGAACAGACCAAGATAAAATTGCAGGTAAGCATGGATGCAGGCCAGAATTTGCGCTTTCCGCTGTTGAAAGACACGCTGGTGAGAGGGGTGGAGGTGCTTGATGTGGCAAAGCCTGACACTCAACTGTTGAATGAAAACAAACGCTGGCTGGTTTCACAGGAATATACAGTCGCTTCATTTGATTCTGCATTGTATTATTTGCCTCCCTTTCAGGTGATGGTGGACAATCAGATGTATCAGTCGAAGGCATTGGCTCTTAAAGTGTATTCCGTTCCGGTGGACACACTTCATCCTGACCAGTTCTTCGGACCGAAAACGATACACGAAGTGCCTCTGACATGGGACGACCTTGCTCCGATGGTCTATTCTATCCTTTCGTTGCTGGTGCTGGGCATCCTCACGGCCTTTCTCATAATCCGTTATCGGGACAACAAGCCGATTATACGGATTATCAGGATTGAACCGAAACTGCCTCCACATCTGGCCGCAATGAAAAAGATT
This sequence comes from uncultured Phocaeicola sp., assembly GCA_944320815.1. GTDB lineage: Bacteria > Bacteroidota > Bacteroidia > Bacteroidales > Bacteroidaceae > Phocaeicola. The sequence continues at coordinate 136,122 of CALUIZ010000001.1, read as the reverse complement.
GAAACAATCAAGGCCAACAACAATTACCGCAAGGAGGAGCCGAAACAATATTACACGGATTTGACTGATGTAATCCGTACCTATATAAAGGAACGTTTCGGATTCAATGCCATGGAAATGACTTCTGCTGAGATTATCAGCCGGTTGCAGGAAGAGAAGGACCGGGAGTCAGTCAATGACCTGAAGGAATTGTTCACCACGGCCGATTTGGTGAAGTTCGCCAAGCACTCGCCACTCATCAATGAAAATGACATGAATCTGGTTACGGCGATTGACTTTATCAATCAGACGAAGATAGAAGAAACATCCGACAAGAAGGAAGAGCCTAAGGAAATCAAGGTGGAAGAGAAGCGTTCGAAACGGGGACGCATAGTACTGCTGTGCAGCATCGCGGTTGCGGGAGTGGCTGCAGTAACTGCACTTTATCTGGCAATCCGCCATATCATTAATCTCTTCTTTTAACTAAACAGCATTTGATTTATGGTTTTTGCGAATATTGAATATTTGTTTTTGCTCTTGTTGCTGGTTCCATATATCGTGTGGTATGTGATGCAGTTCAAGAAGTCTGAACCGGCCATGCAAGTGTCTACGACATGGATGTATATGAAAGCACCCAGAAGCTGGAAAGTATATTTCATCCATGCGCCGTTTGTGCTGCGTATAGTGGCTTTCGTGATGATAGTGCTGGTGCTGGCCCGTCCACAAACCACCGACAACTGGCAGAACACTGAAATTGAAGGCATTGACATCATGCTGGCTATGGATGTGTCGACCAGTATGCTGGCCGAAGATCTGAAGCCGAACCGTATTGAGGCGGCCAAGGAAGTGGCGGCCGAATTTATCAACGGAAGGCCGAACGACAATATTGGTCTGACCATTTTTGCCGGAGAGGCTTTTACGCAATGTCCGTTGACCGTCGATCACGGGGTACTGCTGAATCTCTTCAGGAGCATCAACTGCGAGATGGCCCAGCGCGGACTGATTGATGACGGTACAGCGATAGGCATGGGACTGGCCAATGCCGTGAGCCGCCTGAAAGAAAGCAAGGCGAAGTCGAAGGTGGTGATTCTTCTTACCGATGGTGTGAACAACCGCGGAGACATATCACCTCTTACGGCTGCGGAAATCGCCAAGCAGTTCGGAGTACGTGTATATACCATCGGTGTGGGCACTAACGGAACGGCTCCTTATCCGATGCCTACCTATGCGGGTGTGCAGTATGTACTGATACCAGTAGAGATTGATGAGACTGTACTGACTCAGATTGCGTCCACTACTGGCGGGAACTATTTCCGCGCCACCAGCAACAGCAAGCTGAAAGAGGTTTATCAGGAAATTGATAAGCTGGAAAAGACAAAACTGAACGTGAAGGAATTCAGCAAACGCGAGGAGGCTTATCATATATTCGCTCTGGTGGCATTCCTGTGCGTTCTGTTAGAGATTGTTTTGCGTAACACCATATTAAAGAAAGTACCCTAAAACACAAAGTAGTCATGTTTCGATTTGGAGAACCTGTATATTTATATTTGCTCATCGTCATACCGATATTGGTGATATTGTATCTTTATTCCAATTATCGCCGCCGCAAGAAATTGCGCAGATATGGAGACATGGAACTTCTCCGGCATCTGATGCCGGAAGTTTCCAGATTCCGTCCTGACATAAAGTTCTGGCTGACGTTAGCTGCACTCGTCATGGTGATTTTCATGCTGGCGCAGCCGCAGTTCGGCTCGAAAATGGAAACCGTGAAGCGTCAGGGGATAGAGACGGTGGTGGCATTGGATGTTTCAAACTCCATGATGGCACAGGATGTGGCACCCAGCCGTCTTGAAAAGTCGAAGAAACTGATTTCAAGGTTGGTGGAGACATTCAACAACGATAAGGTGGCCATGATTGTTTTTGCCGGAGAAGCCTTCACGCAGTTGCCTATCACCAGCGATTATGTTTCTGCAAAAATGTTTCTGGAAACAATCAGTCCTTCGCTCATATCCACTCAGGGTACAGACATCCGCGCGGCGATTGACCTGGCAATGAAAAGTTTTACACCCAATGAAGGGGTAGGGCGTGCTATCGTGCTGATTACTGACGGCGAGAACCATGAAGGTGGGGCGATTGAAGCGGCACAAGAAGCGGCCAAGAAAGGAGTGCATGTGTTTGTGCTGGGAGTGGGCTCCCCCGACGGCTCTCCGATACCGGTGGAAGGAAGCAACGAATTCCGTCGCGACAAGGACGGAAATGTGGTTGTGACCCGCCTGAATGAAGACATGTGCCGCGAGATAGCCCGTGCGGGAGGCGGAATGTATGTGCGGGTGGACAACACGAACAATGCGGAACGGGCCTTAAATGCGGAAATAAGCAAGCTGGCAAAAGCGGATGTGGAGACGCAGGTGTTTACGGAATTCAACGAACAGTTTCAGGTGCTGGCATGGCTGGCTTTGATTCTGCTGGCTGCGGAAGCGATGCTCCTGAACCGCAAGAACCCGCTTTTCAAGAATGTGAAACTCTTTAAACAGAATGAAGAATGAGAGGGAAAAGATTTCTTTTGTTGGTCCTGCTGACGGGAGGAGCTGCAATTGCCTCATATGGGCAGAAAACAGACCGTGAGTATCTGCGGAGCGGAAACAGGCTTTATAATGACAGCCTGTTCGTCAAGGCGGAAGTGGACTACCGGAAGGCGTTGGAGCAGAACCCGAAATCGGCCGACGCAATATACAATCTGGGAAATGCGCTGATGCAGCAGCAGAAGGCGAAAGAAGCCATGGAACAGTTTGACGCGGCTTCAAAAATTGAAAAGGACAAGATGAAACTGTCTCACATTTATCATAATATGGGAGTGATTCTGCAATCATCGAAGCAACTTCCACAGTGCATTGAAGCGTATAAGGAGGCTCTGCGGAACAATCCGCACGATGATGAGACGCGATATAATCTGGCACTGGCCCAGAAGCAGCTGAAAGACCAGCAGCAGCAACAGCAGAACCAGAACAAGGATGAGCAGAAGCAGGACCAGAAACAGGATGACAAGCAGCAGAACAAGGATCAGCAGAATCAGGACAAGCAGAACCAGCAACAACAACAGCAACAGCAGCAAAACCAGATGTCGAAGGAAAATGCCGAGCAGTTGCTCAATGCTGTGATGCAGGACGAAAAGAATGTTCAGGACAAGGTGAAGAAGCAACTCCAGATTCAGGGACGGAAACTGGAAAAAGACTGGTGATCCGGGGACGGAAACAGCGGCTTGTTTCTGGAGAAACATACCGTTGCTTTTCCCGGAATGACGGCTTGCTCTTTTCTGAAAAAGAAGACAGAGAAAAGATGAATACACAAAGAAAAACGGAAAAACAATAAAAGCAAATGATAATGAGAAAGATTTTTTTCTTACTGTTAATGATGACCGCCATATGGCAGGCTGGGGCGGCGGAACAGGTCCGGCTCACGGCTGATGCTCCCGATGTGGTGGTCAGCGGTGACCAGTTCAGACTGGTGTTCACCGTCAACTCACAGGATATAAAGGATTTCAGGGCACCTTCCATCTCTGGTTTTGACGTGCTTATGGGACCGACCAGTTCGCGGCAGAGCAGTATCCAGATAATCAACGGGAAACGCACTTCCAACAGTTCGACAACTTTCACTTATATCCTGATGGCAGGCAAGGAGGGGACATATACGGTTCCGGCTGCCAGCGTGGAGGTGGACGGAAAGAAGATATTTTCTAACTCGCTTCAGATAAAGGTGCTCCCTCCCGACAAGACCAGTGGGGGGGCGAATGACGGGGGAGGTTCCGCCTCTTCGTCACGAAGCCAGATGGCAGGGAGCCGTATCACAAATGAAGACCTGTTCATTACGGCCACGGCAAGCAAGACGAAGGTGCATGAGCAGGAAGCTATCTTGCTAACTTATAAAGTGTACACATTGGTCAACCTGCGTCAGCTCCTCGGCAAGATGCCCGACCTGAAGGGATTCCACACACAGGAAGTGGAGCTTCCGCAGCAGAAGACATTCTCGTTGGAGCATTATAAGGGACGCAATTACAACACTACGGTATGGAGTCAGTATGTGCTGTTCCCGCAGCAGACCGGAAAGCTTGAAATCCCATCCATCACTTTCGAGGGGGTTGTAGCCCAGCAAACGGTTTCAGACAATCCGTTCGATGCCTTTTTCAATGGGGGCGGCTATGTGGAGGTGAAGAAAAAGATTTATACTCCAAGAGTGACAATCGACGTACAGCCGCTTCCGACCAAGCCGGCGGGCTTCTCCGGGGCTGTCGGAGAATTCAACTTGGCATCAAGCATCAACACGACGGACGCGAAGACGAATGACGCGATAACCCTGAAACTGGCCTTGTCCGGTACGGGTAACATGAAGCTTATCAGTGCGCCGGATATCAAATTCCCGCAGGATTTCGAGGTTTATGACCCGAAGGCAACCGACAACCTCAAACTGACGGGTGCAGGTTTGAGCGGAACAAAAACGTTCGAATATCTGGTCATACCGCGCCATGCCGGAGAGTTCAAGATTCCGGCAGTAGAGTTCATCTATTTCGACCTGAAGAGCAACAGCTACAAGACACTTAAGTCTGAAGAATATACAATAAAGGTGGCAAAAGGAGAAGGAAACTCCGATCAGGTGATAGCGGACTTCACCAATAAGGAAAGTGTGAAGATGTTGGCCAAAGACATCCGTTTCATCAAATTGGGTGACACGTCCATAAAGCCGAAAGGAACATTCTTCTTCGGTACGGCGGCTTATTGGTTGTGGTATCTGGTTCCCTTCATTCTGTTTGTCGCGTTTGTCATCATATATCGCAAACAGGCCAGAGAGAATGCGAATGTGGCGAAGATGAAGACGAAAAAAGCCAACAAAGTGGCTGCCAGACGCATGAAACTGGCAGGGAAACTGCTGGCCGACGGCAAAAAGAATGAATTCTACGATGAGGTGCTGAAGGCCCTGTGGGGATATATCAGCGACAAGCTGAACATCCCGGTTTCCCAGTTGTCGAAAGACAGCATCGAGACAAGACTTTCCGATCGCGGTGTGTCTGAGGAACTGGTGAAAGAGTTTATCGGAACGCTGAACGAATGCGAGTTCGCACGCTATGCACCTGGAGATGAAAGCGAGGCGATGGACAAAGTGTATAACGCTGCGGTTGAGATAATCAGCAAAATGGAAAACAGTATCAAACATTAAAACGGATAGGAGAATAAAAAATGAAGAAATTTTCTTTCATATGCCTGCTTCTGATGACGGGGCTTGTTCAGGCGGTCAGCGCGGCGGTGACAAAGGAAGAGGCGGATGCGGCCTATCAGAAAAATGATTTCAACGGTGCCATCGCCAAGTATGAAGAGATTCTGGACACTCAGGGAGAGTCGGCGGCAATCTATTATAATTTGGGGAACGCTTACTATAAGACAAAAAACGTAGCCAAGGCGATTCTTAACTATGAGCGCGCCTTGCTGTTGAATCCCGGTGATGCTGATATCCGTTTCAACCTTGAGATGGCCAGAAGCAAGGCTGTTGACCAGATAACACCTACGGCTGAAGTGTTTATCGTGACATGGTATAAGGGCATGGTCAATGCGCTGAGTGAAAAATCATGGGGTAACATTGGCATTTTCTCTTTCATTTTTTGCCTGGTCGCGCTTTCTTTTTATATCTTTGGCAAGAAACTCTGGCTGAGAAAGGTGGGCTTCATCGTGGCCGCCGTATCGCTGGTGGTGACGGTATGCTCGAATGTTTTTGCCGGACAGCAGAAACGTGAACTTGTAGACCGTACGGGAGCTATTGTTATGGAGCCGGCCGTGTCTGTAAAAAGTACACCGGACGAGAACGGAACCGACTTGTTTGTGCTTCATGAAGGTACCAAAGTCTATATAGACGACAACTCCATGAAAGAATGGAAGGAAATCCGCCTGGAAGACGGCAATGTAGGCTGGGTGAAGACTTCAGCGATAGAGATTATCTGATAACTTTATTGTATTGTAAACGATATGGACATACAGCAGCTTATAGAAACCGACAAATCGCTGTTATTGGCTCTTAATGACAATGATTCCCTGTTGTGGGACGGAGTGATGTGGATTGCGACAGACACCAAGACCTGGATTCCTGCCGTGATAGTGCTGCTGTATGTCATCTTCAAGAACAACAAGTTTACCCAAGGACTGACCGTGCTGGTGATGGTTGCACTGGCAATCACATTGGCCGACCAGATAGCATCCGGCATATGCAAGCCTTATTTCGCGCGCCCGCGTCCCACTCAGGATCCGGAGATAATGTATCTGGTAAACGTGGTGAACGGCTACAGGGGAGGAGCGTACGGCTTCATGTCAAGCCACGCGGCCAATACTTTTGTCGTTGCCATGTTTGTGTCCCTGCTGATACGCAGTCTGCCGTTTGCCGTCATGATGTTTCTGTGGGCGGCGATACCTTCGTTTTCGCGTATCTACCTGGGGGTGCACTATCCCGGAGACATCCTTTTTGGTGCGGCTGAAGGATGTGTCGTGGGAGTGCTTGTTTATTTGCTTTACCTGTTTTTGCAGAAGAAATTCTTCAGTCGGCCTCAGTATGTATCCACACAGTACACATGTACGGGATATGTGAAAAGCGATGTGATGATATTGTTTTCAGCTCTGTTTCTCACTTATTTTTACGCTCTTATAGCAGGAATGATTGTGACACGGACACTCGACCTGTAAAACATTTCTTGAAAAAAAGGCAGGAATGTTTTGTTTATTCGTGCTTTTTTATTACTTTTAAGTCGAGATTAATAACACATATTTGTTTAACGGCTTAATATTGACTACTATGAACAGGACAATAACATTCAATGAACTTCGGAAAATCAAAGACTCTTTGCCGACCGGAAGCATGCACCGCATCGCCGACGAGTTGAACCTGAGTGTGGAAACAGTACGCAATTTCTTCGGCGGACACAATTTCAAGGATGGAAAATGTGTAGGCATTCATCTGGAACCCGGACCGGACGGAGGGCTGGTGATGCTTGATGATACGACGGTACTTGACAAGGCGATTGCTATCTTGAAAGAAGCCCAGAGTGCTTGATATAATAATGGAACCGCAGGCGAAGACGGAAATTTATCATGTCTTGTCTGCGGTTCATTGTTTGTTGTCTAACCTTAAAAACGTAAGCCATGGAAGAAAAACTTGTTACTTTAGCCATTCTTACGTATTCAAAAGCTCAGATTCTTAAGAATGTACTTGAGAATGAGGGAATTGAATCGTATATCCACAATGTGAACCAGATTCAGCCGGTAATCTCTGCGGGTGTCCGTGTGAGAATCAAGGAAAGTGACCTGCCCAGAGCCTTGAAAATAGTGGAAGATTCCTCGTGGCTGTCAGATGAACTGGGACCGGAAAAAGAGAGCAAACCACACCGGAGCAATAAGATATTGATTCCGGTAGACTTCTCTGACTATTCCATGAAGGCTTGTGAATTTGGATTTAATTTTGCCGCAGAGATTCATGCGGAAGTGGTGCTCATGCATGTTTACTTCAGTCCGGTGTATATGCCGAATCTGCAGTATGCCACCGAAGGTTTCGGACTTCCTCTTGAACCGGAAATGGGTATCAAGCATGTGTTGGATGCCGTGCATAACCAGCTGAACGGACTGACGGACAGGATAAAGAAGAAAATCGGGAAAGGGGAGTTCCCGGATGTCAAATACACCTGTCTGTTGCACGAAGGTGTCCCTGAAGAGGAGATACTTCATTATGCGCGTACGGAAAAGCCATTGATCATAATCATGGGGACAAGAGGAAAGGGTGAGAAGGAAATGGACCTGATAGGCAGCGTAACCGCCGAAATCATTGACAGGAGTCCGACATTTGTCTATGCGATTCCTAAAAGTGCCCGTCAGAAGAATTTCAAGGAAATACATAAAGTGGCTTTCATCACCAACTTCGACCAGCGTGATCTGGTAGCTTTTGATTCGTTGATAACCACTTTCAAGGATTATAACTTTGAGATCTCATTCCTGAATCTGAACAGTGACGAGCAGAAGCGCACTTGGAATGAGATCAAGCTGGCAGGTATCAAGGAATATTTCAAGAAACAGTATCCGCAGCTGGCAATTGGTTACAGTGTCATTCCGGAAGACAATCTGCTGGGGAATCTGGATGATTATGTGAAAGAAAATCAGATTGATGTGTTGTGTATCAGCAATTACAAGCGGAATGTATTTGCACGCCTGTTCAATCCGAGCATTGCACGGAAAATGCTCTTCCATACACACACGCCTATTCTTGTAATCAAGTGAATGAATAATCTTTTTATGGGCGGATTCCGGAGGCAAAGGTGTTCTGGAATCCGCCTTTTTAGTGCCGCATTAAAGCATATCTACATGATATAAGTCAAAAAATATGCTGAAAAACATAAAAAATTACTCTTTCCTGCACGTTCTGGAAGAATAAAGCGTACATTTGCAGCAGACTTCCAGACAGATAGCGGAATTCCCCGGAGTGATTCGCGGAATCCATGCAGATAATGTTCCGGACGGGAAGATGCTGCCGGAAGGGCAGTGCCGGATAGTATTAACTAAAATCAAATTACATGATAAAAAATGTAAAGGGATTTTTTGTTGTATTAGCAATTGGTTCTTTGATTTCTTTGTCGTTCGACAAGAAAAAAACTTTGACAGAAGAATTGCCCGTTGGCCAGCAGGTACCGGAAGTGATTCTCTGTAATGAAACGAAGCCGCTCAACCTGCAGTCTGCGGAGGGCAATTATACTATACTGAGCTTCTGGGCCAGTTATGACGCGGCTTCACGTATGAGAAATGCGAGTTTGAAACATGCGGTTGAGAATAATGCTCGCATACGTATGGTGTCCATTTCCTTTGATCGTTATGAATCCGTCTACAAAGCGTCGGTCAGACAGGATGACTGCTGTCAGAACAGCGTCACTTATCTGGAAATGGATGGTGAAGATTCGGATATTTATAAATCGTATGGTCTGAAAAACGGTTTTACAAATTATCTGCTGGACAGCAACGGAGTGGTTGTTGCCAGAAACATAAGTGCTGACGAAATCACGACGTTGCTTGAACGATAACAAGCGGCTATATTATCTGAAGCAGACTGATACAACAAAAAAGTAAGAGGAAGAATTGAACATAAACAATTTTCCTCGAAATTACCTGCCTGGTTTGCATTTATGCATCTCCTGGCAGTTTTTTATGTCCAGAGTGAACCATCTTATTTTATGGATCGGCAGTGTGTGTCAGTGGCGGTTTAGCCATCTGATCACAGCAACGATGAGCCAACAGACTAATGCTAGCGGTACCAATATAAATAATATCTCAAAAAAGCCTATTCCAAACATATAACAAAACTAGTATTTGATGTAAATTATTGATTGTGTAATCCGTATATATGATCAAGAAATTGCCATCTGAAAAAGACAAGGCAAAAACTTCATGCCACAAAGGTATAAAAATTTGATTACAACGATAACCATTGAGGGCAAAATCAGTCAATGGCATAATCTTCAATAAATGCATATAACGGGTATTATGTTTAATTAAAAATTTGAGACCCGGTGATGTTATCCCCTTTTGTTTTTTTGCGTATCTTTGATACATACTTTTGAAACTGGTCGTATGCAAAGAATATTCATTATCGGAACCCTTCTGGCTGCAATCTTTCTGGCCTTTCCTCTTCGTGCACAGAAAGTCGGTCTGGTACTCAGCGGCGGCGGAGCTAAAGGCATAACGCATATCGGCATTATCCGTGCGCTTGAAGAGAACAACATTCCTATTGATTACATAGCAGGGACATCCATGGGGGCCATTGTAGGCTCGCTCTATGCCATGGGATATTCGCCCGACGATATGGAGAAACTGCTCAAGTCGGAAGACTTCAGACGTTGGTATACGGGGGGAATAGAAGAAAAGTATATCTATTATTTCAAGAAGAATCCTCCTACTCCGGAATTTATCAATATCCGCGTGTCTCTTCGCAATCCTCTTCACAAAGTGAAGACTCAGTTCCTTCCGTCGAGCGTCGTGGACCCTCTTCAGATGAATCTGGCTTTTCTGGAACTGTTCAGCAAGGCCACGGCTGCATGCAGCGGAGATTTCAATCGTCTGTTTGTTCCGTTCCGCTGCGTCGCTTCGGATGTGTACAACAAATGCCCTATCATATTCAGGAACGGGGATCTTGGAGATGCCGTGCGTGCGTCAATGAGTTTTCCGGCCATGTTCAAGCCCATTGAGATTGATTCCGTATTGGCATATGATGGAGGGATATACAATAATTTTCCTGTAAATGTGATGACGGAAGACTTCCGTCCGGACATCATAATAGGTAGTGTGGTCAGCTCGAACCCCGGCAAGCCGAAGGAAGGAGACATTATCGGTCAGCTGGAAAATATGATTATGCAGAAAACAGATTACACTCTGCCCGATTCGCTGGGCATTCTGATGACCTTCAAATATACGGACGTGAATCTGATGGATTTTGACCGCTATGATGAACTTCATGAAGCCGGTTATGAACGTGCCATCGGGTTGATGGACTCAATCAAGCATCGTATTTCGCGGCGGACCGACTATCGCCAGTTGGAAAAGAAACGCATTGCTTTCAAGACCCGAATGCCGGAGTTCCGCTTTCGTAACATTACGATTCATGGGGTGAATGAGCAGCAGAAGCGTTATATCCGCAAAGAGTTTCATGCGGATGATGACGGTACGTTCCCGCTTGAAGAACTGCGCCGCGGGTATTTCCGACTGATGTCGGACAACATGATTTCAGAAATCATACCTCATGCCATATATAATCCGTATGACAATGAATATACTCTCGATTTGAAAGTAAAGATGGAAGACGACCTATCGTTGCGAGTGGGCGGCAATGTCGGGTCGAACGGGGCCAATCAGGTATATGTCGGGGCAACCTATCACAATCTGAACAATTATGCGAAAGAACTTTCTGTCGACGGGCAGCTTGGGCAGATTTACAATAATCTCCAGCTTTCAGGGCGCATAGACCTGCCTACCCGCCTTCCGACATCTTATCGTCTGGTCGCTTCTTTGTCGAGTTATAATTATCTGAAGCAGGAAAAGCTGTTCAACAAAGGGAACGCGCCGATATTCAACAAACAGGAGGAGAAGTTTGTGAAGATGTTCGTGTCGCTTCCGTTTCTCAGCAGTCTGAAAGCGGAGTTCGGCATAGGGGCAGCCAGCCTTGAAGACCAGTATTTTCAGACAAATGTCATTGATTTCAACAAGGCAAAGCGCGACCGGAGCAAATACATGATTTTCGGAGGGTCGGTGGCCATAGACGGGAACACATTGAACAGCCGGCAGTTTGCCACCTCCGGCCGCAGAGAGCGGCTTTCAGCTCATATTTATACCGGGACAGAGAGATTCTATCCGGGAATGACGGAAGCATATGAAGGCGACTATAAATATATTCAGTCGTGGCTCAAGCTTTCCTATGAGATGGAAAAGTATTTTAATTTCCGCCACAACTTTACGCTCGGCACTTATCTGAACATTTACTATTCTTCACGTAATTTCAGTCACAATTATCGGGCAACGATGATGCAGGCAGGCGAGTTCGCTCCGACAGCCCACAGCAAAATTGCCTATAATGAAGCCTTCCGTGCCAACCAGTACGTGGGACTTGGGCTGATTCCGATTTATCAGTTCAGCAATGTGGTCCATGCGCGTTTGGGCATTTACGGCTTCGCTCCGGTGTTTCCTATCAGGGAAAATGAGAACCATAAGGCATATCTTGGAAAGCTGTTCACCAGACTGGAATGCTTGAGCGAACTTGATGTGGTGGTCAGACTTCCGTTCGGGTCGATAAGTGCTTATGTCAACTATTACAGTTCACCTGGAAACAATTGGAACATCGGCCTTTCATTGGGATGGCAGATATTTGGAGGACGTTTTATGGATTGATGAATAAAAATATTGGGAAAAGCTTGCATAATTCAAACATAGTGCTTACCTTTGCACCCGTCAAACAAAAAGACATGGCCGCGTAGCTCAACTGAATAGAGTAGCTGACTACGGATCAGCCGGTTACAGGTTTGAATCCTGTCGCGGTCACATGAAAGGAGCCTCCATAAAGGGGGCTTTTTTATTGTCTTTATGAAAAAGAATGCCCCGTCAATTCCAGATGAAACTGGATTGGCGGGACATTCTCTTTTGTTGTTGGTTGGACTAATATTTGATTTTCAACTCATCCAGAATCCTGCGCATTTGCTCATAGGTGGTAATCCGTGTGGGTACCAGAGGAAGACGAAGACGGTTCTTTATCATTCCCATCATACTCAGCATCGCTTTCACTCCTGCAGGATTTCCGTCAACAAACAGAAGCTTGAACAGTTCCGTAAACTTGTGATGGATTGTGAGCGCATTGGCATAGTCTCCGGCCAGTGCCAGACGAGTCATTCGGCTGAATTCGCGGGGGAAAGCATTTCCGATAACAGAAATCACCCCTACGGCCCCCAATGTAATCAGTGGGAAAGTGATGCCGTCATCACCGGAAATCACATCAAAGTTCTCAGGCTTGTTCTTGATGATGTCATCCATTTGAGTGATGTTGCCGGAAGCTTCCTTGATGGCTACGATATTATCAAAATCGCGTGCCAGACGCAATGTGGTTTCCGCAGTCATATTCACTCCTGTACGCCCCGGTACGTTGTAAAGTACCACCGGGAGCTGGGTGGCACCAGCTATGGCCTTGTAATGCTGGTAAATGCCTTCCTGCGAAGGCTTGTTATAATATGGTACGGCGACCAGTACAGCATCCACTCCTGTCATATCATCGTTGCGCAGCGTATCCACTACGGTCTGCGTGCAGTTGCTGCCCACACCCAGCAGGATAGGAACCCGTCCGTTGACGCGTTCCACCACTCTCCGTTTGATTTCTTTCTTTTCATCGGCGGTCAATGTGGGAGTCTCAGCGGTTGTTCCCAGCACACACAAGAAATCCACTCCGTTCTGTATCTGATATTCCACCAGACGCATCAGCGACTGATAGTCCACACTACCGTCTTCATTGAAAGGAGTGACAAGAGCCACCCCCATTCCTTTAAGTTTTCTCCGTATCATAAATGAGCTATAAACACTTTAATAGATGTACAAAAGTACGAATATTTTTGTTCTGACCTACATTTTTAATTGTTTTTTCACGCTTGGAATGTATTATGTAAAAATATGTGGTCTATTCGCCGACCAAAGTCAGGAATTCATCTTCGTCCATGATAGGGATGCCCAGTTTCTCCGCTTTCTCGAGTTTGCTGGGTCCCATATTCTCTCCGGCAAGGATAAAGCTGGTTTTTTTGGAGATGCTGCCCACATTCTTCCCCCCATGCTTTTCAATGAGAGCCTTATATTCATCGCGCGAGTGATGAACAAACACTCCACTGATTACGACAGACTTTCCCTCCAGCCTGTCTGTATGGCCGCTCAAGTCTTCTTCGGCGGCCTCCATCTGCAAACCCGCCTCGCGCAGACGGTTTACGAGCATGCGGTTCTTCTCATCGTGAAAATACAGGAGAATGCTCTGTGCAATCTTTTCTCCTATTTCGTCCACATGAATCAGGTCATCAAGCGTAGCGGCTTCCAGCTTGTCGATAGAAGGGAATGCCTTGGCCACTTTCTTGGCGACGGTCTCTCCGACAAAGCGTATTCCCAAGGCGAAAAGTACCCGCTCATACGGAACTTCTTTAGACTTCCTGATGCCTTTGATGATGTTCTCGGCCGATTTCTCTCCCATACGCTCCAGACGGCATATGTCTTCAGCCCGCAGGCTGTACAAGTCGGCAGCATCATGAATCATGCCTTCCTGATAAAACTGGTCGACGGTTTCGGGTCCTAGTCCCTCAATGTTCATGGCACGCCGGCTGATGAAGTGTTCGATCCGTCCCTTGATTTGGGGAGGACATGCCGATTCGTTGGTACAGTAATAGGCCGCTTCATCTTCATAGCGCACCAGTTTGCTTCCGCATTCCGGACAATGCGTGATGAATGTCACTTTTTCGCTGTCCGCCGGACGTGAAGCCAAATCCACACCCGTAATTTTCGGGATGATTTCGCCGCCCTTCTCCACGTAAACCATATCTCCTATATGGAGACCGAGCGATGCGATGATGTCCGCGTTATGCAGTGAGGCACGTTTCACCACCGTGCCCGACAGTTGTACGGGAGCAAGGTTAGCCACCGGAGTCACCGCTCCTGTGCGTCCCACCTGATAGGTCACTTTCTCCAGTCTGGTCAGCGCACGTTCCGCCTGAAACTTGTAGGCGATGGCCCATCGCGGAGATTTGGCCGTATAACCCAGATTGCGCTGCTGGCGTTGCGAATTTACTTTCAGCACGATACCGTCTGTGGCCACGGGAAGGTTTTTCCGCTCCGTATCCCAATAGTTGATGAAATCGAATATTTCCTGCAGAGTGTGCGCTTTGCGCATATAGCTTGAGATTTTGAATCCCCATCCGGCAGCCTCCTGCAGGTTCTCATAGTGCCCGTCATGCGGAAGATTCTCGCCCAGCAGATAATACAGATATGCGTCCAGACGACGTGAGGCCACCACGGCCGAATTCTGCGACTTGAGCGTGCCGGAAGCCGCATTGCGCGGATTGGCGAAGAGAGGTTCCTCGCGCAGCTCACGCTCTCTGTTCAACTCTTCAAACACCTTCCAGGGCATCAGAATCTCTCCCCGGATTTCAAAGCTCTTGGGATAACCGTTTCCCTGAAGCACCAGAGGGATGCTGCGGATGGTTTTCACATTGTCTGTCACATCGTCACCTCGCACTCCGTCGCCGCGGGTCACAGCCTGCACAAGCTTGCCGTCTTCATAGGTCAGCGAGATGGAAGTGCCGTCAAACTTCAGTTCGCAGCAGATCTCAAAATCCTCGTTGAGCGACTTTCTTATCCTTTCATAGAAATCGGTCACCTCCGCTTGCGAATAAGTGTTGCCCAATGACAGCATCGGATATTTATGCTCCACCTGCCGGAAGTCTTTGTTCAGGTCGCTTCCCACCCGCACACTCGGCGAGTTCTCATCGTAGTGTTCGGGGTGTTTCGCTTCCAAGTCCTGCAGTTCACGCATCAGGCGGTCAAATTCCTGGTCGGAGATGGTAGGTGCGTTGAGAATATAATAGTTATGGTTATGCGCATGAAGTTCTTCGCGCAGCCAGTCGATTCTTTCTATTTCTGTCATGGTCATTTAAGAATGATGTTTCTGCAAAAGTAGCAAAAATATTCGTACTTTTGCGAGAAATTGAACCATACACATGAGAATAGATATCATTACTGTATTGCCCGAAATGATTGAGGGCTTTTTCAACTGCTCCATTATGAGCCGTGCGCAGAAGAAAGGAATCGCCGAGTTTCACATCCATAATCTCCGCGACTATGCTTACGACCGCTACCGCAAAGTGGACGACTATCCGTTTGGAGGATGTGCAGGGATGGTGATGAAAATCGAGCCGATAGACCGCTGCATCTCGGCCCTGAAGGCGGAGCGCGACTACGATGAGGTGATTTTCACTTCTCCCGACGGGGAGAAGTTCGATCAGAAGATGGCGAACACGCTTTCGCTCACACAGAACCTCATTATCCTGTGCGGGCACTTCAAGGGAATAGACTATCGTATCCGCGAACACTTCATCACGAAGGAAATCAGCATCGGCGACTATGTGCTTACGGGCGGCGAGTTGGCGGCGGCTGTCATTGCCGATGCGGTGGTGAGAATCATTCCGGGAGTCATTTCTGATGAGCAGTCGGCCTTGTCCGACTCGTTTCAGGACAATCTGCTGGCTCCTCCCGTCTATACTCGTCCGGCGGAATACAACGGATGGAAGGTGCCCGATGTCCTGCTGTCGGGGCATGAGGCGAAAATCCGGGAATGGGAGTTCCAGCAGTCGCTGGAGCGCACCAAACGGCTTCGTCCGGATCTGCTGAAATGAAAAAGGAGGGTGCACTTCAGACTGAAACCGGTGCACCCTCCTTTTTTGCTTTCATTGTGATATTGGTCAGACTTCCAAAGCTCCGATGATGTCCTTGACAGAATTGTATCCGTGACGTTCCAGATAGTCATTGATACCTTCGGCCACCTTGACCGTTACAGCGGGGTCAATGAAGTTGGCCGTACCGATCTGGATTGCCGAAGCTCCGGCCAGCAGAAATTCCACCGCATCCTTCCAGTTCATGATGCCTCCCAGTCCGATTACCGGAATCTTGACCGCTTTTGCCACCTGCCACACCATGCGCAACGCTATCGGCTTCACGGCCGCCCCGCTCATCCCTCCGGTCACGGTTGACAATATCGGCCTGCGCTTTTCTGCGTCGATGGCCATTCCGAGCAGCGTATTGATGAGTGACACGCTGTCAGCTCCCGCACCTTCCGCGGCACGTGCAATCTCAGTGATGTCCGTCACGTTTGGAGAGAGTTTCACAATCAGTGTCTTGTCATATACCTTACGCACCGCACTTACCACCTCGGCGGCTCCGTGGGCGGAAACACCGAAAGCCATGCCGCCCTGTTTCACGTTCGGGCAGGATATGTTCAGCTCAATGGCCGGGATATTCTCCAGTCCGTTGATGATGGATGCCGTTTCCGCATAATCCTCCACCTGCGAGCCGGATACATTGACAATCATGTTCGTGCTGATGTCCTTTATCTGCGGGTAGATGTGTTCTACAAAATAATGCACGCCCTTGTTCTGCAATCCCACCGCGTTGAGCATCCCCATCGGGGTCTCGGCCATACGCGGATAGGGATTCCCTTCGCGCGGCGCAAGTGTAGTGCCTTTCACTATGATTCCGCCAATCTTTTCCAGATCAACAAAATCCTGAAACTCCAGTCCGTAGCCGAACGTACCTGATGCGGTCATCACCGGATTCTTCATTTCCAGCCGACCTATGTTCACTCTTAAATCTGCCATAACAATTTCTTTATATTAAACACCGGACCTTCCTTACATACACACACATGTCCTTCGTCTGTCTTTTCCACACAACAAAGGCAGGCACCTACACCGCATGCCATGGTGTTTTCCAACGACACTTCACACTCTATATTGTTCGCTTTGGCATACCTGGCCACTGCCATCATCATAGGCTTCGGACCGCAGGTGTAAATCATGTCGAATTTTTCTCTCTGCAGAATGCTGTGCGCCGTCACATATCCTTTTTCTCCCGCACTTCCGTCTTCCGTAGTGGTGTACACTTCGCCGTATGCGGCAAACTCATCCAGTTGGAGCAGGTCTTTGGCGGAACGTGCTCCCAGCAGGAATATAGGCTTGAATCCTTTTTCGGCAAGCACTTTCCCGAAATAAAGCATCGGGGCGGTCCCCACACCTCCGCCTGTGAGCAGAACTTTCTTGCTGTTGTCGGGAAGCAGAGTGAAACCGTTTCCCAGAGGGAGCACCACGTTGACCGTGTCGCCCTTCTTTACGGTGGCCAGTTTCCGTGTTCCGTCGCCCACAAGCTGCACAAGGAACCACACTTCATTCTTTTCATAGTCCACAAAGTTGATGGAGATGGGCCGACGCAGGAAAGTGGTGCACGAGCCGTCGATGCGGATTTCCGCAAACTGCCCCGGTCGCATTGCAGGCAAAGGGTCTGCCTGTGTCAGCTTGATCAATGCATAGCTGGCATGGAGGCTGAGGTTTTCTGTAACCGTCAGGTCTAAAACATATTTCTTCATAATAGACTAAGATATATCAATTCTTGGGTCACAAAGATAATACAAAAAACCGACATACTTAGCGTTTGCCTCTTCCGGAAAGAGCCTATCTTTCCGGCTTGAACACCTCGAATGTGCCGTTGTCGAAGAAAATCCGTATTTCAGTTATTTTCGGCTGAGGCTTCTCAATGTATTTAATCCTCTCTATGACAGTCTCTTTCGGCTGTTCTGAGGGGGCTTCCGGTGCATTTTCCCTGCAAAAATCCGAACTGTCCGACACTTTGTCCGCAAATTCCGGATTCTCGACCGGTTTCTCGGCGGAAGCAGATGCAGCAGCGGTATCTGACTTTTGCATTTCTCCCTCTCCATAAAGCAGCCAGTCCAAGTTTACATACGGATATGCCTTATGTATACCCATCACTACGTCCAGACTGGGCTTCTGGCCCCGTGAACCAAAAATATGCGACAGGTTGGATTGGGAAATTCCAATCTTCTCGGCGAACTCGGCCTGGGACAGCCCTTCTTCCTGCATGATTTTATAAATTCTATCCTTCATTTACATACGTAATCTTCATTCTTCTACTGATTACAAAAGTAATGCATTCAATTTGTAAATGCAAATTTTCCCTTATGAAATTAGTAAACTACAAATGTAATTCATAATATTTGTATAGTAAATTTACAGATGTATACATCCGGATTTCCAATAGAACTTAACTTTTTATTTTTATGGTAAATAATTGGTTATTAATGTATTAATAGCATATTTTACTTCTGTATAAGGCCCGAATCGGTTGTTTATGTCATTATAATGTGTTATTCTTAAATTTACTTTATTGATATGTGAGCTAAATATATGGTTATCAGCTATATTTGCCGCAATTTTAAGCATGAATAATTATTCATTTACATTTCTGATAAAGGTTTTTCAGGTGCAAATCACACTGTTTACTAATGTAAAACAATCTCTTCTTCCCTACCCTTTTTACTTATATACATTACAATAGTAATATAAAATCAAAGTTTTACAAATGGAGATCACCCGTTTTTTATGTATATATTTACAATACTAATGAAAGTGACTTTACGAAAAGCAAGCGTTTGGCTAAAAGAAAATGACCGCCTGTTCCAAATGAAACAAGCGGTCATTTTCTACATCGGAATGTGGAAATCTCCAGAACAATCCGATATCTTTAAACTTTCTTTTTCTAGTGCAAGATGAAGTAGACCAGTTCGCGCAGCAATTCCCCGTCTGAGACGGATGAATTTCCCACTCCTTTTGATTTCGCGTCACAATTCCTTATCGCGTTGACAATCTGCATCACTTTCACTCCGGAGTATCGTTGCATCGCATTCATATAGTCTTTGGCCTGCCAGGGTGAGCGCAGACCAAGTTGCGCGGCAATTCCCTGGTCGGTCTTCTGAGGGGCATAATACGCCAGCATCAGGTTGGAAAAGAAATTGAAAAGCACGGCCAGCGTGACCTGGAGCGGATTGTTCTTCGGGTTGTCGCTGAAATATTTCACGATTAAGTTCGCCTTCAGAACATCCTTCGCCACCAGAGCGTTTCTCAGTTCAAAGTTGTTGTAGTCCTTGCTGATTCCGATATTCCGTTCTATCTGTTCCGGGGTGACGCGCCGTTGTCCGACAGGAAGCGTGATGACCAGCTTTTCCAGTTCTCCGGCCATACGGTTCAGGTCTGTGCCCACAAATTCGGCCATCATTTCGGAGGCTTTGGGGTCTATCTCCACTTTCCTGCGTTTGAGGTACGATGTGATGAACCCGGGGAGCTGGCTATCCTTCAGCCTTTTTGATTCAAAAAGCACCCCCGCCTTCTCTATCTCCGCCACAATCTTTTTCCTTCTGTCCAGCGCACCATGTTTGTAGCAGAACACAAGAATGGTGGAAAGCAAAGGTTTCTGAAGATAGAACGTCAGATTCTCCAAGTTTTTCAGTCCCTGCGCTTCTTTCACTACCACCACCTGATGCTCCGACATCATGGGGTAACGCCGTGCGGCATTGATTACCGTCGCGATGTCCGTATCCGTACCGAACAAGACAGTCTGGTTGAACTCCTTCTCCGCATCCGTCAGCACCGTATCCAGAATATAGTCTGCGATGCGGTCGATATAATAGTCTTCTTCTCCCATCAGAAAATAGACAGGAGCATAGATGCGGTTCTTCACGTTGCGAACAATGTCTTCGTAAGTGGTTTCTTTTTGCATGATGAGTTTTCTTTTTTACCAGTCGAATTTAAGATGTTTCACGGTTCTCTTTTCGTCGATGATCATGCGGAGTGCCGTGATTCCGATTTCCACATGTTCGTGCACAAAGTTCTTGGTTACTATAGAGTCGCTCTGCTCCGTCTTTACCCCCTCAGGAATCATCGGCTGGTCGGACACAAGCAGCAGTGCTCCGGTCGGGATGTGGTTGGCGAATCCGCAGGTGAACAGCGTGGCGGTTTCCATGTCAACCGCCATGGCACGGGTTTTCATCAGATATTTCTTGAACTCTTCATCGTGTTCCCATATGCGCCGGTTGGTGGTGTACACCGTGCCTGTCCAATAGTCGCGGGCATGGTCTCTGATTGCCGACGAAACGGCGCGCTGCATCATGAAGGCAGGCAGCGCGGGCACTTCGGGCGGGTAATAGTCATTTGATGTTCCTTCCCCCCGGATGGCTGCAATGGGCAGGATGAAGTCGCCTATCTGGTTCTTCTTTGATATGCCTCCGCACTTCCCCAGAAACAGGCAGGCTCTAGGATGTATCGCGCTCAGCAGATCCATGATGATGGCGGCGTTCGGGCTTCCCATGCCGAAATTGATAATGGTGATGCCTTCAGCGTCTGCGGAAGTCATATTGGCGTCACGTCCTGTTACGGGAACATGGAACCGTTCGGCGAAAATCTCCACATATTTGTTGAAATTGGTCAGCAGGATGCATTCGCTGAAATCCTCCAGTCTGCGTCCGGTATAGCGCGGCAGCCAGTTTGCCACTATTTCTTCTTTCGTTTTCATATTCTTTTCTTACTTTTGCATCAGGAACTGAATACCTTTAACTGCAAAATTACGAAATGTTGGCATTAAACTTACCCGGTTATTCCCATAAAATCATCACAAGGAATGGGAAAGGATATATTTTTGACGTTCTCAGAAAGAAATATGTGGCGCTGACACCCGAAGAATGGGTACGGCAGCATTTTGTCCATTTTCTGATTGAGCATAAGGGATATCCGGCGGGGCTGCTGGCCAATGAGGTTCAGGTGATGCTGAACGGCACGAAGAAAAGATGCGACACGGTACTTTATGGCCGCAGCCTGAATCCGCGCATGATTGTGGAATATAAAGCGCCGGAGATAGAAATCACGCAGTCGGTGTTCGACCAGATTACTCGCTACAATATGGTGCTGAAAGTGGATTATCTGATTGTGACGAACGGTATCCGGCATTACTGCTGCCGCATCGACTATCCGTCGAAGACTTATGCTTTTCTGCCCGACATTCCTGCCTTCCCCGACTTGGGATAAAAAAAGCTCTGAAATGACATTCCGTCACTCCAGAGCCTGATTTTTCTTTTGAACAGCTTTGCTTATTTTTTCATTTTTGTTTCCAAGTGCTTCTCTTGTTCCACTCCCGCCAGCTCAGGGTCAATCATGATACGTCCGCAATATTCGCAGACAATGATTTTCTTTCTCATACGGATGTCCATCTGCTTCTGTGGCGGAATCTTGTTGAAACATCCTCCGCATGCGTCACGCTGCACGTATGTGATGGCCAGTCCGTTGTGGGAATTCTTGCGGATGCGTTTGAAAGCCTGCAGCAGACGCGGTTCGATGGTTGCCTCCACCGTCTTTGCCTTCTCTCTCAGTTTCTCTTCTTCCTGTTTGGTCTCAGAAATGATGTCATCAAGTTCCGTTTTCTTGACCTCCAGATCCTTCTTCCTTTCCTCCAGCGTTTCAGTGCTTTTTGCGATATCCTCCTCCTTTGATTTCGCTGCAGCTGTATATTCTTTGATGCGTTTTTCGCACAATTCCACTTCCAATGTCTGGAACTCGATTTCTTTGCTCAACACGTCAAATTCACGGTTGTTCCGCACATTCTCCTGCTGCCCCTTATATTTTTCGATGGAGGCTTTGGCCGTCTCGATTTCAATTTTTTTGCTGGCTATATTCGACTTCAGGTCTTCTATTTCGCCTTTGATCTTTTCAATACGAGTGGTCAGGCCGGTCACTTCATCTTCCAGGTCCTGCACTTCGAGCGGAAGTTCGCCTCTCAGAGTTTTGATTTTGTCAATCTCCGACACCAGTGTCTGCAGCTGATACAATGCTTTCAGCTTTTCTTCCACACTCATTTCATTGGGGTCTTTTTTCACTTCTTTTGTCATAGTTCCTTAAAGATATTTGATGGGATTTGTATTGACACGCGTCATGCACACATCGAGTGTCGGAAACATTTCCCGTATGATTGAATATAAAATTTCTTTCGTATATTGTTCGCTTTCGTAATGTCCGATTTCAGCAATCAGGATTTCACTTTCGTAACTGAAATAGTCATGATATTTCACCTCTCCCGTAATGAACACATCTGCATGAGCCGATACGGCTTTGGGCAACAGGAATGCCCCTGCTCCTCCGCACAATGCCACTTTTTGAATGAGCCGTCCGCTCATGCGGGAGTGTTTCACGCACCCCACTTCAAAAATCTTCTTGATACGATGGAGGAAATTGCTCTCCGTTTCCGGTTCTTCCAGATATCCCACCATTCCGGAACCCACCTGATTCCAGCTGTTCTGAAGAGGATACAAGTCGTATGCGGGTTCTTCGTATGGATGAATAGCAAGCAACGCTTTCACAGCCGCTTTTTTGTTGTATTCAGGCACTATCGTTTCAATGCGGACTTCCGGTTCGGTGTGCATTTCGCCTATTTTCCCGCAATACGGACGACAGCCCTCCTGCGCGCGGAATGTTCCTTCCCCTTTCAGGTTATAGCTGCATGAATCGTAATTCCCAATACAGCCGCATCCCGCTTCAAATAAAGCACTGCGCACTTCCGCCTCTTTTCCGGCAGGAACGAATGTCACCAGTTTAAGCAACATGTTGTCTTTGGAGGCAAGTATGCTCACATTTTTCAGACCGATTTTTTCCGCTATCTTGTAGTTCACTCCCTGCGGAGCATTGTCAAGATTGGTGTGCATTGAAAAAACCACAATATCGTTCCTTATGGCCTTCATTATGCAGCGTTCCACATAATCACGGCCTGTTATTGACTTGTAGCCTTTGAATATCAACGGATGATGCGACACTATCAGGTTGAATCCCCGAGCGATGGCTTCGTCCACCACAGCTTCAGTCACGTCCAGACACAACAAAGCCCCTGTAGCTTCCGCATCTGTCAGTCCGATTTGCAGTCCGGCATTGTCGAATCCGTCTTGCAAGGGCAGAGGCGCGAATGTCTCAAGGGCATTTACGATTTCTCTGATTTTCATGTCAAACGAAAATTTTCATGCAAAGGTAAGTATTTTTATGGATTCATTCAACTTTTTCCGATGTTTTATCTTTTCCGGGCCACGGCTCTTTCATTGGGGCGGGTCACGCCAGATTTTCCTGTATATGTATATGTGAAGACCCCGCTTCGTGCATTAAACAGCACGGGCGAGGTCTTCCATTTATACACCTTTAAACAAAATGAATTCTTTATTTGCGTGCCTCTGCGATGTAGCCGAGTGCTTCCTTACATTTGTCCGTAATATACGCCCAATCTTCAGCGGCAACCTTGTCTTTCGGGAAGAGCTTGGAACCCATACCCACACAGAACACTCCTGCCTTAATCCAGGAAGTCAGATTCTCCTGAGTCGGTTCAACGCCACCCGTAACCATCAGTTTTGACCATGGCATCGGTGCCAGCATCCCTTTGACCAGTTTCGGTCCCAACACGTCACCGGGGAAGATTTTGCAGAGGTCGCAGCCCACTTCCTGAGCGAAGCCTACTTCTGACACACTTCCGCATCCCGGAGTATAAGCTACCAGACGGCGGTTGCAGACCTTGGCTATTTCAGGATTGAACAGCGGGCCTACCACAAAATTGGCACCCAACTGGATATAGAGAGCTGCCGTAGCAGGATCAACTACAGAACCTACACCCATGGCCATTTCCGGGCATTCTTTGGCGGCGAATTTCACCACTTCCTCGAACACTTCATGAGCGAAGTCTCCACGGTTGGTGAATTCGAAAGCACGGACACCGCCTTCATAGCAAGCCTTTACCACCTTCTTTGCTATTTCCGCATCTTTGTGATAGAACACAGGAACCATTCCGGTTGAACCGATTTTGTTCAGCACGGCTATTTTATCAAATTTTGCCATTTCTTTATGCTTTATCAAAATGAAACATTAACGTTGTACTCGACCGCTTGCGTCACCGCCCGCCAGTGCTTCCACTTCTTCTACGGATACCAGATTGAAGTCACCGTTAATGGTATGCTTCAGGGCAGAAGCGGCTACCGCGAATTCCAGAGCCTCGCCCTGGGTCGGTTTTGTCAGCAGACCATGGATGATACCGCCGGAGAAAGAGTCACCGCCACCTACACGGTCAATGATCGGGTTGATGTCATAACGTTTGGAAGTATAGAATTCCTCGCCGTTATAAATCATCGCCTTCCAGCCGTTGTGCGTTGCGGAGAATGATTCACGCAGCGTAGAGATTACATATTTGAAGCCAAACTCCTTAGCCATTGCCGTGAAGATTCCCTTGTATCCTTCCGCATCAGTCTTTCCTCCTTCCACGTCTGCATCCGGCTTGAATCCCAGACAGAGTTCCGCATCCTCTTCGTTGCCGATGCATACATCTACATACTGCATCAACGGACGCATGATGGACTGAGCCTTTTCCTTAGTCCAGAGTTTCTTGCGGAAGTTCAGGTCAACGGAAACAGTTACTCCGTGACGCTTGGCAGCTTCGCACGCCAGTTTCGTCAGTTCTGCGGCCTTGTCGGAGATAGCCGGAGTGATACCCGACCAATGGAACCAGTCGGCACCTTCCATGATTGCGTCAAAATCAAAGTCAGAAGGGTCAGCTTCAGCGATAGAAGAATGAGCGCGGTCGTAAATCACTTTGCTCGGACGCATGGAAGCACCGGTTTCGAGGTAATAGATACCCAGACGGTCGCCGCCGCGTGCGATATAGTCAGTCTTTACACCGTATTTGCGCAGTGCGTTGAGCGCGCACTGTCCGATTTCGTGTTTCGGCAGTTTGGTTACAAAGTAAGCGTCGTGACCATAGTTTGCGCAGCTGACAGCCACATTCGCTTCACCACCACCATAGACAACGTCAAAGTTATCCGACTGAACAAAGCGAGTATTGCCCGGCGTGGACAATCTCAGCATGATTTCGCCTAAAGTAACAATTTTTCCCATTGTAGTTTGTTTATACTTATTTAATGAATGAATTTTCTTGTTCCCGTGCACGTGTCCGACTTTCGGATTATAACCGACATGTGAGGAATATCCATTCTGTGCACGCACACAAAGGTACGATTTATTTTTTAAATACCAAAAAAAGTGATATATTTGTATCCATAAAAAATTTTTTAAGAAAACTCCTTTCACGTGTACTTTCTATATGGATGCAAAGACGGATATGGAAAAACAGCAAGAACGAATCAGGATAAAGGACATCGCCCGTCTGGCGGGAGTCTCCGTAGGGACAGTCGACCGTGTACTGCATTCCCGTTCGGGAGTGTCACCCGCGAGCAGACAGAAAGTGGAGGAAATCCTGAAGCAGCTCAATTATCAGCCCAACATGTATGCCAGCGCACTGGCCTCGAACAAGAAATATGCTTTCGCCTGCCTCCTGCCCGACCATTCGGAGGGAGACTATTGGGAAGACGTGGAGAAAGGCATGAGTCAGGCGGTCAGTTCGTTTTCCGACTTCCACATTTCCTTGGACACCCTTTATTATGACCAGTATGAATTCGGGTCATTTGTGGAGGCGGGAAACCGTCTGCTTGAATCAAATCCGGACGGCGTAATCCTTTCGCCAACGATTGAAGAAGAGACGTCGCATTTCGTCTGCCTGCTGCAGCGTCTGGGCATACCTTATATATTTATAGACTCAAACATCCCGAAGCTGAATCCGCTGGCTTTCTATGGGCAGCATGCGCAGAAGAGCGGATATTTCGCCGCGCGCATCCTGCATATGCTGGCACGGGAGAGTTCCGGAATCGTGCTTTTCCGCCAGATTTATGAAGGCCGTCTCGGCTCAAACCAGCAGTTGCACCGGGAAGAAGGTTTCTATGATTACATGCGGGAGCACGCTCCCGGCCTGAAGATGTGGGAGCTGAATCTCTATGCCAAGCAGCCCGGACAGGACGAGAAGCTGCTTGATGATTTCTTCCGCAGTCATCCTCAGGTTAATTGTGGCATCACTTTCAATTCGAAGGCCTATCTGGTAGGGGAATACATGCTGAAGCATCACCGGAAGGATTTTCACCTGATGGGGTATGACCTTCTGCGGAGGAACGTCGAATGCATGAAGGCCGGAACCATCGACTTTGTCATTGCGCAGCAGCCCACCATGCAGGGATACAACAGCATAGAGTGTCTGTGTAACCATTTGATTCTCAAAAAGAAAATAAAGCCGTGCAATTACATGCCTATCAATCTGATTTCGGCTGACAACATCGACTTTTATTTTGATGCCCACACTTATGAATAACCAATCAAATATATAAATGGAAACAACTTATCTGAAAATCAATCCGGCCGACAATGTGGCCGTTGCCATCTCTCCCCTTCATGCGGGCGAGATGATTCAACTGGACGGACAAAACATCCTGCTGCAGACGGATGTGCCGGCCGGACATAAAGTGACGCTGAAAGACTTCAAGGAGGGGGAAAATGTCATCAAATATGGCTATCCTATCGGTCATGTCAACCGGGACGTGCCTCAGGGATGCTGGATTTGTGAGAAGGACATCAGGACCAACCTGGCGGGACTGCTGGATTATACATACAATCCCGTGACGGTCTCGCTCGACATTCCCGACGAGCATCTGACATTCAAGGGATACCGGCGCAGAAACGGTGATGTGGGCATCCGCAATGAGATATGGATTGTCCCTACGGTAGGATGCGTGAATGGCATTGTCAGCCAGCTTGCGGAAGGACTGCGCCGCGAGACGAACGGCGGAGAGGGTGTGGACGCCATCATGGCTTTCCCCCATAATTACGGATGCTCCCAGTTGGGAGAGGATCATGAGAACACAAAGAAGATTCTGCGCGACATGGTGCTGCATCCGAATGCGGGAGCGGTGCTGGTGGTCGGTCTGGGATGTGAGAACAACCAGCCGGACATTTTCCGGGAGTTCATCGGCCCGTATGATGAAGACCGCATCAAGTTCATGGTGGCTCAGAAAGTGGAGGATGAATATGAAGAAGGAATGAAGATTCTGCGTGAACTTTATGCGAAATGCCGTGAAGACAAACGTGAGGACATTCCGTTGTCCGAGCTGCGCGTGGGACTGAAGTGCGGAGGGTCGGACGGATTTTCGGGAATCACAGCCAACCCGTTGCTAGGAATGTTCTCTGATTTCCTGATTGCGCAGGGAGGCACCTCCGTACTGACGGAAGTGCCGGAAATGTTCGGTGCGGAAACGATTCTGATGAACCGCTGCAAAACGCCTGAACTGTTCGGACAGACGGTTCGCCTGATCAATGACTTCAAGGCATATTTCCTGTCGCATGGGGAACCTGTGGGAGAGAACCCTTCACCGGGGAACAAGGCCGGAGGTATTTCTACGCTGGAAGAAAAGGCGTTGGGATGTACTCAGAAATGTGGCAAAAGCTATGTGTCGGGAGTAATGGCATACGGGGAACGTCTGCAGGGAAAGGGACTGAATCTCCTTTCTGCGCCGGGAAACGATCTGGTGGCGGCTACGGCACTGGCTTCGTGCGGCTGCCATCTGGTGTTGTTCACTACCGGCCGCGGAACGCCTTTCGGCACATACGTCCCGACCATGAAGATATCCACCAACTCGGACCTTGCGAAACGCAAGCCGGGATGGATTGACTTCAATGCCGGAGTGATTGTGGAGAACGAGCCGATGGAGGTCACATGCAGACGTTTCATTGAGTATGTCGTGAAAGTGGCAAGCGGTGAATATGTGAACAACGAAAAGAAAGGCTATCGCGAAATTGCCATCTTCAAGAACGGCGTGACATTGTAAGGACGGCGAGAAAGGAAACCGAGCATATATTCCCAGAAAAACAGGCGGTTGTTGAAGAAAAGACAGCCGCCTGTTTTTTCTTGGATAACGGCTTGTTTCCGGACGTGCGTTTCCGTTGGGGACGGTCCGCATCCGCAGTCCTTTCCCCTTTCCAGAGCGTCATTCCACATCGTGTCTCCCTATCCCGACAAAAGGAATTGCGCAAAATGGCATCATACGAAGTATAAAAGTGTTATCTTTGCGCCATTCTTAATTTTTTATAGCAGAAGAAGGGTATGGACTATAACAAACTCACTCCTATCATCAACAAGCCGAACGCCTGGGCATTGAGTCCGCTGGTCGTGTTTCTGTGCATGTATCTCGTCACCTCACTGATTGTCGATGATTTCTATAAGGTTCCCATCACGGTCGCTTTCATGGGGGCTTCCGCTTATGCAGTGGCCATCACGAAGGGACTCAGCCTGAACGACCGCCTCGTACAGTATTCGGGCGGAGCGGCGAACAAGAACATCATGCTGATGATATGGATTTTCATCATGGCCGGAGCCTTTGCTGAGTCGGCCAAGGCCATGGGTGCGATAGATGCCACGGTGAATCTCACCATGCAGCTTCTTCCCGGGAATCTGCTGCTGGCAGGGATTTTTCTCGCGTCGTGCTTCATATCCCTTTCTATCGGAACCTCTGTAGGCACCATTGTCGCACTTGTTCCTGTGGCTGCCGGAATCGCGGCAAAGACAGATGTCAGTGTCGTGTTCATGACGGCGATTGTGGTAGGGGGAGCGTTTTTCGGTGACAATCTTTCATTCATATCAGACACGACTATCGCCGCCACCCGCACGCAAGGTTGTGTGATGCGCGACAAGTTCCGCGCCAATTTTCTGATTGCCATTCCTGCGGCGGCGGCCGTGTTCGTCTATTATATAATTTACGGCAGTCATATGGAAGTGACACAGGCGGCCGGAACTGTGGAATGGGTAAAGGTGATTCCCTACATCATTGTGCTCGGCACGGCCATCGCCGGAATGAATGTGATGCTGGTGCTGGTGCTCGGCATTCTCTCGACGGGCATCATCGGGATGGCTTGCGGAAGTTTCGACTTTTTCGCATGGTTCGGTTCCATGGGAGAAGGCATCATCGGGATGGGCGAACTGATTATCGTCACGCTGATGGCCGGAGGACTGCTTGAACTGATCCGTTTCAACGGAGGGATAGACTATATCCTCCACCGCCTTACGAAACATATCAAAAGCAAGCGCGGAGCCGAACTGAGCATTGCCGCACTTGTAAGTCTGGCCAACGTCTGCACGGCCAACAATACCATTGCCATCATCACCGTGGGACCTCTTGCCAGTGACATTGCCGACCAGTACAGAGTGGACAAGCGGAAGAGTGCCAGCATTCTCGACACATTTTCGTGTGTGGTGCAGGGCATCATTCCCTACGGGGCACAGATGCTTATCGCCGCAGGACTGACACAGCTCTCCCCTCTCGCCATCATCTGCTACCTGTACTATCCCATGGCATTGGGAGTCGCCGCTCTGCTGAGTATCCTGTTCCGCTACCCGAAGCGTTATTCGTGATGCCGCAGCCACGGGCTTACGATTTCCTCTGTCAGGTTCCAGAGTTCCTTCATCTTCACATGCCTGTGTCCTCGTCCAGAAGTAGATGGACTGCTGTAGCTTCAGGAGAAGAAGACTGCGTGCTATTCTTTGTTCTGTGACTGTGGTTCCCGTCCGGCAGTGAATTGTATATATTTTCTTTCATTTGGGAATATCTTTGATATTTAAGCGGGGTTTGACCATCGATTTTTCAAACTCTTCCATTCCGATATTCTTTTTGGCGGCATTTGATGCCTACACCCACATGGTCGGGATTAAGGTATGCACCAATCCTGTATGCCGTGCCCACATTGCAGGAATTGCCTGCATGGACATCGGGCATCTGCACAATTTCTACTCTCTCGAAAGCCGGATGGTCGCTGTTCCTTTACCCACTGAAGGGCTGTATCCTCGATGCTCTCAGCATAAACGGCTGCCGAAGTAAATAGACCTGTTATCTCCATATTTTCACACGATACAATTAAATGCACATATTATCTTAATGTCATCATCCTCTCTCACTGCCACTCCTATTTGAATTCCAAGAATTGCATCAGCAAAAAGGTTTGCATTTAGAAATTCATTTATATTCTTCAATTCTTTATATGTAAAACCTGCATCCAAAGGAATCTGTACGAAAATCAGTACCTCAAGATTTTGTGATTTGCATAATCTTACTTTCGGTATTTGAGACAAAAGCATGTTCGCCAATTCCTGAGATCTGTTTTGGGCTGTTTTCGGAACACTGGCCTCTATGAATATCATATCGGAATCATCCGACTTCTCAAATGCGGCAAGTTCATTTTCATCAAAGTGAATCAACATATTCGAATTGGCAATCTCCTTTTTGAAACGAGCCCAACTATACCAGACAGACATTTCGATTTTTCCTGTATCGAAATAAAGATAAGTCACGTGTGATAATTCTTCTTTATAAGAAACGAACATAGTTTTCTCGCTAATTATATTGCCATTACAATAACGTTCATTTATACGATAATAATATCCTTCACGATGAAGGAATGTTATATGAATGCCCTTCAAATCATCCGTTGAGAGTACCGCTATATCACTTTTATCAGGACAATGACTTCCCCTTCTATTTATTTGGCTTAAAGCAATAAAAGCGACATTGAGTTTTTCTGCCAGTTTTTTCAAATCCCATATGAGAGATTTCAATTCAGCTTCGGGAGATTCTTTTTTGCTGTCTGTTCCCATTAATTGCAAGTAGTCGATGAAAACGTAATCAACCGGAAAACTCTCAAGCTGTTTACGCACACTGCTTATTTTCAGGGAAGGAGTATCGTCAATAATGAAGCTTTCTCTTATCATTGCATATTCTTTTTCATCAGTTTGTAGTTTTATCCTATCAACAACCCGTTCTTTATCCATCTCAAGCGAAAAATAGATAAACTTTTGATTCCTTCTGGCAAGACTGATTGCCATTGAAATTGCAAAAGTAGACTTACCCATCGCAGGACGGGCACCAACCAATGTTACAATTCCTTTGGGAAAATTGCTATCTATAAAATTATTGCTAATCATATCATTTCATTGACTATGTCATAAATAATATCTTTAATATCAATCAAACTCAAATCAGGCGCATTGACAAACCATACCACATTCGGATAAACAGACTGAAACAATTCATAGCCTCTCTGTTGTTCCGGCAATGCTCCAAAGAAGCCGTAGGTGTACTGTCGGGCATACTCAGGAACATTGTTCAAATCGTCAAAAGTGACGGTAGGATTGACCAAAATCTTTTTCTGTCCATGAAAACCGATACAAGCAGTGGCTGATTCTTCGGAAGTAATTACCCAGTCCGGTTTCCGTTCAGCAATGATTTTGCGAACTTCTTTGTAATAATCAGATTTGTTCAAGGCATCGACCTCAATGAAATCGCCTATATCCCTCATAGCCGTTTCGTCTTTTAACAGTGAAAACAAATAGTTGTTCTGTTGGTCTGCAGTCGGGTTCTTTTCAAGAAAAGGTGCCGGGAATATCAAGACTTTCTTCATGTTTCAGATACTTCTTGCAAGGTTCAAATGGATTAATAATTCATTACCCGCATTTTTATCATTATATTCCGGATATGAAACCACGAGACAACGTTTGTGATATTTGCGTGCAAAACGCATGGTGTGCATACTTCCGCTTTGCTGTGGACATTCCGCCAAGATAACCGTGTTTGACAACGCAGCCTGCAATCTGTTGCGTGCGACAAGCCTAGTCGGATTGGCTCTCACGTTGAAAGGTTGCTCGGAAAGGATAAGTCCACCGCTTTCCAGAATCCGTTGTTGTAGTGGGGCATTCTCTTTCGGGTGCACGATGTTAAGTCCGGAAGCGACGATGGCTATCGTCTGTCCTCCGGCATCAAGGCAGCCCTCGTGTGCCGCCTTGTCGCAGCCTAAGGCAAGACCACTAACGATGATGTTGCCTTCTTCTGCAAACTGTTTCCCCAACTCATACGCTTTTTCCAGCCCGATTGGTGAAGCCGCACGCGCACCAATGATGGCAATACGGTTGGCTTTCGGATTAAGAAGCGACATATCACCTAAACAATGAATCATGGGCGGACAATCGTGCCCAATCTTTCTGAGTGAATAAGGAAAGCGTTCGTCTTGAAATGTCAGTGTAGTGATACCACATTCTTTCTGCATAAATATTACGTTCTCGGCTTTGTCTATGTATGTTTCAAAAGCTTCCGCATACTCTTCTGGCATAAGCTTAGGACTCATAATCCGTGATGGATTCATCCCAGCGTATTGCATACAAAGAATATCTTCCTTACTTAAAATACAGTCGTTCATATTATCTACTTTGGTTATAAGTTTCCTCTATAAAGTGATGGAATGTCTATTTCATTGCAAAGACACCATAATTCCGTATCGCCCCAGTCGGATTCGACTGTAAAAAAACCGTATCTGTCAGGTTCTGAAATGACTGTCCTATGTCCGATTCGTTTGCCGATATATGTAGCCAGTGATGAGGTTGCCTGCCATTCTATATCTACATCGCATTCAAACATTTCATTTATCAAGTCCATGTTTTTCTTCGGCTTTTTCTTGCTTTCATCCGTACCGATAACTTTCTGAAGCCAACCCGCTACCGTTTCATTGTAAACCAGATACTCTTTAATATAGTCTTTCAGTTCCTGATGGGATTTCAAGTCAAGATTGTCGAAACTGATAATCTGCATTCTGTATTTAGCCTTCGGTATGTTCAAAGTGGAATCTGATGGTACTGTCCCCATTATATTGCATTCATCAATAATGGCTTTCAGAATGTCTATGGTGGAAATTTCCAGACTATCAACCACTTTCAGCACTTCTTCCTTCAAGGACATATCTTTAAGATTATCATCTACAACATCATTGACTGCCTTGACAGATAAATTGGAGAATTCCTTGATGTAACGGATGCGTCCCGGACGGCCCAAAAGATTTTCATCGACTGACAGTTTGTTGGTGGTCAGGATATACAATTTCCGCATGTCGTTGTAAACTCCGTCAATCATTTTGAGCAGAACCTCCTGTTCTTCACGGAAAGTTTTTTCAGCTTCATCAATCAGGATAATGCCTTCAAAATGCAGCGACTGTATAAACTCCAGCATACCGTCAACGGGTTTCGAGATGACAATCACAGGCAGTCCGATGCGGTTGCAGAGCAGTTTGGCGGCGATTGTCTTGCCTGTTCCTTTCAGTCCGTTGAAAATCACACCGAGATTCTTGTTGCTTTCTCTAAACAGGTCTGAAGTCCAAGTCTTTATGACTTTCAACATTACATTTTCGCAATCAAGATCATAAATCTTAAAATCGAATCGGAAGGTATCATCTATCTTCTCCAGTCCCAAGCGTTTTGTCTGCAGATGCTCATAGATGCGGAATATTCCGTTACCGGGAGAAGTAAGCAACGAAGCATAGCCTGGAATCGGGTAGAGTATGCCTCCGTCATTAATCCATTTTTGTTTTGATGCGATAGTCAGCTTTTCCTTACGTGCTTTTTCATCAGGATTGAGATATTCTTCCTTATAAAGGGTATAATATTCAAGGTCGACCACTTCATCAAGATAGTTCATGCCGCATTTCCTTTCCAGACCTTCGTATGTGAAACCGCTTTTCAGTGCGACTCTGCGTGAGGCGTCATTCCGTGGCAGGACGGCAATGGTCAAAGAATCAGCCATTCTCTCATCGAACAGATAACGTTTCATTCTCTCCACGACTTCCGTCATATAGCCTTTCCCTCGGACCTCTTTATGGAGAAAATAACATATTTCATAATTGCATTTCTCACCCGAAACGGTATTCGTCTTGTGCGGAGTGATTTCAAAAACACCGAGAATCTTTTCCGGAAGATCCTTTTCCGAAATACAGAACATCAGTCCGCTATTCATCTCTCTGCGGATTTTCCCTTCGGCCTCGCTCTGTGTACTCATCGGTCTGAATCCTGTGCTTGCCGCTATTTCCAGGTCGCTCATCAGCGCGAAAATATCGTGGACATCTTTTTCATCCGGTGTCCTGATGATGAGTCTGTCTGTAGTTAGTTCAATTTTCTTCGCCTTTACTTCTTTCATCTTTATGCTGCGTTATGATTACAGCACAAAAGTATGGCGATGATGTATCATTTATCGGCACATGTTGAAATAATATTTTGCTATATTTTTGCTATCCCTTACGAAAATCTATGAGAATCGGTTTTCTTAGATTGGAATAGTCGGCATTCATTATCGCACCATTGGAAAAGGTTGTCCTACCAAGAGTCGTTGTTCCATGCTGGGAATGTATATGTCCGAAAAGATGCAACCGAGGTTTGATTGCTGTTATGCGGGCGAGGAGCTCTTCCGAGCCGTAATTGACTCCATCTTCAAAGTCGAGGATGCCGAAAGGCGGTGTATGTGTAATGAGAATATCCGTATCCTCAGGGATATTTGCATAATGCTTGGTTTGGCGGTCAGTTATGCAGTCGTCCATGAACATCGGGATACCATAGCACTTCAGACCTTCAATTTCTACACCGGAATTGCACAGATAATGTACATTATTGTCAAGTCCGTCAATGGTAGCACTGTACAGACAGTCATCATGATTTCCACAAATGAATATCTTTTGCGGATGCGGAAGGTCGCAGAACCAATCCATGAAGTCTAAGGCTTCCTGCTCACTGCCGTTTATGGTAAAGTCGCCTGAATGCACCAATACATCTGCATCAGGTAGACTACGAATCCTGCGATGAGAACCGTGAGTGTCGGAAATATGCAATATTTTCATTTTTAATGCTTCTTTGCCTACAAAGATAGAAAGTTACTGGCTCAATCTGCGATACAAGCTGAAACATTTCCAATGCTGTATATAAAAGTGAGACATGTAGAAGCTACTTTTGCTGCGAATAACAAGTAGATCAACATTGAATAACCCATAACCATTATTGATATGAGAACAATAGAAGGACATGACGTAAAGATTTTTACGGATAATATTGAGCAAAGTGCACTTGAACAGATTGAGGCATTACTTTCCATTGATGTGAATACGGATTATGCCCGATATGTATACAGGGGCTGGATGTGTTATAGGCTTTACGGGAAATCTCGGAGACAAGGTAATCTCGATTGGAACTGTCCAGCTCCGCATGGCGCAGGCCGGGTAATGAGTCGGCATCGGAAATAATTGCAAACATTGGTGAAACCGTCAGCATTGATTGCATCATACACCCGATTTTCAATTTCAAGGCAGTATAATTCAGTTAAGAATCAAATAATTGGGTTAATTATGTTGTATTATCCGAGGTGTCGCACTGGATGTTACAAGTTTTTATTAATTTTACCACAGCCAATAAGATACATTATGTTACAACTCCAAAAATACACATGGCTGATAGATACCATCCGCAAGGCGGGAAAGATTTCTCTAGAGGAAATTTCTGACCGTTGGGAGCGCAACAAAGATTTAAGTGATTACAAGCCCCTAAGCCGATCCACGTTCAACCGCTGGAAAGATGCTATCTTCAGTCAGTTCGGTATAATCATCTCTTGCCAAAGGGCAGGAGGTTATCTCTATTACATAGAGAATCCAGAGGATATTGATGAAGATGAACTGAAAAAATGGATGCTCGATTCGTTTGCCGTAAGTAACCTGATCTGTGAAAACCTCTCATTGAAAGATCGGATTCTGGTCAGCAAGATTCCATCCGCCCGCAATCATTTGTCTACATTGCTTGAAGCGATGAAGGAAAATCGTGTCGTGACAATCACCTATTGCGGATTTAACAAGTCTAATAACCACACGTTCCCGATCGAGCCTTACTGTGTAAAACTGTTTGAAAACCGATGGTACGTCTTAGCTCACAATGTTCACTATGATGATTACCGAATTTACGGACTGGATCGCATTGAAGATTTGGAAATAACGACAGACACATTCAAAGTTCCCAAAGACTTTTCCGCTTCAGATTACTTTTCCTATTATTATGGAATTATAGCCGACAGCAATATAAAGCCTGAACGTATAGTTATCAGGGCCTACCGTAATCATATCCCATATATGAGTTCACTTCCCTTGCATCATAGCCAGAAGTTGCTGGAAAATAACGGTGAATATGCTGACTTTGAATTGTTCCTTGCTCCTACATTCGATTTTATAATGAGGTTACTTAGCGCAGGGGCTATGATAGAAGTCATTTCTCCGGCATCTTTAAGGAAGACATTGAAAGGATGGGTGTCAGATATGTACAACTTGTATAAAAACGATTGACCATGCAGGATTTCGCAGCGATAGATTTTGAAGCAGCTAACGAACGGCATTGCAGCATATGCGGTATTGGCGTGGTTATTTCATTGAAACTTTTATAAAATAAAAAATATGAACGGAAACGATAAAGATATACTCAAGACTTGTAATGTCATTGATCAGATGGCTGCAAGTGATTTGCTTGACGGCCGCACTTTTTTTATTCCATCATATCAGAGAGGATACCGTTGGACTAAAACCCAGATATATGATCTATGTAATGACCTTCTGGAATATGCCTTAAAACCGAACAAAGACCCGAAATCATTTTATAGCCTCCAGCCTCTCATTGTAAGGCGTGGGAATCAGGTGATAAACGGTAAAGAAACGGATGTCATTGAAGTAATTGATGGCCAACAAAGGCTCACATCAATTTATATTATATACAGGGCTCTCATGCCCCATGTTGGAATTACTTCTTCTGAAAAGCTGAAAGAGAATCGAGATGCCGTATTGTATCATATTTATTACGAAACCAGACCGAATGATTTTACTTTTATAGAAAACTTAGGATTCAAACCAATTTACAAACGTGACATAAACGATATTGATATTGCACACATTGTAAATGCCTACAACTATGTTCAACAATGGCTCAGAAATGATATTGATTCCGACCGCGAAGGCGCAAGAGCTGCTTGGGAACTGTTCGGCAAAGGAAAATTTAAGCTAAATGCTGTCGCCAACAAACTGCTCAACCTTCTTAATAATGAAAAAGATTCGGAAGAACCCGAAGGCAATGCACAGTTTGTCTGGTATGAGATAGATGCTTCAAAGAATGCTATCCAGGAATTTCTCAGTGAAAACAAAGGCAAGATCCATCTCACTAACACAGAAAAAATCCGGGCTCTGTTCATGCAAAGGAAGAACAAAGACGCTACCGATAATCT
This sequence comes from uncultured Phocaeicola sp., assembly GCA_944320815.1. GTDB lineage: Bacteria > Bacteroidota > Bacteroidia > Bacteroidales > Bacteroidaceae > Phocaeicola. Next base: position 98,961 of record CALUIZ010000001.1, on the reverse strand, counting down.
TGTTCAGTTAAACATAGCCAAGGATTGGGAACTCATAGAGAACACATTGCACCGGAACGATTTCTGGTCTTTTATCAGTAATGAAGCTGATAAAGAGGATGACCGTATAGAACTGATTTTCCAATATATTTATGACCGGAACTGCGATGACAAAGAATATCAGGGTGACGACAAACTATTCCGTTACTACTATCGTTTATTTAACAAACAATCCCAGGATACTTCTATTGTCATAGAGGAATGGAATAAAGTTATGGAAGCATTCCGTATGCTTCAGAACTGGTATCGGAATCCTCGCATTTATAACTGGATCGGATTATTGACTAAAGATAAAAGTGCCAATATTTCAATCAAAGACATTGCAGCGATTTATGATAATGAGAAAGTCATTACAACGGAAGATTTCATTCTTGGTCTGAAGATGAAAGTACGTGAAGCAATCATTGACCAGATTCCTGTTGCGCAAAAAGAAAATGAAAATTTGCATATGACGAAAGAGGATAAATATATAAATCTATTTTTTGACAAATCTTCAGATAAAGAGAAAATCCGTGGGCTGTTGAGATTCTTGAACGTAAATATCCTTTGCCAACAAATTGAAGGGCTTCTAAAAGATGTAGATAAGCCAGACGACCAGAAGATGGCTTCTGATATAGGGAGAAGTAGCCGGGACGGGCAGTGTGCTATATATCGGTTCCCATTCGAGGCACTGGATGCTTTTGGGTGGGATATTGAGCATATAGATTCTGCAACAACTAACTCTCTTGCCAATCCTGAGGAACAAAAGCTGTGGGTAAAAGAAGCTGAATCTGCGTTGGGGGCTACACTTACAGAGGACAAATATTATTTAGAACAGAAAGCGGCTTGGTTATCCGCAACTGAAGAAAACAAGGCTCCTCTAATGTCAAACATGCTCAAAGCCATCAAAGATTTAATAGGTGAGGACGATATTGATGAGCGCAAGGACTGGATAGGCAATCTGACTTTGTTGGATAGTGGTACCAATAAAAAGTACAAGAACAAAATTTTTGAAATGAAGCGCCAGATAATACGCGAAAGAATCAATCATGGTGTATTTGTACCGGTATGTACCCAAAATATCTTCAACAAGACTTATCCTGAGTGCACAAAAAGCAATTTAAGGTGGGATTTCAATGACAAGAAGAGCTACCATAAATATATCCTTGACACAATAGAAAATTTTAGCAGAGAATATGCAGACAAAAACAATAGATAAAAGATGAAAACATCAGAACTACATACACTCAGATCGATCCTTACAGAAGGAATCAAAATTGAAGGACATTATGCTCCGGTAGAGATATCTTGCATCTATATTCCAAAGATTCAAAGGGCATATGCCCAAGGACGCAATAAGGAAAGTGATGTCAGAAAGGATTTTCTGGATGCACTTTTTGGTGTTTTGACCTCTCCAGAAGAGCGGTCTGTTGAACTTGGCTTTCTATTCGGCTCAAAACAGATTGTTGCGAAAAAATCAGCAGAGGGGTTTGAACTGTTGGATGGCCAACAGCGTGCAACTACTCTGTTTCTTCTTTACTGGTATGTGAGCATGAATGAAAGAAATTGTGTCCCGGAATTTCTTTCTAAGTTTACTTATGAAACCAGAGATACGTCAACGCAGTTTCTTTCCAACATCACAGCCAGAAATTTTAAAGTCAGCATCCGGGGAAGTAAACCTTCGGTCGCAATAAAAAGCAACAAATGGTTTACAGATGATTACTATTGCGATCCAACAGTCTGCGCCATGCTGACTATGTTGGATTCTATAGACGAACTTTACCAGAAGTATCATTGTGACAATGTCTTCGATAACCTAGAAAGATTGAAATTCTATGTGCTGATGCTTGAAAAGTTTGACATGAATGACGAACTTTATATCAAAATGAACTCCAGAGGCTTGTCTCTGACTCCATTTGAGAACTTCAAGGCATCAATTGTTCAGTTCATGAAGTCTGAACAACGTAAAGGGCTTTTTGGTACAGATAAAGTTGAAAATGACCGCCCTCCTTTCTGGTTTACTTTCATATCCGACATGGATGCAAAGTGGATTGACATATTCTGGAAATACGACCCTTCGGAAGAAGAAAAAAGACAAGAATGCAATGACATAATTGAAATCGACGACCGTATGATTGGAAACAGGTATTTCAGTTTCATCAACAGATATCTTTTTACCAAGGCCGCACTTGCAGACAATTTGTCGAATTCAAGAATCAATTCGCTCACTTCTTTCTTCTACAAAGATGCCGAGTCTGAAAAAATGAAAAGTCGTTTGTTCGGTTGGGAAAACTATGAAAAAATTTTCCGTCAGAATGAAGAATCTGCCCAATTGAAAGATTCCCTTTTCTATCAAATGCAAAAAGTGCTGGATACTTTCCATGCACATAAAGATTATATTGAAAAGAGTATCCAGAGTGATCCTTTTGGCCGCACGACAGGCTTCAGAACAGACACCGACAGATTCAATAATTTTCATGAGCGTGTGGCTTTTGCGGCTGTCACTGAATTCATTGAAAATATACCAGAGACTTCTTCCTTTGATGATGAAATTGTACAGACCAATTTTAAACGAATGCTCCGTGTAGCGTTTAATATCATTGAGAATACTCTTATTGAGAGTCCTGAGGCCGCAGTCCGTATAATCAAAATATTCCATGCCATGAATTCAGCAGCCGGAGCTATCTCGGACAATTTCTACAGAAGTCTTGCAACTGCCACTTTTCAAAGTGATAACCGGCAATTGCAGGAAGAGATTCTGAAAGCCAAGGAGATGTTTTCCAATAATGAATACATCGATTTTATTCCTGAGTGGGAAAAGGCATTTACGGTGGCAGAGCATCATCCGTTTTTCAAAGGTTCTGTCCGTTTTTTCTTCACAGAAAAGTCTGGAACCAGCGATGCTTTCATTGCCCGATATAACGTGATAAAAGATTTGTTTGATAAAGACGGAATCACTGAAGAATACAGAAAAGACCACATTCTGTTACGTGCCGTTCTCAGCCGATTGAACACCTGGCGTACTCTTGGAAACCGCTATTTTACCGAAGATGCAGAACGCGAAAAATATCTTAAGAACATTATTATCGGTCAAGACGAGGTTAGAAAGTTATTTTGCAATTATTTTGACTTGAATACGGCAAAACCTGTTGCGGAATATTTAGTCGATGTAATATCCGATGCCAGTCCACAGGAAAATGAGTCTCAGGGATTCAAAATGCTATTTAATCGTTTGGTGAAAGACCCACGTTCTGTCCCTCTGCTTGACTGGGTTCATAAAAGGGAAATCGCCCAAGGGAAGATGTTTTATATACAGGAAAACCGTTCTTCTTTGGTAATTAATATTCCAGGCAAATGGTATGACAGGATGCTTCTTGATACGGAACGTGACAAGATAATCCCGGTCCTCGCCGATAAATATCATATGGAGTATGATGATTCAAACCAAAAGAAAATGATGAGAAGTCCCATAGGGGATTCGTTTGGCTGGAGTATTTCCATAAAGAAACAGATTGAATGCAAGTCAGTAAGATACAACATTAAAGTAACTTTCAACGAATGGAAATGGGTTGATTTTTACATTTATGGCCAAAATATCGAACAACTGGCATCCATGTTTGATGTACCTGTCGAGAAAAGATACAAAGATTACATACAATTATCACCCGTGCAATATTGTATGCTGAAAGACATGCAATATATAGATGAAGAAATTGAACGTATTATTAAAGTATTGGAAGAATAGTAACGGCAATTTTTTCTGTTCCATCTTTTGACAATGGGCTGCTTGTGTAAAAAAAGCCGCTCCGGCTTTTGTCGGAACGGCTTTTGGTATTCAATTGTGATGGATTGACCGGAAAAACATTCTTTCCGGACCAGTCTCAATAACCCATTTCTTTTTCCAGAGCGTTATATTTTTCTTTGTCCACTTTCCAGTAGATGTTCAGCAGATACTGGCCCCACAACTGGCGGTCATCCGGTTTCAGCGATTTTGCCTTTTCATAATAAGGAGCGGCCTTTTCATAAAGTTCCTTTATTTTAGCCTCGTTCGCCGAATATTTCGGGTCGTCCATTGAAATCTTGGAGTTCTCTTCTACAATTTCCTGTGCCGGGAAGAAGAAGCAGTCACCGATTTTAGAGTTGGACTCAGCCTGGAAGTCGCCTCCGGCCGCAATCACATCGTTGAATGTGGCAATCGCTCCGTCATAGTCCTTGTTTTCATACTGAAGCACACCCTTCACATACTTGTAGTAGGCCGAATTCGGGTTCTTTGCCACAATCTGGTCCATTGTGGACAATGCCTCGGCTACATTACCTTTCTGGATATAGTAGTCCATCAGGTTTCCTACGAAATATTCCTGAGTAGGGAACTTCTCCACACCTTCCTGGATAGTGGCCAGCCATTTGGTAGAATCAGGAGTTTCACCTTTTCCATACACTTCAGCCAGACACATCAGTGAGCGGAATCCTTCTTCCTTATGGTTCTTTCCGATAGCCGCATATTTCACAACTGCAGAATTGTCCTTCAAAGAATTTGCAGCCAGTGCCGCATAGTTGGCGATGAGCGGAACCAGTGTGTCGTTCTTCACTTCAGCAAACTCATCAAACATCGGGTTCTGCGGAGCGTCAACATAGAGGCTGAAATACTTCAGTGCACCTGTATAGTTGCCCATGTTGTAAGCATCGGAACCGGCATTCGTCAGCTGCGGACGAACTTTGACCAAAGTCTGCGCAAGTTTCTTTCTCAGTTTCGGTTTCTTCAGTTCACCGCTTTTCACTTTGGCCTGTTCCACCTCATCGCATTTGGTGTAATATTCAAACATCTTGGCAAGACTGTTATACAGTTTTGCCGTGTCTGCCTTACCACCCGGGAGATACAGTTTCATGTTTTCATCGTCATAGATGGATTTCTGGAAATCTCCGGCCAGTTTCCATGTTTCAGGATCGTTGGCAGTAGACGGGTCGGTCAGTGCCGGTTCGATAATCTGAGCAGCCTTGGCTGGATCACCTTTGGCCTTCTTAGCTTCCTTCACCACACTTTCCTGTGCGGACGCAGCGCATACCGTGAAGAATAAAGCTGCTGTAAATAAAACCTTTCTCATAACAGTTAATTTTAATAGTAAGTATTCTTTATTTTTCTTTTGGTTTTCAGGCATTGTCACTCTTGGATACTGGCATCATCCGCACCGGAATGGCCGTTCTCTTCAGAGGCAGGCAGTTCACTTCCCGACGGATTGTCTTCCGTTTCCTCTTCAGGCAGACCCTCTTCCGAAGCCGAGGTCACCTTGCATACAGACCCAATCCGGTCGTTCCGCTTCTCCAGATCGATAAGACGCACTCCCTGAGTGGCGCGTCCCATAATGCGCACGTCAGCCACTTTCAGTCGGATTGTAATGCCGGATTTGTTGATAATCATCAGATCGTTTTCATCAGTGACCGACTTGATGGCCACCAGATAGCCAGTCTTGTCTGTGATGCTCAGTGTCTTCACACCCTTTCCGCCGCGGTTCGTTTTCCGGTAGTCTTCCAAATCCGAACGTTTTCCATATCCGTTTTCAGACACAACCATTACCGTTTCCGTTTGCGGGTCCTTGATGCAGATCATACCTATCACTTCATCCTGTCCGTCTTCATCGAGTGTGATACCCCTCACTCCTGTGGCCGTACGTCCCATTTCGCGTACCGCGCTTTCATGGAATCGGATCGCACGTCCGTTGCGGTTGGCAATGATAATCTCATTGTTCCCGTTTGTCATCCGCACCTCAATCACACGGTCATCCTCACGGATGGTGATGGCATTCACTCCGTTCTGCCGCGGGCGGGAATACTGTTCAAGCAGCGTTTTCTTGATGACTCCCCGCTTGGTGCAGAACAGCACGTAATGACTGTTGACAAATTCCGTGTCGTTCAGGTTCTTCACACGCAGATATGCCGTTACGGCATCATCCGGGTCGATGTTCAGCAGATTCTGTATGGCACGTCCCTTCGATGTCTTGTTTCCTTCCGGTATTTCGTAAACCTTCAGCCAGTAACACTTGCCCTTCTGAGTGAAGAACAGCAACGTGTTGTGCATCGTGGCCGGATAAATGTGCTCGATGAAGTCCGCATCACGTGTGTCGCTGCCTTTTGAGCCCACACCGCCACGGTTCTGCGCATGGAATTCAGAAAGTGGAGTACGTTTGATGTAGCCCAGATGTGAAATGGTAATGATCATTTCGTCATCAGCATAGAAGTCTTCCGGATTGAATTCCTCCGAAGCATAAATGATTTCGGAACGGCGTTTATCGCCATATTTTTCCTTCACTTCAATCAGTTCGTCTTTCACCACTTTCCGGCAAAGTTCATCATTGCTCAGAATCTCCTCAAAATAAGCGATTTGCTTCATCAGTTCATCATATTCCGCATGAAGCTGTTCCTGCATCAGTCCTGTAAGCTGACGGAGGCGCATCTCCACAATGGCGCGGGCCTGGATTTCCGAAAGCTGGAAACGGTTTATCAGATTCGTGATTGCCTCGTTCGGTGTTTTGGCGGCACGGATGATATGAATTACCTCGTCAATGTTGTCGGACGCGATGATCAACCCTTCCAGTATATGTGCGCGTTCCTTCGCCTTGCGCAGGTCGAAGCGCGTGCGGCGGAGGACCACTTCATGCCGGTGTTCCAGGAACAGACGGATCAGATCCTTCAAGTTCAGCAGTTTCGGGCGACCGTGCACGAGTGCGATGTTGTTCACGCTGAACGAACTCTGGAGTGCCGTCATCTTGAACAGCTTGTTGAGCACCACACTCGCATTGGCATCCCGCTTCACATCTATGACGATACGCATTCCGTCGCGGTCGCTCTCGTCGTTGACATACGAGATACCGTCAATTTTCTTCTCGTTGACCAGCGCGGCGATGCTTTCAATCAGTTCCTTCTTGTTGACATTGTATGGTATCTCATTGACAATGATCTTGTCGTGAGTGGGATGCGATTCGATTTCAGTCTTGGCACGCATCACTACGCGTCCGCGTCCTGTTTCGTAAGCGTCGCGCACTCCGCTGATACCATATATATAGCCTCCCGTTGGAAAGTCGGGAGCCTTGATATATTTCATCAGACCTTCCACGTCGATGTCGCTGTTGTCGATATAGGCCACACATGCGTCAATCACTTCGCTCAGATTGTGCGTCGGCATGTTGGTCGCCATACCCACGGCGATTCCCGACGCGCCGTTCACCAGCAGGTTCGGGATACGTGTCGGCATGACGGTGGGTTCCTGCAGTGTGTCGTCAAAGTTATTGGTGAAGTCGACGGTCTCCTTATAGAGATCCTGCATCATCTCCTCGCCTATCTTCTTCAGGCGCGCTTCGGTATAACGCATGGCAGCCGGGCTGTCGCCGTCCACCGAGCCGAAGTTACCCTGTCCGTCTACCAGCGGATAGCGCATCGCCCAGTCCTGTGCCATGCGCACAAGTGCGCCGTAGACAGACGAATCGCCGTGCGGATGATATTTTCCGAGCACTTCACCCACTATTCTTGCAGACTTTTTGTATGGCTTGTCGGACGTGTTCCCCAGCTCCATCATACCATAGAGGATACGACGGTGGACGGGCTTGAAGCCGTCTCTCACATCCGGGAGGGCGCGTGCAACGATTACTGACATTGAGTAGTCGATGTACGACGACTTCATTTCCTCTTCGATGTTGATTTTTATAATTCTGTCTTGTTCCTGTTCTTGCATTTAAAACAATTTTAATTACACTTTCCTTGAAGTTCGTTAAAAACCATGCTAAAGTACGACTTTTACACGATATACAAAAACTTTTTCTTCAAAAAATGCATCCGGTGCCCTTTATGCCCGTGTCACCTCCTACCTTGGCATACATTTTGCTGATCTGTTTCAGAAGCCTGCTGAAGCCGTGTGCAGAACAGGCCGTCAGTCGGACGGAAACAACGGGGTATTCATCGGGGAATAGCCGCCTGTTTCTTCTGCTGCAGAGGGATGTCCTGCGGCGGAAAAACAAAAAAATATGTATCATCCGACAAAAAGTGAAGTAAATAACGTATCTTTGTATTTTAGTTATATAATAAGGAGAGGACAAATCAATGAACAGTCAATTTACACAGAGAGTTGCAGAGATTATCTTTTATAGCAAGGAGGAAGCCAACCGTCTGCGCAATGACTACATAGGCGCCGAGCATCTGCTGCTGGGACTGCTCCGTGAAGGAGAAGGCGAAGCGATTGACATCCTGAAAAGCATGTCTGTGGATCTGAAGAAAATAAAGGAGGAGCTGGAAGAGATGCTCCGGAAAGAATCGATAGAAGAAGAATATAAGGAAAATGTAAACTTCAACGAAGAAGCTTCCAGAATAATGAAAATCACTCTGCTGGAGGCAAGGTTGCTGCGGTGCAAGCATGCCGACACGGAGCATATGCTGCTGGCCATCATGAGGTACAAGCGCAACAGGGCTCTGGTACTGCTGGAAAAGAATGACGTGACCTACCAGAAGATCATGGACCATCTGGTGCCGAAGTCAAAACCGCAGGCCGGGCTTGATTTTGGAGAGGACGAGGAGGATGACGATGAAGGTATCCGCCGCAGCGGAGGCGACACGGGATCTTCGTTCGCTTCTTCCAATAGCGGAGCAGCCACCCGGACATATCAGAGAAAACCGGGTTATGACACTCCCGTGCTCGACTCGTTCGGGACGGACATGACGAAAGCGGCGGAAGAAGGGAAGCTGGACCCCGTGGTGGGACGCGAAAAGGAAATTGAGCGTATCGCGCAGATTCTGAGCCGGCGGAAGAAGAACAATCCGATTCTGATCGGTGAGCCGGGAGTCGGAAAATCGGCCATCGTGGAAGGATTGGCGAGGAGAATTGTGGAGAAGAAGGTGTCGCGTATCCTGTTCGGGAAACGCGTGGTGGCACTCGACATGATGGCGGTGGTAGCAGGTACCAAGTACCGCGGACAATTTGAAGAGCGTATCCGCTCCATCCTGAACGAGCTGAAAAGGAATCCGCACATCATTCTTTTCATCGACGAGATTCATAACATCGTGGGGGCGGGTTCCGCGGCCGGTTCGATGGACGCCGCAAACATGCTCAAGCCGGCACTGGCGCGAGGAGAAATACAGTGCATCGGAGCCACGACGCTCGATGAATACCGGCAGAACATTGAAAAAGACGGCGCGCTGGAACGCCGTTTCCAGAAAGTGCTCGTAGAGCCGACTACACCGGAAGAGACGCTGCAGATATTGAGAAACATCAAAGACAGATATGAAGAGCATCACAACGTGAACTATACGGATGACGCGCTCGAAGCATGTGTCAAATTGACAGACCGCTATATCACTGACCGCAATTTTCCTGACAAGGCGATTGATGCGCTGGATGAAGCGGGTTCACGCGTACATATCGCCAACATTACGGCTCCGAAGGAAATAGAGGAGCAGGAAAAGCTGATTGACGAGGCGCGCAAGAACAAGAGTGAGGCGGTGAAACTCCAGAACTTTGAACTTGCCGCCAGTTTCCGTGACCAGGAGAAACGCCACATGGAAAAGCTGGACATGATGAAGCAGGAATGGGAGGAAAAGCTCAAAGAGAACAGGGAGACTGTCGATGCGGAAAAAGTGGCCGACGTGGTTTCCATGATGTCGGGCGTGCCCGTGCAGCGGATGGCGGAGGCGGAAGGCATCAAACTGAAAGGCATGAAGTCGGAGCTGCTTTCAAAGGTCATCGCGCAGGACAAGGCGGTGGATACGCTTGTGAAGGCTATCCAGCGGAGTCGCGTGGGACTGAAAGACCCGAACAAGCCTATCGGCACGTTCCTCTTCCTCGGCCCTACGGGTGTAGGGAAAACGCATCTGGCGAAACAGTTGGCGAAACAGATGTTCGGGACAGCCGACGCGCTGATCCGGATTGACATGAGCGAATACATGGAGAAGTTTACGGTTTCGCGTCTTGTGGGTGCTCCTCCGGGATACGTAGGATATGAAGAGGGCGGACAGCTCACTGAAAAGGTGCGCCGCAAGCCCTACTCTATCGTCTTGCTTGATGAAATCGAGAAGGCGCATCCGGATGTGTTCAACCTGCTGCTTCAGGTGATGGACGAAGGACGGCTTACTGACAGTTTTGGCAGAACGGTCGACTTCAAGAATACGGTGATAATCATGACGTCGAACATCGGGACGCGTCAGTTGAAGGAGTTCGGTAAAGGTATCGGATTCACGGCGCAGACACGCACGGACGACAAGGAATATTCGCGCGGAGTCATCACGAAAGCACTCAACAAATCGTTCGCCCCTGAGTTCATCAACCGTCTTGATGAAATCATCACCTTCGACCAACTGGATGTCGAGGCACTGACGCGCATCATCGACATTGAACTGAAAGGCTTGTATCAACGCATTGAAAATCTTGGGTATAGCCTGGCAATCGATGATGCGGCAAAACGTTTTGTGGCCGAAAGAGGATATGACGTGCAGTTCGGCGCACGTCCGCTGAAGCGTTCCATACAGAATAATCTGGAAGACGGACTGGCGGAGCTTATCATCAACGAAGAACCTCATGCGGGAGACTGTATCCATGTAAGCATGAACGAGAAGGGTGACGGACTGAACATGCGGGTTGAAAGAGTGGGATGACACGTCTGCACTCGCATTGATACGGACAAAATGTCAGGCATTCTGTGTCTGGCATTTTTTTTGCTCATTCTGAGTGGATTTTTTTGACAACTTAAAAATAAAAAAGATATGCAGAAAGGTAATATTGGGGTTACGACAGAGAACATCTTCCCCATCATCAAAAAGTTTTTGTACAGTGACCATGAGATATTCCTCCGTGAGCTGGTGTCAAATGCCGTGGACGCTACCCAGAAGTTGAAGACTTTGGCCGCGACAGGCGAATTTAAAGGTGAACTGGGCGACCTCACCGTCCGCGTAAAGGCAGACAAGGATAAAGGCACCATCACCATCACCGACCGGGGACTGGGACTGACTGCCGAGGAAATCGAAAAATATATCAACCAAATCGCTTTTTCGGGCGCGAACGACTTTCTTGAGAAATATAAGGAGGATGCCAATGCGATTATCGGACACTTCGGACTGGGATTCTATTCCGCCTTTATGGTGGCAAAGAAAGTGGAAATCGTGACGCGTTCATATAAGGAAGGTGCGCCGGCGATGAAGTGGAGCTGTGACGGAAGCCCTGAGTTTACGATGGAAGAGACGGAACGGGCCGACCGGGGTACGGACGTAATCCTTTATCTTGACGATGACTGCAAGGAGTTCGTTGAGGATTCGCGTATCCAGAGTCTGCTGTCCAAATACTGCCGCTTCCTCCCTGTTCCGGTGGCATTCGGGAAGAAGAAGGAATGGAAAGACGGAAAGCAGGTTGAAACGGAAGAAGACAATCTGATCAACGATACCTGCCCTATCTGGACCAAGAAGCCGAGCGAGCTGAAGGACGAGGATTACAAGAAGTTTTACCGCGACCTTTATCCGATGGCTGACGAGCCGCTGTTCTGGATTCATCTGAACGTGGATTATCCGTTCAATCTTACGGGTGTGCTCTATTTCCCGAAAATCAAGAGCAACATCGACCTGCAGCGCAACAAGATACAGCTTTATTGCAATCAGGTGTTCGTGACAGATTCTGTGGAAGGCATTGTGCCTGACTTCCTCACACTGCTGCATGGAGTTATCGACTCGCCGGACATCCCGCTGAATGTGTCGCGCTCCTATCTGCAGAGTGATTCTAACGTGAAGAAGATTTCCACTTACATCACCAAGAAAGTGGCCGACCGTCTGCAGGCTATCTTCAAGAACGACCGTAAGGAATTTGAAGAAAAATGGGACGACCTGAAAATCTTCATCAATTACGGAATGCTGACTCAGGAAGATTTCTATGAAAAGGCCAACAAGTTCGCCCTTTTCGAGGATACCGACAAGAAGCATTACACTTATGATGAATACCGGACGCTGATCAAGGACAACCAGACAGACAAGGACGGAAATCTCATTTATCTGTATGCCAACAATACTGATGAGCAGTACACCTATATTGATGCGGCGAAGAACAAAGGCTACAATGTGCTGCTGATGGACGGACAGTTGGATGTGCCTATGATCAACATGCTGGAGCAGAAGTTCGAGAAGAGCCGTTTCACCCGTGTGGACAGCGACGTGATAGACCGTCTGATTGTGAAAGAGGACGAGAAAGGAGAAGAGTTGCCGCAGGACAAGCAGGAAGTGCTTTCTACGCTGTTCCGCGGACAAATGCCGCATCTTGACAAGACGGAATTCCATGTCGAGACGAAAGCCATGGGCGAAAACGCGTCTCCGATAGTCATCACTCAGTCGGAGTACATGCGGCGTATGAAAGACATGGCAAACTTCCAGCCGGGCATGAGTTTTTACGGCGAGATGCCGAACATGTACAGTCTGGTGCTCAACAGCGACCACAAGCTGGTGAAACAGGTACTTGAAGATGCGGAAAGCACATGCGCGGAGAAACTGATTCCGGTGGAAGCGGAAATCGCAACCCTGACTCTCCGTGAAAATGAGCTTCGTAAAGCGCACGAAGGGAAGAAGGATGAGGAAATTCCTGTTGCGGAAAAGGATGAACTTTCTGATGTGGAAAAGAAACTGGCCGGACAGAAACAGGAAAAGGAGAATGTGCTCAACGCTTACGCTTCCGGCAACAAGGTGGTTCATCAGCTCATCGACCTTGCTCTGCTGCAGAACGGCATGCTGAAAGGCGAAGCCTTGACCAATTTCGTGAAACGCAGCATTGAATTGATTTGAATTCATTCATAGGACATAAAAAAGCCGTCTCTAAACCGGAGACGGCTTTTTTTATGCCCTTTTTGTGTCTTTCCGCTCAGAAATACCAATATTATTTCGTACATTTGCGGATATAATGCAATAATCCCATGGAACACCAGACAGAATTGATATTGATCCGAATCAGCGGAATTGACCGCCCGGGACTGACTGCGTCCATCACCGAAATCTTGTCGAGATACAAGGTGGACATCATGGACATCGGACAGGCCGACATCCATAGCACGCTTTCATTAGGTATCCTTTTCAAATGTGCCGAAGAGGTTTCGGGAAACGTGATGAAGGATCTGCTTTTCAAGGCATCTGATTTGGGCATTGACTTGCGTTTCTATCCGGTCTCGCCCGAAGAATATGAGACATGGGTGAACATGCAGGGGAAAAACCGATATATCCTGACGCTGCTCGGGCGCAAACTTACCGCCGAACAGATTTCCGGAGCAACCAAGATTCTGGCGGAACATGAACTTAACATTGACGGAATCCGGCGTCTGACCGGACGTATCCCACTCGATGAAAAGAAAGCCAGTGTAAGAGCCTGCATCGAGTTTTCCGTGAGAGGGACCCCGAAGGACCGTGAAGAGCTCCAGCATCAGCTTATGCAGCTCAGTGCTTCGCTCTCGATGGACTTCTCGTTCCAGCAGGATACCATGTACCGCCGTATGCGCCGCCTGATTTGTTTTGATATGGATTCGACACTGATACAGACGGAAGTGATTGATGAACTGGCCATGCGTGCGGGTGTGGGCGACCAGGTGAAGGCTATCACTGAACGTGCCATGCGCGGAGAGATAGACTTCAAGGAAAGCTTTACCGAAAGAGTGGCGTTGCTGAAGGGTCTCGATGAAAGCGTCATGAAGGAAATAGCGGAGAATCTGCCTATCACGGAAGGGGTGGAAAGGCTGATGTATGTATTGAAGCATTATGGATACAAGATTGCCATTCTGTCGGGAGGATTCACTTATTTCGGCAATTACCTGAAGGAAAAGTTTGGGATAGACTATGTGTACGCAAACAATCTGGAGATTGTGGACGGGAAGTTGACGGGCAGATATGTGGGAGACATCGTGGACGGCAAGCGTAAAGCCGAGCTTCTGCAGCTCATCGCACAGGTGGAGAAGGTGGACATCGCACAGACCATAGCCGTAGGCGATGGGGCGAATGACTTGCCGATGCTGTCTGTGGCGGGACTGGGCATCGCTTTCCATGCAAAGCCGAAAGTGGTGGAGAATGCCAGACAGTCAATCAATACCATCGGGCTTGATGGGGTGCTTTACTTCCTGGGATTCAAGGATTCTTATCTTGACGAACGTGGAAGACTATAACGAATAATGATTAATGCGAAATATGAAGTTTACGGAACTAAACTTAGAAGACAGCGTCCTGGACGCTTTGGACGCGATGAACTTCCGGGAATGTACCCCTATTCAGGAACAGACAATTCCGGTCATTCTGGAAGGGCATGACCTGATTGGAGTGGCTCAGACAGGAACAGGGAAAACGGCCGCTTATCTGCTTCCTATATTAAACCAGCTCAGTAAGGGAGGATATCCGGAAGATGCCATCAACTGCATCGTGATGTCTCCTACCAGAGAACTGGCCATGCAGATTGACCAGCAGATGGAGGGTTTCTCCTATTTCATGCCGGTCTCCAGTGTGGCCGTATATGGAGGAAACGATGGCATCCGTTTCGAGCAGGAAAAGAAAGGACTGACATTAGGCGCCGACGTAGTAATCGCTACACCGGGACGTCTTATCAGTCATCTCAGTTTGGGATATGTAGACCTTTCAAAAGTGTCTTTCTTCATTCTTGACGAAGCAGACCGGATGCTCGACATGGGATTTTCGGATGACATCATGCAGATTATAAAATATCTGCCCAAGGAGCGTCAGACTATCATGTTTTCCGCTACCATGCCGGAGAAGATACAGCAACTGGCCAAAACAATCCTGAACAATCCGGTGGAAGTGAAGCTGGCTGTGTCGAAACCTGCGGAAAAAATTATTCAGGCGGCCTATATATGTTATGAAGCGCAGAAACTGGGCATTATCCAGTCGCTTTTCAAGGAACAGAAGCCGGAGCGTGTCATTGTGTTCGCTTCGTCGAAACTGAAAGTCAAGGAAGTGACCAAGGCATTGAAACGCTTGAATCTGAATGTAGGTGAGATGCATTCTGATTTGGAGCAGAGCCAGCGTGACGAGATTATGCACGAGTTCCGCAATGGACGCGTCAATCTGTTGGTGGCAACCGACATCGTGGCGCGCGGTATAGATATAGACGACATCCGTCTGGTCATCAATTATGATGTGCCGCATGACAGCGAAGATTATGTGCATCGCATCGGACGTACTGCCCGTGCCAACAACGACGGCTGTGCCATTACATTTGTGAGTGAAAACGAACAGATGCGCTTCAAACAGATTGAAGACTTCCTCGGCAAGGCTATCTATAAAATTCCGGTGCCGGAAGAATTGGGAGAAGCACCAGCGTATGCACCGAGGACTTCAAAGAATCCGGGCGGACGGCATAAGAAAAAATCATTTTCCAGAAACAAGAGCAACGGGAACAAGTGGAAGAAGAAAGGAAACGCTTCCTTGGACAGCCGTACCACCAAAGCTTAAAAGAGAGACATATCAACCTACGCAATAATCAAGAGCGGACTTCCTCAAACATTTTGCATATGCTGAGGAAGTCCGCTCTTGACTATATATCCCGTTCCTGCGTTATTGCACCGAATATTTTATCTCACCTTCACGACTGATATTCAGCTTGACATTATAACAGGAGGTTTCGTCAGGTACGCAAATCGTGGCCTGGTACCAGAATCCGGCTTCGTTTACGGCCATAAAGTCCATATCGGACAGGATGGCGGTCTGAAGAAAATCATCCGGCACCACTCCACTGAACATTTTTTTGTTGATGTCACGTGCGAACAGACATTCCCTACCCTTATAAATACAGATATGAATGATGTTGTCGAAGTAAATGTTTTCAACCGGAAGTCCCTCCTCACTGACCCCCATACGTATTACCTTCATTCTGGTAGGATTGATGTAAGCATATCCCCTGAAACGTTCTCCGCCGTACATGATGACCGAATCCTTGCTTGTCACTTTGTCAGTCGTTTCGGGCACATCAGCCGGAGTACCGAATGAGAGGGTGTCCGACTCTGCCTTGTGCAATGAAACCACATCGCCTGCCAGTGTCCGGTAGCGCAGGAAATACATGCCCCTTTCCTCTATCGGGTAATTGATGGGCACCACACTCTGCACCATAAGCGTGTCGTTTCTCACCGTGAAAGGCATGGGCACGTTAATCTGACTGGCATAATAGATGCTGTCACCCTTTATCCTGAAAAGCGGAAGTTCCGTGTTGTCATCAAGCCAGACCCCCTGCAGTTCCCTGATGGCCGCCGAATCAATCTCCGGCATACCCTGTTCCTCTTTTCCGGAAGGAGCGCATGCAGTACACATCAATATGATGAATACGACGAAACGATTCTTTTTCATGCAGTCATCTATTGCGTTTCCTGTCTTTCGCCGCACAGTTGCCTGGTCTTTTCTCAAGAACAACATGGAATTTGTCCAAAAATTCCGTAATGTTTTCATTCTGATATCCTGTTGTTTTATTGGACCGCAAAATCATCACTGCCCGATGCAATGATAAACGATGCCCAATTCATCGAGCTCTTTCTTGTCATAAATGTTTCGCCCGTCAAAAATGACGGCATTGTTCATCGTCTTTTTAATGACTCCCCATGCCGGCAGACGGAATTCTTTCCATTCTGTCAGAAGTATCAGGGCATCGGCATCAAGCAGAGCGTCATACATGTCGCAGGCATAATAGATGGTATCGCCGAAGCGGCGGCGTGCCTCCTTCATGGCCGCCGGATCGTAAGCCCGTATTTTGCATCCCGCTTTCTGAAGCCTGTCCACCATTACGAGTGAAGGAGCCTCGCGCATGTCATCCGTCTCCGGCTTGAAGGCGAGTCCCCACAAAGCGACGGTCTTGCCTTCCAGGTCTTTCCCGTAATACTTTTCCAGTTTGCGGAAAAGAATGTCTTTCTGGTCCTCATTCACCGCCTCCACCATCTTGAGAACCCGCATTGAATAGCCATGTTCCTCTGCGGTTTTGATGAGTGCTTTCACGTCTTTCGGGAAGCACGACCCCCCGTATCCGCATCCCGGATACAGGAACTTGCGTCCGATCCGTGTGTCTGAACCCAATCCGCTGCGAACCATATTGACATCCGCCCCTACCAGTTCGCACAGGTTGGCAATGTCATTCATGAAACTGATGCGGGTGGCGAGCAT
The DNA here is from genome assembly GCA_944320815.1 of uncultured Phocaeicola sp. Taxonomy (GTDB): domain Bacteria; phylum Bacteroidota; class Bacteroidia; order Bacteroidales; family Bacteroidaceae; genus Phocaeicola. The sequence goes on along the minus strand of CALUIZ010000001.1, from coordinate 81,804 downwards.
GGAATTTGCGGCATACTTTGTCATTTCTGCCGAAGGAATGTCCATGAATATTACGCGGAAGTTGTTCAGAAGAAACGGACGGTAGAGCTTGCTCATCAGTTCTCTGGCACCTTCAGACTCCACTCCCACCACCACGCGGTCGGGAGTCATGAAATCCTTGATGGCGTTTCCTTCTTTCAGGAATTCCGGATTGGACGCCACGTCGAAGTCGATTTCCACTCCCCGTCTGTGCAGTTCCTCTTCAATGACGGCCTTCACTTTCCGGGCGGTCCCTACGGGAACCGTGCTCTTGGTCACTACCAGTACATAATGGTTCATGTGCTTTCCGATAGTGTGCGCCACCTCCAGCACATACTTCAGATCTGCGCTTCCGTCCTCATTGGGAGGAGTTCCCACAGCACTGAAGACGATAGACACGCTGTCAAGGCAGCTTTCAAGCGAAGTGGTGAAACTGAGCCGCTTTGCCTTGACGTTGCGGGCCACCATTTCTTCCAGTCCCGGTTCGTAGATGGGAATCTCCCCTCTTTTCAGTGCGTCGATTTTTTCAGCGTCTGTGTCCACGCACACCACGTTTGCGCCTGTTTCGGCAAAGCATGTGCCCGACACCAGACCCACATATCCTGTTCCGACAATAGCTATGTTCATCTTACTGAGTCTTTTTTAAATGTTTCAGCGCACAAAATTATAACAAATTTAGATTCAAGGAGAAAATTGTATGCCGAAAGATGGTTTTCATAAAAGAAAAATATATTAAATTTGCAATATGATTGAATTAGCCAAACATATAGAAGTCCTGTTGCTCGAGAATGACTGTGTCATCGTTCCGGGTCTGGGAGGGTTCATCGCCCACAACCGGCCTGCCGCCTATTCGGAGAAGGAACGTTCATTCGTCCCTCCGATGCGCACCGTCGGGTTCAACCCGCAGTTGGTCATCAACGACGGCCTTCTGGTGCAGTCATATATGCAGGCATACAATACCGATTTTCCTGACGCGACACGGAAAATAGAAAAGACTGTCAATGCGCTGAAGGAACAGCTTTACCAGCAGGGGAGCATCGAACTGGAGCAGATCGGGACATTATATTATAATATGAACGGAGACTATGAGTTCGAACCGGTTTCCCGTTCGTTCTTTACTCCGGGCCTGTATGGACTGGATGAGTTTGATTTTTCTCCTTTCATCCGGCAGGCCGCTGAGGAACCGCGGCTTCCCGCATATGAAAAGAGAGATGAAAAGCAGATGCTTCCTCTTTACAATTGGCTGAGGAGCGCCATAGCGGTTGCGGCCGCAGTGCTGCTGTTCTTCATCTTGTCCACTCCTGTGGAGAACACTTATATAGATGATGCCAATTTCGCTTCATTGGGCTCCATTGACATGTTTGACATCATACGCGACCAATCGATGGCTACGGCCCTGCAGGTGGGGCCGACTGAAAACGGTCAGACAGAGAACAAGCGAAAAAAGGACAAGGTGCGGAACAACGTCAACACGCTCAAGCCGGTGAAGGTAAGGACGGAAACGGTGGCGGCTGTAGAGAAGGTGGAAGAGAAGAAACTTGAAAAGCCGGAGAAGGTCACCCCGAAGGAAGAGAAAAAAGAAGAAAAGAAGCAGAAGGAGGCCAGAACGTCTTTTTCTTATATCATCGTGGCCAGTCTGGCCAGTGATGCCGATGCGCAGAACGCACTGAAAGAATATCACAAGAACGGATACAAGGATGCAGAGGTGGTGGAGTCCAACGGACGCTTCCGCATCGCATTGTATCGGTATGCAGACTCCTCGGATGCCTACCGCAAGGTGAAGGAGGTGAGAAAGGATGAGAAATTCAAGAATGCGTGGGTGTTTACCGCGAAATAATCATATTATCGTTGAATTATGAAGAGAGTGAGATGTCCGAAATGTGACAATTATATACAATTTGATGAAACGAAATACGAAGCGGGACAATCGCTCGTTTTTGTCTGCGACAAGTGCCAGAAACAGTTCAGCATCCGGTTGGGAAAGTCGAAACTGAATGCGGCCAACCATCGTGAGGAACAGGTGGACGAAAAAGAAGGGACACAGGATTTCGGCAATATTGTGGTGATAGAGAATGTTTTTGCCTACAAACAAGTATTCCCTCTCCACGAAGGTGACAATCTGATCGGACGCCGCAACAGAGGAGAAACGCTGGACATTCCCATCGAAAGCAGCGACCCGAGTCTGGACCGGCGTCACTGTTATATCAACGTGAAGCGTGGCAAGCAGGGCAGAATGCTCTATACGCTGCGCGACAACGACAGCATTACAGGCACATTCCTGATGAATGAACTGCTGGGACCGAAGGACCGGGTGCGGATTGAAGAGGGGGCGGTGGTCACTTTGGGAGCCACTACGTTCATATTCCATGAGGCTTGTCCGGAAGATGCGGAACATTGATTCTATCCATAACCTACACATAGGAGCTAACTCTAATTTTATTTATCATGGCTTTTACTAACAACGTAATGATTGTCCGGCACAAGTTGCTGGAGAACCTGGTTGCCTTATGGAAGGAAAACCAGCTTGTAGAGAAGATTGACCGTATTCCAATCGAAATGACTCCCCGACGCTCCCAGCCGGTGGGACGTTGCTGTATCCATAAGGAACGCGCTGTCAACAGATACAAGCTGCTTCCGTTGCTGGGATGGGACATGACAGATGAAACGGACGAACTGACTCCTCTTTCCGATTATGCCCGGAAAGCACTGGAACGCAGGGGAAAAATCAAAGAAAATATACTTTGCGTCATTGATGAGGCATGTTCTTCGTGTGTGCAGGTCAATTATGAGGTGAGCAATCTTTGCCGGGGATGTGTAGCGAGAAGCTGCTACATGAATTGCCCGAAAGGTGCCGTGCATTTTGACAAGAAGACAGGGCAGGCTCACATCGACCATGAGAAGTGCATCAGCTGTGGTTTGTGTCACAAGAGCTGCCCGTATCATGCCATCGTATATATACCTGTCCCGTGCGAGGAAGCCTGTCCGGTGAAGGCCATCAGCAAGGGTGAGAACAATATCGAACATATAGATGAGAGCAAGTGCATTTATTGCGGGAAATGCCTGAACGCATGTCCGTTCGGGGCAATTTTCGAAATATCGCAGGTGTTTGACGTATTGGAAGACATCCGTAGCGGGAAACAGGTAATCGCTCTCCCCGCCCCTTCCGTACTCGGACAGTTCAAGGCTACCATTGAACAAGTGTACGGCGCATTGAGGCAGGTAGGTTTTGCTGATGTGATTGAGGTGGCTGAAGGAGCGATGCAGACAACCAGCCACGAGGCGCACGAGCTGCTGGAAAAATTGGCTGAAGGACAGAAATTCATGACCACCTCCTGCTGTCCGTCGTACATAGAACTTGTAAACAAGCATATTCCGGCCATGAAACCTTATGTTTCGTCTACAGGTTCCCCGATGTATTATGCCGCCCGCATCGCCAAAGAAAAATATCCCGATGCTAAAATCGTATTTATCGGCCCGTGCATTGCCAAACGCAAGGAGGCACAGCGTGACGAGTGTGTGGATTATGTGATTACGTTCGAGGAACTGCATCCCATTTTCCGCGGACTGGGTATCGAATTGGAGCAGGCAAACCCGTATAAGGTAGCCTATGAATCTGTATGCGAAGCGCATGGATTCGCTCAGGCAGGCGGTGTGGCCGGTGCGGTGAAAGCTTATCTGGGTGCAAAAGCGGACGGAATAAAGATGCTTCAGTTCTCCGACTTCAACAAAAAGAATATCGGTGTGCTCCGCGCATATGCCAAGACAGGAAAAGTGGATGCGCAGTTCATCGAAATGATGGCCTGCGAAGGAGGGTGTGTGACAGGGCCGAGCGCGCATAATGATCCGATGTCAGGACGGCGCCAGCTCAATCAGGACCTACTGAAGCGTACGCTGAAGTACGAGAATATCCGTGAAGAGTAAGCCTTTCCATGATAGAGTTGATCAGACGTCTCCGTCGGGAACGGTCATTGTCTCCCGACGAGTTTCGCGTTCTTCTTTCCGAATACGATGAGACTGACTTGAAAGCAATCAACCGGGAAGCGAAGGAAGTGGCCCAGCATGTTTTTGGGAATAAGATTTACATCCGCGGACTGATTGAAATAGGAAACCGCTGCCGGAATGACTGCTATTATTGTGGCATCCGACGGAGCAACAGGCATGTGGAACGCTATCGGCTCAACAATGACACCATATTGAAATGTTGCCGTCAGGGATATGTTTTGGGATTCCGGACGTTTGTGTTGCAGGGCGGTGAAGAGAATGAGGCAACCGATGAAGAGATGACCATACTGATAAAGAATATCCGGACGGAATTTCCGGATGTGGCCGTCACGCTTTCATTAGGGGAGAAAAGTCCCATGTCCTACAAACGTTTCTTTCAGGCAGGTGCCAGTCGTTATCTTTTACGGCACGAAACGCATAATTCTGCCCATTATCACTTTCTGCATCCTGAAAGCATGTCGCTGGCCAATCGGCTTCATTGCCTGAACAACCTGAAGAGCATCGGCTTTCAGACAGGAACGGGCATCATGGTGGGCAGTCCCGGGCAGACAGTTGACAATCTGGTGGAGGATATACTCTTCATTTCGGAGTTCCGTCCGCAGATGATAGGCATAGGTCCTTTCCTGCCCCATCGCGACACTCCTTTCGCACAATACCCGCCGGGGAGCATGGAACAGACTCTGCTGCTTCTTTCCATTTTCCGTCTGATGCATCCCCATGCCCTTATCCCTTCCACCACCGCTCTGGCCACCCTTTCTCCCGATGGACGCGAAAGAGGTATTCTTGCGGGAGCCAATGTCGTGATGCCCAATCTTTCCCCGATGAATGAAAGAGGTAAATATTCGCTTTATGACAACAAAGCGTTCACGGGGGCTGAAGCGGCGGAAGGACTGCACCAGCTCAGGCGGTCGTTGGAAAAGATCGGATATGAGATTGACTATGGCCGGGGGGATTATTCTGCCCCAAATGAATATAACTGAAACAAACATACAATATAATGTATAGAACCGATTCAAGAAAGGCGGAAGAGTTTATCTGCCATGAAGAAATACTGGACACACTTGATTATGCGCAGGCACACTGCAATGACCTTGCAATGGTGCGCTCCATTCTTGAGAAGGCAAAAGCCTGTAAAGGACTGACGCATAGAGAGGCTGCCATACTGCTGGAATGTCGGGACGCTCAAATGACGGAAGAGATTTATCAACTGGCACGTGACATCAAGCAAAGGCTTTACGGCAACCGCATCGTCATGTTCGCTCCGCTCTATCTGTCGAACTATTGTGTCAACAGTTGCACTTACTGTCCATATCATATAAAGAACAAGCATATAGCCCGGAAAAAACTGACTCAGGAAGAAATCATAAAGGAGGTCACGGCTCTGCAGGATATGGGTCACAAGCGTCTGGCCATTGAATCCGGTGAAGACCCGCTTCACAATCCGATAGACTATATTCTGGAATCCATCCGGACCATTTACAGCATCAAGCATAAAAACGGAGCCATCCGCCGTGTGAATGTGAATATCGCGGCCACAACAGTGGAGAACTACAGGAAACTGCATGAAGCAGGTATCGGAACTTATATCCTGTTTCAGGAAACGTATCACAAAGAGAATTATGAGAAACTGCATCCCAGAGGTCCCAAGAGCGACTACGCCTATCATACGGAAGCTATGGACAGGGCCATGGAAGGTGGCATAGACGATGTTGGAATTGGCGTGCTGTTTGGTCTGAACACTTACCGGTATGATTTCGTGGGATTGTTGATGCATGCCGAACATCTGGAGGCAACTTTCGGTGTCGGGCCGCATACCATCAGCGTGCCCCGCATCTGTCCGGCCGATGACATAGACACGAATGATTTCGAGAATGCCGTTTCAGACGAGGTGTTCCAGAGAATCGTGGCGGTGATCCGTCTCAGCGTACCTTATACGGGAATGATCATTTCCACCCGAGAGTCGCAACGCTCACGCGAGAAAGTGCTTGAACTGGGCATCTCGCAGATAAGCGGAGGGTCACGGACCAGCGTAGGAGGTTATGCCGAGTCTGACCTGTTGGAAGAGAACTCTGCCCAGTTTGACATCAGCGACCACCGCACGCTCGACGAGGTGGTGGCATGGCTGCTGCGGTTGGGCTATATCCCCAGCTTCTGCACGGCCTGCTACCGTGAAGGACGTACGGGCGACCGTTTCATGTCGCTGGTCAAGACGGGACAGATTGCCAACTGCTGTACACCCAATGCATTGATGACCTTGCAGGAATATCTGGAAGACTATGCTTCGCCCGAGACGCGTGTGCTGGGTGATGAAATGATTCTCCGTCAGATGGAAGAGATTCCCAACCCTGCAATCCGGCGGCGCGCCCTGGAGAATCTTGCACGCATAAAAAAAGAAGGGAAACGTGATTTCCGCTTCTGACAAAAAAAACGTTTAAACCCCAAACAACATGAACGAAACTCCCCGCTCCAACCGTCTTCATATCGGACTGTTCGGCAAGAGAAACAGCGGCAAGTCATCGCTTGCCAACGCACTGACAGGACAGCTTGTATCTGTCGTGTCCGAAGTGCCGGGAACCACCACCGACCCTGTATTCAAGTCCATGGAAATTCATGGCATCGGCCCGTGCGTGTTCATCGATACGCCCGGATTCGATGATGAAGGTGATCTGGGCGGACTGCGCATAAAACAGACTTCCCGTGCGCTGGAACGTACGGACATCGCGCTGATGGTCTGTACAGATGAAAACATCGGTGAGGAACTGCGCTGGAGCAGACTGATGAAAGAAAAGAATGTTCCCGTTATCTGGATACTGAACAAATGTGATCTGAGGGAGGAGCCCGGACCAGTCATGCGCCGCATTGAGGAACAATGCGGACAGGTTCCGCTGCCAGTCAGCGCAAGACACCAACAAGGGATTGAAGACATCCGCCGAAGTCTGATTCAAGCGTTGCCTGATGAAACGATGAGTCAGGGACTTCTGGGAGGGATGGTGAAAGAAGGGGATGTCGTGATGCTGGTCATGCCACAGGACATCCAGGCACCCAAAGGACGGTTGATTCTTCCACAAGTGCAGACCATCCGTGAGCTGCTCGATAGAAAATGTTTGGTAATGAGCTGTACTACAGACAATATGGATCAGATGCTTAAAGTAATTTCCAGACCTCCTGAACTGATTGTCACCGATTCGCAGGTGTTCAAGACAGTTTATGGGAAGAAGCCGGAAGGAAGCAGGCTCACGTCTTTTTCCATACTTTTCGCGCAATACAAGGGAGACATTGACTATTTTCTGGAGGGAGCGAAAGCCATCTCCCGACTTACGGAACAATCGCGTGTGCTGATAGCCGAAGCGTGTACCCATGCTCCCATGACAGAAGATATAGGAAGGGTGAAGATTCCTAGCATGTTGCGCAAGCGCATCGGTGAAGGTTTGCGGATTGATGTGGTGTCGGGCAACGACTTTCCGGATGACCTCTCCCCCTACGATCTGATTATTCATTGCGGTGCCTGTATGTTCAACCGCAGATACGTCCTCAACCGGGTCGCTTCGGCGAAATGCCAACATGTCCCCATGACAAACTACGGAGTGGCCATCGCATGCCTGAGCGGAATACTTGACAAGATAGAGATATAAAAAACTTTCACCGATTTTCTGTCAGGAATAAATAAAAGCCTGTTTTATCCGGAATATAAGGATGTCCGGAGTGAAGCAGACGGGTGTCCGGCAAAAAGATTTGTGGGGAACGAAGCGTATTGTAAAAAATAATTTGCTAACTTTGGAACAAACTTAACAAATAATCTGCCATGAAACCTGTTTTCCACTTCGGATGTGGCCTCGTGCTGGGGGCATTCATCGTCATAGCCCTGTTGGGAGTCTGGACAAAACCGGAACTGACCAGGGAAGAGCAAATCAAATCACAGCTATATGATCTCGTTCAAGACAAACTTGAGGAGATAAACAATGAAAGGGAACAGAACGATTCACCGCAGGCGGCAGAGACCGTTTCTGAAAAGGAAAGCGTTTCTCCAAGTGAAGAGACTTCCCAACCCGCAAGGAAAAAACCTGCGGAGAGAAGTGTTTCGCGGCCCGCCGCACGGTCCGAGTCCCCGAAACCTGTGTCCAGCCGTTCCTCCAGACAGCAGTCAAAGAAATCCGTGCAATATACGGAAGTCCAGTGGGGCGGAAAAGAATACAAACTTTATATCGGGATGCCGAAAGAAGAAGTCCGCGCTCTGATAGGAAAGCCGGACAACGTGAACATGATGACCATCGGTGATGAAGTGCATGAAAGCTGGAACTATAGTTCGAATATCCATATGCTCATGCTTTCGTTTGTAGACGGAAAACTGAAAGGAATCCATCAAATATAAGGAAAAATACAGATTATGCATGAAAAAAGCGGTTGGAATTTGGAAATTCCGACCGCTTTCTTTATTTTTGCGGCAAATTGGATTGTTATCGGCTTATGCTTCAGAAATCTAAAATCAAAGAAAACGAACGGAAGATCACTTTACGTCCTCCAGGCGGCGACGCGGAGGGTGCAGGTGACGTTTGTCGTGTTCTTTGATTTATTGGACACCCCCTCCGGAAGATGGGTGAAGTGCGCCCATAAAAAACGGGGCCGGAGAAAAGAAACGGGGAAGAAGCAGTTCTGAGAATTTTATTTTGACAAGACAAAGTTCTGGAGACCGGACGGGTTTGCGTCGGGCCTCCTGATGTACTGTTCCCGGCCGTTTTCGGTAAAATATCGGCGGCCAGGGGATTCTTTTGCCCTTTTGCGGCGTAAATCCGCAGAAGGATTTTTCATTTCAATCATTTTATTTTCAAAAAAATTATAACCATGACCGATAATAATATAACCAATGGAATGTCTTCCGATGCAGAATACGAAAAAATGATAGAAGAGTATCTGAACAGTCAGGAAGAAAGTGACGAACCGACAAAATACCCTGAAACCATAAGTTGTGCCTATGGAGGCACCAGCTATCGTGTACCTTCCTGCATCGCTCCCGCAGGCTATACCTTCAGGTCGGCGGAGTTGCGACTTGACGGTACCAACCTGATGGAAAAGCAGACCAACTTCAAGGCATGTCTGAGCGAAAGCATGTCCAGAAGCTCGTTTTCCCTTTATATCTCCCAAATCACGAAAGAAGATTTCTGCGACAAGGAGCCGGCCTACGCACTCCTCTACAAGAAAGGAAGACGGGAACCGCTGGCCGAAAAGAAAGGCGTGCCCGATGATGACGGATTTTATCTCGACATGTCGGAGCTGTCGGACAATCTGCAGCCGGGGAATTATTTCATTCTGGTGGGCAATCTGTACCCGGACCTGCCGGAAAGCCATTTCGAGCGGATGGGAAACAATTTCCGCTTTTCCTTTTCTCTGCTGCCCGACGGTATCGGGATGCCGCATCCTGACATCCGCAGGGTTGGAATTGCACGGGAACTCCCGTTCCTGTCGGGTACGTCGGGGAAGCTTCGTCTTTCCGTGAGCCTGTCCCGACCGATGGGAAAGCTCGATGAGTTCACGGCCTATTGCTATGACGAGTCGCTTTTTCTGATGGACAAAGCCACTCTGTCCAGAAGTGCGGAAATGCCGAGAAGCCGGAGAATTGACATCGTTTTCGACTCTCCTTATATCTGGACAGAAGGAAAATACTCCTGTCTTGTATGCCACAACGGAGAACCGTTCTTCAAAATCTGCTTTCTTCTGGACGGAGAAAAGGCGGAAATTTGCGGAAAGGAGCTGATAAAGAGGAACTCGCCCGATTATGTGTTGGCCAAATACATGGAAAAGGACAGAAGGTGCTGCTTTTATTGGGGCAAACTGCGGCGGACGGCAGGATTCGGGGAAGTAAAGCGCAAGGCGATGGAGTATTTTCAGGACTGTGCGTTCAATCTTCTCCGGAAAGACTACGACTTGAAACCGATCAGACGCAACATGAATTTCCTTTTCATTGGAGAGGAAAGAAATGACACTGAAAGCGTGATAAACGACTTCGCCTTCATCCTGTGCCACACCAGAAAGTTCAGATACATTGATGCGGAAAGTCTGACGGAACCGAAGAACACCCCTGACCCTTATTCCGAAATCGGCGACACGCTTGACGAGTGTACGGATGGAGTGTGCTGTCTCACCAACGTCTCCACCTTGCCGGGAAGCGGCGGACGGATACTCCGCCAGAAGATAGAGAAGATGCTCCGCGCCGGAAAGAACTGTACACTTTTCATCCGGGCCACCCGGACGGAAGCTGCACAATTGTTCGAGGCATGCCCTGACTTGAAGGCTTGTTTCCCCGATGAGAACAGAGTGGAACTCTGCGGATACAGTCTGCATGATGCCGTGCATGCGTTCCAGAACGTAATAAAATCCGAGCAGCTCTGCCTCACGGAGAAGGCCGAACTGAAGTTGTCGGAGGTTCTGGCCGGAATGGCGGAGAAGGGAGAGTTGAGAGATTGGGGGAAGGAGGAAGTGGAAGAGTTCTTCCGCGCGTCTGTCCTGCCGCATTACCGACAACGGATACTGGACATGGAATATACGGACGGGGAATGTGCGAAACGCCTGTTCTCCATGATTGAGGAAGAAGACATACAGTGCGGCGCGGTTTCTGACGGAGAATCGTCCTTCAGCCGGAACATGAAGGAACTGGCCGGAATGACAGGGCTGGAGGATGTGAAGGCACTGCTGGGCGGAATCTTCAATCACATCAGATTCAACGGTATCCGCCGCCGGATGGGGCTTCCGGCCGGAGAAGAGCATCCACACCACATGGTATTTGTGGGAAATCCGGGTACGGGAAAGACTACGGTAGCGAAGATGATAGGAAAAATCTGTCATTCGATAGGTATTTTGTCGAAAGGTGATGTCATAGTGACGGAACGCAGCCAGATTGTGGGACAATATCTGGGCGAGACGGAAAAGAACATGCAGGCCGTCCTGAGACAGGCACAGGGCAATGTCTTGTTTATCGACGAAGCCTATACGCTGACGGCGGCAGAGGACGGGAAAAGAGACTTCGGGCACCGGGCTGTCGAGTGTCTGCTCACGGCACTGGCAAGACAAAACCCGGACATGATAGTCATTCTGGCCGGATATGAAAAGGAAATGGACGGAATGCTTGGCTCGAATCCCGGACTGCGGGGCCGCTTTCCCCACATTCTCCATTTCAAGGACTATTCGGCCGACGAGCTGATGCAAATCGCGCAACGGATTCTTGAACGGGAGGCATATGTGCTGGCCAATGAAGCACGTATAAGGCTGTATGAAACGGTGTGCGAGACGGTTGCGGCTCCATCGGAGGATTTCAGCAACGCCCGCTGGATAGAGCAGTATGTCTCCAACGGCATTCTGCCAGCCATGGCAGACAGGGTGCTGAACCATTGCCGGTCCTTCGACAGACAAACCTGCAGAACGGTGGAAAAGGAAGATGTGGAAACGGCTTACCGCAGGTTCAGACCCCGTAGGATTGAAGTGCCCTCCACGCCGAGAATCGGTTTCAGAGCGTAGAACAATCACCATCCTTACGGTTTTCGGAACGGTTGAAGAACGGGGAGTGAGGAATGAAGAGTTGAAAAAGCGGAAACATGCCGCAGACAGAAATTCTTCTCTCTTCTCCCCTCCCCGCTCCCGAGACGTAAAAAATTGCTAATAACCCATCCGCACGGAAGACTAATTCAAACGTTATTTGTAATTTTGTTCCTTATTCTACAAAACTGATGCAAAATGAGTCGAGCCGCGCGTATAAAGGAAGTCATCCGCTTCACCGTCATCTTCACGCTGGTGTGCTATTTCGGACTGATTGCCCTGTTCAATCTTTCCGGCGTGCAGCATCGGCTCTCGGCATATGTGGCCGGTGAACTCTCCTCGCTCCTCGGCACGGAAGTCTCCGTCGGGAACATCGACATCGGTTTCCTCAACCGCATCATCGTCCAGAACGTCCGGATGAACGACCGGCAGGGACGGGAAATGCTGCGCGTTTCGCGTCTGGCCGCCAAATTTGACGTATCCTCACTGTTCCACGGAAAAATAAGCGTCAGTAGCGTACAGCTTTTCGGACTTGACGTGCGGCTGGCGCGCGCCACTCCCGACGCTCCCCTCAACTGCCAGTTCGTGCTTGACGCTTTCACGCCGAAAGACACAATAAGGAAGAAGACGGACATCGACCTGCGCATCAACTCCGTACTTGTCCGTCGCGGACAATTCAGATACGACGTTAATTCTGTTCCGGTCACGGAAAACAGGTTCAATCCCGGACATATCGCGGTGAACAATCTCTCGGCCACCATCTCACTGAAAGCATTGCGCGCCGACTCGCTCAACCTGCAGTTGCGCCGCATGAGTTTCAACGAGCGGAGTGGTCTGACACTGAAGCGTTTCCGCTTCAAGATAACAGCAGGAAAAGAAGGTGTCTGGCTTAACGACCTGCGGCTGGAGCTTCCCCGCACCGCTTTGGCGGTCGATACGCTGGCAGTGACCGGAGCCTCGCCCGACAGCCTGTCGGTTCTCAGCGGGAACATCCGTTATTCCGGCAGTCTCCATGCGGCAGTCACCCCTGCCGACTTGTCACCGTTTGCTCCAGCCCTGTCGCATTTCACAGACTCCGTAAGTCTGAGCCTCAGGTTCTCCGGAAAAGGACGGAGGGTCTATTGTCCCGAAATCATTCTTTCCGGCGCAGAAGGAGAGATATTCATGCGTGCGGATGGAATGCTTGACGGCGACACCCGCCCCCTCACTCCCTATTTCTATGGAAATGTAGAGCGGATGCTGCTGAACGAGGAAGGCATGGCATGGCTCACCTCCAACCTGAAAGGGGAAGGCTCCATGCCGCCGCTGCTGGAACGGACGGGGTTCGTGCGCTTCAGCGGTGACGTGTCCGGCTATCCGACCCAGTTCACTGCCCACGGACTCATACAGACACGGCCGGGTGACATCAACGCCAACATCACCCTCCACAAGGACAGTCTCAACCGGTCGAGAACCTATTCCGGAAAGGTCACTTCTTCCGACTTCGCCTTGGGAGAACTTCTCGGAAAGGAAAAAGTGGGGAAAGCCTCGTTCGACCTTGAGCTTCAGGATTTCAGATACCACAACCGGCAGCCAGAATCCTATATAAAGGGAACTGTCGGTTCCTTGGAATACAACGGCTACACATACAGTCAGATCAGTCTTGACGGGACCTTCAGGCCGGGAGGCTTCAACGGACATCTCTCCATCGATGATCCGAACGGGAGTGTCGATGTGAACGGGAGTGTGGCCACCGACCAGCCCATACCCGACTTCAACCTGAAGGCCGTGATGCGCGGCGTGCGTCCCGACAGGCTCAACCTGACAGAAAAATACGAGGATACCAGTCTGTCGATGAACCTCACGGCAGATTTCAGCGGACATTCCATCGACGACATGCAGGGAAAAATCAGTCTCGACAGTCTGGACATCGATGCGGCGGATGACAACTTCGACTATTTCATGCCTCACCTCAGCGTAAGTGCGGGAACCTCCGGTGACGAAAAGAAAAGCATCCGGATTGACGCTCCCTTCCTCCACGGAACCATAGAAGGGAGATACTCATATCGCACAGCGTTCGCGAGCGTGCTGAAAGTAGTCAGACGGCATATCCCCTCCCTGCTGGCGGACGATGGCGAAATGCCCGAAACCGGTAACGACTTCCGTTTCAAACTGTCGATGGACAACAGCGACATCCTCTCAAAAGCGTTCAAGATTCCGTTCCGCCTCCAGATGCCCGCCAACTTCAGCGGACATTTCAGCGACAGTACGGGCGACATACACGTGAGCGGTTATCTCCCGCAGTTCACTTACAACGGGAAACACTATGAGTCGGGGACATTGCTTTGCAGGAACGTGGATGGCGCGCTGCAATGCCAGCTCCGGGCCAGCACGCTGATGAAGAAGGGGGCAATGTTCAACTTCTCACTCCTCGCGCGTGCCGGAGACGACAGACTGCACACTACGCTGTTCTGGGGGAACAATGCGCCGCAAACCTTCAGCGGGAAGATTGATGCGGTGACATCCTTTTCTCAGACTCCCGACAGGAAGCTGGGCGCACGGATAGATATCCGCCCGAGCGATGTGATACTCAACGACACGGTGTGGCATATCCATCCGGCCCGAATCTCTTTGGCCAAAGACAGCATCGAGATACGCGACTTCCTTTTCGAGCATTCCGACCAGCATCTGAGCGTGAACGGACGTGTCGGAAAGACTGAAGCCGACTCCTGCGTGGCGGATTTGAAAAACATCAACTTGCACTACATCATGGACATGATCCAATTCCATGCGGTGAGCTTCGATGGAGAGGTGAGCGGGAGAGTGCACCTGCGGCATCTCCTGAAGGATCCCGTGATGGAAGCGAAACTTGGTGTGGAGGGATTCTCTCTGAACGACGCACTTCTGGGAGAGGCCGATATCACGGGAACATGGGATAAGGAAGTGGACGGGATACGCCTGTATGCCGACATCAGGAGAGACGAGAACTGCACCACTCTGGTCAACGGATACATTTCTCCCAAACAGAAAGGACTCGACCTTCACATACAGGCCGGAGGCACTCCCCTGTCGTTCCTGCAGCCGTTCGTCTCCAGAATATTCAGCGATGTCAGCGGAGAGGCATACGGCAACGTGCGGCTCTTCGGGCCGTTCGCGCAACTGGACATAGAAGGGAGCGTGAAGGCCAGAATGGGCATGAAGGTCAACATCCTCAACACGCGTTTCGAGGCCAGCGCGGACTCCGTGCGCGCCACGCCCGGAATGTTCCGCTTCACCAACGTCCGGATATCCGACTCTGAAGGGCATGAAGGGAGAGCTGACGGCACACTGACCCACCGGAAAATGAAGAACATGCGCTACAGCTTCTCTTTCGACACCGACAACATGCTGGTCTACAACACTTCTGCTTCCACTCCGGAGTTCCCCTTCTACGGACGGATCTATTCGACCGGCAACGTACGCCTGCAGGGGGGAGACAACCAGCTCAATGTGGACGGGACAATGCGTGCTGACGCGAAGACGAGCTTCGCTTATGTGCTGGGGACTGCAGCCGAAGCGGCCAGCAGCGGCTTCATCACTTTTGTAGACCATACGCCCCGCCGCCAGCAGGTTGACGCGGACACGGAAATTTATCATTACCTCAACGCGCGAGAGGAGGAGCAAGTTGAAGAAGAGCAGGCCGATGTGCACATCAACCTTCAGATTGAACCCACCGAACAGGCCAGCATGAAAATCATCATGGACCCTGCGGCGGGAGACAATATCTCGGCGCATGGCACCGGAAACCTGCGCGTGAACTTCTTCAACAAGGGGGATTTCCAGATGTTCGGGACGTACAACATCACCGACGGGATGTACAAGATGAGTCTGCAGAACGTAATCCGCAAGGATTTTGTCCTGCAGCCAGGAGGAACGGTGGTGTTCAGCGGAAATCCGCGCAACGCCAACCTGAACGTGCAGGCCGTATATACGGTCAACTCGGCTTCATTGAATGACTTGATTGCTGATGCTTCCACATCGAAAGGAAACGTCAGAGTGAACTGCCTGCTGAACCTAAGCGGCAACCTCACCTCACCCGAACTGAAGTTTGGACTGGAGCTTCCCACGGTGAGCGACGAGGATCGCGAACTGGTGAGGAGCCTTACAAGCACCGAGGAGCAGATGAATACACAGATTATCTACCTGCTGAGTGTGGGCAAGTTCTATACGTACGATCTGGCAGCCGAGAACACCAGCCAAACCGATGCTACCAGCTCGCTGGCTTTCAGCACATTGTCGGGACAGCTCAACAACATGCTCTCGCAGGTCATAAACAGCCGGAACTGGAATGTGGGCACCAACCTCACCACTGGCGAGAAGGGGTGGAGCGACGTAGAGGCTGAAGCGATTCTGTCCGGACGTCTCCTCAACAACCGCCTGATCATCAACGGAAACTTCGGATACAGGGAGAACACGCTGCAGAACACGAACTTTGTGGGTGACTTTGAAGCCATCTGGCTGCTCACGCCCGGCGGGGAGTTCCGCCTGAGGGGATACAACCAGACCAATGACCGTTATTTCACGAAATCGACTTTGACGACACAGGGCATCGGCCTGATGTACAAGAAGGATTTCACAGACTGGAGCGAGCTGTTCGACTGGTTTCTGAGGCGCAGACGCAACCGTCCCTCCCGGCAGACGGAGAAAAGCGGACAGAATGCGGACGGAAACGGGACTGCGCTCCCCGCCGCCCAACAGAAACGCGGACAACAGAACTGACACAGATATAAATACAGATATATGGAAAAGACTTATTTCTTGCCTGCCGAGTGGCATCCCCAAAGTTACATCCAACTGACATGGCCGCATGCCGGAACCGACTGGGCATACATGCTTGACGAAGTGGAAAAGTGTTTCGTAAACATTGCGACGGAAATCACTTCACGGCAGCCTCTGCTGCTCGTCGCGCCTGAATTTCCCGCCGCACTGGAGAATCTTCCCCGCCGTGACCGGATCAGGTTTGTGGAGTGTCCCACAAACGACACTTGGGCGCGCGACCATGCGTTCATCACGCTCATCGAACGGCACTCCGACCCTCTGCTGCTCGACTTCTGCTTCAACGGGTGGGGACTGAAGTTCGCGGCCGACAAGGACAATCTCATCAACTTGCATCTTGCGAAAACCGGCATTCTGAACGGAGACTACATCAATTGCCGCAATTTCATCCTCGAAGGCGGGTCGATAGAGAGTGACGGGGAAGGCACTCTGCTTACCACATCCACCTGCCTGCTCTCGCCCAACCGGAACGACACGATGACACGCATGGACATTGAGCAGTATCTGATGAAAAGATTCAACCTCCGCCAGGTACTCTGGCTGGACTACGGCTATCTGGAGGGAGATGACACGGACAGCCACGTGGACACGCTGGCCCGGCTCTGCCCCGACCATACCATCGTGTACGTGCAGTGCACAGACAGGGAGGACGAGCACTATGGCGCGCTCTCATCGATGGAGAACCAGCTCAGGACGTTCCGGACACTCGACGGAGACCCCTACCGGCTGCTCCCGCTCCCCATGCCGTCGGCTATCCGCGACGAGGACGGACACCGCCTTCCCGCCACATATGCCAATTTCCTGATAATGAACGGGGCAGTGCTCTATCCCACCTACGCGCAGCCTGAAAATGACAAGCGCGCGGCGGAAGTGCTGGCCGAAGCCTTTCCCGGACGTGAAATCGTAGGAATCGACTGCCGGTCCCTTATCCGCCAACACGGGTCGCTGCATTGCGTCACCATGCAATATCCTGAATCTGTCGAATCATTCTAAAAACACTTGTAAGACATGAAAAGAACTATCCGCGTCGGAATCATACAGCAGTCATGCACCGACAACATCAAACTGAATCTCGAAAAGCTGCACCACAACATAGCGGCTGTGGCAAAGGCCGGAGCACAACTCGTCGTGCTCCAGGAGTTGCACAATACTCCGTATTTCTGCCAGACGGAAGACACGTCCATGTTTGACCTTGCAGAACCAATACCCGGACCTTCCACTGGATTCTACGGAGAAATAGCCGCAGCCTATCATATTGTGCTGGTCACTTCGCTCTTTGAACGCCGTGCACCGGGATTGTATCATAATACCGCCGTAGTTTTCGACGCTGACGGAAGCATTGCCGGAAAATACCGCAAGATGCACATTCCTGACGATCCGGCCTATTACGAGAAATTCTATTTCACTCCCGGCGATCTGGGATTCGAGCCGATAGAGACTTCCGTGGGGAAACTCGGCGTGCAGGTATGCTGGGACCAGTGGTATCCGGAAGGGGCGCGGCTGATGGCCCTGAAAGGAGCTGAGTTGCTGATTTACCCCACAGCCATCGGATGGGAAAGCACCGACACGCGCGAAGAGAAGTTGCGCCAGTTGGGGGCATGGGTTACTGTGCAGAGAGGTCATGCTGTGGCCAACGGACTGCCCGTGATAGCGGTGAACCGTGTAGGACACGAACCGGACCCGTCGGGTGCGACAGGCGGCATCCAGTTCTGGGGCAACAGTTTCGTGGCAGGCCCACAGGGTGAGGTCATCGCCCAGGCCGGCAACACGGAAGAAGAGAACATGGTGGTGGAGATAGACATGGACCGCAGCGAGAATGTGCGCCGCTGGTGGCCTTTCCTCCGCGACAGACGCATTGACGAATTCGGACCGCTTACCAAACGCTTCATCGACTGACGGAAGCGGTCAATATATTTCTTGAACGAAGAACCACAAAGGCCAGACAAATGAAATTCTGGGCCTTTGTGGCTCTTCGTTTGATTTTTCAGACTTGGCATAGCTTCCGCCGCATCCGTCTGTACGTTTCACCGTTTCTCCCAGAAGCTGGGGGAGAACATCAGCAGGATTCCGAACAGTTCAAGACGGCCGATCAGCATCAGGAAAGAGGAAAGCCATTTCCCGGCCTCCGGAAGACCGTTCCATGAATAGGCCGGACCGAATGCCCCCAGAGCCAGACCGGCATTTCCAATGCTCGAAATCGTGATGCTCAACGCTTCCGTCAGTCCCAGCCCCATAAACATGTAGACCAGCCATCCCACGAAGACACATCCCAGATAAAGCAGCACGAAGGTACTCACCGTCGATACCGTAGCCTGCGATACTGCCATACGGTTCACCTTGATGGGCAGCACGGCCCGCGGATGCATCATGCGCCGGAATTCATTCTTTATGTTACGCATCACGATGAGCAGACGCATGATTTTGATTCCCCCGCTGGTCGATCCTGTACATCCGCCGGCAAGCATGCAATAGACCAGCAGCACCCAGGTGAAGGGTGCCCAGTTCATGTAGTCGTCCGTGGCGAATCCGCTTGAGGTATGGAGCGTGGCCACCTGGAAGAGCGACTTGCGGAACGCCTCCTCCACCCCATAACCGTTCTGGACCACTAGTGAGGCGGCAATCAGCACTGTGACAAGGAGGATGGAACCCAAAAACCATTTCGTCTCGTCATCGCGGAAAAGTTGTCCGCAACGTCCTTTCAGACACATGAAGTAAAGCGAGAAGTTCACGGCGGAAAGAATCATGAAGATGGCGATGACATATTCAATGAAAGGCGAATTCCAATAGGCCACGCTTGCCTGTTTGGTGGAGAATCCGCCGGTTGCCGTAGTGCCGAACGCATGGCATACCGCATCAAACCATCCCATGCCTCCCAATACCAGCAGCAGGGTTTCCACCACCGTCAGAACCAGATAGACCGTCCAGAGCCATTTGGCCATTATGCTCACCTTCGGATGAATCTTGTCGTGGGTCACTCCCGTAGCCTCGGCCTTGAACAGCACCTGGTTCCCCACCCCGAAAATCGGCAGCACCACAATGGTGAAAAAGATGATTCCCAGACCGCCTATCCAGTGCGTGAAACTGCGCCAGAACAGCATTCCGTGCGAAAGCGACTCTATGTCATCGAGTATCGTAGCTCCGGTGGTGGTGAATCCGGACATCGTTTCAAAGAAAGCGTCGGCAACCGTCGGGATACTCCCGCTGAAATAGAAAGGGAGCATCCCGAAAGCGGTGAACAGCAGCCAGGTGAAGGCCACGATACAGTATCCGTCCCTGCGCGTCACCGTGTTCTTGGCATGGCGGCCAAGGAAAACCAGCACGCTTCCCACTCCGGCATTCAGCAGGGCCGAATAGACAAAGTGAATATAGTCCGTTTCTTCATAAAACAAGGCCACTCCCATGCACACAAGGAACAGCATCGCTTCTATAAAAAGCAGAATGCCCAGAATCCGGAAAATCATCCTCCTGTTGAGCAGGCTGTTCTCCCTGTCGCCGGACACCTGGACCGTTGTCGACAAAAAATCTTCCATTTTTTTACAAATTAAAAAACAGCGGCAAAATAAAGCAAATTATTCGGTTATTGCAAGAAAAGGAACCGATATAAATCGGGGTGCTGAACCGCGAGAGCCCGCGAGAAAACGTCCGCGAGAAACGTCCCGTTTCCTGCAGAAAAGTACAAGGCTGTCTTTCCCAAAATACCCCGTTGTCCGCACCGGAACAGCGGGATGTTTCTTATCTCTGCCCCCGGTGACGGAAACCATGCGGAGACGGCACCCCTCGAAATATGGCATGTGCCCGTGCAGTATTTGTCTGTTCCGCTCATTTGACAGGAAAAGCGGGCTGAATCCACAAATTCAGCTGGCATATTTTGCGCCTTTCAACTGAAAAGCGTAATTTTGTATTATTTTCAGGAATTACCGCTTACCTTGCATGGTCTGTACGGGGAGCACACTCCGCCGGCGCAGACATGGGACAGGTAACGGCGAAGCGTGCCCGGAAAGGCCGTAACTTCATCATTGCAGACAGAACATGCACGAACCTACAAGCAACAATAAACGCATCGCATACAACACGCTGCTGCTGTATATGCGGATGTTGTTTCTGGTGCTCATCAGCCTGTACACTTCACGCATAGTACTCAAAGTGCTGGGTGTGGAGGATTTCGGAATAAACAATGTGGTGGGGGGTGTGATCACCTTTCTCGGTTTCCTCACCGGCTCGCTTGCCGGTGCCTCTTCCCGCTTCATCACCTTTGCCCTCGGGAAGAATGACAAAGAAAATTTGAAAAGGGTTTTCGGCAATATCGTCACCATTCATGCCCTCTTCTCGCTGTTCGTGCTGGCCGTGGGAGAGACCGTCGGGCTATGGTTCATGATGACCCAGCTCAACATCCCCCCGGAAAGGGAGACCGCCGCATTCTGGGTCTACCAGTTCTCCATCCTCACGGCCATGGGAAGTCTTGTGAGCGCACCCTACAATGCCGCCATTATCGCCCACGAGAAGATGTCCGCCTTTGCCTACCTGACCATAGGCGATGCGGTTCTGAAGCTCTCGTCGGTCTTCATCCTGACGGTGCTGCCCTACGACAAGCTGATTCTTTACGCCTTTTTCATCCTGTGCATCCAGTTCTTCGACTTCATCCTGTACATCATCTATTGTACCAGGCACTTTGAAGAGTGCAGACTCAGACGGATGGTGTTCGACCGGGAAATGTTCAGGGAGATATTCTCCTATGCCGGATGGACGATGAACGGGTATCTCGCCGTATTCGGGTTCACGCAGGGCCTGAACATCCTTCTGAACATATTCTTCAATCCGGTAGTCAACGCGGCACGGGGAATCGCCGTTCAGGTGCAGCATATCATAAACAACTTCAGCACCAACTTCCAGATGGCACTGAACCCACAGCTCACCAAAAGCTATGCGCAGGAAGACTACGGACGGATGCACACGCTTCTGGTCGCAAGTTCAAAGTTCTCCGTCTTTCTGATGGTGTTTATCTGCCTTCCGCTGTCGCTCGAAGCCGGTCAGGTGTTGAAATGGTGGCTGGGAGAATACCCCGACCATACGGTAAGTTTCCTCCGGCTGGTGCTTGCCACAAGCATCCTCTTCTGCCTGTCCAACCCCATCCTGACATCCGTCCATGCCACGGGAAAGCTGAAAAAGTTCCAGATCATTGAAGGGACGATGCTGCTGTCGATAGTTCCCGTGTCATACATCCTGCTGAAGCTGTTCAGCATACCTCCCGAAAGCGTGTTCATTGTCCATATCTGCATTGAAATTGTGACACAATATGTACGCCTGAAAATTGTCCTTCCCATGATTCGCTTCGACATCGGTGTCTATTCCAGGAAGGTGGCACGTCCCATCCTTCTTGTTGTCGTGACGGCTCCCCTCCTGCCCTTGCTCGTATATGCGAACATGCCTGAAGGCATCCTGTCATTCTTCACGGTGTGCATGGTATCGGTTGTTTCCGTACTGCTGTGCACTTATAAATGGGGATGCGACAGCAAAGAAAAGCAACTGATTTTAAACAAGATACGGAACATCCTACAAAAGAAATAGTCATGACAGAGAAAGTGCAGCCGCTCATTTCCGTTATTGTGCCGGTGTATAATGTGGAGAAATACATCAAAAGATGTGTGGAGTCTATCATGAGACAAACATTCACCGATGGAATAGAATGTATTTTAATCAACGACGCAAGCCCCGACAAGAGTATTCAAATTATAGAGAATCTCATTGAAGAATACAAGGGGAATATACAATTCCGGATTCTCTCCCACACAAAAAACAAAGGGGTTGTAGCAGCCAGACAGACGGGAATAAATGAAGCTTCTGGAAAATATCTATCTTTTCTAGACAGTGATGATTACATCGAACCTGATATGCTGCACGATTTCTACAAGGAAATCGAAAGGAGTAAGGCAGATATCATCATCGCCGACTATATCACGGATACGGAAAAGGGTTCCACATATCACAGACAACAGGCGAGGCAGCTTCCTAAGGAAGCTTTATCCGACATTCTGACCGACAAGCTTCCAGCCTTTATCTGGAATAAGCTGTATAAACGTGAATTGTTCCTCAATAAGGATTTCCATATCCCCGAAAACATCAATATGGGAGAAGATTTGATAATGAACGTTATTGCATTCTATCATGCGAGAAAAATAGCCTATATAAATAAAGCTTATATTCATTACCGCAGAGAGAACGAATACTCATTCTGCAATACAATAGACAACAACAAGCTGGAAAGCCAAAAGAGCAGTGTTGATGTTCTGGAAGGTTTCTTTTCAGATAAAGATGACAAAATGGACTTTTATGTCCCTTTCATGGAGGCAAAAAACAGGATAAAGACAGCGATACTAGTTATGGGAGACAATAAACTCAGGAAAAAATACCAAAAAATATTTCCCGAAGCGAACAAATATATTTTCAATTATGATGTAAGATCATTCAAACAGAAACTTTTATTGTATCTGAACAGCTTTTCTCCTTTGCTCTTCAGATATTACATGAAATTCTCATCTGTCAAAAATTCTATTTTTAAGTCTGCATGAATCATCTTTACTATTCTTTTGATATATTTGACACTTGCATAATAAGAACCTGCGGATATCCTCACAACGTGTTCGACTTATTGGCTATTGCTGTTTTGGGAAATAAAAGCAGCAATAGCCTGCGGGCAGATTTTGTAAACATCCGAATCTCGGCGGAAGCTTCCGCAAGAAAAAAGAAACAATCTGAGGTAACGCTTGAAGATATTTATCAGGAATGCGATTTCAACGGGATTTCAAGCATTGCCAAAAATATAATACTGGATACAGAAATCGAAATCGAACGGAAGGTCCTGACAGGAGTAGCCTCTGTACGAATGCAAGTGGAAAAAATCCATAAGAAGAATTTGTCAGTCTTTTTCATTTCAGACATGTATTTGCCAGAAACTTTCATCAAGGAAATTCTGGTTAGGGAACATTTCTGGAAGGAGGGTGACAAATTATATGTGTCATGTGTTTCCGGCAAGACAAAACAAAGCGGTGAATTGTTTGATCTGGTTGCAAAAGAAAACGACATCCCAACTGGGAAATGGCATCACTGGGGAGATAATAAGCACAGCGATTATATTATACCAAGGAAGAAAAAAATCAAAGCACATCTGATAAAACACGAATATTCATTCTACGAGAAACGCTTGTTGAATATGTGCTTGTCAACAAACGAGTTCATCAACCAACGCATAGCCGGCCTACAAAGAGCAGTCCGTCTTTCACTGGGATCCACTCCAGAAATTGATTTAGCTAGTAATATTGTCGTCCCTTCACTCACTGCATTCACCTATAATGTGTTAAGTGATGCCAGAGAACACAACATCACCAGCTTGTTCTTTTTGGCACGTGACGGATACATCCTTTATCATATAGCCAAACTGTTTGAACAAAACTTTCCAGAGATAAAATTGCATTATTTGTATACATCCAGAAGTGCACTTTATTTTCCTGGCCTGAGTTCTCTTGACAAAGAATATTTATTAAAACTATTCGGAGATCTTACTGGAGAAATAATCTATGAATGTTTCATTGACAAGGCCAACATCGACATAAAGCCTTTCATAAAAGAAAAAGAATATTATACACCAGTTCCAAACAACAATATTGGAAAAGAACTTATAGAATCTCTGTATAATAAAAGGGTTTTTATAGAACAATTGGTACGAGAATACAACAGACAGAAAGAACTAACATTAAAATATTTTATTCAAGAAGGAATGGCACAGCTACATTCCTCATGTGCGATAGTTGATGTCAGAGGGTCACGTTCTTGCCATGCCGCCATCAATGGAATTTTAAAAGAAGCAGGATATGCCGCAGTAAAAGGGTATTATTGGGAAGTTCTTGCAGAACGGAAAAGTGTGGCTCAGGCTGGAGAATATTATGCCGAATTGTTTGAGGAAAAGTATTCACATGGAAATCCTTATTTCAAAAGTTTGAAAGGGACCGGAACTCTTATCGAACAATATTTTTGTGCAAACGGAAGTGCACGGACCATGCAATACCAACTGACGGACAATGTCATTAAACCAATATATGAGCCAAACTCCGCATTAAGCAGCAAAGAAAAAATTTGTGATGTTCACACCCTTGTCGCAGATTATTATATTGATTTTCTAAGAAGGAATAATCTTATTCCATATTTTAATGAAATAACTATATCGGCGTATCAGAACTTTTGTTTCTTTGCTCGGCTTCCCCGCAAGAGGGACTTGATTCCTATTCAGAATGTCAAGATAAATGAAACACAGTTTCATTATATTAGATTGATTCAAAAACATTCTTTTTTTGCCATTCTCAAGCGCAATTTTAAGAAATTTGAATGGGGAAGAGGTTCGTTGGCTTATAATATGTATTTATGGTTCGGTGAAAGAATAGGGCATGCCTTATTAGTCTTTATTTTGAATCTTAGAAAAAACTAAGCAAAAGCATTTTTCAAGGAAAGGATATTTAATCATATGCCACTTATGTCGGAGACTAAAATTTCTGTTATCATCCCTGTCTATAATGTGGAAAAGCATATTTATAGATGTATAGAATCTTTATTTGCGCAGACTATGAAAGAAGGAATAGAATTTATATTTGTAAATGATTGTACTTCAGACAATAGTATGCAGATTATCCATAATTTCATCAATAAAAGTCCAGAAAGGAAAAATGCTGCCATAATCGTTAATCACCTTCAGAATATGGGACTTCCATCTGCACGGAACTCTGGACTTAAAATAGCAAAAGGAGACTTTATAATACATTGTGACAGCGATGACTGGATAAGCCCCAATATATATGAAACACTATATAATAAAGCGATGAAAGAAAATGCGGACATTGTATGCTGTGATTTCTATGATGAATACTCCAACAGACGAATATGGCGCAGGGAGCCTTACCCGGAAAACGGCAGGCAATGCATAAAAGATATGCTTACGACTCGGTTGCATGGATCTGTATGCAACAAGCTGGTCAGACGCTCTTTATATGAAAAGAATCACATCACATTCCCCGACGGGATAAATCTGTGGGAAGACTTGTACACGTCCATCCGGCTTTTCTTCTTCGCGGAAAAGATTGCCTATGTCCCCCTCCCGCTCTATCACTACAACCAGCAGAACACCGCTTCTCTCTTGAGCAGCGTCACACTGAAGAAAATGGAGGAAAGAATCAGGATTTGTGACATGCTGGCAGATTTCTTCAAAGCGCAGGAAAGCTATGGTGAATTTGAGAAAGAGCTGAATCAACGGAAGCTGTGGGCGAAAATGGAATTCATCACAGACGACGGTCTGCGCGATTTCAATCGGTGGAACGCGCTATGGCCGGAAAGTTCGGACGAAATCTGGAGCAGACACAGTCCACTGACCAGACTGAACCGGATAATCGCCTCTCTGATCCATAATCGGCACTATTCGTCAGGAAAGGTTCTGTTGGACTTGAAACGCACGGCAAAGAAAATCATTAAGGACTAAACGTCACAATCTGATGGCCATCTATATCTTCATCGCTTTAATTACGGGAGGGTTCGGATTCATAGAAGTGTTCGGGCAGGAGAAATACTCCAAATACAAGCCGTATGTCCTCTTCCTCTTTACTCTGTTTCTCATCTGGTTTGTAGGGTTCAGGGAATGCGGGTTCGACTATGAGAACTACAGTCACTATTTCGACCTCCTCCATACGAACTTCTGGAAATCGAATGCGGAGTTTCTGGTGGTTGAGAAGCCTTATGCCTTGCTGAATTATATGCTTCCATCGCTGACGGCGGTATATGTGGTTTTTGCAATACTGACATGCGGAATCATGTCCGTATTCCTGTACAAGAATTCCCCTTATCCGTTCTATTCTTATTTTCTGTTGTTGGGTGTCATCGTATATATTTCTTTCATGGGACAATACCGACAGGGGCTGGCCATTCCGCTGGTACTCGTCGCCTTTTCCTGCAAAGAAAGGATGCAACGCATTCTGTTGATTGCGCTGGCATCCTGCATCCATGTCTCTGCCATCCTTGGACTGCTTGTGTTTGTCATACCCAACAGAATACTCAAAGGGAAATATTACGTACTTCTATTGGGACTGGCACTGGTCTCCAACCTGACCCTTCTGGTGGTTTTCCGGACACAACTGGGAAGTCTTTCCGGATTCATCGCATCCAAACTGAGCTATTACATGAGCGAAGAGGAAGGGCTTGTCTATGGCATTAATCTGGCCATGCTTCTCCGCCTTGCCTCTTTCTGCATCTTTTACAGATACAGAAGTTTCATCCAGCAAAATCCGAATGGCATCCTCTACTTCAACATTTACTTTCTGTCTCTGTTGATTTATTTGGGGCTGGGCTTTTTGCCCCAATTATCAGGAAGGGGAAGCCTTTATTTTTATGTCATGGAGGTCGTGGTGGCCACAATTCTTCTGAAGAATCTCCGCACGTCTTCCCAAGTACGCGGATGCATCTTTTTCTTCTTCACTGCGATAGCTTTGTACAGACAGATGGGCTTTCTGTTAGGGGAATCCGGAGAATCATATATCCCATATAAAAACGCACTGTTCAACATATTCTAGAATGAAACTTATATACTGCATACACGGGACATTTAATTCGGGGGGGATGGAACGTATCATCACGGACAAGGCCAATTACCTTGCCGGACAGGGTTTTGAGGTCTCCATTGTCACTACCGAACAGAAAGGCAGAAAACCTTTCTTCACGCTTTCACCTTCAGTCAGATGCTATGATCTGGGTATCAACTATGAGGATGAAAACGGCAGTTCATTCCTGAAAAAGTCCACAAGCTTCCTGTACAAACAGCGGATGCACAGACAAAGGATGGAAGAGCTTGTTTTCAGAATCAGACCGGACATCATCATCTCCACTTTCGGAAATGAAGTGAATTTCCTCACTTCTCTCAAAGACGGGAGCAAAAAGATTCTGGAAATACACTTCTCCAAGTTCTTCCGCCGGCAACTGCAGAGGAAAGGCATCTGGAAATGGGTTGATGCCTATCGCTCCCACGTAGACGAAAAGAAGGTGAAGGCTTTCGACAGATTTATCGTACTGACTGAAGAAGACAAAGAATACTGGAATACAGACAACATACAGGTCATCCCCAATTTCATAACCGGAATGCCTCCCTGCCAATACAATCCGGATACCTCACGGGCGATTGCCGTCGGACGGTTGTCATTCCAGAAGGGATACTCCAGAATGATAAGGGCATGGGAAACCGTGCATCGGGAATGTCCCGGATGGAAGCTGGACATATATGGAGGCGGAGAAGAGGAAGAAGAACTGAAGGCTCTGATTGACAGACTGAACCTGAACGAAACCATTACCATCAATCCTCCGACAGCATACATCGGTGAAGAGTACAGGAACAGTTCTTTGTTTCTGCTCAGTTCACGGTATGAAGGATTTCCGATGGTGCTTCTTGAAGCGATGTCGTACGGACTTCCAATCATTTCATTTGACTGCAAATGCGGTCCTAAAGACCTGATAACAGACGGGAAAGACGGAATTCTGGTCAAGGAAGGAGACGTACAGGCTTTCGCCGCAAGCATAGTTTCTCTGATTAAGGACAGGGAAAGGAGAAAGGCACTGAGCGAGAACACACGTCTGAAAATCAACAATTTCACAGAAGAAAGAATCATGGAGAAATGGACACGACTGTTCAACGAAATCATTTGATGACATACGATGAAAATTGTGCTTGACAACATTATATTTGCTCTGCAGAATCATGGCGGAATCTCCGTCGTGTGGTATGAGCTTGCATCCAGACTCCTGACATCCGGACTTGACCTGCATTTCACCAATTCCAGTCAGGATGTCGCCAACCCTCTCGGAAGGATGCTGCACATTGACGGACAAAGAAGAATGAACGACAGAAGTCCCCTGTACCAGAAGCTGATACGCTACCGGGATGAAAGGATAAAGGAAGACGGAAAGTTTATATTCCACTCCTCCTATTACAGAATGTGCGACAACCCTCATGCCATCAACATTACAACCGTGCACGACTTCACTTACGAATTGTACAATCATGGACTGAAGAGAGCTGTCCATTCCTGGCAGAAGCGGAAAGCAATCCTGCACTCGGACCATATTGTCTGCATCTCGGAGAACACAAAAAAGGATTTGATGAGATTCTATCCTGAGGTCAGTCCGGAAAAGGTTTCGGTCGTCTACAATGGTGTCTCTGCCGACTATCATCCCATTGCTCCGGAAGAATGTACTGACTTGCATATCCCTTACAGGCCGCATGAATATGTCATATTCATAGGTTCAAGAGCGAAATACAAGAATTTTGAGCTGGCGGTGCAGGCAGTATCCCGCAGCAACCTGAATCTGGTGGTAGTGGGTGCCTGCCTGAATGAGGAAGAAAAGGGCCTGATACGGAAATACTTCCAGGATGCAGCGCGCGTGTTCTGCACTGGGCCCATAGACAACAGGGAACTGAATGTGCTATACAATCATGCACTTGCACTCGCCTACCCTTCCTCCTATGAGGGGTTTGGCATCCCCGTGCTGGAAGCGCAGAGGGCCGGTTGTCCGGTCATTGCCTACAACGGCTCTTCCATCCCCGAAGTGATCGGCGAATCGCCTTTGCTGATGAATGAGCTTTCGGCCGATGAAATGCTCCGCTGCCTTTCAGTGCTGTCGGTCTCCGGACAAAGGGAACGCATCGTAGAGAACGGATTCAGAAATTCTGCCAGATTCTCGTGGGACAACATGTATGCCGGAATCATGGACATTTATCAAAAGGCATGGAACTTGAAAAAATGAAAATCACTATAATCACTACAACTTACAACAGCGCGGCCACAATAAAAGATACCTTCGAGTCTGTACTCCGCCAGACATATGCAGATTATGAATATCTGGTCATCGACGGAGCTTCAGAAGACGATACTGTCGGTATCATCAGACAATATGAACCTGAATTCAAGGGCAGGATGAAGTGGATTTCGGAGAAAGACAAGGGCATCTATGATGCCATGAACAAAGGAATTTCCCTTGCCACAGGAGATGTCGTGGGGGTTCTCAATTCTGACGATTTCTTCACTTCCGATGACATTCTTGAGGCTATTGCCTGCGCATTCGACGGCAATGATACGGACGCCGTTTACGGTGATGTCCATTTCGTGAATGCCGACAACCTGAAAAAATGTGTACGATACTACTCCTCCCGGATTTTCAGGCCTTCCCTGATGAGGTTCGGACTGATGCCGGCGCACCCTTCCTTCTATCTCAAAAGAAAAAGATTTGAAGAGATCGGACTGTATGACACCTCCTATAAAATCGCCTCCGACTTTGAATTTCTGCTCAGAGCCTTCTGCCTGCATGGCATCAAGGCCGTGTACGTGAAGAAAGATTTCGTCACGATGAGGACCGGAGGTGCCAGCACGGCCAACATGGGGAGCAGATGGACCATCATGAAAGAGCATCTGAGGGCCTTCAGAAGCAACCGCATCCATACGAATGTATTCTTGCTGTCGATGCGATACTTCTATAAAGTGTATGAACTTGTCGGCTCAAGAATCAGATGAAGCGGGACGTACAATTTAAAGTTCTGCATAAAAAAGGAAAGAACATTTCATATTTCAGAATCCAAACGTTATCTTTGTTTGTGCGCCATTCTGTGACGCGACATGAATAATCATCAAAAACTCAATACAGATGTCCAATCAAGAAAACAATCAGAAGGAAACTACCGGAATAGATCTGACCGCACTGTTGAAGCAACTGGTCAGATGCCGCAAAAGAATCTACAAGGCGGTAGGAATAAGTGTCCTCATCGGACTCGTTGTCGGTTTCAGTATTCCGAAGGAGTATGAAGTGAAGGTCACGCTCTCCCCGGAATCCGGTCTGGACGATTCGGGAGGACTTGCAGGCATTGCGTCCATGTTCGGTCTGGGCAATGGGACGACCTTGGGAGAAGACGCTCTGGGGGTCAACATGTTCCCGGAAATAGTCAAGTCAACCCCCTTCCTGCTGGAGATGCTGGAGACTCCGGTCAGAACGGAAGACGGGGAGGAAATGACGCTCTACGACTATCTTGACACACAGCGAAAGCCGTGGTGGGGATACATTTTCGGCCTCCCCGGACAGGCGGTCAAAGGAGTCAAGTGGATTTTCGGCAGCCGGGAGGAAGAAGACAAAAACCATCCGGTCGACCCGTTCAGACTGACACCGAAACAGAGCGGACGTGTAGCTATGCTGAAGAAACTGCTGGAGGCTGAAACCAACAAGAAGACCAACATAACGACGGTAAGTATCTCACTGCAAGACCCGGTGACAGCCGCTCTGGCAGCCGACAGTGCCGTAACCAAACTGCAACGTTACATCACCGACTACCGCACCCGGAAGGCACAGCAGGACTGTAACTATCTGGAACGCATCTGCAGCGAACGGAAAGAAGAATATATGAAGGCTGAAGAAGAATATGCACGCTTCGTGGACGCAAACAAGAACATCGTCCTGCAGTCTGTAAAGGCGGAAAGCGACCGGCTTCAGAAAGCGGCCAGCACAGCCTATCAGGTTTACAACCAGATGGACACGCAGCTTCAGTTGGCACGTGCCAAGGTGCAGGAAGCGAAGCCGGTGTTTGCCGTAGTGGAGCCTGCCACCGTTCCGCTGCGTGCGTCATCCCCAAAAAAAATTATCATCCTGTTCGTCTTTGCCTTTCTTGCTTTCTGTGCGGAATCGGCCTGGATTCTGTTCGGGAAAGAATTCTGGGAGACGTTCAGAGGGGAACTGAAAACATCGGGCAGGAAATCCGGAAATTGAAGGAAGCCTGACAACTGTTGAAGAACAGCCTGTCGCTTTGCCGGAACCAACGGCCTGTCCGGACTGGAATATGCGGATATTTCCCCCGGAACTAAAGTCTGGCTCCGCATCCCAAGAAAAATGAAACCAACGAGATTATTTTCAACTTATTACAGATGAAGAAATTTGCAACGATTGCATTAGGATTACTGGCAGCCACAGCATCGCATGCACAGTCAGATACGGACTTGAAATATCGGGTAGAGATGGGAGTGACAGCCGGAAACGGTACATATGCTCCACTCTGGTTTACGTCCAACCGGTACGGACTGTCGAGCACGGAACCTAATTCCGGCTATTTGCGGGCCGGGATAGCCTACAGAAAAGACCTGAAACGGAACTGGAAAGTGGAGGCAGGAATGGATCTGGCAGGAGCTGTCAATCATGAGAACGGTTTCAACGTGCAGCAACTGTATGCCGACCTGTCGTGGAAGGTGTTGACTTTAAGTGTTGGAATCAAGGAACGCGACGGATTCCCGATGGAGAAGAACATGGCCTTGAGCAGCGGAATGATGGTGGAAGGGACGAACGCACATCCGCTTCCCCAGATTCGTATGGAAATGCCGGAATACTGGAATGTGCCGGGGACAGGAGGATGGTTTGCCTTCAAGGGGCATCTGGCATATGGCTCGTTCGCGGAATATGACTGGCAGCGTGACTTCGTGAAACCGGGAGAATTTTTCACGGAAGGTGTGCTGTATCACAGCAAATCACTGATGCTGCGTTTCGGAAACAAAGAAAAGTTTCCGGTGGAATTTGAGGCGGGCATTCTGATGGCGGCACAGTTCGGCGGAAATCGTTATGAGAAACTTGCGGACGGAAGTGTAAGACTGGATCTGGACATGCCCGACAATCTGAAAGCCTACTGGAAGGCACTCTTCCCTCAGCAGGGAGGCAGCGAAACACCGGAAGGGGAACAGGTGAATGTGGAAGGGAACCATGTCGGAAGCTGGAATTTCGCTCTCAACTGGTATGCGGGAGAATGGAAATTCCGTGCCTATCTGGAACATTATTTTGAAGACACTTCCGAAATGTTCTGGGAATACGGACGGTGGAAGGACGGACTTCTCGGAATCGACATCACTTTCCCCAAAAACCGCTGGTTCACCTCGGCCGTATGGGAGGGAATCGGAACGAAAGACCAGGCCGGGCCATTGCTGTTCGACAGTTTCTGGGGACAGTTCCCCGAATACCAGATAAGTGCATGCGATGAATATTACAATCATTACATCTATGGCGGATGGCAATACATGGGAATGGGAATGGGTAACCCTCTCCTGCCCGGTCCGCTCTACAATGCAGACCATTCAATCAGGTTCCGCAGCAACCGCATAAGGGCGAATCATCTGGGAGTCTCAGGCAATCCGTCGGATGAATGGAGCTATCGGATGCTGGTTTCATTTGCACGTCATTGGGGTACGTACACTTATCCGCTCGACAAGCAGCGCAAACAGTTCAGCTCGCTCTTTGAGGCCACTTATTCGCCCCGATGGGCAGAAGGGTGGAACGCGTCGCTCGCATTTGGACTCGACCGCGGGAACTATCTTGGGAACTCTGCAGGAGGAATGCTGACCGTCAGAAAAACAGGAACGATCTTTTAAAAAACAAACCGAACATGAAACGCAATCTATTATACATCGGAATCTGTCTGGCGGCACTGGTGGCGTTAGGCGGATGCAAAAAGGCTCCTATCAATTCCGACATCGAGGGACATTGGCAGTTGCTGGAGTTTACAACCAAGGCAGATGGAGAAATACACCGGTGCGAAAGGATTTATTACAGCATCCAGCTCTGGGTGGTGGAAGTGGCCGAGAAACAAGGGACGCAGGGACTGACTTCATTCCGAGGACGCTACAAATACGATGAAGCGTCAAACACCGTCAGCATGACAGATATGAGCACATATGCCACACCGGAAAACTCCGTACCTGCTGAAGTGTGGCAACTGGAACCTTACGGACTGAACAGTGTGAACACGACATTCAGGGTGTTGGAATCAGACGGACATTCAATGGTGCTGGAATCGGACTATGCCATATTGAAATTCAAAAAATTCTGAACAATGAGCGACAATAAAGCACATTGGTACGCACTATATGTGAAAATGCACCACGAAAAGAAGACAGCGGAGAAACTGAATGAAATGGGAGTGACGAACTATCTGCCTGTACAGGAGGTGGTGAGGCAATGGAGCGACAGGAAGAAAAAGATGAAGATGGTGGTTATCCCGATGATGGTGTTTGTGCGGACTGATGAAAAGGAGCGTCTGGAACTGATAAGGAACATGTCTTCCGTCACCGGATGTCTGTTCGACCGAAGTGCCGGGCAGCCGGCCATAATACCCGACGAAGAAATGGAACGTTTCAAGTTCATGCTTGACTTCTCGGACGAAGCCGTACATTTTCTCGACAGAGCATTGGCACCGGGCGACAAAATACGGGTAATAAAAGGACCGCTTTCCGGCCTTGAAGGAGAAATGATTCATCTGGACAGAAAGACACAGATTGTGGTCAGAATCCGGCAACTTGGTTCTGCTTCAGTGGAGATACCTGCCGGATATATAGAAAAAATCTGAAACTATTCTGGCAAAAGAAGCGGGGCCGGCAGGATTCCTTGAAAGAGATCCTGCCGGCCCCGCTTTTATATTGTCCAATGGGCATCATTGGAAGAATATGTCATCCAGACGGCTGTTATGTTCCTCCTCTATCTCAGTCAGACGGTCCTTACATGGGTCAAAATCACCGGGAATGTCAAACACTTCCTCTTCTGAATAGCCCAATGTCTTGTCGGCATACACCTTCTGCATATAAAGTCCCCACACCGGCAATGCCATCGACGCGCCCTGTCCGTCTCTCATATAATCAAAGTGGATATCACGCTCTTCGCCTCCCACCCAGCATCCTGACACCAGTGAAGGTGTGAAACCCATAAACCATCCGTCGGAGTTCCGGTTGGTGGTTCCCGTCTTCCCGCCCATATCAGCTTTGATTCCGTAAAGACGGCGCACACGCGCTCCTGTCCCTTCATTGATTACTGCCCGCAGCATCACAAGCATCTTATAGGATGTGGATTCACTGATAACCTCATTGATTTGCGGTGTAAAGGTCGCAACCGTATTCCCGTCGTTATCCTCTATGCGAGTGACAAACAAGGGAGCTGTCCGGATTCCTTTGTTTACGAATGCCGTATAAGCACTCACCATTTCTCCAACCGAAATCTCACATGGTCCCAGACAGAGAGAGACAGTAGGCTGTATGTCTTTGTTCAGTACACCAAAAGAGTGTATCAGGCGTGCAAGGTCATAAGGACTGAGCTTGCTCATCAGATAAGCCGAAATCCAGTTGTTCGAGTTGGCAAGTCCCCACTTCAAGGTCACTATCTCGCCGTAATGGGAACGTGAAGTGTTTCGCGGCGACCATGCCCGTCCGTTTTCATCGAACAATGTCTGTTCTACATTACGCACCTCATCGCAGGGAGAGAATCCGTTCTCCATTGCCAGCGCATACACAAACGGCTTCACGGTAGAACCAATCTGCCGGCGGCCAACCATTGCCATATCATACTGGAAATAGTTGTAGTTGGGACCTCCCACATATGCCTTCACATGTCCCGTAAGCGGATTCATCGACATGAACCCTGCGCGAAGGAAATGCTTGTAATACTTGATGGAATCAAGCGGAGTCATAATGGTGTCCTTGTCGCCGTCGTAAGAGAATACGGTCATTTCATATGGTGTATTGAATGCCTTCATGATTTCCGTTTCCGAACATCCCGAAGCCTTCATCAGACGGTAGCGGTCGGTCTGGCGCACGGAGCGCATCAGGATATGATCCACCTCCTCTGGAGTAAGTTCGTTGGTGAACGGGGCAGTCCTGCGTCCCCGCTTTTCCTTGAAGAAACGAGGCTGCAGATACTGCGCCACATGCTCATGAACCGCCTCTTCAGCATAACGCTGCATCCGTGAGTTGATGGTCGTATAGATTTTCAGTCCGTCTACATAAATATTATAATTCGTTCCGTCCTTCTTCTTGTTCTTTGCACACCATCCATACAGCGGATTGGTTTCCCAGGCAAGAGAGTCTTCATAATAAGTCTGCATCTGCCAGCCACGATATTTGCTGCGGTCAGGCTTTTTTGCCGTCATTACCCCGCGCAGATACTCCCGGAAGTAAGTGGCCAGCCCATCCTTATGGTCTACCGGCTGAAACTTGAGCACCAGCGGAAGAGCCTGAAGCGAATCACATTCCGCAGACGTGATGTAACCGGCCTTGCGCATCTGGTCGAGCACCACATTACGGCGTCCGCGTGAACGTTCATTGAACCTGCGGGGATTATAAAGAGACGGATTCTTGCACATGCCTATCAGCGTGGCGGCTTCCTCTATCCTCAGATTTTTCGGGTCCTTGGCAAAATAAGTCTTGGCCGCCGTCTTGATTCCTACGGCATTGTTGAGGAAATCGAACTTGTTGAGATACATGGTCAGGATTTCCTCCTTAGTGTAGTAGCGTTCTAGCTTCACGGCTATCACCCATTCGATAGGCTTCTGCAGCAGACGCTCCATCACATTGTCGGCCGCAGGCGAATAAAACTGTTTGGCAAGCTGCTGAGTGATGGTACTTCCTCCTCCTGCATGTTTCTGCATCAGAATACCCCGTTTCACGACGGCACGCAGAAATGCCCGTGCGTCGATTCCGGAATGCTGGTCGAAACGCACGTCTTCCGTAGCAATCAATGCATGGACCAGATGAGGGGAAAGATCATTATAACCCACATATACACGGTTCTCTTTACTGAGCGACCAAGTACCGAGCAACTGGCCGTCTTCAGACAGAATCTGAGTGGCGAACTTCAGGTTCGGATTCTCCAGTTCCTCCACTGGGGGCACATATCCTATTTTTCCCTTTGATATGGCAGCAAACACGGCGGCCACAGCGGCAATGCCAAGCACAAGCACGGCCCAAAGTATAATGATAAGCGTCTTTCTCATACCTTTATTATAGACATATCTCTTTTACGGACTGCAAATTTAGGGAAATTCATCGGAATATGCCAAGAAAAGCGAAAGAATGAAGCATTTATTTGCAGATGCCGCGACAATCTGCCGACTATAAAAACAGACTCCGGAACCGGGCATAGTATCCGCCTGGTTCCGGAGTCTTCTGTGTCCGGAAACGAACCGGACATATTGTATCTTCAGAAATCACTGCTTCTTCAATGAGACTCCCAACTGAAGCCCGTCGTATTCATTCAGCAATGAAGTGGCCGTACTGACGGCCGAATTGGAGCTCTTTCCCGCTATTGCTCCCGTAATGTTCTGGGCGAGTGACATCAGCTTGTCCGCCTTGAACAGCAGACTCATCGTCTCGCCCGTCAGTCCTTTGGACACGGTTACATTAGTCTTGATTCCCAGACGGGTTTTCATGGTCAGCTCCTTGGTGTCAGGATTATAGCTGTAAGTTCCCTGAGTAGTGCGGTTGCCGACTTTGGCCGTATAGGTGCTGTCTGCATTGAAGGTATAGGAAGAGCCTTCCTTGAATCCCAACAGGTTGAACACTCCGCTCATTTTCTCCTCCACTTTCTTGGCAGCCACTTCGCCCCCCGCCTTTGCCAGCAGGTTATCGCTTGTGAACTTGCAGTCAGGACCTGCATATGTCCATGTACCTACGATTGAATTGCTTTCGCCCGTCGCTTTGTTGATTACTGCGCCGGCCACACCGGAAAGGATAGACTTCCAGTCCTGCGCCATGCCGCTTGATGCCGTCGCCACACAGAAGGCAGCCGCCAGCAGCACCTTGAACAAATTACGTTTCATCATTTTCTATCTAGTTTTTAAGTCTAATTTTGTCAACAAGCCTTGAAACTCATGTCAAGCCCTTTCACCGAATGGGTAAGGGCCCCTACCGAAATAAAGTCGACACCGCATTCGGCATAGTCGCGGAGCGTGTCGAAAGTGATGCCCCCCGACGATTCGATTTCATAACGTCCGCCCACCATCTCAACGGCCTTGCGCGTATTTTCCGGTGTGAAATTGTCGAGCATGATGCGGTCCACCCCACCCAGCTCAAGCACCTGCTGAAGCTCGTCGAAGTTGCGGACCTCTATTTCAATCTTCAGGTCCTTACCCTTCTCCTTGCAATATTCCTTGGCGCGTGTGATAGCCTTGTCAATGCCTCCGGCAAAGTCCACATGGTTGTCCTTGAGAAGAATCATGTCGAACAGCCCGATACGGTGGTTCACTCCCCCGCCTATCTTCACCGCCATCTTTTCGAGGATGCGCATGCCCGGGGTAGTCTTGCGCGTGTCGAGCACACGGGTTTTCGTTCCTTCCAGACGCTCCACATACCTGTGGGTCATGGTCGCGATGCCGCTCATGCGCTGCATGATGTTCAGCATCAGACGCTCCGTCTGAAGCAGCGACTGCACTTTCCCCGTCACTACCATCGGCACGTCACCCGGTTTCACATGTGCGCCGTCGTGGATGAACACCTCCACCTCCATGGTAGGGTCAAAACGTCTGAACACTTCCTTCGCCACCTCGATGCCAGCCAGAACACCCTCCTCCTTTATGAGCAGTTTCGACTTTCCCATGGCATCCGCGGGAATGCACGACAATGTGGTGTGGTCGCCGTCGCCTATGTCCTCGGCAAAAGAGAGGTCAATCAGACGGTCTATCAAATCCTTCACAATTTTTTCGTCCATAATGATTCTTGTTTTAAACTTTTGTGCGCAAAGGTAAGTATTATTCATATCTTTGCAAAAACAACAAGTTTAAATCAGATAAAAAAGAGATGAAAATAACATTGCTTGTAGTAGGGCGTACGGCCGACAAACTCTATGCAGAAGGTATCCGCGACTATCTGGAACGCACGAACCATTACATACCCTGCGAGCTCGAAACAATCCCCGAACTGAAGAACACCAGAAACCTCACGAAAGAGCAGCAAAAGGAAAAGGAAGGTGAACTGATAATAAAAGCCTTCCAGCCCGGTGATACGCCTGTACTTTTAGACGAGCATGGGAAAGAATTCCGTTCGGTGGAATTCGCCGCATGGATTGAGAAGAAAACCCATACCGTAAGCCGGCGGCTGGTATTCGTCGTGGGAGGGCCTTACGGATTTTCCCCGGCGGTCTACCAAGCTGCGCAGGAAAGAATCTCACTGTCTAAAATGACCTTCTCGCACCAGATGGTACGGCTCGTTTTCGCCGAACAGCTCTATCGGGCCATGACCATACTCCACAACGGGCCTTATCACCACGAGTGACGGATGAGAAGTCATCTGGCCTGATTCTGAAGATAATTCTCCCGATATTCGCGCGGAGAGCAGCCGAAGTGTTTTTTTACATACTTCCCGAAGAACGACAGATTAGGGAAGTCGAGCATGTTGGCCACTTCCTTGATGGTCTTGTCTGTCCGCCTGAGCAGCATCTGCACATCTTTCACTACATACTGGTTGATGATTTCGGAAGCCGTATGTCCGCAGGTTGCCTTGCAGATGGCCGAAAGATATTTCGGAGTGATATGGAGTTTGTCGGCATACCATGCAACCGCCCGTTTTTTCGGGAAAGAAGAGGAGACCAGTTCTGTAAAACCGAAGAAAAGATTCTCCGCCGAATTGTAATTGCGCGGAAATGACTTCCCGAAGCGGTCGAGCGCATCATGAAATTCATACATGAATGCACTCAACAGCGCGTCGGTCACCTCCCGCTGGTGCCTGTAGGGTGTGCCGGTCAGTTTGGAGCGCAGAAGATCGTAATATTGGCAGAAGATGGCCGTCTCTTCCGGTCCGAGGTGAAGGACTGGGTGCTTTTCAATGAACTGCCTTGCGTCCCATGTGCTTTTTGATATCAGAGTCATCTGCTTGATATATTCAGGCGAAAGACAAATGCAGCGGAACTCGATGTCCATGCTGTCGGCATTGTCCTCCAGAATGGTGTTCGGATGGCAGAGAAGCAAGTCATTCTCACGAATTGTATATGCTTCCCCATTAATGTAAAGCGACGTCTCTCCTTTCAGACAAAGCAGTGCAAGGGAAGCGTCCACCTTCACTCTGGTTGTCTCCCCTTTCAAACTGGTAATGCTGTCAATGATAGCCAGACGGTCGTCATAATAAGTGACTTCGGTTTTGTTTGCCTCTTCATTAAAATTCTCAACAGTTACTTTCTTCATAACATGACATTCATTTTGTCTGCGAAATAAACAAATTCGCATCAAATGTCACTGATGCTTATTTCTTGATTAATGTTCCGATTGTCCTATTTGCTTTGGCCTTACACTTGAACGCATAAAAAAATCCGGCAGACTGTCGCAAGCCTGCCGGATTCCCTAATATTTGCTGTCAGATAAGTTTCATCATTTCTTTGTGCCCGGATTGTAACGTGCATTCAGCCCGTCTACAATTTCCTGTGTGATGTCCAGCGACTTGTCTGCAAACAACAGATTGTCAAGCTGTGTATTGCTGATAATCAGACTATATCCTTTGGTCTGATTGTACACCTTCAGGAAAGAATTGATGGAGTCACGCAATTGAAGGCTGTTCTTCTGGTTTTCAGCCTGAAGGTCTGCATAGAGCTTCTCCTGCAATTGCTGCAAGTCACGCTGCTTCTGGAGAAGACGCGCATTTTCCTGCTCTGCCCGCTCACGGCTCACAAAACCATTGTTTTCAAGTTTACGCTGAAATTCTCTCATCTCCCCATCCAGTTCTTTTGCTTTCTCATTCAAAGTAGTGCGGATGTTTTCTTCTTTTTTTATCATCTCCTCGTTCAGGTCATTCCAATAGCGATATTTGGTGAGGAGCGAATCCACTTCCACATATGCGATTTTCATGTTTGTACCCGCTACGGCCGGCGCAACGTTTCCTGACGCTGATTCCGTTTTCTGGTTGCACTGAGTGAACAAGAAAGTGAAGGCGAATGCGACGAACGCATTCATAAAGTACTTTGCTTTTTTCATAATGATGTTTTATGTCTCGTTTTTAGTTAATTATCCATTGTCGTTCTGCTCACTGAAATCTTTTCTCTCAGCTATGGCACGAGGATTGGCATGCCGGGCTTCCCTGTCCTGCGACTGAGCGCAGCCTATCCCTCTTTCACGCATAGCTTTGCTCCCGCCGACATGCGTGTTCGGGAAACGTCCATTTTTCTTTACAAGAATTTTCACCGAAAGCAATGCCATACTGATAGCAACTATTAACAGTGTAATCAGAATTGTCTTGAGCATTTCTATTAATTTTGTGCTGCAAATATATAGTTTTTTGTCCCGATTATTTTGGATTTTGCCCCGAAAAAAGTCGTTTTGGCATTCCAAACCGCGGTATTTAACCTATTTTTGCATAAAAAGAAACATTCAACATTTAATTATTGTCATTTTATGGAAAAGAAAGATTTGCAGCCGGCATCGGTTTTTCATTTTTTTGAAGAAATCTGTCAGGTGCCACGCCCCTCAAAAAAAGAAGGGAAAATCAGACAATATCTGACAGACTTCGCCCAGTCACACAAACTGGAATACAAAGTGGATGAAGCGGGTAATGTCCTCATTAGGAAAGCGGCTTCTCGCGGGAAAGAGAATCTCAAAACCGTGGTACTCCAGTCGCATATGGACATGGTGTGTGAAAAGAACGGAGACGTGGCTCATAACTTCGAGACAGATCCCATTGAAACCTACATTGACGGAGAATGGTTAAGAGCAAAAGGTACTACACTAGGCGCAGACAACGGGATAGGCATGGCTGCCGAGCTGGCTGTCCTCGCGGCAGAAGACATAGAGCACGGACCGATAGAGTGCCTTTTTACGGTAGACGAAGAAACGGGACTTACGGGCGCATTCGCCTTGAAAAAAGGATTCATGAACGGAGACATCCTCATCAATCTGGATTCGGAAGATGAAGGGGAGCTTTTCATCGGATGTGCAGGAGGGGCCGGCACGACAGCCGAATTCCCCTGCCCGACAGTGAAAGTGCCTGAAGGATACTTCTTCTTCCGCGTAGCTGTAAAAGGACTGACCGGTGGACATTCGGGCGATGACATCAACAAGAACCGTGCGAATGCCAACAAGTTGCTCAACCGTTACCTTACCGCCATGATGCAACGTTATGGCATGTGCCTGTGTGAAATAGACGGAGGAAACCTGCACAATGCGATTCCGCGTGAAGCGTGGGCAGTATGTGCCGTACCGATGGCTTACAAGGAAGCCGTGCGTGTAGACCTGAACATATTCCTTGCCGAAGTGGAAGAGGAATATTCTGCAACGGAACCAAACCTGAGCATGGAACTTGAATCAGAAACTCCACGTGCGGAAATGATGGAACCGGAAGCCATGAAGCGTTTTCTGCTGGCCATATATGCCGTACACAATGGAGTGTATGCTATGAGCCAGGACATTCCGGGACTGGTGGAAACATCTTCCAATCTGGCTTCCATAAAGCAGAAGGAGGGGAAAATCATCGTCGTCACCAGCCAGAGAAGTTCTATTCTGTCTTCACGCAAGGACATGTCACAGATGGTGCGGGCCGCATTCGAACTGGGCGGGGCCGTCTGTGTGACAGCCGACGGATATCCGGGATGGAAACCGAACCCGTCTTCGGAAATATTGTCGGTGGCCGTAGAAAGCTATAAGCGTCTGTTCGGTACGGAACCGAAGGTGAAAGCCATTCATGCGGGACTGGAGTGTGGTCTCTTCCTCGAAAAATACCCTTCTCTTGACATGGTGTCGTTCGGCCCGACATTGAGAGGAGTACACTCACCTGATGAACGTATGCTAATTCCTACCGTCGACAAATTC
Organism: uncultured Phocaeicola sp.; assembly: GCA_944320815.1. Taxonomy (GTDB): domain Bacteria; phylum Bacteroidota; class Bacteroidia; order Bacteroidales; family Bacteroidaceae; genus Phocaeicola. The sequence goes on along the minus strand of CALUIZ010000001.1, from coordinate 39,824 downwards.
TGGAGACACTTGCTGGATGTACTGGTTCATGTACCGACCAAGAAGGCATGAAAAACAGTCTGAAACGGATTGCCGTGCTGCTGGCTGCCACAGGGACACTCCTGTTTCCGGCCACAGCACAGCAACCCTTCCGGGTGATGGAGTACAATGTGGAAAATCTGTTCGACTGCCGGCATGACTCTTTGAAGAATGACAAGGAGTTCCTTCCCACAAGCGTGAGAGGATGGAATTATCCTCGCTTTTCGGAGAAAGTGAACAAGATTGCGAAAGTTATTCTGGCTGCAAGCGGCGAACAAGTCCCTGACCTTGTAGCCTTATGCGAAGTGGAAAATGACTATTGCATGCAGACACTGACACGCTACTCTCCCTTAAAGGATGCCGCTTATAAATATGTGATGACGGACTCGCCCGATGAACGCGGAATAGACGTAGCCTTGCTCTATCAGCCCGCCACGTTCCGGTTGCTGGGAGCACAGTCCGTCGGAGTGCCATTGGAACATTTGGGGCACCGGCCCACACGTGATATCCTGCATGTGACGGGACGAGTGGTTTCAGGGGATACGCTCGACGTGTTCGTCTGTCACTTTCCCTCACGTTCGGGAAGAGAAAGACATTCGGAACCCTACCGACTGGCAGCCGCCTCATGTCTTCGCAAGGCAGCGGACTCGATATTCTCCACACGCCAATATCCACACATCATCATTACGGGTGATTTCAACGATTATCCTTCAAGCTGTTCCGTCCGCGAGGTGTTGGATGCGTCCAGCCCTCTACAGAAAAAAGAAGTGAATCCCGTTTCATTGTACAATCTGACCGCAGGAAAGTCTGGAGGCACATACCGCTATAAAGGAGAATGGAACATACTGGACCAGATGATTGTGAACGGGCGTTTGCTGATGAATGCCTCCCGCGTACGCACAACATATGAGAAGGCCAGAATAGTGGTCTTTCCGTTCCTTCTGGAGGAGGATGACCGATATGGAGGTGACACCCCTTTCCGCACATACAAGGGGATGCGATATCATGGAGGATACAGCGATCACCTTCCAATTCTGCTTGAACTGGAAATAGGAAGCGAGTGAGCCGTAAGACCCACCCGCTTCTTTTTTCATCTTCCGCTGTTTATATACGCATTGATCTGACCGGTGATTTGCTTCATCCCCTTGATAGACGGATGGCCCGCAATCTTGTCAGTTCCTTTCAACTCTATGCAGTCCACTCCATAATGTCCGCAGATTGTCTTCACCGATTCGTTTATTTCTTCCTTCAAATCACAGTTCAGCAGAAAGTAAATTTCCACATTCGGATAACGCTTCACCATATGGTCAAGCATGTAAGCCATTGCCGGACGGAAGCTGTAGAGAGACTCTTTCGTCCATCCGCCATACTGATACTCCCCTATCGGAGAACCTGCCCAACTGTCGTTGGTTCCTCCGAATATAAAAATGATGTCGGGACACCCCAGGTTGTTCATCCGGGTAATGAATGAACGGTCGGAATAGTCTTCTTTCCTGTACCCCGTGTTACAAACCGTAGCTCCTGAGTAGGAATTGTTGACGCACAGACGGTATCCATTGTCTTTGATGAACATATGCCACCAGGTAAGAGTAGCGTCGTTCACGTCATTTCCTTTCTGCGGATTGTTGAAATACCATGACACGTTGGCTGCCGGTTCGATGTAGTTTTCAAAAGTGGAATAAGAATCCCCAAGGATTGAAACAGATTTCCTGTACTGTGCGGAACCGAATCCGCATGAAAGGAAAACCGCCAGTAAGAGTAGATAAAATTTCTTCATAGGTTCCTGTTTTTATATGTTCTGCACAAATATAGCGAAAGTTCGTTTACACATGAATATTTTATAGCGCAAAAAAACGGCCATCCCGCCTTTGAATGCCGGGGCGGCCGTTCGGTCGGAACCGTCAGATGACGGATTTCCGGTTATTGTTTCTTTCCATTGTTCTTCTGTGCCTGCTTCATTCTTTCCATACGCTCCTTCTGCAGACGCTCCTGCTCTTTCTGAAGAGCTTCCAGTTTGGCCATCAGACCACTGGGTCTCTGCTGTGAAGGCTCGCGCTTGTTGGCTTCCAGTTGGGCGAGCAGTTTCTTTTCATCCGTCATCTTGCGCATCACCCAAAGGATAAAGATACTCATCAGACCGGAAATGAAGTAATAGTAACTCAGTCCCGACGCATAGTCGTTGAAGATGAAGAAGAACATCAGCGGCATGATATACATCATCCACTTCATCGCTGCCATCTGCGGATTGTTGCCCATATCCTGCTGGCGCATCATCACAATCTGGTTGATTACAGTGGTGGCACTGAACAGCAGACAGAACAGACTCAAGTGATTGCCGAGCAACGGCAGACTCATGTTCCAGCTTATCAAGTCATCGTATGCCGAAAGGTCGTCCGCCCAGAGGAAACTCTGCTGGCGGAACTCGATGGCGTTCGGCACAAAGAAGAACAAAGCCATGTAGACCGGAGTCTGGAGAAGCATCGGCAGACAGCCTCCCATCGGACTTACGTTATACTCCCGGTAAAGGGCCATCATCTCCTGCTGTTTCTTCAGTGCGTCTTCCTGGTTCGGATATTTGGCATTCAGCTTGTCGACATACGGCTTCAGCGCACGCATCTTGGCCGACGAAATGAACGACTTCCATGTGGTAGGCAACACCAGAATCTTCACGATGACAGTCATGAGCAGGATAACGATACCCATGCTCAGGCCCATGCCCGACAACCAGTCGAACAGATTGATGGTGAACCATCGGTTGATGAGTCTGATGATCGGCCAGCCCAGATAGACGAGGTCTTCCAGCTCCTGGTCCTTGTCGGTGAAGCTCAAGTCGTTGCTTGCCAGCAGTGTCTTGAAATGATTCGGGCCGAAATAGAACTGCAGATGAGTAGGTGTCGCACCTGACGGGTCAAAGGATGTGGTCATCTCAGCCCGGTAATTCTTCATATATCCGCTTCCCTGCTGCTCCATCTTCGAGTCGAGCGTAGCGTTCATGAAACTCTCTCCGGCCATGAACACACACGAGAAATACTGGTTCTTGAAAGCCACCCAGTCGAGTGCTTCAGGAATCGTTTCCTTCTCATCCTTCGTCTCACTCAGATAGTCGAAACTCTCTCCCACCGGCTTGTAGGTGAGCGAAGTGTACCGCTGTTCAAAGGCGAACCCTTTTTCCATCTGACGGGCGCGCTGCCGCCAGTCGACGCTCATGCTTCTGGCCGATGAAGGAAAGAAATTCTGCATGCCTGTAGCCTGAATGGTCAGGTCCACCATATACGAATGCGGCAGCAGCCGATAATTGAAGTCGAGATGTCCGCCGTTTGAAGCCTTCAAACGCATGGTGACGGTGCTGTCCGTCGCGTTCATCGTCTCAAAGTACATCCGGTCGCTCTTCACGTTCTCCATTTTGCCGTCGAAGCCGAAACTCAGCGAAGCATCCTCTCCGTCGAACAGAACCAGCGGCTGATGCTCCTGGTCGTTATACTCTTTCAGTGTGGCCTTGCAGACTCGTCCGCCTTTGTTGGTGAACTCCAGTCTGACAAACTCATTCTCAAGCGTCGTAAACGTTTCTTTTCCTTTGGTCGCGCCGAAGAATACGGATGACGTGTCGGCTAGAGCGGCTTCTTCCGCAAGGGCAGCCTGCCTCCGGGCTTCCGCCTCTTCCTGCTGAGCGACCTGCCGGATAGAATCCTGATAGTGCTGGGCTTGTGCTCTTTCTTCCTGGCTGGGGCGGTTGTAGATGCCGAAGCCTACGATGACCGCTCCAATCAGTACAAATCCCACTAGGGTGTTTTTGTCCATTTCAATCTATTTGTGTGCTGTTAATATTATTTCTCGATGGCTGCCTTGATGAATGACAGGAACAGCGGATGCGGTTTCAATACCGTACTGCTGTATTCCGGATGGAACTGTGTACCGATGAACCATCTCAGGGCAGGGATTTCAATGATTTCCACCAGATCCGATTCCGGATTGATTCCCACACACTTCATGCCCGCCTTCTCGAACTCAGCCTTGAAGTCGTTGTTGAACTCATAGCGGTGGCGGTGACGTTCCTGGATGTGTTCAGTCTGATAAGCCTCATAGGTTTTTGAAGTCGGGTCGACGACACATTCGTAAGCACCCAGACGCATGGTTCCGCCCATGTTGGTGACAGACTTCTGCTCTTCCATGATGTCGATGACATTGTGCGGAGTCTTCTCGTCCATTTCACGGCTGTTGGCATCGGCATAGCCCAATACGTTACGCGCAAACTCTATGGCCATGCACTGCATGCCCAGACAGATTCCGAATGTAGGCACGTTGTGCGTGCGGCAATACTTCACGGCCACGAACTTACCCTCTATTCCGCGCTGTCCGAATCCCGGGCAAATGATGATTCCGTCCATGTCCTTCAGTTGTTCCTCCACATTTCCTTCATTCAGCTTTTCACTGTTGATGAAGTGGATGTCGGCTTTACGGTCATTATAGGTCGCTGCCTGCGAAAGTGCCTCAAGGATTGACTTGTAGGCATCCTGCAGGTCATATTTTCCTACCAGACCAATCTTCACCACTTCCGTGGCATGATGGCGGCGGTTGAGGAACTCCCTCCACGGGCCGAGCGTCGGAGTCTCTCCCACCGGAAGTCCCATCTTTTCAAGGATGGTCACGTCAAGTTTCTGCTCCTGCATTCTCAGAGGCACCTCATAGATGGTAGGCATGTCCATCGACTGCACAACGGCGTTCTCGTCCACATTGCAGAACAAGGCTACTTTCTTGCGCAGGTTCACGCTCAGTTCATGTTCCGTACGGAGCACCAGGATGTCCGGCTGGATACCCACCGACTGCAGTTCCTTCACAGAGTGCTGCGTCGGCTTGGTTTTCAGTTCACCGGCGGCGGCCAGATAAGGCACGTAGGTCAGATGTACGCACAGCGCATTCCGGCCCAGTTCCCACTTCAGCTGGCGGATGCTTTCAAGATACGGGAGAGATTCGATGTCGCCCACTGTACCGCCGATTTCCGTAATCACGAAATCAAACTTGTATTTGTTTCCCAGCTGCTTCACGTTGCGCTTTATCTCGTCCGTGATGTGAGGAATCACCTGGATGGTTTTCCCCAGATAGTCTCCGCGGCGTTCCTTGTCTATCACACTCTTGTAGATACGCCCTGTCGTGATGTTGTTGGCTTTCGTCGTCTGGATACCGAGGAAACGTTCGTAATGCCCCAGATCCAGATCGGCCTCATGGCCGTCCACCGTCACGTAGCACTCTCCGTGTTCATAGGGATTCAATGTACCCGGGTCTATGTTGATATACGGGTCGAACTTCTGAATGGTCACGCTGTAGCCTCTTGCCTGCAGCAACTTGCCTATAGATGATGAAATGATGCCCTTGCCTAATGAAGAGGCCACACCACCTGTAACGAAAATGTACTTTGTTTCTGCCACAATATGAATAGTTTAAATGTTTAATCTGTAAAGAACTGCTTCTTCAAAGTTGCAAAATTAGAAAAAAAAGCTGAACCCGCAAAAGCTAATCGCGTAAAACCTGTTTTTGTTGCATATAACATCCGCTTTTTGTAGTTTTGCAGCGGATTTTGTCCGGATACCCGTCTTCTTCCGGACCGCCAACCCTGACACCGGAAAAAACATCCGCCTGTTCCGGAAGAAACATCCCGATGTCAGCGGCGGAACAGCCCGTTGTTCAGGAGAAGGGAACGGGACAAGGACGGTTCCTTAATTTATTATAATATAGGCATACAACAATGAGAAAGTTGGGACTTGTGGCAATATTTCTTGCAGCATTTTCTGCAAGTGCATCCGCCCAAGCTGTTCTGCAGGAGCAGAAGGCTGAAGCTGATTCAATGGCCGTCGTACAGATTCCTGATTCGGCAGCCATACAGGCCGTCGACACAATGAAAGCTGTCATGCCGGATACAGTACCGGCAGAGATGCCCCGCATGGGCAAAGAAATGAAAAGGAAAGCGGAGAAAGAGCAGCCTTCTCCGCAGGTATCTACATTCAACCGGATGGTGGAGGCATACCGCAAAGATTACGATGAGACACTGGAAAGATGGGACGACATATACCTTATTATAACAGGAATCCGTCCCAATGCCGACTACTACAAACTCGCGATGCCCGCCACCTACTATTTTGCGCCAGTCCGGCAGGCGTTCGGCATTGAAGGATGGCACCCGCAGGATTCGATTGCGAGGAAAGACACGCTCCTCCCCGCTCTGCCCAAGCTGAAGAATCTTTGCCGCTCGGCGGAAATAGACAGATACATCAACCGCCAGCTTTTGTCATTCTATCTGGAATACCCGGAACTGGTGAAAAAGAATGAGGCGGACTTCATCGGACTGGCCCCTATCCGCGGCGAAAAGCTCGTGAGGGATGACAACGAAAAAACCATCATGAAGATGCTGCACATCCCGCGACAGCCCAAGAAGGTTGTGGAAAAAGACCTGCTGGTGTTCAAACCGAATTTCTGGACTATCACCGGAAACGGATATCTGCAGTTCTCGCAGAACTACATTTCCGACAACTGGTACAAGGGAGGTGAAAGTACAAAGTCGTTCCTCTCAGGACTGACTCTCCAGGCCAATTATGATGACAGGCAGAAGGTGCAGTTCGAGAACAAGCTGGAATGGAAGCTGGGATTCATCACCGCTCCCACTGACACGCTCCACAGCTACATGCCCAACAACGACCTGTTCCGCCTGACTTCAAAGCTCGGATACAAGGCTTTCAACTCATGGTACTATACGCTTTCGGCAGAGTTCAAGACTCAATTCTTCTCGAACTATGAGGCGAACACGGAGAATCTGGTTTCCGCCTTCTTCTCTCCGGCAGAACTGAATGTCGGTCTCGGTATGGACTACAAGTATATTAAGGACGGGGTATGTAACCTGTCAGTGCTGATCAATCCGCTGAACTATACCCTGTACAGTGTGTCAAGCGACAGGGTGGACCCCACAAAGTTCAATATAGAGGAAGGACATAAGCGGGAATGCGTATGGGGTTCGCGTCTGGAGTCAACTTTGAAATGGAAAATCATCTCTGTGCTGATGTGGGAGTCGCGGCTTTCCTATACGACAAACTATGAGAAAGTGCTGGCCGAATGGGAAAACACGTTCACTTTCACCATCAACCGTTATCTCTCGACGAAACTGTTCCTCCACGGAAGGTTTGACGACGGGGTGACACGCGAGGAAGGAGACAGCTATTTCCAATTTCAGGAGCTGCTGAGTTTCGGATTAAGCTATACTTGGTAAAAAACGGGAAACAACCAACAGAATATTGCACTATATGGAAATCTTCTTTCACATTCCTTCATTTGTGACGATTCTCGATTTCATCGGGACATTCGCTTTCGCCATCAGCGGCATCCGCCTGGCTTCCGCCAAGCGGTTCGACTGGTTCGGCGCATATGTGGTAGGTCTGGCCACTGCCATCGGAGGCGGAACCATCCGCGACGTGTTGCTCGATGTGACTCCGGCGTGGATGATTGACCCGATGTATCTCATATGTACGGCACTGGCCATGCTTTTCGTGATACTCTTCGGACGTTATGTCATCCGTCTGAACAATACGTTCTTCATTTTCGACACCATCGGACTGGCATTGTTCACCGTGGTAGGCTTCAGCAAGGCATACACATTGGGCTATCCCTTCTGGATTGCCATCATAATGGGAAGCATCACAGGAGCTGCCGGCGGTGTGCTGCGCGACATTTTCATCAACGAGATACCTCTTATTTTCCGCAAGGAGATTTATGCCATGGCCTGTGTCATAGGGGGACTGGTATATTGGATTTGCCTGATGGCAGGAATGGAGTCCCATTGGTCGCAGATAATCGGCGGAACCTCTGTGTTCCTGGTCCGTATCTGGGCCGTGAAGTATCAGATCACACTTCCGATACTGAAAGGGGAAGAGGAACCCAGACAGAAACAGGACAGCACATCCGCTCAGGAATCAGACAAAGGACGGTAAAAGCCCTGTTTTCAAAACAAACCGGGCTACCAAGAGACACTTCATCTGAAACAAATGTAGAAAAAAGACGGCGCAGAGCGGAAAACTCCTGCGCCGTCTCCATTAAATCAAAAATCAGAAACGGAACCCCGTATTTATTGCAGCGTACCGGCTTCAGCCTGCTGAATCATCTGCTGGCTGGCATACATATACACTTCCACACGACGGTTTTCCTGACGGCCCGCTTCCGTAGAATTGTCAGCTACAGGATTGGACTCACCCAAACCTTCCACCGTCTTGACCTGATTGGGCGAAACGCCGCATCCCAACAGATAGCTTGACACACTCTGGGCACGCTCCTGCGAAAGGTTCAGGTTCTTCTGCACGCTCTGTTCCGCAGTAGAGTTCTTCCACCCCGTATTGTCTGTATAACCATAGATGGCCACGTCCATGTCGCGGTTTTGATTGAGCACATTGTTGGCGAACTTGCTCAATGAAGCTTTGGCCGAAGAGCTCAGCGTCGAGCTGCTGGTAGAAAAAAGAATGCCGGAATCAAATGTAACCTTCACAGCCTGCAGGCCATTGTTGTCGGTCACCTGTTCCACTTCCGCACCTTCAATCTTTTCAGCTTCCGCCGCAGCCTTGTCCATTTTCTTGCCAATCAACACACCGGCTCCGGCACCTACGGCACCGCCCACGGCTGCACCGATAGCCGCACCTTTTCCATGTCCGAAGACACCGCCCAGCACAGCACCGAGCGCGGCACCGCTACCTGCGCCAATCAATCCGCCCTTACCAGTATTGGTCATTCCACATCCGCTCAGTACCAGGCATCCGCTCAGTACGATAGCCATACAATTCATTTTGTTCATAATCACTTAGTTTATTTAGTTAAGTTCTTCTTTTTCAAATTTGTCCTTGATTTTCTGATAAGCCGTTTCAGAGTCAATTGTGAAAACACGGCCAAAGACACCGACCGAAACCATTTCTGATTTACCGTCGAAGTCTATTTTCCCGATACTATAAAAATAATAGTCCTCCACATAAAGTTTCTGCTCAATCATGAATCTGGAAATTCCCGACATAAAATAAGTGAACAGATTATCTCCCAATGAATCACCTTCACCAGATTCATTAGAGGCTTTATTGACCACACTAGTCGCCAGATTCTGTATTGCAACCACATGCTTCTCTCGGCCCGGACATGTAAACAACATGCCCAAGGCCAATACGGCTATAACCAAAACACCAATTAAAACTTTTTTCATCTTCCACACATATAAAAACAACCGGAACGGCTTGTCCGTCAATATGCGAACATCGGATAATTCTTCATCGTTTCATTGACGCGATGACGAACAGAAGCAATCACTTCTTCGTTGTCCACATTCGAAAGTACCGTCTCAATCATTTCAGCAATTTCATACATCAAGTCTTCTTTAGCACCACGGGTCGTGATAGCCGGTGTACCCAAACGGATACCTGAAGTCTGGAATGCCGAACGGGTATCAAACGGCACCATATTCTTGTTGACAGTAATGTCTGCACTGACCAGAGCCTTTTCCGCCACCTTACCGGTCAGATCCGGATACTTGGTACGCAGGTCAACCAGCATGGAATGATTGTCCGTACCTCCCGACACGATAGTGAAGCCTCTGTCCATCAGAGCCTGCGCCAACACACGGGCATTCTTCTGCACCTGCTTCTGGTATTCCTTGTATTCCGGCTGCAGACACTCATAGAAAGCTACCGCCTTGGCTGCAATGACATGCTCCAGCGGACCGCCCTGGATACCCGGGAATACGGCAGAGTCAAGCAATTGGGACATCATCTTGATTTCACCCTTCGGAGTCTTCTTTCCCCACGGATTAGGAAAATCCTTGCCCATCATAATGACACCTCCACGAGGACCACGCAAAGTCTTGTGAGTGGTTGAAGTGACGATATGCGCATATTTTACCGGATTGTCCAGCAAACCGGCTGCAATCAGTCCTGCCGGATGAGCCATGTCAATCATCAGCAACGCACCCACTTTATCAGCGATGTCACGCATACGCTTGTAGTCCCACTCACGCGAATAGGCAGAACCGCCACCCACAATCAATTTAGGATGTTCGCGCAGGGCGATTTCCTCCATCTGGTCATAATCCACACGTCCCGTTTCCTTATTCAGATTATACTCACATGGAGTGTAGAGAATACCTGAAGTGTTTACAGCCGATCCATGCGAAAGATGTCCTCCATGAGCCAGATTCAGTCCCATGAACTTGTCGCCCGGATTGAGCACCGCAAGGAAAACCGCCGCGTTGGCCTGTGCGCCGGAATGCGGCTGTACGTTCGCCCATTCAGCTCCAAAGATCTGCTTCAGACGGTCGATAGCCAGCTGTTCGCTCTGATCGACCACCTCACACCCGCCATAATAGCGTTTGCCCGGATAACCTTCCGCATACTTGTTTGTCAGACAGGAGCCCATGGCTTTCATCACCTGGTCGCTGACAAAGTTCTCAGAAGCGATCAGTTCAATGCCTTTCAGCTGACGCTGATGCTCTTTTTCAATGATGTCAAAAATTAAATCGTCTCTTTTCATGATAATTGTTATTTATGATTCAAATTCTGTCAGAATATCACTCCTACCGAGAAACTCAGCACGTTCAGACGACGCTTGATGGCCATCGAATATTGGCTGTACGGTTCTTCAGTCTGACTCGCATCATATGAAATACGCTGCGTCACATTATGCAGTCCCACTTCATAGCGGAAGTCGAAAAATATGTTCGAGACATTCACAGCCAGTCCTACCACGGCACTGTAACGGAACGGTTCAATGTGCTCGTTGATGCTTTGCTGATAGAAACCGGTATATTCATTTTTACTGTGCGCCTCCCACACCCATCCCACTTTCGGTCCCACCATGAATGCCATCCCATAAGGATGTACATCCACAAACTTATAGCCATAAAGCAGCGGTATGTCGATAACGGTGGCGCGGCTCTTTATCAGTCCGGTTTCTTTCAGCACCTCTGAATTAGAGAGCGTGTAAGGAATAGAGATACTCCCTTGAAGCACATTGTATGCGATTTCCGGTTGGATGAAATGATGGCGTTTCAAGTTGAAGCGGCAGAAGAAAGAGCCGAAATACCCTACCTTGTAGTTATTCTGCATATCTTCCAGTTCCTGTCCGCCAACCGAGAAGTGGTCGGTAAAGAACATGGAGGAGTTGAACCCTCCCCGTATGCCCAGATTGAAGCGCGGCTGCCTCAATGTCACCATCGGCGCATGGCTCCGTTGTGCGGTCAGCGTTTCCGCAACCAGCAGTCCGGTGCAGAAGATGATGCCAGCAACCCTTTTCCACATATCCCTATTTCTTTTTTTCGACCGACCAGCCGAATTTCCCTATCTTTTCACCAAGTCCATAATAGCCGCCATGCACATACACCAGCAGTCCCGACTGCGCCAGTTCAAACTTGCCGGTCTCCGAGTCAAGATATCTGTCATCGGCCTGCACATTCACCACATCAGCGATGAACATGTCGTGCGAACCGAGCGACATGATTTTCTTCACCCTGCATTCAATGCACAGCGGCGACTCCTCGATAATGGGTGCCTGCACCATTTTCGCCTTCCCCGGAGTGAGCTTCATCTCGCGGAACTTGTTATAGTCCTTTCCCGAACGCACCCCACACCAGTCTGTAGCATACGCCATGTCTCTGGTAGTAAGATTGATGACAAACTCCATATTCTTTTTCAGAATCGGATAAGAATGCCGTTCGGGACGCACAGAGATATAGCACATAGGCGGATTGGTGCAAAGCGTGCCCGTCCATGCCACGGTAAGTATGTTGTATTCCTCCTCGCAGCTTCCGCAGCTCACCAGCACCGCCGGCAGAGGATAAATCATTGTCCCCGGTTTCCAGTCCTGTTTCATCGTCACAACAGTTTGATGTTATCCTTCGACTGTTCCTTCTCGCAATAATGGCATTTCAGCAGCCCCTTCTCCTTGTCGACGAGATGGAACCAGGTCTGCATCGGCTCGTTGTTGGTGATGCACTTCGGATTGTTGCACTTCACGATACCTCTCAGTTCGTCGGGCATGATGACCTGTTTCTTCTCCACCACCTCATAGTTCCTGATGATGTTCAGCACAATGTTGGGCGCCACCACAGAAAGACGGTTTATCTCGTCGGAGCTGAAGAACCGGTCGGCAATCTTAATGATTCCCTTTTTCCCCAGTTTCTTGCTCTCAAAGTTGTTTCCTATGGTGATGTTCGCCGTCACGTCCTGCAGATGCAGCAGCGACACGACGGTAAACAGTTTGTCGGAGGGTATATGGTCTATCACCGTACCGTTCTTCAGTGCGGCCACCTGCAATTCTTTCTTTTCGTCCATGTCCATGAATTTATAAAGTAAAACATTCCCTTCTTCATTTCTCCGTGTCCGCCTTCACTTCATCGAGTGTGATGCCCAGCACGTCACTCAAGATGGCCTCACGCGCATAAAGTCCGTTCTTCGCCTGCTGGAAATAATAAGCCTTCGGGTTGTCGTCCACATCATAGGCGATTTCATTCACACGGGGCAGCGGATGCAGGATGCGGAGATTGGGTCGCGTGTGCTCCAGCATCCGGTTGTGCAGGATATACACGTCCTTCACCCGCTCGTACTCCATCAGGTCGGTGAAGCGTTCCCGCTGCACGCGCGTCATGTACAGGATGTCCGCGTCGGCGATGGTCTCTTCCGTGAAGTCGGTATGCTCCTCAAAACGGATGCCATGCTCCTTGCAGTACAGCTTGTATTCGTCCGGCATCCGCAGCTCCTTGGGAGCGATGAAGTGGAAAGTCGGATTGAAGTGACGCATGGCCATCAGGAGCGAGTGCACCGTACGGCCATATTTCAGGTCGCCTACCAAGTAAATGTTCAGGTTCTCAAGTGTTCCCTGCGTCTTATATATGGAATAGAGGTCGAGCATTGTCTGCGAAGGATGCTGGTTCGCTCCGTCGCCCGCGTTGACGATAGGCACCGGAGCCACTTCACTGGCATACCTTGCCGCCCCTTCCAGAAAATGACGCATCACGATGATGTCGGCATAGTTACTCACCATCATGATGGTATCCTTCAGCGTCTCCCCTTTCGACGAACTGGTCACCTTCGGATCGGTGAACCCGATGACCTTCGCACCCAGCCGGTTGGCGGCCGTCTCGAAACTCAGGCGCGTACGGGTGGACGGTTCAAAAAAAAGTGTCGCTACAATTTTCCCGTCCAGCAGACGGCGGTTGGGTTTCTTTTCGAATTCTTTTGCCATTTCCAGCAGATACAGGATCTTCTCCTTCGAATGTTCGGCAATGGTCACTAAACTTCTATTTTCCATATTAAGCATTTTTAATGGCTGTTATAATATCGGAGTTCAAAGATAGACAAAAAAAATAGAATAGCCATCTGTTTTCTGCAGTTTTCGGGATTGCGCTGAAAATAAGCGGCTGTTCCGCCTGAAACAAAAGCCTGCTCTGCCCGGAACAGCCGCCTGTTTTGCGGCGGACAACTTTTTATGGGAATGGGGCTACGGACAGGCCGGATTATCGCTAACTTTGCAGCCGGATGAAATGAAACTGAAAGCAATCTTTATGGAGAATTTTGCAGCCATCGACTTTGAAACGGCGAACGGGAACCGCTCCAGCGTATGCAGTGTGGGAGTGGTGGTCGTGCGCGGCGGGGTGATTACGGACAGGCTTTACCGCCTGATACGGCCTTGCCCGGACTTCTACAGTTACTGGAACACGCAGGTGCACGGACTGACCTGCCGCGATACGGACGGAGCCGCCCCCTTCCCCGACGTATGGAAAGAGGTGGCCCCGCTGATTGAAGGTCTTCCGCTGGTGGCACACAACAGTCCTTTCGACGAAGGATGCCTGAAAGCGGTCTTCCGGGTCTACGGGATGGACTATCCGGACTACACCTTCCACTGTACCTGCCGCGCCTCCCGCCGCGTGTTCGGGAAACAGCTTCCGAACCATCAACTGCAGACGGTGGCGGCACGTTGCGGATACAGTCTCGCACAGCACCATCATGCGCTGGCCGACGCAGAAGCATGCGCCCGCATCGCGATGGAGATACTGTGACCGGTATCACGCGGAATCATGCCTGAATGTGCCGGGAAAGCATTAACTTTGCATCCGATATAACAATCACGCAAAAAATATGACAAAGATTCTGATAACCGTTTTTCTGGGAGGAGGACTCGGAAGCATTCTGCGCTTTGCCGTGCAGGAAATCATGCGCGGCCACACCGCCTCCTTCACTTTCCCGTGGGCCACGTTCGGCGTGAACGTGGCGGGAAGTTTTCTCATCGGCCTTTTTTATGCCCTCTCCGCACGCTTCAATTTTTCCGACGAGACAAGGCTGTTCCTTACCACCGGACTTTGCGGAGGCTTCACCACCTTCTCCACCTTCAGTCATGAAGGGATGAACATGCTGCGGCAGGGCTGCTATACCGCATTCCTTATATATGCCGCCGCCAGCATTGTGACCGGGATTTCCGCCGCCATCGCCGGAGGATGGGCCGGAACGGCTCTCACAGGGAAATGACCGGGCAGAAGCGGTTCATTCCGTTCCACCGGCCGCCCTCCGGAGAAGCAGCAGAAGCTTTTCCTCAAGTCTTCCGCGAACCTCTTCCATAGGAATCTCGTGTCCGGTCTCGGCGGCAAGGGAAGTCACTCCCCTGTCTGTGAATCCGCAGGGATGAATGTAGCTGAAATAGCGCAGGTCTGGATTGACATTCAGTGCCAGCCCGTGCATTGTGACAAAACGGCTGCTTTTCACCCCCATCGCACAAATCTTCCGCTCACGGGAAGTGCCGCAGTCCAGCCACACGCCCGTGGCTCCGTCCACCCGTCCGCCAACAACTCCGTAAGACGCACACACGCCAATCACCGCCTCCTCCAGAAGATGCAGGTAGCTCTTCAGGCCCAGATGAAAGTCTTCCAGATTTAGAATCGGGTAACATACCCACTGTCCGGGTCCGTGGTAAGTGATGTCCCCTCCCCGGTCAATATGATACATCTCCGCATGAATCCTCTTCAGCTGTTCCCCGCCCAGAAGCATGTTGCCTTCTTTTCCATGCTTCCCCAACGTGTACACGTGCGGGTGCTGACAGAAGATGAGCCGGTTCGAGTATGCGGCCCCTTCCTGTTTCGCCTTTATCAATCCGTCAAAAATACGTGTCTGTCTTTCCCATGCTTCCGCATAAGGGACAAGTCCCCATTGCTCTGTCTCTATCCTGTCCATATCCGATAATGTTCTTTCCGCACAAAGGAACGTTTTTTCCACACAAAAGGCAAGAGAAAATGAAAAAGAAGTTTGTTTTCATTTCCGTTTTGCCGAATTGTACTATATTTGTAGAAACAAACGGGACCGCCGGGAAAAAGATACCGACGATTCCCAAAAACATAAAACAAAATGAAGACGAAAGACTTGTTTCCCATATTTTTCATGGCTGCAACGGGTACAGGCATCATGCTTTCCGGATGCGTGGAAGGCCAGAATGGCGGAGAAGCCACAGTCAACGCGTGCAGGATGGACACCACAGTGCATCTGATAAACACTGACCCCGCATCACCGGCCTGCCATATCAAGTTGAGCTTTGCCTATCTGAATCCGTGGGCGGAAAAGGATTCCGTGTCGGAGGCGGTAAACCATACGCTGAAACAGATATATTTCGGCGACTTGTATGCCCATCTCGCCCCGCGCATGTTTGTAGACACCATCGCATCCAGCCTGATCGGCGACTATCGGCGCGACGTGCTTGACGCTTATCGCACTGACCTGGAAAATGGTGTGAAGCCGGAGGATATGCCTTCATGGTATAACTATGACTTTGAAATCACGTCCAGCCTTGAAAAAGGGCGCGACAGCATATGGAATTACCGGGTGGTGACTTTTCAGTACATGGGAGGGGCGCATCCCAACACTTGGGCGAAATGGACCAACATCGATGCGCAGACAGGAAAGCCGGTCAGCGGAGAAACGTTGTTCTCTTCTGCCGACAAGCAGGGAATATGCCGCCTGATTCTGGAAAAAATCATCGGCGCGGCAAATGAACGCCTCGAAACGGACACAATCACCTCTGTCGAAGGACTGCGGGCTAACGGAATCCTGCTGGATGAAGAGGTGTTCATACCCGAAAACTTTCTCCTGAAGGAAGACGGGATAGAGCTTCTCTACAATCCGTATGAAATCGCTCCCTACTACATGGGAAGCTTCGAGATCAAGCTCTCGGACGAAGAAATGTCGCCTTATCTGGGCACTGCTATAAAATAATCATATTTGACACTGTATCATTTAAGAAAAAAGAAATGGAAATCATCAGCAAATATTTTCCGGAACTTACTGAAGAACAGAAACAGCAGTTCGCAGCCTTGTATGACTTATATATGGACTGGAACAGCAAAATCAATGTCATCTCACGCAAGGACATCACCAATCTTTACGAACATCATGTGCTGCATTCACTGGGAATAGCGAAAGTCATCCACTTCCGTGCCGGAACGGAGATTATGGATTTGGGAACGGGAGGCGGATTTCCCGGGATTCCGCTCGCTATCCTTTTCCCTGATTCACACTTCCATCTGGTAGACAGCATCGGGAAAAAGGTGAAGGTGGCCACGGAAATCGCTCAGGCTGTGGGCCTGAAAAACGTGACTACCCGTCATTGCCGCGCGGAAGAGGAGAAAGGTA
Organism: uncultured Phocaeicola sp.; assembly: GCA_944320815.1. Lineage (GTDB taxonomy): Bacteria > Bacteroidota > Bacteroidia > Bacteroidales > Bacteroidaceae > Phocaeicola. The sequence continues at coordinate 23,133 of CALUIZ010000001.1, read as the reverse complement.
TGTTCGATTTCGTGGTAAGCCGTGCAGTCATGCCACTGGGCGACATGATTCAGATTATCCGCAAGAACATCAAGAGAAAGGACCAGAAAAATCCGTATCCCAACGGGATTTTTTGTCTGAAGGGCGGTGACCTTACCCGCGAAATCCAGCCATTCAAATACAAGGCGGAGGTGATAGACCTGAAAACTTATTTCAAAGAAGAATATTTTGACACGAAAAAAGTGGTTTACGTAACTGTCAACTGAAAAAACAGAAACTGCCATGAAAATAAAACGTTTTGAATTCAACATGTTCCCGGTCAACTGCTATGTGCTGGCCGACGAAACGGGCGAGGCGGCCATCATCGACGCAGGGTGCTACTATAAGGAGGAGCAGCAACGGCTGAAGGACTTCATCCGGGAGCAACGGCTTGAAATAAAGCACTTGCTCAACACACACCTTCATGCCGACCATGTGTTCGGGAATGCCTTTGCCGCACGGGAATTCGGTGTAGGACCGGAAGCGAGCCAGCGCGACGAATTCCTTTTGCAGGGTATCGCCGCGTTCTGCAAGTCGTTCGGTTTCCCGCTGAACGAAGAACCGGCTCCGTTGGGGCATTATGTCACGGACGGAGAAATTATCCGCTTCGGAAATACGGAGCTGAAAGCCATCTCTGTACCGGGCCATTCTCCGGGAAGTATGGTGTACTATTGTGAAAAGGAGTCATGCCTCTTCAGCGGAGACACTCTCTTCAAGGGGAGCATCGGACGTGCCGACCTGGAAGGGGGAAACTTTGACGACCTCCGTGAAAGCATCGTCTCGAAACTCTTTACACTCCCCGATGACACCGTCGTCTTTCCCGGACACGGAAACGAGACCAGTATCGGCTACGAGAAAATGAACAATCCTTTTTTCCGCTGATACTTGCGCACCGGGCCGAAATCTGAAACCTTAAAAATAAAACAACCATGAAAACTTCAACATTTGCCGACAGGCACATAGGCATAAACGAGAACGACCTTCCCGTCATGCTGGACAAAATAGGAGTAAAAAGTACCGAAGAGCTGATTGACAAGACAATACCGTCGGAAATCCGGCTGAAAGAGAAACTGAATCTCGCTCCTGCCATGAATGAACGGGAGTTTGCGGAACATATCGCAGGACTAGCCTCACAGAACAAGATATACAAGTCATACATCGGAGCAGGATGGTATGACACGGTCACTCCGGCTGTCATCCAGCGGAATGTATTCGAGAATCCGGTATGGTACACTTCCTATACACCTTATCAGGCTGAAATATCACAAGGTCGGCTGGAAGCACTGATAAACTTCCAGACTATGGTATGCGACCTCACTGCCATGCCGCTGGCCAACTGTTCACTACTCGACGAAGCGACTGCCGCCGCCGAGGCTGCCACGATGATGTATGGACTGAGGAGCAGGGCGCAACAGAAAGCGGAGGCAAACACTCTCTTCGTGGACAAGGAGGTGTTTCCACAAGTGCTGGCGGTCATCCGTACGCGCGCCGTCCCGCAAGGCATCAACGTAAAAGTGGAAGACTACAGAGCACTTGAATTTACACCGGACATTTTCGGCTGCATCATCCAATATCCCAACGACAGTGGAAATGCGGAGAACTACAGAGCATTCACAGAACAGGCACATGCGGCAGGATGTAAAGTGGCGGTGGGTGCGGACATCCTTTCGCTGGCTCTGCTGGTTCCTCCCGGCGAATGGGGTGCGGACATCGTTTATGGAAGTACCCAGCGGATGGGCATTCCCTTGTTTTACGGAGGTCCTTCCGCTGCTTACTTCGCCACACGCGATGAATTCAAACGGAATATGCCGGGACGCATCATAGGACTCTCAAAGGACAAGTACGGACATCTCTGCTATCGCTTGGCTCTCCAGACGCGCGAACAGCACATCAAACGCGAAAGGGCTACCTCAAACATCTGTACGGCACAGGCTCTGCTGGCTACAATGGCCGGACTTTATGCCATGTATCATGGCCCGGAAGGCATCAGAGAAATCGCTGAAAAGATTCATGCCACCGCTGCATGGCTGGCGAAACAGTTGGGACGGCTGGGATATACACAGAAGAACGAAACCTTCTTCGACACACTGAGAATCGCGCTTCCAGACCAGGTCACCGCACAAAAGCTCCAGACTATCGCCCTCAGCAAAAAGATAAATCTCCGCTATTTCGGGAATGGAGACGTAGGTGTCAGTATAGACGAAGCGACATCCCTGACTGATGCAAATCTGCTGGTCAACGTATTCGGAATTGCGGCGGAAAGAAACACGCACGATGCGGCAGAAATCCCGGACACGGCTCCTGTCACAAAAGAGTTGCGCCGTCATACGCCGTTCCTTATCCATGAAATATTCAGGAAATATCATACGGAAACGGAAATGATGCGTTACATCAAGCGTCTGGAACGCAAGGACATTTCACTGGCCCACTCCATGATTCCGCTTGGTTCCTGCACCATGAAACTGAATGCAGCAGCGGAAATGCTTCCGCTCAGTAACTCCGCATGGATGAACATCCATCCGCTAGTACCGGAAGACCAGGCGGAGGGCTATCAGACTTTGATACGCAATCTGTCGGATCAGTTGAAGGCCATTACCGGATTCGCTGCAGTCACTTTCCAGCCTAACTCTGGAGCGGCGGGAGAATACACGGGCCTGCGCATCATACGAAGCTATCTGGAAAGTATCGGACAAGGGAACCGGCATCTGGTGCTTATTCCGGCATCGGCACACGGAACCAATCCGGCATCGGCCGTACAAGCAGGCTACACTCCTCTTACCTGTGCCTGTGACGAATACGGAAATGTAGACATCAATGACCTGAAGGCCAAGGCGGAAGCCAACAAAGACAATCTGGCGGCCCTGATGATCACTTATCCTTCTACTCATGGAATCTTTGAAGAGGACATTGCGGAAATCTGCCGTATCATCCATCGCTGCGGAGCACAAGTCTACATGGACGGAGCCAATATGAACGCGCAGGTGGGACTGACCAATCCGGCAACTATCGGAGCAGACCTCTGCCATTTGAATCTGCACAAGACATTTGCCAGTCCGCATGGCGGAGGCGGTCCGGGTGTGGGACCGGTTTGTGTGTCTGCCCATCTGGTTCCGTTCCTTCCCAAACATGCATCATGGGGAGATGCACAGAATGAAGTCTCTGCCGCTCCGTATGGCAGCGCGGGCATTCTTCCCATCACATATGCCTATATCTGCATGATGGGAGAAGAAGGGCTGCGCCGTGCCACAGAAACGGCAATTCTCAACGCAAATTATCTGGCATCCTGTCTGAAAGACACTTACGGAATTGTCTATCACGGCAAAAAAGGATTTGTGGGACATGAAATGATTCTTGAATGCAGAAAAATACATGAAGACAGTGGAATATCCGAAAATGACATATCCAAACGCCTGATAGATTACGGCTACCATGCCCCCACCCTGTCCTTCCCTGTCCATGGCACGCTTATGGTCGAGCCGACGGAAAGTGAGAGCCTAGACGAACTCAACCGCTTCGTGAATGCCATGAAGGGCATCTGGAATGAGATTGAAGAAATCAAGAACGGCGATGCCTCGAAAGAAGACAATGTACTGGTCAACTCTCCGCATCCGGAATACGAAGTGGTAGGAAACAGATGGCAGCACATGTACAGCAGGGAAAAAGCGGCTTATCCTTCCGAAAACGTACGCGAAAACAAGTTCTGGATTAACGTAGCCCGTATAGACAACACGCTTGGTGACCGCAAACTGCTGCTCACACGATATGGCTCATTCGACTAGAGTCAATCATTTTAAAAGCAAACAGGCGATTTTTGTATTTATTTGAAACCAATTGTTTGTTTTGTCTTTATTATTGCTATATTTGCGGATAGAATACAGGATGAGGGTGCATCAAAATAAAAACTGGCTTTCATTTTGATGACACCCTCATTCATAAAGATAACAATATTAAAGACCATGAAACACGAACAAATGTATCTACATCCGGAACTGGAAACCATGACACGTCCGGAGATAGAGAGGCTGCAACTGGAAAGGCTGCAGAAAACCATCGGACGCTGCATGCGTTCTTCATTCTACAGGCAACGCTTTGAGGAGTCCGGCCTGAAACCGGAAGACATCCGTTCGCTGGATGACCTTCAGAAAATCCCCTTCACCACAAAACAAGACTTGCGCAAGCATTACCCGTTCGGCCTGTCCGCCGTTCCGCTGGAAGATGTGGTGCGGCTGCATTCTTCAAGCGGAACCACAGGAACCCCCACTGTAATTCTCCACACGCAGCATGACCTTGACGAATGGGCCAATGCCGTGGCGCGCTGCCTCTACATGGTAGGACTCAGGAAAGGAGACATTTTCCAGAACTCATCCGGGTACGGAATGTTTACGGGAGGACTCGGATTCCAGTATGGAGCGGAACGGCTGGGAATGCTTACCGTTCCGGCCGCCGCAGGAAACACCAAACGGCAAATCAAATTCATCACCGACTTCGGAACGACTGCACTCCATGCCATTCCGAGCTATGCCGGACGACTTTATGAAGTGATGGAGGAGATGGGCATTGACCCGCGCCGTGATACAAGACTGCGCACATTGATTATCGGAGCGGAGCCTCACTCTGACGAACAGCGCAGACGCATTGAAGACATGCTGGGAGTAAAGGCTTACAATTCATTCGGCATGTCGGAAATGTGCGGACCGGGCGTAGCCTTCGAATGTCCGGAGCAGAACGGCCTGCATATCTGGGAGGATTACTATATCGTGGAAATCGTGGATCCGGAAACGCTGGAGCCTGTTCCTGAAGGTGAAGTGGGCGAACTGGTACTGACCACCATCAACCGGGAAGCCATGCCGCTCCTGCGCTACCGCACACGTGACCTCACCCGTATTCTTCCCGGCGACTGTCCCTGCGGACGTCATCACAAACGCCTCGACAGGATGAAGGGCCGGAGCGATGACATGATGATTCTGAAAGGTGTGAACATCTTCCCCATCCAGATTGAAAACATTCTGATGCAGTTCAAGGAACTGGGCAATGAATACCTCATCACGCTGACCAATCTTGAAGCGAACGATGAGATGACCGTGGAAGTGGAGCTGAATGACTTCACGGACGACTATGGATTCTTGCAGAACCTGACAAAAGAAATCACGCGACAGTTGAAAGACGAAATTCTGATCACCCCACGGGTGAAACTGATGCCGAAAGGCAGTCTTCCCAAGCAAGAAGGAAAAGCTGTCCGCGTGAAGGACCTGAGAAAAACTCTGATTTGAACCAATAAAGACTCAAAAAACTTATAGAATTATGACCATACACCAGTTATCTGTATTTGTAGAAAACAAGTCGGGTACCCTCCTGCGGGTTCTCGAACTGCTCAAGGAAGCGAACATCCAGCTGATTGCCTCCACCATATCCGATACCGTAGAATATGGAATCTACCGCATCATCTGTTCCGAACCCATGCGCGCCTATGAAACGCTGAAGGAGGCAGGAATCTCAGCCAATCTTTCAGACGTGTTCGCCATCATGCTCGACAACAGACCGGGATGCGCAGCCGATGCCATCCGGAGTTTCAGCAACGCAGGAATAGGAATTTCCTACCTCTATTCTTTCCTGCTTTCCGGCAAAGGGATTCTCGTGTTCCGCACCGACAGTCCGGAGCAAACACGCAAAGTAATCCTGGACAAAGGATTGAACTACATTGAAGAGAAACACCTTCTTGAAATGGCCTAACGGAAAGTGACATGCTTGTTGGTCATGAAATTGACCGCTCCGTAAATGAAGAGCCCTAGGAACTGCGACCAATATTCATTACAATGCAGCAGTTCGACCAACATCAGGAGAAAAAGGAACTGGGCACTGTAAGCCAGCAGAAAAGCCCCGGCAAAGAATAGCATCTGATGCCAGATGCTATTCTTTTTTCCGTCGGCTTCCAAAGGAAATATCCAATATTTGCACCAGATGAAATTATGAATCTGCGCCACAATATAAGCGATGATATTCGCCGTAATGTAGCTTTCACCCTCAATATGCATCAGCAGCCATACAACAACAGCCGTTATCAGCGCATTGAGCGTGCCCACCATCGCAAAACGAAAAATTCGCACCGATTCTTTCATCCGGTTCTTCTCTGTTACAATTGTTCTTCAATGTCTATTTTCAGATGCAGCTCATCCAACTGTTTCTGGTCGAGACAGCCCGGAGCGTCCAGCATCACATCACGGCCGGAATTGTTTTTCGGGAAAGCGATGCAATCGCGGATTGAGTCAAGGCCGGCAAACAGAGACACCCAGCGGTCAAGTCCGTAAGCCAGACCGCCATGAGGGGGCGCACCGAACTTGAAGGCGTTCATCAGGAAGCCGAACTGCTCCTGCGCCTTTTCAGGGGTGAATCCCAGAATCTCGAACATCTTCTCCTGAAGAGCCGAATCATGGATACGGATGGAACCTCCGCCCACTTCCACGCCATTCACAACCATGTCGTACGCATCGGCACGCACAGCTGCAGGATTGGTGTCGAGCAGAGGAATGTCCTCGTCCTTCGGGTGTGTGAACGGATGGTGCATGGCCATCAGACGGCCTTCCTCCTCGCTCCACTCAAACATCGGGAAGTCTACCACCCACAGACAGGCAAACTTGTTCTTGTCGCGCAGGCCCAACTGGTTACCCATCTCCAGACGAAGCTCACACAACTGCTTGCGCGTCTTCATCGCGTCGTCACCGCTCAGAATCAGAATCAGGTCACCGGACTTCGCGCCGAAAGCTTCCTTCATCTTCTGAAGCACATCCTGACTATAGAACTTGTCGACGCTCGACTTCACCGTACCGTCGGCCTCGACACGGGCATATACCATCCCCTTCGCGCCGATTTGCGGACGTTTCACGAACTCAGTCAGATGGTCGAGCTGCTTGCGGGTGTAATGGGCCGCACCTTCGGCACAGATACCGCCGATGTAAGCCGCATTGTCGAACACAGAAAATCCGTAGCCTTTCAGCACATCCATCAGTTCCACGAATTTCATGCCGAAACGGAGGTCCGGCTTGTCGCTTCCATAATACTTCATGGCATCCGCCCACGGCATGCGCAGGAAAGGTTCAGTCAGTTCCACTCCGCGCAGCTCCTTGAACAGGTGCTTGGCCATCCCTTCAAACATCTGGATAATGTCTTCCTGCTCCACGAAACTCATCTCGCAGTCAATCTGAGTAAATTCCGGCTGACGGTCGGCACGGAGGTCCTCATCGCGGAAACACTTCACAATCTGGAAGTAACGGTCGAAACCGGAAACCATCAGCAGCTGCTTCAGGGTCTGCGGCGACTGGGGAAGCGCATAGAACTGCCCCGGATTCATGCGCGACGGAACCACGAAGTCGCGCGCACCTTCAGGAGTGGAACCGATGAGCATCGGAGTCTCCACTTCCAGGAATCCCTTACTGTCGAGATAACGGCGCACCTCCATCGTCATCCGGTGGCGGAGTTCCAGATTCTTGCGCACCGCCGTACGGCGCAAATCCAGATAGCGGTATTTCATCCGGAGGTCATCGCCTCCGTCCGTATTGTCTTCAATCGTGAACGGAGGAGTCTGGGCCACATTCAGCACCTTCAGTTCCGACACGATGATTTCAATCTCTCCGGTCGGGATGTTGGCATTCTTGCTCGAACGCTCACTGACAGTCCCTGTTGCCTGAACCACGTATTCACGGCCCAGATGATTGGCCTGTTCGCAAAGTTCCGCATTTACATCCGTATTGAAAACCAGCTGAGTGATTCCATAACGGTCACGAAGGTCGACGAACGTCATCCCTCCCATTTTGCGCGAACGCTGCACCCATCCGGCCAGCGTCACGGTTTTGCCTGCATCGGCAAGTCGCAACTCGCCGCAAGTATGACTTCTGAACATATCTTATTGACGTTAGTTTTTAAAAAATCGTTTTTTGAAAGACAAAGGTAGCACCATTTTTTGACTTATGCAACAAGTCACGGCAAAACAGACCGCTGTTCAGGACAGAACAAGCCGCTGTTTCTGCCAGAATACCCTGTTGTTTCAGACAAACCTTCCGACTCCTCACCTCTCCTCATTCCGAAGCGGCGGAGCGGCCTGAATCTGACATTTTTTATATATAAGATAATTGCACCGCAAAATAAAAAAATATACTTTTGCCTTGATTTTTCCCACAACGGGAGGAATCGGCACAAAACAACACTAAAAATTCAGAATTATGGCAACAGAACATGTAAAATGTTTGATTATCGGTTCAGGCCCTGCCGGATATACGGCCGCCATCTACGCGGGACGCGCAAACATCGGCCCCGTCGTATATGAAGGCATCCAGCCGGGAGGACAACTGACCATCACCACCGAAGTGGAAAACTTTCCGGGCTACCCGGAGGGAGTGACCGGCCCTGTGCTGATGGACGATCTCCGCAGACAGGCGGAACGCTTCGGCGCGGAAATACGGGGAGGAATCGTCACCAAAGCCGACCTCAGCAAGGCTCCATACACATTTATCATAGATGAAGAAAAGGAAATCACCGCCGACACGGTCATCATCTCCACCGGTGCCACGGCCAAATACCTCGGACTGGAGGATGAGAAGAAATATGCGGGCATGGGCGTGAGTGCCTGCGCCACCTGCGACGGTTTCTTCTACCGCAAGAAAACGGTAGCTGTGGTGGGAGGAGGAGACACTGCCTGCGAGGAAGCCATTTATCTGGCCGGACTCGCCAAAAAGGTGTATCTGGTGGTGCGCAAGCCTTTCCTGCGCGCCTCAAAAATCATGCAGGAGCGCGTGATGAACCATCCCAGCATCACGGTGCTGTTTGAACACAATGCCGTGGGACTCTACGGTGACAACGGCGTGGAAGGAATGCATGTGGTGAAACGCATGGGCGAGCCTGACGAGGAACGTTATGACGTGGCTATCGACGGCTTCTTCCTAGCTATCGGGCACAAGCCCAACTCGGATATTTTCAAGCCTTGGGTAAAGACTGACGACACGGGTTACATCATCACCGAACCGGACACTCCGCGCACCGGAATACCGGGCGTATTTGCCGCCGGGGATGTGGCCGACCCGCATTATCGTCAGGCAGTGACGGCCGCCGGAAGCGGATGCAAGGCGGCCATTGAGGCCGAACGCTATCTGTCGGCCAACGGAATGCTATAATTTTTTATCAGACCAAATATGAAGAATTTTTTAAGAAAAACATTTGTCGCTGTTTTCCTGATGGGAAGCGCGGCAACGGCATTCGCACAGCAGATGCCACCTATCCCGACAGATCCGAACGTGCGTATCGGAAAACTGGAAAACGGACTGACATATTATATCCGCCACAACGGGTTGCCGGAGAACCAGGCAGACTTCTATATCGCACAGAAAGTCGGTTCCATCCTTGAAGAGGACAACCAGCGCGGTCTGGCACACTTCCTCGAACACATGTGTTTCAACGGAACCACCAACTTCCCCGGCAATCTGCTCCGCGAATATCTGGAACAGAACGGAGTGAAGTTCGGTGCCAACCTCAACGCCTACACCTCGGTTGATGAAACGGTGTACAACATCTCAAACGTTCCGGTCAACCGTGACGGAATCATCGACTCCTGTCTGCTGATTCTCCACGACTGGGCAAACGACCTGACACTCGACCCGAAAGAAATCGACAAGGAGCGTGGAGTCATCCATGAAGAATGGCGTACCCGTTCGGGAGCCATGATGCGCATGTACGAGAAAGTGTTCCCCATCATTTACAAGGACAGCAAGTATGCCTACCGTCTGCCCATCGGCACAATGGAAGTGGTGGACAACTTCCCCTATCAGGCACTGCGCGACTATTATGAAAAATGGTACCGCCCCGACCAGCAGGGCATCATCGTGGTAGGTGACATCGATGTGGACAAGATTGAACAGAAAATCAAATCACTCTTCTCTTCCATCGAAATGCCGGCCAATGCCGCGAAGCGCGAATATTTCCCGGTGCCCGACAATGAAGAGCCGATTGTGACCGTCGCCAAAGACAAGGAACAGCAGATGCCCATCATCTACCTGTTCCACAAGCACGATGCGTTCCCTGCCGACCAGAAAGGCAACATGGGCTATCTTATGGTGAACTATATGAAATACATGGTGGCCAGTATGCTGAACACCCGCTTGAGCGAACTGACCCAGCAGGCCAACCCGCCTTTCCTGCAGGCACAGGCTTATGACGGCGATTTTCTTGTGGCCAAGACCAAAGAAGCATTCATCGGTCTGGCAGTAGCGAAAGAAGACGGCATCCTTACAGCCACAGAAACATTGATGAAGGAAATCGAACGCGTACGCCAGTTTGGCTTTACCGCCACAGAGTATGCACGTGCGCAGGCCAACTATCTGAGAGCACTCGAAATCGCATACAACGAACGTGACAAACAGAAGACAAACACTTACGTGCAGGAGTATGTGAGAAATTTCATCGACAACGAACCGATTCCGGGAATCGAGAACGAATATGCCATCATGAACCAGATGGCGCCCAAGATTCCTCTGGAGGCTGTCAACGGATTCATGAAACAGCTCATTCAGGAAAACAATATCGTACTCAGCGTATTCTGTCCGGAAAAGGACACGATGAAGTATCCTACCGAAGCTGATCTGAAGAACATCATCGACAAGGTGCGTTCTGAAAAGCTTGAGCCTTATGTAGACAAAGTGTCAGACGAACCGCTGATGAAAGAGAAGCCCCAGGGCGGCAAAGTGGTAAAGACGGAGCAAGGAGAATTCGGAACAACCATCCTGACCCTGAGCAACGGTGTGCGCGTAATCGTGAAACCGACCGACTTCAAGGCCGATGAAATCCAGATGACTGCCTACAGTCCTGGAGGAAACTCACTCTTCAGTGACAGCGACGTACTGCAGTTCAGCATGCTCAATGACATCGTGTCGATAGGCGGTCTGGGCAACTTCAGTGCAATCGACCTCGGCAAGGTTCTTGCCGGCAAGGCAGCTTCCGCAAGCGCGTCGGTCAACATGCTTTCCGAAACGTTGTCGGGAGGATGCTCGCCGAAAGACCTTGAAACCATGTTCCAGCTTGTCTACCTGCGCTTCACCGCACCCCGTATGGATCAGGAAGCGTTCACTTCGTTCATCCAGCGCAACAAGGCGGCACTGAGCAACCAGGAAGCCAATCCGATGTCAGCGCTCTCCGACACGATAAGGGTGGCACTCTACGACCATCATCCGCGCGCCATCGACCTGCAGCCTGAAATGCTCGACAAGATTGACTACAACAAGGTGATGTCACTCTACAAGGAACGCTTCGCCGAGGCCGGCGACTTCACTTTCATCCTTGTGGGCAATGTGGACCTCGCTGCCGCAACTCCGCTCATCGAGCAGTATCTCGGCGGTCTTCCCACCATCAACCGTAAGGAAAACTTCCGCGACAACAAGCTGTATATCCGCAAGGGAATCTACAACAATGACTTCGTCCGCGCAATGGAAACGCCCAAGGCCAGTGTGATTCTCCTCAACAGCGGAGACTGCGCATACACGATGAAGAACAAGCTCATGATGAGCATCATGGGACAGTTGCTGGACATCCTCTATACGCAGACCGTGCGCGAAGAGGCAGGAGGCACATACGGAGTGAGCTGCAGCGGAAGCGTCAGCAAATATCCGAAGGAAGAGGGCACATTCCAGATTTATTTCGACACTGATCCGGCAAGACGCGCCGACATGGTAGAGCTGATAAAGAAAGGCATCGGCGACTTCATCGCCAACGGTCCCAAGGAAGAAGACCTGGACAAGGTGAAGGAATATATGCTGAAGACTTACCAGCAGAACCAGAAGGAAAACGGCTACTGGACAGGAATCATCCAGGAATATTATTGGGACAATCTGGACATGAACACCGATTACGAAAAAACGGTGAAGAGCATTACGGCAGACGACCTGAAAGCTTTCGCCAAATCGTTCTTCGGGCAGAACAACCAGATTGAAGTCAGTATGAGTGCTCCGGTCAAAAAATAAGGACACACATGCTGCTGAAACTTATCCGACACAACCAGCACCTGGCAGAACGGAGAAGTCCGATTTACGACAAGAACCGCTATGCCAAGGTACTGGTTCATCTGTTCGCCGCATTCTGGGCAGCATACCTCGTATTCATCGGGGTATCGCTGTCCATTGCGTTTAAGGAGGGGATGCCGCACCGTGAAGCTTATGATTCGCTGAACGGCGGACTCCCCTTGTTTCTGTTCATTGATTTCCTCATCCGCTTCATGCTGCCGCTGCCCGCACAGGAAATCAGACCTTATCTGCTTCTTCCCATACCTGAGCGGAAACTTATGAACGCACTGCTTCTTCAGGTCGGGCTGAAACTTTTCAACCTGTTCTGGCTCTTCCTTTTCATTCCTTTCGGACTGTTGACTATCACCCGCTTCTACGGTCTCGGCGGTGTCATCGGTTATGCACTGGGCATCTGGCTGCTGATGGTGATGAACGCCTACTGGTCGGTGCTGGTCCGCACGCTGATGCGCTTGCACGTAGGCTGGATTCTGCTTCCCGCACTGCTCTATGGAGGGCTGCTGGCTGTCGAACTTCTTGCGGACGGAATGGTAAGCAGGACCAGCATGACATTGGGCGACGGAATAATCCGATGGAGTCCGCTGGTCTATCTGGCAATCCTCGCCGGAATCGTCATTTTATGGCACCTCAACAGCCTCATCCAGCATGCCGCCATCTATCACGAACTTTCACGCAAAGAAAATGCCCGCGTGAAACATGTCAGCGGATATGCCTGGATGGACAGATTCGGAGAGACGGGAGAATACATGCGGCTGGAGCTGAAACTCATCTTCCGGAACAAGGCGACGAGTACGAACTTCAAGACACTGACAGTGATATTGCTGCTTTTCGCTCTCATGCTGTTCGGAATGACTTCCGATGACGAGCTCCGACAGTCTCCTTTCATCGTCTACTTCTATTGCGTCTATTGTTTCTGCGCCTACGGAGTGGCAATCCTCTCGCGCGTCATGGCATACGAAGGGAATTATCTGGACGGCATCATGGCCCGTAAAGGCTCGCTCTACAGTCTGCTGAAAGGGAAATATTACCTGCACTGTCTGCTGCTGGTCATCCCCCTCTGCTGCATACTTCCTTCCGCCATCTGGGGAGACCTGACGATAGTCTTTGTGTTCGGGATGTGCTTCTTCACGGCCGGAATCACCCTGCCGATGCTTCTCCAGCTGGCACTTTTCAACGACAAGACCGCCCCGCTCACAGCCTCCTTATGGGGGAAAGGACAATGGAACTCAGCCTATCAGTCGGTGACGGTAGCCGCCGCCCTGTTCCTGCCGATTCTGTTCAACAAGCTACTGGCTTCTCTGCTGGACGAGACAACGGGAGGGGTGATATGCATCGTCCTCGGTGCAGCGGGAATACTGACCCAGCCTTTATGGCTGAAAGCCACCTGCCGGCAGCTCATGAAAAAGCGGTACAAAATGATGGAAAGCCTGAGAAACACGAAATAAGAAGAACTGAATAAACATGAAAATACGAATAGAACAACTGAAAAAATGCTACGGCGAAAAAACAGCCGTTGACATTCCGGAATATCACATCGCCCAAGGGGAGATGCTCGGACTGGTGGGAAACAACGGAGCGGGAAAAACCACTCTCTTCCGGCTGACACTCGACCTGCTGAAAGCGGACAGCGGACGTGTTCTGATTGACAATACGGATGTCAGCCGGAACGAGAGCTGGAAAGAAACCACCGGAGCCTATATGGACGAAAGCTTCCTGATTGATTACCTTACCCCCGACGAATATTTCCAGTTCATCGGGAAAATATACGGTCTGGACAAGGCGACCATAGACAAACGCACGGGCCGCTTCGACCGGTTCATGAACGGCGAAATTAAAGGGGAGAAAACTTATATACGCAATCTTTCCGCCGGAAACAGACAGAAAGTGGGCATTATAGCCGCCATGATGCATAACCCTTCTCTCCTTATCCTCGACGAACCGTTCAACTTTCTGGACCCGACTTCCCAGTCGGCCCTCAAATTCCTGCTCAAGGAGTACAACCAGGCCACAAATGCCACGATTCTGGTGTCCAGCCATAATCTGCTGCACACGGTGGACATCAGTACACGTATCGCCTTGCTGGAACACGGAAGCATCATCCGCGACCTTCCTAACGAGAATGGGGCGGCTGAAAAAGAACTGGAAAGCTATTTTGAATGGAAAGAAGAGGATATCTCATCAGAAAAAGAAGACTGATTTTACATAAAATAGTCTAAACGGAGCGCAAGTCAGACGGATTTTCTCTACATTTGTCTTGTTGACAAAACGCGAAATGATGTTCAGACGGTTAAAATCAATGAAATATCTCCTGTATACAGTCGTGGTGCTGACCCTGTCTTCCTGCAAGACAGCAGCACCACGACTGAACTATCAGGAACTTGTACATGCGGCAATCAGCCTTGACATGGACATCGACCTGGACGACAACCACCGGCTCTACATCGAATCGGCCAGATGGATAGGGGTTCCCTACCGCTATGGTGGAAACAGTCTCCGGGGTGTGGACTGCTCGGGGCTTACATGTGCCATTTATAAAAAGGTTTATCACACAAGACTCAAACGCAGCTCAGAAGAACAACGGACAAAGGACTGCAGCCGTATAGCCAAGCGCAATCTGCGCGAAGGCGATCTGGTATTCTTTCACAACGGACGGAAGAAAAGAACGGCTAACCATGTAGGCATTTATCTGAAAGAAGGACGTTTCATCCATGCAAGCACCAGCCAGGGAGTCATTGTCAGCAACCTGAACGAACCATACTACAAGAAATGCTGGATGCAGGGAGGAAGAGTGAACAAACGGAAATGAAAGGAAAAGTCTGCCATATAAATAAAATATCCGCACTGCTCTGTATGGTCGGAATCCTGCCTCTCTCCGCCCAGGAGCAGAAAGAAGAGAAGGAAATCCGCCTCAATATGGATGCCGTAAAGATGATTCAATTCGACTTCAACGGAGACCGTATGGAATACAGGGAACCACCGAAAGAAGCTCCTCTCGAAAAGAAATGGATGAATTTCAAGGAAGACTTGAGTATGCCGCGGAATCTGATTGACACGACCAAAATATGGAAGCCTACAGGATACATACGCTTCGAGCCTTACACCATATGGACAAAATTCGGTGAGGACCCGGTGTACGATGTACTGGTGATGGGCCGCCCGAAAAAGCTGGAGTTTTCATGGACTCTCAACCCGAATGCCGTATATGGAGAGGAATACGGAAGGAGCATCATGCCCTCAACAGGAAAAATGTATCAAAGTGTAGCGGGGAGTGCCGGAGCAGGTGTCGGCATCGGAGGGCTTGACATCATGGGATTCGCCTACAATAACCTTACCAGAAGAGGGAGAATGCTGGCACACAACCGCAAACATGCCAATGCCTGGAAAATCTACAAGGACTACAAACCCACAAAAGAAGACAGCCTGAAGGTAATGAATTTCTATCGCAAACCTCTCCTGGCTGTCTACCATACAAAAGATACGGACACCATTGCCCGTCCGGAAGTGGGCGATACGCTCATGCCGCAAGAAAATACGGACACAAAAAAGCCTTCACGTCCGAAGAGTGAAGGCAATCTTTATGAATATATCCGCCAGCGACAGGCGGAGGATTCCATCCGTCGGCAGAAAAGGCTGCGCAAGGAGAAAAATCCTACCAACCCGTATGAAGTGGAGCGTCAGATACGCCGCATTCGCGAAATGAATGACTGAACGCGGAAGTTTCGCCCGGACCTTTATTTCTTGAACACAAAATACACCGCCAGCACCAGACAAACAAATGCGGCGAGATGGTTCCATTTCAACTCTAACTTGAAGGCAATCATTGAAAATACGGTGAAAACGGCCAGCGTGACCACTTCCTGAATCACTTTCAGCTGCATGATGTCGAAAGGCCCCCCGCTGTCCTTGAATCCCAGGCGGTTGGCCGGCACCTGCAGACAGTACTCGAAAAACGCAATCGCCCAACTGAAAGCGATGACCCCGATAAGCGGCAAAGCCGCAAACCAACTGAACTCCTCACGCATCTTCAGATGACCATACCAGGCGAAGGTCATGAAAATGTTGGAGAACACCAATAAAATTACAGAATAAATTCCATGTGTCCACATATAATGAATAAATTAGAAATTAACAATCAAAAGTCTTGCCCTTTGTCTCCGGGAAGCAAGTCGGACTGGATGTTCCCCATGCTCCCCCAAAGACTGTAGCGGGCTTCCGGATTCATCTCCTCTAGTCTGCGGAGAATGTCTTTCATGTCCGAACGGTGCGAATCGCGTTCATACGGGCAGTTCTTGATCTGTTTGCGGTAGCCTCTGAATTCCGCCAACTCTTTCAAGTCGGCTTCATGCACCAGACACAACGGACGTATGACGGTCATGTCAAATTTTCGCATCACCAGACGGGGAGGCATCGTACTGAATGCTCCCTGGAACGTCATGTTCATCAGCAACGTTTCCAGAATGTCATCCATATGGTGCCCCAATGCAATCTTATTGCATCCATGGGTCTGGGCCAATGTGAAAAGCGATTTCCGGCGATTCCATGAACAGAGGAAACAGGGCGACTTCCGCGTGTCGGTCGAAGGGTCGAATGAAGTCTCTTCAGAAACGAAAGGCACTCCCCTCTCCTCGGCAAATGTCCTCAGATAAGCGATATCCGACTCGTATGCAATGTTCTTCATCGCCACATGCGCCGCCATTACCGAGAACCGAGGCTTATAAATGCGGGAACGTTCAGCCAGCAGGTCCAACAGTGCCAATGAATCTTTCCCGCCCGACAGGCCGACCAGAATCCTGTCGCCGTCTTCAATCAGTCCATACTGGCACACCCCTTTGGCAAACCGTGTGCGGATACGCCGCAAGAGTTTCGCTTCTTCCGTTTGTTTCTCCATAAATCAAATATTCCGACTTAAAAACGGCGCAAAATTACATCAAAAGAATCATTCTGTGAAAATTTTCAGAAAATAGAATACTGAAAAAAGCAGTCATTCAAAAGAAAGGTTGTATATTTGAAATTGAATAATCATAAACAGACAGGAAAAGATGACAATGAGAAAATATAATCTGATGCTATTTGCCCTCTGCTGCTGGGGAGGAGTTTCCGCACAGACTCTCAATCAGGCCAGGAAGTGGTTTACCGACGGAGAGTTTGAGAAAGCGAAACCCGTGTTCGGGCGGCTGGTCAAACAGGCTCCATCAAATGCCAACTACAACTTCTGGTATGGTGCCTGCTGCTACGAAACGGGAGAAGTGAAGAAATCCCTTCCTTATCTGGAGAAAAGTGCCGAACGGAAAGTCATCAACGGGTATCTGTATCTGAGCAAAGCCTATTATGACCTTTACCGGTTTGACGAGGCCATCGAAAACCTGGAGGAACACATCTACTGGCTGGAAAAGAAGAAACGTGACACCTCTTCTACCGATGAGCTGATGGCAAAATACCGGATGGGGGCAAGAATGATCCGAGGTGTGGAGAACGTAACGGTGGTGGACAGCTTTGTAGTGGACAAGAACGCTTTTCTGGATGCCTACAAACTAAGCAGAGCCGCTGGAGAAATCGGAATGCTGGACGACACCGCCGGCACATACTATACCAACGAACTGGGAGACAAGACTATCTTCCCGCAAACGGATTCTGAGGGGAAGACCGGCCTCTATTCACGCATCAAGCTGGCTGACAGGTGGAGTTCCCCCCAACCTCTGAAAGGCATCGGGGAAGACGGCGGAAACCAAAACTATCCGTTCCTGAATTCGGACGGCATAACGTTCTATTTCGCTTCTGAAGGGAAAGAAAGCATGGGCGGATATGACATTTTCATCACACGTTATGACCCGGAAGACGGAAGTTATCTGAAACCGGACAATGTGGGGTTCCCGTTCAATTCACCGTATAATGACTACATGTATGTCATAGATGACCTCAACCAGCTCGGATGGTTTGCTTCCGACCGCTATCAGCCTGCAGGAAAAGTTTGCGTGTATGTATTCGCCCCCAACGACTCGAAGGTTGTCCATGACTATGACACTACCGATCCTGACAAACTGAGAAGGCTGGCCATGCTCTCTGAAATTAAAGACACATGGAGCGACAGCGGCAAATTCCGCACAGCCAAGCAACGTCTGGCGCAAGCCATGTACGGACACGAGCGGAAGCAGAAAAAAGGGGACTTTGAATTTGTGATAGACGACAATGCAGTATATTACAGATTAAGTGATTTCCGCTCTCCCGAGGCACGGAAAATGTTCACGATACTCCAGCAGAAGGAGAAAGACCTCCGCGCGCTTGAAGAATCGCTCAGGAACATCCGCACCAGCTATGCGGCCACAAGCCACACGGCAAAAGAACGGCTGGCCCCTGGTATCCTCGACAAGGAAAAGCGGGTAAAGGAACTCTATGAGGAAATCAACGGGTTGACAGTTCAGGTGCGCAACACTGAAATAAAAACATTAAGACATCTTTAAATCACATCACACCATGTCTACTTTCATCATCATCGCATTCATTCTGGGTGGACTGATTCTATTTGCAGTGGAAGTGTTTCTTGTTCCCGGCATCAGTGTTGCCGGAATAGGGGCTGTACTCTGCATCCTTTACGCCCTCTATTACGCCTTTACCTTTGTGGGGGCAGCGGCCGGATGGATTTCCGTGGGAGCTTCTGCCATAGGTATCGCACTCGTGACCATGTGGTTCATGCGTTCAAAAACAGTTGACCGGCTGGCTCTCAAGGAAACGCTTGACTACAGACACAACCCGCTAGAAGGACTTGGACTGAAACCCGGAGACACCGGAATCACCACTACACGGCTCACTCTCATAGGGAATGCTGATTTCAACGGGGATATTGTCGAAGTGCAGTCAACCGACGGATTCATTGATGAAAAGACTCTTGTGGAAATAGTCCGCATCACCAATGGCACCATCTATGTGAAGACAAAAGTATAAATTAATGAATAAAGCTATTAACCTGTTTAAAAACAAAGCATTATGATTAACCTCACACTTGTATTCATGGTCATCGGAGCCATTATTCTGCTGGCCATCTTTTTTCATTATGTGCCTTTCTTCCTGTGGCTTTCCGCCAAAGTGTCAGGCGTGAGCATCTCACTCATCCAACTCTTTCTGATGCGCATCCGTAATGTACCTCCCCACACCATCGTGCCTGCCATGATTGAAGCTCACAAGGCGGGGCTAAGCAATATCACGCGTGATGAACTGGAGGCTCACTATATGGCGGGTGGACATGTGGAAAAGGTGGTGCATGCGCTGGTTTCCGCATCAAAAGCCAACATTGAGCTTTCGTTCCAGATGGCTACAGGAATAGACCTGGCGGGACGTGACGTGTTTGAGGCCGTACAGATGTCGGTCAATCCTAAAGTCATTGACACTCCTCCGGTAACAGCCGTGGCGAAAGACGGAATCCAGCTTATAGCGAAGGCACGCGTCACGGTGCGCGCAAACATCCGCCAACTGGTAGGAGGTGCCGGTGAAGACACCGTACTTGCCCGTGTAGGTGAAGGCATTGTCTCTTCAATCGGATCTTCCGAGAACCACAAGTCTGTACTCGAAAATCCGGACTCCATTTCAAAACTTGTGCTCCGGAAAGGACTGGATGCAGGGACTGCTTTCGAAATTCTCTCCATTGACATTGCTGACATCGACATAGGTCGCAACATCGGTGCCTCTCTGCAGATTGACCAAGCGAATGCCGACAAGAACATCGCCCAGGCAAAGGCAGAGGAACGCCGCGCCATGGCTGTGGCACTTGAACAGGAAATGAAGGCGAAGGCGGAAGAGGCGCGTGCCAACGTAATCCAGGCGGAAGCAGAAGTGCCCAAAGCAATGGCTGACGCTTTCCGCAACGGCAATCTTGGCATCATGGACTACTACCGGATGAAGAACATTCAGGCGGATACCGACATGCGCAACAGCATCGCACGTCCGGACAGCCATCCGGCAGGCAATGAACCAATAGGGAAATAATTCTTCATTATTACTAAAGACATGTGACTATGCAAAGTAAAATACATTTTCCGCCTTCTGAGCTGATTATCAATGAAGACGGTTCTGTTTTCCATCTGCACGTATGCCCCGAACAGCTTGCGGACAAAGTGATTCTGGTCGGTGACCCAGGGCGCGTGAATCTGGTGGCTTCACATTTCGACTCCAGAGAATGCGAAATCCAAAGCCGTGAGTTCCACACTATTACCGGAATCTATCAGGGTAAACGGATAACTGTAATATCAACCGGCATCGGATGCGACAACATCGACATCGTAATGAATGAGCTGGACGCACTGGCAAACATTGACTTCCAGACCCGCAAGGAAAAAGATGCACTTCGCCGGCTGGAACTGGTGCGCATCGGTACTTGTGGAGGACTGCAACCTTACACTCCCGCCGGCACATTCATCTGTTCGGAGGTTTCCATCGGCATGGACGGACTTCTGAATTTCTATGAAGGACGGAATGCAGTGTGCGACCTGCCGCTAGAACGTGCCTTGCTCAACCATCTGGGATGGAGCGGCACCCTCTGCTCTCCTACCCTCTATGCGGTTCATGCCGACAAGGAACTGGTGGAACGGATTGCCGGAACCGATTTCGTCCGAGGCATTACCGTAGCCTGCGGCGGCTTTTTCGGTCCCCAGGGAAGACGGCTGCGCATCCCGCTTGCAGATCCCCATCAGAATGAAAAGATTGAGAGCTTCGAATATGGGGGCAGACGTATCACCAATTACGAAATGGAAAGTTCCGCATTGGCCGGACTCTCTCTTCTGCTCGGCCATAAAGCGACCACCATATGCATGGTCATCGCTAACCGTGTAAAGCAAGAAGCCGACACAAGCTACAAAACCCAGATTGATGACCTCATCAGAATTGTACTGGACAGAATTTAACCGACAACAGAAATGGAAACAAATTTCAGACAAACACATGCCATGGACAAAGCCGAACGCTACGAGGCTTTTCTCGAGCAGTTCATTCCGCTCATTGAAGGTGAGACTCATACGATAAGTGTGCTTGCCAACACTTGCGCTGCCCTGAAAGAAGCATTCGGCTTCTTCTGGATAGGCTTCTATCTGGTAGAGGACGACAAGCTTATTCTGGGTCCTTTTCAGGGAAGTGTGGCATGTTACAGCATTCGGAAGGGACGAGGCGTATGCGGCACCGCATGGGCAGAAGGACGTAGCATTGTGGTTCCCGACGTTGACCGGTTCCCCGGACATATTGCCTGCAGTTCCCTCTCACGCTCAGAAATAGTGATTCCCCTCCTCACCACCCAAGACGAAGTGAGAGGTGTCCTCGACATCGACTCAGACCAATTGGACATGTTCGATGACATAGACCGGAAGTACCTCGAAAAAGTCGCCCACCTGCTCGTTGAAACATTATATAAATAAATAGAATGAATATACAAGACACCATCTGCGCCATAGCCACGGCACAAGGAGGCGCCATAGGAACCATCCGCATATCAGGTCCGGAAGCCATAGCCATCACCGACCGTATTTTCACTCCTGTCGGTTCATCTAGTCCACTGGCTGCACGCAAACCTTACACACTGACATTCGGACACATCAAGGACAGCCAGGGAGAAATTATTGACGAAGTGCTGGTCAGCCTTTTCCGTGCCCCGCATTCGTACACAGGCGAAGATTCCACCGAGATATCCTGTCACGGCTCATCCTACATTCTCCAGAAAGTGATGCAGCTGCTCATAGACAACGGATGCCGTGCCGCCGGTCCGGGCGAATATACGCAGCGTGCCTTTCTGAACGGAAAAATGGACTTGAGTCAGGCGGAAGCAGTGGCAGATCTCATAGCCAGCACATCCGAAGCGACCCATCGGTTAGCCATGAACCAGATGCGCGGAGGATTCAGTCATGAACTTTCCAAGCTCCGTGACCAGCTCCTTCATCTGACCTCTCTCATGGAACTGGAACTGGACTTCAGCGATCACGAGGAACTGGAATTTGCAGACCGTTCGGAACTTCAGACACTCTCCGCACAGATTGAGAAACTTATCAGCCGACTGGTTGATTCGTTCAGCACCGGCAATGCCATCAAGAACGGCATTCCTGTAGCCATTATCGGCGAGACCAATGCCGGCAAGTCAACGCTGCTCAACGCATTGGTAGGTGAAGACCGTGCCATCGTAAGTGATATTCACGGCACTACACGTGATGTAATCGAAGACACGATGAACATCCACGGCATCACCTTTCGTTTCATTGACACGGCCGGTATCCGTCAGACGGACGACACCATTGAGGCTTTGGGAATCGAACGGAGTTTCAAAGCACTCGACCAAGCTCAGATTGTCATCCTGATGTATGATCTCGAACATTCAAGCTCTGACTTTCAGATGTTCTATGAGAAGATTCGTCCGCATCTCACACGCAAACAGATTATTCTGACTATGAACAAATGTGACACGGTCACAAACGCCTCTTCCACATTGCCCGATTTCATTGAGCAGACCCCCGACACGGATTGGCATTCCATCACAATCTCGGCCAAACGACAACTTCATATCGACAAACTCCGGTCACTCCTCGCCGACCTTGCCCATCTGCCTGATATCCGTCAAAGCGATGTGATAGTGACAAATATCCGCCACTATGAAGCTCTCACACATGCCCTCGAAGCAATCCGCCGCGTTCAAAACGGCCTAATCTCCAATCTGTCAGGTGATTTCATCTCTCAAGATCTCCGCGAATGCATCTTCCACTTGTCAGATATAGTGGGCGAGGTTACCACCGATGAAGTGCTAGGAAATATATTTAAACATTTTTGCATCGGTAAGTAATTTACTGATTATTAAATAGTTAAATTGATTATAATCGATTAATATGGCGCTCTTTACGGGCGCCTTTTTTGTTGCTCAAGTATCGTTGATAATCGTTGCTAAGCCTTTTTACGCCATTTTTTGTACCTCCTGTGTACCTCACCACGAAAATCCGAGGATTATCGTTGGCAAGGTCGTGGAAAACTTTTACACCATTTTACGGGATTTTACGGAGTTATACAAAAATATTGGAGAAATAAGGAGAAATAACATGAGTAG